>DBTS01000037.1 GCA_002307175.1 Rhodocyclaceae bacterium UBA1310
TGGATCGTGGGTATCTGGGGAGGGTGAAAAAGTGGAACTGGCATTCCACCAAACAAGAAACACTGGAAGCCATGCGTGAATGGCTGGGTGAACAGCCCAATCCAGCCCCCGGCGAATACGGTGCGACGATCCTGCTGTTGAGCCGTGTAGCAGACGTTGCGCTGGAGCAGTTTGTAGCCGAACACACCACCCTGCCATGGCGCCGTGCGATCACGCCCCACAAAACTAATATCGAGCATGGGAGTACTACGGATGAAGGCATTCTGACCGTCTCAGGGATACGACTGGTCCGGCCCGGTGCGGTCTTCTGCCGCGATTGCATCCAGGAAGATCAGGAGACCCTGGGATTCAGCTATTGGCGGCGTTCGCATCAGCTGCCCGGCAAATGTCTATGCGAGAAACACCAGACGCCGCTTCAGTTGGTCCACGATGAATGGGCCTTTCTGCGCGAACCGGCTTACTGGGTTGATCACGCCAAGACCCATGAAATTCCCCGTATGGGAATTGATTGTCCCTGCGTTGATAAATTCCATGCCATCGCAGCGATGCTCAGCGCACGTTCGATGCCGCTCAGCACGCGGATTATCCGACGGGTAATGTCGCAAAGAGGGCGGGAAATGAATCTGCAGTGCCACGCAGATGATGTTCGCCGGCCGCTTCTGAGCGACCTGATTGCCCGAACGTTTCCGGCAGACTGGCTCGAAGACGTGTTTCCTCCCGCCAAGAACAACCACCCTGGAAAGCTCTTCAACCAGCTCGATGGTGTCTTCTACTTCGCCAATGGCGCCTCTTCCGTCGAAGCCTATTTCCTGGCCCTGGCCGTCCTGTTTGACTCCATTGAAGACATTGCACGGGCAATCGACATCGAAGGGGCGAAACCCCACAGAGTCCGCGCCAGAAAGCCCCATCCCGATGCAGACATGCTGTTGCAGGCCTACCTTGCCCAGAAGGGATCGCATGCCGGCGTTGCCAAGCAATGCGAGACGAGTATATTTGTCGTGACCCAGCTGCTCAACAAGATGGGACTGCCAAATCTGGTTGTGGGCCGAAGCCGCAGTAGCGTGCTGGAGGCCTGTCGGGCGTTCTATGTGGAGAAGTGCGGGTTTGTAGAGGCTGCCGCCAGAGGTGGAATTTCGGTGAAGCAGTTTGAGGCAGTTCTTCAGGCGGCGAGTCCGGAGTTGGTGGAGGCGCTTGGGAGGATGTTGGAAGAAATCAGCAGTAGGGATCAGTTGGCTGCGTAGTTATCTGCAGAATTCTGGTTCTCGGCCAGAGTTGACGTTGATCACCAACCGTATGGACGGCTATTCTCCGCAGAAGCAGTCATTCAAGGCTTTTGAAATTTAACTTGGCCTAGCCCTTTGGGTCCTCATTTGTAGCATGCAGGTGAAATCAGGCGACGAAGTGCTCCGCTTTAACCGAAAACGTGCTGCCATGTACGACATCATTTGCCCGCACTGTGGAAAAGCTTTTAAGATCGACGAAGCTGGCTACGCTGATATCCTCAAGCAGGTACGCAATGCCGACTTTGAGCATCAATTGCGCGAGCGGTTGGAACTCGCCGAGAGGGACAAACGTACCGCCGTCGAACTCGCCGAAGCGCGCCTTGCCAGCGAACTGCAAAAAAATGCTGCCATCAAAGATGCTGAGATCCAGAAACTGAAAGCCAGCATCGATGCTAGCGAGGTCACCCGTAAGCTTGCTGTGAGCGAAGCGCTCGGCGCCGTCGAGAAAGAGCGCGACTCACTTGCCAACAAACTCGCGAATCAGCTCGCTCAGGCGCAGCAAGAGAAAGAAGCCGCAGGCCGCCTCGCCGAAGCCAAGCTGCTTAGTGAGTTGCAGAAAAACGCCGCCAGCAAGGACGCCGAAATCCAGCAACTCAAGGCTCAGCTTGACACCCTTGCGCTCAACCAGAAACTCGCGCTAGCCGATGCGCTCGGCACCGTCCAGAAAGAGCGCGATGAACTCAAGAGCAATCTGGAGCGTGTCGCACTCGAAAAGCTACTCGCCGAAAAGTCTCTCAAAGAGCGCTACGAGGTCCAGATCAAAGATCGCGAGGGCGAAATCGAACGCCTGCGTGACATGAAGGCCCGTCTCTCCACCAAGATGGTTGGCGAAACGCTGGAGCAGCACTGTGAAACCGAATTCAACCGCATCCGCGCCACCGCTTTCCCCCGAGCCTACTTCGAGAAAGACAACGACGCCCGCAGCGGCAGCAAGGGCGACTACATCTTCCGAGATATGGATGAAACCGGCACCGAGATCGTCTCCATCATGTTCGAGATGAAGAACGAAGGTGACCTCACAGCCACCAAACACCGCAACGAAGACTTTCTCAAAGAACTCGACAAGGACCGCGGTGAAAAAGGCTGCGAATACGCGGTACTCGTCTCACTGCTCGAATCCGACAGCGAGCTCTACAACACCGGCATTGTCGACGTCTTCCACCGCTACCCCAAGATGTACATTATTCGCCCGCAGTTCTTTATTCCCATCATCACCCTGCTGCGCAACGCCGCTATGAACGCGCTTAAGTACAAAACAGAGCTCGCGCTGGTTCGTGCGCAGAACATCGACATCACCCACTTCGAAGAAGATCTCGAAGGCTTCAAGTCCGCTTTCGCCAAAAACTACGACCTCGCCTCCCGGCGCTTCCAGACAGCGATTGACGAGATTGACAAATCCATCGACCACCTACAGAAAACTAAGGAAGCCTTGCTCGGCACCGACCGTAACCTACGCCTCGCGAATGACAAGGCGCAGGACGTAACGATCAAAAAACTAACGCGCGGAAATCCAACAATGGCAGGGAAGTTTGCGGAGGCGAAAAAGGGGAATGGGGATTGAGGCGGAGATATTGGTTTGCAAGGTCTGATTCCAAAGTCTTTATATAGACATCTGTTTGCATTGTACGAAACGCAGGTACCCAAATGAACGAATCACGAACGTACGAAGGATCGATTTGGCGACTGTGGGATTTTCACTGCCACACACCAGCCTCTTACGAATGGAGAGGTCAAAAACTGCGAGGTTTAGATGCAGCAGCAAGAGAGAAACTGATAGAACAGACTGTGGACTCAATGGCGAAAGCAAGTCCGAATGTTTTTGTCATCATGGATTACTGGACGTTTGACGGATACTTGGCCATTGTCGAACATGAGAGGAAGAACCTCGGTTCGCTTGCTGGGAAACCAGTGTTTCCTGGGATCGAGTTACGTGTAGAGAGCTCTTTGAAGCAGCGTCTTAATGTGCATCTGGTTCTGGATCCAGAAGTACCGCCTCAACTTTTGAACGATATTTTAGCGACGCTTAAGGTTAACTTAAAGGACGGTGATCGGCCTTTGAGCGAACACTGTCTGGTTCAATATTCGCGTGAACTCGGCAGGGGTCGCCTAGAAAAAGACCACTTCGACGTAAAGCGTGTAGCTGAAGACGAAGACTATGCTTTGCAAATAGGCTGGCAAACAGCAATGGTGACGGCCGAGTCTCTTCGAGAAGCCCTCACGCTTATGGGGGGGTGGGGACTTCTGCTGATGCCGTGGGATACATACGGCGGACTTAAGGATATTGATTGGACGGCCCATTACACCGAGGTGCGCAGGCTGCGAACGGCTGCTGACATCTTTGAGTGCAAAGATGAAGGCAATCGTCTTGCATTTCATGGCGTCCGCCACGAGCTGAACGAGAAGTACTTTGATAGTTTCTTTGACTCACTAGATAGAAAACCCAGACTGTGCGTGCGAGGCACTGATGCCCACAGTCATAGCAACTACGGCGTATTCCCGAGCGGAATGAAGACGTGGATAAAGGCCGAGCCCACTTTCAAGGGGCTTTTACACGCAATCAAGGAACCAGTGTTTCGTTCGTACATCGGAGACATACCTCCGAAGAGAGCGTTCGTCGAAGCGAATGGTCGGCTGTTTATGCAACGGCTGCAAATATCTGCGAAAGCGAGTGCCAAGACGAACGAGAAGTGGTTTAGTGGTACTGACTTGGTTCTGAATCCAGATCTTGTCGCTGTGATTGGTAACAAGGGTTCCGGCAAGAGCGGCCTGGCAGAAGTGCTTGCTCTTGCGGGGAACTCAAAGGCTCACGAATTTTTTACTTTTTTGGTGGACAGTCGGTTCAAGAGTGGGAGCATTCAGCGAGCGAGCGCTTTTGAAGCCAAGCTGACGTGGCGAAATGGCGATGAAACTTCAGTTAGCTTAGACCAGCAAGCAGACCCTCAGCGGCCGGAGCGGGTGAAATATATTTCGCAGATTTATTTTGAGGATTTGTGCAACGATCACGTGACAGGAAAATCCGATCGGTTCAGCACCGAAATTCGAAAGGTTCTTTTCTCTCATCTGGACCAAGCAGACCGAGGCAGCCATCAAGATTTGGACGAATACTTGGCGGCAAAGGAACGGCCAGCGCAAGAACGAATTGATGAGCTCAGACAAGATTTGCGCCAAGTTAACGCTCAACTTGCTGAATTGGAAAGGCAATCGGGGATTGCTCATGAGAATGAACTCAAAGAAAAACTGGCGTCCAAGAAGCTGGAGCTGGGAGATCTTCAAGCAAAAAAACCTACCGAAATCCCTAAGCCTTTAGATGCCTTGGACACCCCGTCGACATCAGAGGGCCAGAGACTTATTGAGATTGCTCAGGAATTAACTCAACTGGATATTGCATCCTCACTTACGGATGCAACCAGAAGAGAGCTAGTTGAACGCAGAGAGGTGCTAACTAGTGTTGCTGAACGCTTGGTAGCTTTCGAACAACAAGTTGCCCGAATCAACGAGAGCCTTCTCGCAGAATTGCACCAAGTCGATGTGAAGTTTGACAGCATCGTGCAAGTGCAAACTCAGCATCCGGTACTTCTAGATATCCGTGGCGCCACTGAGCATGCGCTGATTGAACTGGGGACAAAACAGCAGGAGGCCGCCAGCAGACATGAGGCGCTGATCATAGAGCGGAAGCTACTGCAGGAAACTTTGGATCAGCCGAATAAGCTTTATCAAGACTTTGTTGTTCGCTTGGCTGCTTGGGAAAAAGCCGTAAAGTCTCTAGTTGGTAAGCCTGATGAGGCCGAGACAATAAAATTCTATGAAGCACGACTTGCTGAGCTGGCGCAACTACCTGCGCGCTGCAAGGTACTAGAGGTATCGCAGGATAAACTTGTGCGCGAGATTTACTCAGAGCTGAAGAGTATCGCTGAGTCGCGTCGTTCACTATTCACCGCTGTGGAACAGTTGGTTGCAGCTGTACCCGGTGTGGCAACTGAGCTTAAAGTAGAGTTCCAGAGTGCATTGTTCTTCGACCGACAAGCCTTTGTAGAAAAGTTTTTCTCATTGGTAAAACAGAGCACAGGAGGATTCCGGGGGGACGAAGAGGGGCAAGTCAAACTTGCCTCCATTCTGCGAGATATCGACTTCAACAGCTCTGACAGTGTTGCGATCGGGTTTCGTGCTATCCGAGTCGCAATAACTGGGACGGACGGTGGCCCAGCTGCGCTTCTGCCTATACTCAGGACAAAAGTCACTTCAGAACAGTTGTATGAGCTCTTGTTTGACCTTCGCCAGATTGAGGCAAAATTCTCGTTGAGTTTGGCAGGCACCAGTATTCAACAGATGTCCCCTGGACAACGTGGCGCGCTTTTACTTATTTTTTACTTGTTGGTTGACTCTGACCCAACACCGCTCATCTTGGACCAGCCAGAGGAAAACCTTGATAACCAAACGGTGTACTCAATGCTTGTGCCCATCATTCAGCGAGCTAAAGAGCGCCGCCAAATTATTTTGGTTACTCATAACGCGAACTTGGCAGTCTGCTGCGATGCTGAGCAGATTATCCTTGCTGAATTTGATCGAAATGATCACTTTGCACTCACATATACCTCTGGAGCCATCGAAAGCTCTGAGCTCAATCGTGCGGTGCTTGATGTCCTTGAGGGGACGACCCCTGCTTTTGATAACCGCCGCGATAAGTACTTTGGCGAGTAAGGCTGACCGGCCACTCCTAGTCGATAGCTGTCATTTTAGATCTTTGGCGTTAATGTCCGCAAAGGCCGACGACGAGTCGCCCATTGCACTGAAGTCGTACAGCCCTTTTTGTGATCCGAGGTCCAGCGCCCGGAATTCGGCGGGCTAGAATGGTTGCTATCGATTAGTTGCAGACTATCAGCCTCGCTTAGCCAACAACATTTGAACGGCTACCATGCTGCGAACTTGCCGAACAAACTATTTGGGGTCGCCGGGCATTAGGTCAGCAACATTACGCAAGGGATAAACAGCCGCCCTTCTTGCCCTGTTAACCTGAGCAGCCATCTTTTGATTCGTTGTCTATGTGCGAGACATTTACAAGCTAACCCCATCACCCTCCTCTAAAACGGAGACTGTATGACATCCGAGAATCGCCATAAACGCGCATTAGTCGCGTACTGCGCTCTTGCCGAACGCCTATCCAAGCGAGGGATGGACATTATGCAGGCGATTATTCCATTTATTGCCGAGGCGTGTAGCCCATTAGCTGGACAACTTTTCGAGGCAAAAAGTTTCTCAAGCGCCATAGCGGGCCGCTATGGATTTCAAGTTCCTCGCCTTGCCGCCTTAGGCCTTGCCGAACTTCTCGCACATGAGGGCGTGCTAACAGAGATTTCTAAGACGAGAGATTCGACGGTATATCGGTTTTCCGACAAACTGCCCGACGTTGATGGCGCGTCGCCGGTTACAGAGACTGAAATCGAGCTTGTCCTAACAACTTTCGTTACGTACTGTAGAACGGACGAACGGCTGAAGGAGAAGGACGACCAAGTGCTTCACGCGGCCCTTCTAGATCGGTTATTGAATGCCGATTCGATGCATATCTTGAGTCGTCGTGAAGCGACCATCGTTACGAAAAAAACAGCTTCGACAATTTCAAGACCGGAAATTCAAGGGGCGCAGGAGGATCGCGATGAAATTCATCTTGACTTTGCGGTATCTAAATTTTTACTTAATCTTCGTGACAGTAACCAAGCAGCCTTTTCGCGTTTAAGCGATATCGCCTTTGCAGATATGGCGGCTGAAGCCATCTCATGCTTTAACGAGCCAGAAGCCGAGGCTGATTCACTGCAAGGACTAACGGTCTATTTGGATTCCCCGCTCCTACTGGACATGCTCGGGGTCAATGTTGAGTACTCCGAATACGGACAAGAACTGTTGCAACTGATTCGCCAAAGTGGGGCTACCGCAGTACTTTTTGATCACTGCGTTGCCGAAGCAGAATCGGCGATTCACGCACAACTTACCTACCTCAGATCAGGCGTAAACCAAACTGCGGCTCATTGGGGTACCACGGTGATGCCAGACCTTCTTAGTGCTCTCTTGGGCAATGTTGCGGATCGTGCCGAACAGAGATTAGGCATCTCAGTGGTACGTGATCCCGAAACGAATCTCCATAAACGTGCACCTCAAACGGTCGGTAATATAGACGCTGTAATGGATGAACGGATGAAGGCGTGGAAAAATGAAGAAGCGAAAGAATATGATCGCAAGTCTGTTTGGTCGCTGATTTCGCTACGCAAGATAGATTACTCGTGCGCTCGGATCTGCGATTCAGGCCATATTCTGCTTACGCGGAATACGGCCTTAGTCAAAATAGCGAACGATGCGTGGAAGACTTGGCTTGGGGGAGCTACAAAATTCAGTCGCGCGCAAATTGATCGTTGGCCGCCACTTGCCATGTCGGACAAACAGTTCGCTGGCTATCTGTGGGCTCGAGGCGGTCAAGCCGACACTTCGATCTCGCGAACCCGCCTATTGGCGCATTGTTCTGCGGCGGTGAGACCACGCGCCGACGTCAAGGCTCGTGCCATCAACCTCATGCTTCAACTGCATGGCCGCGCCGAGGCCGAAGACATTATGGCGCTTCTTGAAGATCGGGAAGCTGCACGCGCGCTAATGATCGCTACTAGAGGTGACCCAGAGGACGTAACCAAAGAGCGCCTGCCGTTTATTTTAGAGAAGGTGACGCTTGCTGCGGGCGAATTTGCGGCCGCCAAAGTCCGCGAAGAAGGCGAAAAGCATCTTGATGAAGTTGAAGCAGAGTACGAGAAAAAAATGGCGTTGCTTCAAGCAGAGGCCGAAAAAACTCAGAGTGAGCTGAGCCAAAAAATAAGCCAGAAGTCAAAAGAAGCTCTTCAACATGAATTGGATAAAGCGTATCACATCAAGCGTGCCGAAGCTTTAGCGGCCGATTTAGCCGAAAAAAAGGCGATAGAGGATGCTCGCATAAGACGGGTCCTTGATGAGGGATTTAAGGCCGGCGTGGCCCTCTACACCAGATGGAGATGGATCATTGCCGTGACATTCGGTTGTGCTACTGCCGCTGTCGGTCTAGTCGGGCTTGAGAATCCTATTTTCGCGACACTCCTTTCTGGCCTTCTGTCGTTTGGTGCATTTTGGTTTGTTCCAGCTGTACTAGATCGTCCGCTGAGCTATTGCGCCATGCACCGACTTCTCACAGTGGTTCGATACAAAGACTCTTCGATAGAGATTCCGCCCGTGCCCCCTGATTTTCAAAATCGTTCGTGGGGTGCCCTCGCTAAGTAATGTCGAACATGTTGGCTGTTTGAATCGCCCTAATTTCCATGGCGGCAAACAGGATTAAGTCAGACCGTCATAAAAACTCGACTGACGATCGGTTAGTGCTGGAAACTGCCGCTCATGCTAGCGCTATGAGTGACTGCTTCGGCCGAAGATCTGTCATGGCAAACTCGCAAATATCTTAGGAAAATCTAGAGACGCCGCGCCTTCCAGCGTCCCTAGCTCTGCAAACTTACGCTGCCGCCAACTGATCCCAGATATCCCAATCTTCAGGCAGCAAATCCTCGAACTGTGCCATAAGGCCAGGATCTCCAGAGGCGAGTGCAGCAATGGCGGGCATGACGGGCGCCAGGTAGGTTTTGGCTGCGGTGTGAAGGTCTTGGAGCCTGAATGTGTCATCCCTCCGCTCAATGGCAATCCGCTGTGCGCAGATCCACAGCGCAACAAGCATGCGTGGGATTCCAGCAGTCAGATTAATCAGTGTGCGCGCAACATCCGGCGTTCCTTTCAGAGGATTGGCGAGCAACTGATAGCTGATCAGTGCAGGGAAAAACATCTTCGCGAACTCCGGCTCCTCGACGTGGAGGAACCGTGACAAGGTGTGATGCCCCAGGCTTACCAGCCGTTGCGAGGTGGCCATGCGGTGCTTCAGCGCAGCAAAGCCGTCTGGCGTGCCCGACAAAATGATCGGCATGGACCAGCTTGCAGTGAGCGTCAGGATCCACTTGAGCAGTTGGTCTTCGATAATCGGCAATCCTGGATCTGATTTGGAGTTGACGCCTTTGGCTCCTTTGGCTTTCCTGCGTTTCTCCAGCGTCTGCAGCTTGAAGAGGTTTTGAATTTCATCAATATGTAGAATTCCGAGGAAGTGGCTCTCTGCGACCTTTCGCCACTCCTCCAGCAGGCGTTGCCCTTGGAGCTTTTCACGAGACAGAGATTTCTCAAAACGTTCGCTGAACATCTTCCCCAATGGCGCCATAAGGCGCTGCCAGTCATCCATCAGCGACCTGGCCATATCGATGGATCGCCCGCTCGCTGGAATCGTGATGGACATCCAGCTCACCTGCCAATGGTCGCTAGCCATGCGCGGGAACCTTGGGTGGTGGATGAGCTGCTTGGGATAGGACTGCAGAATTCGGGTGATGGCTTCAGTTTTGCCTGTCCCTGAATTACCGATGATGGAGACGACCCCGGCAGGCATCTTCAGGCGTGGCTGAAACAGGGGTTCATCCGTGAGCATCGACCAGGTTTCCGCATTGGCCGGATTGCGGAGGTCGTAGCCTTGCCGTAATGCAATATCAATACTCTCTGCGATTCTGTATTCCTCAATGCGTGGAAGATGCATATAGCGCAGCCGGTAGAGTAGGTGCAGGCGCTGGGCGTAGGGGATGGCGGCCACATTATCCGGCATCTCCGGCATGTGAAGAATCTTCTTGGCAACCTCAGTCCTGTCCAGAATCTCGCCAAGGCCATCCATCAAAATATTGTCCTGGTAGATCGATGTGCTATTCATCATCAACCTCACTGTTCTTGCGGTTAAGAAGCTGGGTGATCAGATCAATGTTTTCTGACATGGCGGACTCGTCGTATCCAGGCGTGTAAGAGGCTTCCGGCAAGGCTGCTGGTGCAGGTTGATGCTGTACCTGCCGCTCTATCTCGCGGACCTCGGGGATGGTCGGTTTGCGGCCTTTGTATGTGGCTTCCTCCTCCCTGGTGAGCGCTGTGGCGTCTGCGATCATCCTGTTCTGATGTTCGACGGCGCCAAGTGCTACGGTCGTTCTGTAGTGCTCGATGTCCGCGGATTTGTACTTGGCATATTCAGAAACCTCCAGATAGTCAAACTGCGTTGCGAAATTTTCACAATTGGAGTCATCTGGCAGCGTGAAGTCGATGAGCCCCTTGTTGGCGTCTGGCGTCCAGATTTTGCGAACGGTGCTGGGATGGTAGTTGGCGAGCATTGACCAGCGGTGGCCGTGTCTTGCCCGCTCGCTCCACGCCTGTTCATAAGCGGTGGGCCAGCCATAATCGATCCCGCCTGCAAAGACGCCACGCGAAGTCACCTTTGCTTCTTCCTGGGGGAGAAGCTGAGTAATGAGCTCTGCCTGTGTGAAACTTCTCTGTGTGCCGATTCCCATGGCATGACCAAAATGCCAGAGTCCGGCCGGCGCACCGATCACTCCCACGGACTTCATGCTTGAGTCCAGGCGGTTCTCACGGTTGGCGGTCAGGTTGTAACGATAGAAGCAGCAATGCAGGAAGCGGATGAATTCAGGGACGGTCATGACTGACCATTTTTTGGCCCGGCGATTGGGCTCTTCAAGCTGTTTGCGCCGGTAGTCAATGGAACCTGGAATGACCTGCGTGAGCTGCTTGGTGATTCGATGGAGGACTTCGACGACTCCGTGCCAGTCGGGGCGATAAGGCGGCGTGAAGGCTTCTTCCGGCACGTGAAGGCCGAAGGCTCTTCCCGCCTCGCTCTTGTATTCCCCGTTATCCATCCAGAGAGAGGCAGGCAGGCTAGGGAGCGGGTTTAGCGTCATCGAGACGGTGACTGAGCATTCGAACAGCTCGTTGATGACAGCCGGACCGATGGCGCTATTGAAGAGTGCCACTTGAGCCATCAGCCAACTGGGCGGTTGAATACACACATGAAATCCAACGACGGCTGTCGACCATACATCCACCACGATGTAGACCACGGGCCTGCCGATAATCCAGGCTCGGTTCAGGGTGGAGCGCAGAAACATGTCACCGATCGTTGAGTCGATTGCCCAGGTGTGGCCGGGTCCTGGGATGTTGTGCCACATCTTTCCTCGCAGGCCACGGAGGTTCCGCTGGAAGTAGTTTTCTGAGCACTTGATCCGGCGTGCTTCCATTTCTGGAATATCGTGTTTCAGCACGCGCTTGATTTGGCGGACGTTAGGGTAGGTCCCCTTTTCGAGCTTCGCTTCGACGGGAATGCCATCGACAATTTTGTAGCAGGTGACAAACCCCGAGTTCTGGATCTCCCGTGCAATCTGCTTGTCGTCGAGTTTCATCTTCTTTGATTTTTTGATCTCCTGATAGACGTGAATGATTTTGGTGCGCCACGTGCTGCTCATCCCCGGTTGCTGTGGTGGCAGGGGTTGGTTCAGAAGAGCCGCCAACTTGAAGTCGCGGGTTTTTCTGCCTGGTTTTTTGCGCCCGCCTGGATCGCAAGGGCGTTGCTTGCCAGGAGCGCCACACCTGAATCTTCGATCACGCAGACTTGTTTCCGAAAACCCGAATCGGCTCATTAGGGAGATGAGCTTGTATGCGAGCGCCTTGCCGCATCCGGCTGTGATGATTTCCCTGGCAAGGGAGGCGAAGCTGCCTGTCGCGAGAACCTCTTCCCGGAAGTGTGTGTAGTTCAGAAGCGGCGCGGCAAGCCGGCAGCGCCGCTCGTATTCCGCCTTGCTTCTGTCGTTTCCTACCGGGAAAAAGTATTGGCGCTCAAGTTCCAGCGTTACCGGCATGACCAGGTGCCGGCGATGCAGCGCAACCAGCTCGCAGCGCTCCAGCCACTCGATGTTTGCGGTATTGCGCAGCGGCGGTTTCTTGCGGTGGATCGTTGTGGACGTTTTGCGGCGCCGGCCACCAAGCTTTCGGCCCTCGCGCTCGTCCTCGGAAAGCTCGGAGATATCCACCAGTGCTGTTCTGCCGATGAGCAATTCATCCAGGATCACGCGGTAGAACTTGTCGCCCTGTGGTGTGATGATCTTGATGAGTGAGTTATGGGCTAGCTGTTGCATGCGCTTCTCCCCATCAGGATCGGGTTGTGCGACAGGAACGTGGTGGCGTCGGTCAGCCGGATGATCTCCGTGGGACGCCACCCCAGCGGGAGTGCCAGGGGAGTTCTGGCCGTCCAGACAGATCGCCAGAAGGCGTTCTGTGCGTTGGCCATGCTGCCCAGCTCGTGTGAGAGTTCGCTGAGAATGAAATGCAGCGGCCGGCCCTGTAACCGGGCACTGAAGGCTTCTGCTGCGGACAAATGCGCAGGAGTGGGCCTGCTGACGAGGCCCCAGTGCCAGGTTCGGATGAACACATTGGCAATGGCTGCGGGCAGCTCATTTTCGGTGATCAGAAGCCACGGCACCCCACGATAGCGCCAATACGTTCGCTCCAGTTCCAGGAGCTGGCGTTTCCGTCTCGACTTCAAGTCTGCAGAGGGCTTGCAGGAAATCGAGATGAGCTTGATGCGAGCTGGCGTGCCCGGAAGCTTCAAGGCCAGCAGGATGTCGGTGGTCATGACCCACCATGCGGCATCTCCCTTCACGTAGATTCGCGGATGTCGGATCTTGAGTTCCTCGGCAATTTCCAGGGTGCCGGGATAACGGTGCCACTGCGGTGCCGCCACATAGGCTGTCAGTTCATGGGGGGCAGTGTCGAGACTCAAGGGATACTGCTCACGCAGATCCAGGAAATGTGGGTGCATCCAGGCAAATAGCGTTGTGTTGCGTTCCAGATCAGACAGGAAGTCATGCGCTCGCCCCATTGTCACGATATGGGATCTGCCCCTTGAGGAAGGGTCACCACGGGTGACCTGATGCCAGGCGCTGTAATCCTGGAAGGTCCCAAGCCCGCGACCTTCTTTCCGGAAGCGTTCCAGGACAGTCGGGGTAAAGCGTTTGATGGTCCACATACTCTTCAATCTCCTTTTTGAAGGCTGAGCACGGCCCTCGCCATGTTTTCAGCGATTTCAGACAAAAAAGGGGATTGACGAACCCAAAGATAGGTTCTATCTTTGAACCAACGGAAAGTGGTTCATTGGGGGCAATCCCCAAGCGGAAAAGCCGGGTTGCAGCCCGGCTTTTTTGTGCCTATATGGCTAATTTATGCGTTATGCGTAATATGGTCCTCCGCGTTCGATGGTCATCATTCAATACTAGCGCACCCATAAAAAAGAACAAATGAATACAAAATGTATCGTTTTAGTGGTTGTTTGTATTCATATGAAATGATGTGTTTAGGTTTAATTAATACACATAGAATTCTTATGTCATGAGTTGTGTTATTTTCGGAATCTTGTTCTAGCTGGCGCTGTTTTGGATCAGGCCGTCCTGGCTAACGGCGTCCCAGAGCGCGGACTCCGGAAATGAGTCTTTGCGGACGATGAGATCAAGGGACTCCGAGGGGACGCGGGGGCCGCAATCGATGAATACGTCGCGCATCACAACATCGATTCCAAGCCGTTCATCTGGACAAAGACCGTCCGCGACATCCTGCAGAAGGTCATTCTCGCCAATGTGCACATAAGTTCTAATAAGAACGAAATACGGCACTAGAATTTGCAATGCAGGCGGCGCGCAATTCCTTGTGTGGTGCGCGATTGTACGATACGGAGGTCTAGAAACAAGTATCCATGCGGGCTTCGCTTTTTTGATGCGTAACTTGCTGTAAACGTGATAAGTCGAGTGGAAAGCTAATCTCAAAAAGTGGAAAGTTAGGTTGCAGACGACACAAACACGGCCATGGTAGTTGTCGTTCGCTGCTTAAGTTGAAAGTTTTCGGTAAAACGATGGATTTCGGCGTCTTGCCCATGTGGCAGATGTGCTGCTTTCAATGTACGTGGTTGGCGGGGGGTAACCATCCGTTGGAAAGTACGGCTACCGTTGTAGCGGCGGTGGCTTCGAAAAGTTAGAATAATTGAGCTTCCCCCGAAATTTCGTCTTCCAGAGGTAACGTAGAATTGTAACGAACCGAGGAAGCCCGAAATGAAGATACCGAACCGTGAGTACACCCCTGAATTCAGAGAGCTGGCCGTCAAGCGCGTGCGGGATGGCAAGTCCATTGGCACCGTCGCCAAGGAACTGGATCTGGTGGAACAGACCCTGAGGAACTGGGTCAAGGCTGCAGAAGCCGGCAAGCCCACAGGAAGCAGCGCTGGCAGCAAGAAAGTGACCGCTGAAGAGATGGAACTGTCACGGCTGCGGGCCGAGAACCAGCGTCTGAAGCGTGAGTGTGAAATCCTAAAAAAAGCGGCGGCGTACTTCGCGAAGGATGTTCTGTGAAGTACGCCTGGATTGCCAAGCAGCAGGACTACACGCTCAAGGAGATGTGCCGTGTCCTGGAGGTGAGTATCAGCGGCTTTCGTGCCTGGACACGCGGTGGCTGCCCCGATCGCAAGCGCCTGACCGATGCGCAGA
>DBTS01000093.1:0-15259 GCA_002307175.1 Rhodocyclaceae bacterium UBA1310
GTCCAAGTGACCGGAGCCAGCTCTTACTGCCATTAGGAATTGGTATACAGACCGCCCATATCCCAGAACCCCGGCTGAGTGCAGCCGATGCAGCCATGGCCGGACTGTACCGGGAAGCTCAAGCCCTGATTCCACAGCATCGTTGCGCATGCCGCATAGGTACGCGGACCTTTGCAGCCGAGTAACCACAAACAGCCTCCGCTACGCGCACCGGCATCGCCAAAACTGGCAGCATGGCTGACCGCCGAAGTGTTGGTTTTGCGATAGCAGGTGCTGTGCACGGTCTTGCCGTAGTACATGGTGGGGCGACGATTGGCATCCAGCGCCGGCACCGCACCGTTGGCCAGGTAGTAGGCCAGTACCCCTGTGATGACTTCGGCAATCGGCGGGCACCCCGATACATTCACCACCGTCTTGTTCGTGACAAGGCTGGATACCGCCACCGCCCCGGTCGGATTCGGACTCGCACCGGGCAGCCCCCCAAAGGAAGCACAGCTGCCCACCGCCATCACAAATGCAGCATTGGCGGCGGCCTTGGTCAGCCGATCAACCCCGCTTTCGCCGGCAGCCATGAAGAAGCCACTTGCGGCGCTGGCAGGAATCGAGCCATCGACAACCAGAATGTACTTGCCCGCATTTTTTGCCATCGCCTCGTTGCGTGCTGCTTCGGCAGCTTTGCCTGCGGCGGCCTGCAGGGTTTCCTGGTAGTCCAGCGAAAACGCGGTGAGAATAAGGTTCTCGATGGTCGTGCCATACGAGTTGACCATCGACTCCAGGCAACCCGTACAGTCCTGGAATGACATGTATATGATGCACGGACGCGACGACGACAGCGCATACGCCAGCTTCGGCATCAGGCTTGCCTCCAGCGCCATAGAGGATGTCAGCACCGTACAGAATTTCAAAAAACTCCTGCGGCTGACGCCCAGATTGGCAAGGCGCTCTCCCACCGTACCGGGCTCCGTCGAAAAATCAATATCAGAACTATCGCCTGAATCCTGCTTTTCCAGGTGAGTCATCACTGCCCATCCTTTCCGGGATTACCCCAAGAATTTCTCAGTCAGTCTCCGCCACGCGCGATACATCCTGCTCAGCCAATGCAGCCAGTTCAGCCACCAATCGCTCAGCGCCTTTTTTTACATCCGGTGTCTGCGCCTTCAGCAAAGTCGGAAACCAGCTGACTTCAATCTGCTGGGTTTCAAGCTGGGCATTCGCATCAAAGTAACTCATCCACCATATTCCGGGATATGCGGTTTCTTCGATGTCAATGTGACCATTACCCACAAACTTTGCTGATACTTCGCCCTTGCCCAGGCGGGTTCGCAGAGGGGCCATCTCTTCCGGAGACAGGCCCTGCCCCCGCACGCGCAGGTCGATGACAGACTTCTCGCCTGTCGCAACAAGCCGGCTCACCGATTGCGCCAACTCGCCGAGAATGTCCTGATGCAGACGCCCAGCCACCTCATTCGGATCGGTGGGCATGGCAACAATGGGGATCGTTACGGTTTTGTTCACTGCATCCACTCCCTGGTGATCTGGAGCGCCATATTGCATGCCTTGGGAATAGACGGGGCAACCTGCCCGGTCGGTGCCTCTCCCCAGTCCAGACAGGAAGGTTGAATACCAATGATGGCCCGCCTCGCAGGCAGCCGGCCTTCGAGTAAAACCACGGAAAGCACATCCAGCAGGGAAACCTCATGCACTGCCAGACTCTGCCGCTGACCGAGAAACCGGTCCATCTCTTCATCACGGAAAACCTGTATCGCCCCTGGGTCTCCATGCAATTCAGCCGCATCGATAACAATAAGTTGATCGGCATCTCCGACCAGCCCTGACAAGGCAAACCCTATCGTCCCACCATCTGCAAACTCAAGATTGAGCGCGGTTTTCTGGCTTTCATCGACGTTCCGGGCAAGCCATCGGATTGCGTGAACCCCTGCCCCGTCATCGGATAGCAATGGATTCCCGATCCCCAGAACAAGCGTTCTTCGGTAACTTTGTAATGGCACAAATCTTCCTTTCAAAAAAAAGGCGGCGCCTACTCATCAACTACCAAAAAAAGCGTATTCTCATGATAAAAACATGTCAATTAATGCAAATTAATTCATGACAAACGGCGATCACACTTTAAGAAAAATTCAATATGGGGAAAATTGCGTTTTAAGCGTTTTTATGTGATTCAAGAATAAAAAGAGGCAGATAGGCATGCAGGTGACGATTCCGGGTTTTATTTTCATTGAATAAACTGATGACCCGACCGTCAAAAATTGATGTAAATCAATAAAATACCCGCCATTCTTTACCTTTGCTGTCGGCAGGAAAACGATGTGCGGTAAGGCGCCGCGTCTACGCGTATTGACAAAAACAGGTACCACCCATTTTCCTCAGAGAGGTGTTACAGCAACAACAATTCCGTACTGACAATACTTCTGATTAAATTGATATGCACCAATCATTTTCAGAATAGATGATTGAATCATCTCCAGAACCAGGACATGCCTCAATCGAGTAGAACTGCGATGAAAGATATCGCTCCAGGAGGCCAGGCCGTGAATTCGGATGCTGCCGCGAGCTGATCAGAAACCATTCGCAATCTGTCGCGAAAAGGCGTCAGCGAGGCAAGGTCGGAGGTTCATGGAGCGCGACTCCATACGAGTCGATCCGGTGTGCAGAGCAAAACCATGCGTGAGTTAGACGCAGCACAGAAACCGGAGTCTATTGGGATAAATAGGGGGATAAATGAGGATTCCGGGCTGCACATGATCTCTGATCATAGGCCCGGAGCAACATCGGAAACAGGTTTCGAACCTCCCCAAATGCAGGGCTTCGGGGAGGTTCAGCAGGCTTCCCCACTTCAGGTGCGACTAACCGTGCGATTCTCGCTGCCGGTGACAATTCACCACAGATATGATCTCTTCCGTGCCCGGCCCGAAGCGCAGCACATCCGCCCCCGACACATTCGCCCCCCGCAGCACCAGAAAATCCAGTGCGGGGTCAGAACACAGCGGCTTGCTGTGGGCCTGCCAGAAAGCCTGCGGGTCTTTGAGGCTGTCTTCTTCATAGTGCTGCCCCGGGCAGCCAGGAACGCCAGCCTGGCAGAGGAAAATCGTTCGTCTGAAACCTTCCACTGAAGCCTGCCGCGAGAAGATGCCGCCCGACATCTGATAGTGGTGAATATAGTTGCTGCGCTCCAGTACAAACCAGTTCCAGAAGATCCCTTCCGTGGAGAAAACCACCGAGCCCTCCGGTATCCTCGCCCGCAGGTCTGAAAGCAGACTACGCTGTGCGGCATCAAGTGTGTTGTTTTCTGTCAGGAAAGGCTTGCTCCAGACAAATGCTGCTACAGAAACACTTGCCAGGCCGCACGCCAGCGCCACAAGCGTCCGCAATTGACGGCCCTCGCGCCTGACCAGCAGAAACCAGCCGATGGCTGCCACAGCAAGCCCCGCAGCGCCGAGGATTGCGGCCTCTGTGTAGCTGGCCGGGCTGGCGGAGAACAACTGCGGCGCACGCAGATTCCAGGCTTTGAGCGCATTGATGAGCAGCAGCGGCAGCGGCATCAGGGCGGGCAGCAGACTCCAGGGGCTGCGCCCAAAAGTTTCACCAGGAAGCCGGTTAAAGAGGGCGCGCACGACCAGCCCGGCCAGCAGGCAATACAGGGCCGGGCTGCCATCGGAGACATTAAACCCGAGCTGCAGCAAGGCTACCACCATCAAGCCGGCAAGCCAGCGGTCACCACGCCCGGCCTGCCAAAGCTTGATCAGCAGCGGGCCATATGCCAGCAGGGCGAGGATCTGCAGCACCCAGACACAACGCCACAGCTGCAGTTGGGTCAGCAGCAGATCGTGCCAGCCAACGCACCCCACCACCCAGACCAACAGGAGGAATAGCGCACAGCCCAGCAGCAACGGCACACGTCGGCCGAGCACGGGGACATCCTCACGCCAGGCCACACCCAGCACGAGCATGAAGTAGACGACACGCAACACGCCGCCCAGGGACCAATCCATCGGGAATGTCGCGCTCGGCGTGGAGGCAGCAAACACCAGCCACCACTGCGGATCAAAGCCATGCAGAAAATTCGCAAACGGTGGAATATGCAACGCCCACAGCAGACCACCAAGCGCCACCAGCGCAGCAACCAAACCTGCGCGCAGGCGCCAGTTCCAGGCCCGATCGGTCAGAAAGCTCACGAGCAGCACAAAGCAGAAGTAGGCACTCATGAGCGGATGAAACAGAACGGAGACCAGCATGCACGGCAAGGCACACCAGTAACGCCGCTCGAAAATGAATGGCAGCGCCAGCATCCCCAGCGCTTCTGCAAAGATGCGCGGAGTCGGATACTGCTCGGCATACGCGAACACCACGTAGGGCTCGTAAAAGCGCGAGCAATAGACCACACAGGCGATGGAAAAAACCAGCGTCCATCCAGACACGATCTTGCGGGCCAGCGTGACCAGTGCGGCAAACCAGAGCACCTGCCCGGCTGCCGTCAGCGCAAAGGCAGCAGAATAGAGACCGATCCAGCGGGTCAGGTTGCCGAACAGTGCGGGGAACAGTGTGAAATGATCCTGCGAGCCGGTAGCCACAAACAGGTCACTGTGGAAATTCGCCGGATTCAGATAGTTCAGCGCGAGCATCGAATACAGCCGACCATCCTGATACATGCCGTGATAGGGCGTCAGGCACAGCCAGATCGCCCACAGGATCATGATAAGCCCCACCCGGCAGGCCTGATCAGACCGGATCGTCAATCGATTCAACATCGCTTTGCCCATAATGGAAGATGCAGTTAGCCTGTAATGCCGGCAGAAGGGTCAGGATGTTGAGCTAAATGCCTCGGGCAATCAAGCTGCCCATACTGAGTGAGGCCAAACACTGGACCTGCGGACAACACTCCGGCATTTCCCCTGTTCAATGACACTACAGGCACCACTACAAAACAAATACCAATGCACTATCGGTAGTGAGCGCAATTCTGCCCTGACGTGAACCGCTCACATCGGCGCAAAACCATCCTTGCCAACGATGATACGGTCGGCACTGAAGTGGCCGGCAGCGTCCTGGCTGGCGGTGACTGTGACGTGTGCGCCGGGCACGAGCAGCGCGCTGCCTGCCATTTCATCCTGCACCACGGGAACATCATCCGGCACCTGGACAAGACGCTCGCCGCCCTTGTAGGTCAGCAGCATGGTGTGCGCCTGGGCGGCGCTGCCCAGAGCCGAAACGGTGGCATTGGTCATGGTGGGGCCGGCAGGCTCGGCAATGCGCGTCACGGTGGCATTGGTCATGGTGTTGTGCGCCGGGGTGTTCATCGGGCGATGGCCTTCGCCGGTGCCGCGCAGGGCTTCGGGAAAGATGCGGATAAGCACGGCGCGCAGACTGCCATCGGCTTGCGGCTCTGACGTGGTACCAACGAATACACCGGGAACGACGGCTGCCAGGGTAACGCGGGATTCCTGAACCACCCGCAGTGGGTTGGCCAGTGTGATGCTCAGCGCTTCACCGCTGGTGGTTTTGATCCTGAGTTCCTGCCCCTGCAAAGCCACAACATCTGCATGGATGCGCTGAACGGCATCCTGTGCATGGGCTGTGCTGGCGATCAGGCAGAAAATTACGGGAACGAAAAGGCTGGGCTTCATGACGAGCTCCTTGTCTGTTGGGTGATTCAGATTAGAGCACGGGGGCACATCTCAATTCCGGGAATCGTGCACGCCTTTTCAATAACTTACGCAGAGCGAGGCTCAACCTGGAGGCGCCGGGAAATCCCCTGTCTGGAGTGCTTCCCTGAACACCCGCACGCACTCATCCATGATTGCCGGGCTGACTTCCGAGATATAGCGCTCGTCAAGCGACTCCATGAGTTCATGGGTGGTAAACAAGCCAGCCTCTCGCGAGAGGGAATCACGGATCTGCGCGGCCACCTCATCGGAAAGGTCGGCCAGACACTTGCGTGCCTTCAGCGACATGTTGAGTTTCGAGCGCATCAGCCATTCGCTGCACATCGCGGCAGCCTGGGCCTGTGTCATCCAGTAATCATGCTCATAGAACATGGACAGCCGATGCGCCACGAGCGCGAAGATGGCCGCGGCACATTTGCCAACGTCGGGCATTTCGCTGCTATCAGGGTCTGCCATTAAACGGTTCCGGGAATCAGGCTGGTAATGGGAATGAAGTAATAGGAATGAGGCAATAGGAGAATGGCGATGGAGGTGGCCGCAAACACGCTCCGGCAAACAGGCACTCCAGGCACGTTCCGGCCCTTTCAGCTCACAGTTGGCGCAGCATTGGCCTCAACCGCTGCAGATGCGCCTGCAAGTGTCTTCACGAATTCGGCAACACGCTGCAAGCGTTCAAGATTGATGCTGCCATCGGCTTCATCACGCGTCACAAACAGGTTCACGCCCACATCAAAACCATGGGCGGCATACCAGGTCATGCGCTCCTGCCAGTGCTGGCGCTGTACCTCGTCGGGGGTGACAGGCTGATGCTCCCAGACGATCAGCTGGCCTTCCCGGTCTCTCAGGGTGAAGGCCGGGGCGGGCTCTATCCCATCGAGTGCCTGCCGGCGAGCGTAATCCACCCCCATCTCGCGCAGCAATACGGAAATCTCGACTTCAACCTGACTGGTCTGCGCCTCGGCAGCCTCCACCGGCGCTTCGGGTGATGCACCCTCCGGCACTCCAGCGAAGGGAATCTCTTCCTGTTCCTGTGCGGGTGTGGCGGCACTATGCACGAGCACAGGGTAACGCTCGGCGATTTCCTGCGTCAGGCGCTTCACCTCATGGTCGGCACGCGCGATATCCCGCTCGATCCCCGCCTCGATCACCCGCAGACGGTCTTCGCCACGCGCCTCGGCTTCCTCCACCACCTTGAAGAGGCGGTACAGGCCGGATTCGCGCAGGGTACCGGTGGCCTGCGAGATATCGGCAATCTGCTCACGCACGCGGGAGATCAGACGGATAGTACGGATCAGGCGCGTGGCCGCATCATCCTCGCCGGGAGTCGCCCGCATCTGATATTCGTCGATAAGCGTCTGGATGGTGTGCACATGCCCATCCCGATAGGCCACGTTGATGCGTGACATGATCTCGTCACGCAGCTTGCGATCTTCGTCATCATTGGCACGGTCGGGGTGTACGATGCGCGCCGCCATGCGGTAGAACTTGCGCAGATCTTCGGTGGGGGCAAAAGGCTCGCAATCGACCGAGGTTTCGAAATCGCGGGCAGCATCCGCACTGGCCCGCGCCTGGCTGCTAGCCACCCCTACCGCCGCCTGACGCATCTGGTCACGCGGCGAGAGGCGCGCACGCAGGCGCGCGATTTCGGCGCGCAGGGAATCGAGCTGCGCGTACAGATTGCCGACCCGCTTCCAGTAGCGCTGTTTGAATGCCGCCAGGGCATTCTGCAGCGTAATGTGCTCGGTCTGCACCTCGGCATAGCGTTCCTCGAGCGCTTCAAGCTGCTGCAGCTTGGCTTCGAGTTCGAGCGCCTCCGGCGCCGGCTTGTCGTTACTGATCCACTGGAACACTCAGACTACCTCTTTGACAAGTGTTTCCCGATAGGCTCGGGCCAGATGCGGGCGCTGGTCAGCCCCCAGGGTTTCGGCCAGCCAGTCTGACAGAATCAGCAGACTCTTGTTGCTGGCGGGAGATTCAGCCAACAGACTCCACAGGAAAGCACGCTGCTCAGCATACGTTGCAAAACGCCAGTTGATCGATTGCTGATCCAGCTGGCTGAAAAAACTGTCAGGCTCATTGCGCAGGGCACATACAAGATTCGCGACAATCTCTTCATTGCCCAGGCGCTGCGCCATCTGCAGGGCGCTTTCACCGCGCCCCGACTGTACCTGTGGATCTGCGCCATAACACAGCAACATCGCAATGGCGGCGGCGTGGCTGTTCAGAATCGAGTAATGCAAGGGAGCCAGATGCACCGGCAGACCATCAATATCCACACTATCACGCGCATCCGGGTCGGCTCCGGCCGCCAGCAGCACTTCCAGCGCGGCGAGGCATCCCCGCGCTGCAGCGTAATGCACCGGGGTACGTTCATCGCCCCCAGCCGCGTCGCGCTCTGCTCCGCACTTGAGGAGCAGACGGGCCGCCTGTGCCCGGTCATTGAGCGCGGCCACGTGCAAAGGGGTATTGATGAGATACAGCCCCAGCGGATCATCAAAGCAGTGGCGATCTGACAGCGCATCCACTTCAGCGCCGGCATCCACCAGAGCCTCGATTACCTCGTCCATCCCCCTGGCTGCCGCCAGATGCAGGGCAGACTCATGGGTGGCCGGCAGAAAAGCCCGGGCATTGGCGCCGCACTCGAGCAGGCGTAGCACCGCTGCGGCATGGGCATATTCAACCGCCAGCAACAATGCCGTAGCCCCGGGCTGAAAGCCCTCGCCATCCGGCATCACATGGCCACAAGGCGCCTCAAGTGGGGCGCCCTGCTCGGCCAGCAAGGCAATGCAAGCTACGGCACCGACACTTGCGGCATAGTGCAGCAACTGAAAGCCATTTTCATCGGCACTGCGGTAATCAACCAAATCGGGGGATTCGTGCAGCAGACGCCCTAGGGCCACTGCATCATCGCGGGCAATCAACCCGCAGGCACTGGAATAATGGGTGGTGCTGTCCCCGACTGCATCGCGCCAGAGAATGGCCAAGCCACGATTGACGAAGGCAGCCTCATCCTGCACCAATACCTGGACTTGGCGCCCAGGCGAGAGCGCAGGAATAGCGTCCGCTACGACGGCAATGGTCTGGCTGCTGGATGGGTTCATCGGCTCGGGGTGATTCGTCGGTCTGACCGAATGATACTGTGCCCAAGGCGCCGCTGCGCAGGACAATACACCTCAAGGCAGCGAATTTTCGGAGAAATGATTTCGCAGAAATGAAAAAGGCCGGTCATCAGACCGGCCTTTTTGAATTTGGCGCATCCAGAGCGACTCGAACGCCCGACCCCCTGGTTCGTAGCCAGGTACTCTATCCAACTGAGCTATGGATGCTGCGAAGAGGTGAAATTATTACAGCTTTCGAAGATATTTGCAAGAGTTTTTTGCAATTTATTTTTGAAACCTGCTTTACCTCTCTTCGACACAGCCCGCCCATCGCCCGGAGCCCCAGGCGACGGAAGCTGTGTGAAGGCCGGCATTGTGCCGATCCTCCCGATACCTGTCAATACCTTTTCTGCAGTCCGATTCAATATAGTACAAAAGCATTCTCAACAACCTGCCGATCTGCGCACAGCCAATATACGCGCCAGTCTCCGTAAGTCCGCGAGAGAAAAAAGGATATTCCGCGACTACCACTTTCGGCACATGCATCATTTATTCCAATAACATTTTCACGGTTTTCTCAATTTTTTAACCCACTGCACGGATGCAAATCAACAGAGAGCAAACATGATCACCCCAGCTGACAACTGAACTCCAGTTTTGCCGTATAGTTTGAACTCTGCGAACAGGGCAAACACAGCCACATTACTGGCAGATTTACGTCTCTCTCCTGCCGGGACGTGTTCAGGTGAATGCCTCATATAAGAAGGACGACCACAATAATGCACGGCAACTTCCGCTCCATCCTCCTGCCTCTGCTGCTGGCCAGCGCCACCCTGCCTTTCGAAGCCAGCCAGGCCTCCGAACTGCTGGCCTCGCCGAGCTACAGTATTTCCGCCTCTTTCAACAGCCTTTCCAATTCTTCCGGAATGGCCACCGAAGGGGATTACCAGATCGTGCAGATGGCGCCCGCCACGGACCGCCCAGGCTTCGTGCAGCTAACCTTGCAGCACACCACGCAGCCGGCACTGGCTGCAGTTGAACTGCTGGTACCGGCGGAACACGTAGCACAGGCCGCTCTGCAGGAAAAGCAGATCGTCACAGCCAGCAAGCGTCCGTACGGCATGGAATTCGCCACGCAGGAACATCAGGCCTTTGCCATCGTGCTCAATGAAGCCTGGCAAAATGATCTGGTTGCCCATCAGGTGCTCTGATCAGCTCACGCCAATTGCGTTTACCACTCCCCAGGCGACTCGCCGGCTGGCTGGGCCGAACCAGCCGACGCCTGGCACTGCCGGCCGGCCTGCTGCTGGGTGCCTGGGTACCCGCCCAGGCATCCTCCCTGAACCTGTGCGCAGACCCGGCACCACACAGCACACAGCAGGAAAGCCAGCTACTCCTGTTCAGCCATGCCATTCGTGAAACCCTTGAAGCCTCTGGGCATCAGGCGGCCATCATCTCTCGCGCCGGCACCAGCCTGGACTGGTTCTCCATCCGCTACACCCATGCCGGCGTCAGCCTGCGCGACTCGGCCAACACCCCCTGGTCGGTACGCCAGCTCTATTACGCCTGCGACGAGAACAAACCCCACCTCTACGATCAGGGACTCGCCGGCTTCATCCAGGACAACGACGGCCGCGACAACGCTTATGCCTCTATCGTATTACTGCCGCCGGAAGCAGAACAGGCACTGATCGCGCGCGCCACCAGCAACCCGGCCGCCCTCGCCCTGCTGAGCAGCCACTATTCGGCCAACGCGTATGCCTATTCGACGCAGTTCCAGAATTGCAACCAGTGGCTCGCCGAACTTCTCGCCAGCGCCTGGGGTGATCTGCCCGATACACTGCCGCCCCGCGAAGCGGCGCAGCAGTGGCTACGCGATCAACATTACGAGCCAGACAATGTGGACGTCAAACTACGTGTTCTCATCTGGGCGGCAAATGTGATCCCGCTGCTGCACAACAGCGACCATCCCGCCGCCAATCTGGCCGAAGACCGTTACGCCGTAGCTTTGCCGACCTCCATCGAAACCTTTGTGCACGCCCTCTGGCCAGAGGCACGCCGCATCGAGATGTGCCTTGCCCACGGACGCATCGTCACCCACGAAGGCTGGGAACGCTTTGGCAAGGACTGCACGCCACAGGCGGGCGACACCGTCACAGATCTGAACTAAGCCCTGCTGCTGTCTGGCAGGGAGCGGCCATACCTGCCCACAGTCTTTCATGATATAACCGCAACCGAACCGCCCCGCAGCCACTGCGGCGGGGAATCCCTTTTTCTGGAACTTCCTGGAGCCTGCCTGGGTTCCAGATTCGGCTAGAACACATCATGATCATCATTCTTGGCGCCATGGACGAGGAAATCAGCGCATTCCTGTCTGTCATGCAAAACCGTCGCACGGCCTCCTGGCAGGGCATCGACGAACACTTCGGCAGCATCGACGAACATCCGGTGGTCGTCACCCGCAGCGGCGTGGGCAAAGTCATGGCCGCCATGCGTACCCAGCACCTGATCGACAAGCACGCTCCGCGTGCCATCCTGTTTACGGGGCTGGCCGGCAGCCTGCAGGCCGATATCGAGATCGGTGACACCGTGGTGGCGCGCGACCTCGTACAGCACGACATGGACACAGCCCAGCTCGGCTTCGCCCGCGGCCACATCCCCTATACCGATCTGCGTTTTCTCCCCAGCGCGCCGGAACTGCTGGCCATTGCCGCCAGCTACCAGCCGCCCGAAGGGCGCATGCACCTGGGGCGCATCTGCACTGGCGACCAGTTCATCACCCACCGCGAACTCGCCAGCCACAGCTATCTTCACGATGAACTGGCCGGCCACGCCGTGGAAATGGAAGGCGCCAGCGTGGCCCTCGTGAGCACCCTCAACAAGGTGCCCTTCCTGGTGGCGCGTACCATCTCTGACAAGGCCGATGGCTCAGCCGTGCTGAACTTCCAGGAATTTCTGCCGCGTGCCAGTCTCAACAGCGTGAGCTTCGTTCGCCACCTGCTCGCCAACCTGCACTGATATTCACACGGGCTGTGGCACCCCACGGCCCACCACAGATATTCCCCCCAAGGCCTGGGGTATTCCAGCCTCTCTGCAGACCTGGGTCACGTCTTTATCCACCTGCCCTTCAGCCCTGGCTCCCGCTGGCGGCTTCCCCCTGCCTGATCTGTTCGTAGCGGGCCACTCGATCCGCAGGCTGTACACAAATGTACGAATCCGCTGATCGCAGTCATCCCGGCCGATGTCTGCGCCGCCCCACACATCGCACGCGAATGTACAAAAAAACCGCCTGCCGGTGAGAAGCGTTCCTGAGCGTACGCAAAAACCCCCATTTCAGCCATTTGTCATCAATTATTCTTTTCATTGAATCAGCTGAATGATTCGAAAAAAAGTATTCGCAATCCTGGCATGCAAGCTGCAAAAGCAATGGCGTGCAGGACTGCTGCCGAAGCCTTCGGGCGAGTGCCATGCCTGCCTTCATCTTCTGTCTTCATACGGGGAACACATCATGACGCGCAAGATCGCAATCTACGGCAAGGGCGGCATCGGCAAATCGACGACCACCCAGAACACAGCGGCGGCCCTCGCCCATTTTCATGACAAAAAGGTTTTCATTCACGGCTGCGATCCGAAAGCCGATTCCACCCGCCTGATTCTCGGCGGCAAGCCGCAGGAAACCCTGATGGACGTGCTGCGCGACAAGGGCGCGGAAAAGATCACCAATGAGATGGTGGTGAAGACCGGCTTCAAGAACATCCGCTGCGTGGAATCCGGTGGCCCGGAACCCGGCGTGGGCTGCGCCGGGCGTGGCGTGATCACGGCCATCGACCTGATGGAAGCGAACAAGGCCTACACCCCGGATCTGGACTTCATCTTCTTCGACGTGCTTGGTGACGTGGTCTGCGGCGGCTTTGCCATGCCGATCCGCGACGGCAAGGCACAGGAAGTCTACATTGTCGCCTCTGGCGAAATGATGGCGATATACGCCGCCAACAACATCTGCAAGGGGCTGACCAAGTATGCCAAGCAGAGCGGCGTGCGCCTGGGCGGGATCATCTGCAACAGCCGCAAGGTGGATGGAGAGCGCGAGTTCCTCGAAGAATTCACCTCCGCCATCGGCACCAAGATGATCCACTTCGTGCCACGCGACAACATCGTGCAGAAGGCCGAGTTCAACAAGCAGACAGTCACCGAATTCAAACCCGAAGACAACCAGGCCAAAGAATACAGCGAGCTGGCCCGCAAGATCATCGAGAACGAGGATTTCGTGATCCCGCGTCCGCTGACCATGGATCAGCTCGAAAACATGGTGGTCAAGTACGGCATCTCCGATTGATTCCACTCCCTCTGTTTTCACCTTCCAGGAGAAAGCCATGCCCTACCATGAATTTGAATGCAGCAAGTGCATTCCGGAGCGCAAGCAGCATGCCGTTGTCAAAGGCCCCGGTGAGAACATCACCGATGCCCTGCCAGCGGGATACCTGAACACCATCCCCGGATCGATCTCGGAGCGCGGCTGTGCCTATTGCGGTGCCAAGCACGTGATCGGCACGCCGATGAAGGATGTGATCCACATCAGCCACGGCCCGGTCGGCTGCACGTATGACACGTGGCAGACCAAGCGCTACATCAGTGACAACGACAACTTTCAGTTGAAGTACACATTCGCCACCGACATGAAGGAAAAGCACATCGTCTTCGGTGCCGAGAAGCTGCTCAAGCAGAACATTCTCGAAGCCTTCAAGGCGTTTCCCGCCATCAAGCGCATGACGATCTACCAGACCTGCGCTTCCGCGCTGATCGGCGACGACATCAACGCAATTGCCGCAGAAGTGATGGAAGAATTGCCGGATGTCGACATCTTCGTCTGCAACTCACCGGGCTTCGGCGGCCCGAGTCAATCCGGCGGCCACCACAAGATCAACATCGCGTGGGTCAACCAGAAAGTGGGCACGGTAGAGCCCGAGATCACCAGCGATTACGTGATCAACTACGTCGGGGAATACAACATCCAGGGCGATCAGGAAGTGATGCAGGATTACTTCAAGACCATGGGTATCCAGATCCTCTCGACCTTCACCGGGAATGGCTCCTACGATGGCCTGCGCGCCATGCACAAGGCCCAGCTCAATGTGCTCGAATGCGCCCGCTCGGCCGAGTACATCTGCAACGAGCTGCGCGTGCGCTACGGCATTCCGCGTCTGGATATCGACGGCTTCGGCTTTGAGCCGCTGGGCAACTCGCTGCGCAAGATCGGGCTGTTCTTCGGCATCGAGGATCGCGCACAGAAGATCATCGACGAGGAAACCGCACGCTGGAAGCCCGAACTCGACTGGTACAAGGCCCGTCTGCTGGACAAGAAGGTGTGCCTGTGGCCGGGTGGCTCGAAGCTCTGGCACTGGGCCAACGTGATCCATGAAGAGATGGGCGTGAAGGTGGTATCGGTCTACACCAAGTTCGGCCATCAGGGCGATATGGAAAAGGGCATCGCACGCTGCGAGGAAGGCGCACTGGCCATCGACGATCCCAATGAACTCGAAGGCCTCGAAGCGCTCGAAACACTGCAGCCGGACATCATTTTCACCGGCAAGCGCCCGGGCGAAGTGGCCAAGAAGATCCGGGTGCCCTACCTCAATGCCCACGCCTATCACAATGGGCCGTACAAGGGCTTTGAAGGCTGGGTGCGCTTTGCGCGGGATATCTACAACGCAATCTACTCGCCGATCCACGAGCTCTCGAAGGTCGACATCAGCCGCCCTGACTTCGCCACCGAAGGTGGTTTTCGCACCCAGCGCATGCTCTCGGATGCAAATCTGCCTGAAGCCGTGAAGAACGATCCGGCACTGCGCCAATACACCGGCGAGTACGACAGCCTCGCCCGCCTGCGCGGCAAGACCTACCCGGATTATCCGCGTGCAAATTCCCCCACCCCCGCACTCACGCCAGCCACCACCAAGCCGGGCCGGGAAACTGCGGCAGAGGAGGCCTGAGCATGGCTGAGATGACACAACAGGTCGAGCAGATCATCGACTACATCATGAAGAAGTGCCTGTGGCAGTTTCATTCGCGGGCCTGGGACCGTGAGCGCCAGAACAAGGAAGTTCTCGCCAAGACCTGCGAGGTGCTCTGCGGCGACACGCTCAGGCTTGATACGCCGGAGGACCGCTGCTACTGGGCTGATGCACTGTGCATGGTGGAAGCCTGGCGGCAGCGTTTCGACTGGCTCAACGCCATGAGTGTGGACGAGATCCGCGCACTGATGCAGGCAGTCCATGAACGCCTGGACTTTCTCACGATCACCGGTTCGCTCAACGCCGAGCTGACCGACGAGCACTACTAGGAGGGCCACCAGCATGAATTGCGAATTCAAACCCAAGGACCGCAACGGCGTCATCAACCCGATCTTCACCTGCCAGCCGGCTGGCGCACAGTACGCCAGCATCGGCATCCGCGAATGCATCGGCATCGTGCACGGCGGCC
>DBTS01000093.1:15527-30089 GCA_002307175.1 Rhodocyclaceae bacterium UBA1310
GGCCAGGGCTGCGTGATGTTCGTGCGCCTGCTGATCTCGCAGCACCTCAAGGAGAGCTTCGAAATCGCCTCCTCCTCGCTGCACGAGGATGGCGCGGTGTTCGGTGCCTGCAACCGCGTGGAAGAGGCCGTGGATGTGCTGCTGATGCGCTACCCGCATGTGAAGGTGATCCCGATCATCAGCACCTGCTCCACCGAAGTGATTGGCGACGACATCGACGGCGTGGTACGCAAGCTCAATGCCGAACTGCTGCCCACCAAGTACGCAGGCCGCGAGGTGCACCTGATCCCCATCCACACGCCGAGCTTTGTCGGCAGCATGGTCACCGGCTACGACATCGCGGTGCGTGATTTTGTGAAGTACTTCGCACAGAAGGGTGAGCCCAACGGCAAGCTCAACCTCATCACGGGCTGGGTCAATCCCGGTGATGTGGCCGCCCTCAAGCATCTGCTCGACGAGATGCAGGTGGACGCCACGGTGCTCTTCGAAATCGAGAGCTTCGATTCGCCCGTAATGCCCGATGGTAACCACACCTCGCACGGCGACACCACGGTGGAAGACCTGCGCAGCACGGCCAACGCCGTCGGCACGCTGGCACTCAACCGCTATGAAGGCGCCAAGGCCGCCAGGTATCTGGAAGATGAATTCCAGGTACCGGCATCGATCGGCCCCACCCCGGTGGGCATCCGCAATACCGATGCCTTCCTCGCCAAGGTGCGCGACATGACCGGCAAGCCGATTCCGCGCTCACTGGTGATCGAACGCGGCATCGCCATCGACGCCCTCACCGATCTGGTGCACATGCATCTGGCGGACAAGCGCGTGGCGATCTTCGCCAACCCTGATCTGGCACTGGCGCTGGCCGAGTTCTGCCTGGATCTGGAAATGAAGCCGCTGCTCGTGCTGCTGGGCGATGACAACCCCAACTACGAGACCGACCCGCGCGTGGAAGCGATGCGTGCGAACGTCGAATTCCCGATGGAGATCATTTCCAACGCCGACTTCTGGGATCTCGAAGACCGCATCAAGAACCGCGGCCTGAAGCTGGATCTGATCCTCGGCCACTCCAAGGGGCGCTTCATCTCCATCGACTACAACATCCCGATGGTACGCGTGGGCTTCCCGACCTATGACCGGGCCGGTCTGTACCGCCACCCGGTGGTTGGCTATGCCGGGGCAATGTGGCTGGCCGAGCAGATGGCCAACGCCCTGTTCACGGACATGGAACACAAGAAGACCAAGGAGTGGATCCTTAACGTGTGGTAGGCACGGCAACGGGGTTCTGCGGCGGGAGGCGACACATCAGCCTTGCGGGCACAGGGCAGGAACTGCTCCCGCTGCAGACAGCCCTGACCCGATACGGAGCTGGACCTCAGGGGTGCCGCCACGGCACCCCTCACTCTCAAGCCCCCTCTTTCATGCAAGGAGAATGTCATGGAAATTGCGACCTATCTCGACAGCCAGGGCCGGCCTGCGAGCTTTGGCGGAAATGGCTGGCTGCGGGTTTTCGAACAGACCCCACAGGGCTGGCAAGCCAAACGCGAAGTGCCGCTCACCATCGATGCCGGCATGAGGCTCACCGAACTGGTGGGACGCATCAACCACAGCATCGCCGCACTGGGTGAGTGCCGCGTGGCCCTGCTGGGCGATCTGCGCGGCATGCTGCGGGCCCTGCTCGAAGAGCATGGCTATCGAACCTGGAAATCCAGCGGTGCACTCATCGAACAGCTCGACAACGTTGCCATGCGCGAAGCCGAACTGGCCGCCATGGAAGCCCAGGAGGCACAGGCACGCACCCGCGAACAGCAGGCGGCCACCCCGGGTTGTGCGGGCTTGGCTGCAGTGAGCGAGCGCCACCTGAAGATCAATCTGGCCGAAATTCTGCAGCACACGCCGGGGCATGCCTCGCGCGATGTGGTGCTGCCGGTGCTGCGGGAAGGCCGCTTCAGCGATCTGGAAATCGAATGCGAGCATCTGCCGCGCTGGTTCGACAGCGAGATCAAGGCACTCGGCCTGCTCACCGAAATACGCGAACCCGCCACACCCGGCGGGCACCTTTTCGTCACCGTGCGCCCCAACCCTGCCAGCGTAACGGCAGCCCTCAACGCAGCCGCCTGCGCGGACGATTGCAGCCACGGCAGTTGTGGCCACTCTTCGATTCCCGGAGTCTTCGATGCCTGAATCAGTACCTGTTTCCACTTCGCTGCTCGAACGCGCTGCCCATCCCGTCAAATTCGGAGCGCCCGCCGATATGTCCAAACTCTTCGAATCCGACGCACAACGCTACGTGCGCAATCTCGCCGAGGCCACCGGCTATCACCACCGAGCCAAACTCTTCGCAAGCCAGGGCATGCGCGCCAGCCTGATCTTCAACGTCGCCTCGATCGCCATCGAATGCTATCTGATCGCCCTGTGCGCGCACTTCCGCACCATGCCGATGAATCACAGCTTCGGCAGCCTGATGGAAGATGCCGAACGCCTGACTGGGTTTCCCGACGGGCTCGCAGAAGGCATCCGTTCGCTCGACGAAATCTTCGGCATCTGTTCGCTTGAAGATTACTACCACGGCACGCCCGATGAAGCCGACGCCGAGCGCTCCCTGGAATACTGTGCCGGCCTGCAGGCGCTGCTCGGCACACTGACTGAAAACGGCCACCTGCCCGTTACCGAAGGAGTCTGACCCATGCCAACGCACCCCATGCACCCTATGCAAGCCATGCACCCACACAGCCAGCGCCCGATGCGCCGCAAAGCGCGTGAGATCACCGACTCCGCCGTGATCGGAAATATCCTCGCCAAACAATCCCTGATGCATCTGGCGATGAGCCAGAACAATGTGCCCTTCCTCGTACCGGTGTATTTCGGCTGGAACGGCCAATCCCTCTATTTCCATTCGGCACCGGCAGGCAGCAAGATCGAGATCCTCAGACAGAACCCCGAAGTGTGCTTTGAAATCTCGGATGTACGCGGCGTGATTCCGGCCGACGATGCCTGTGATTTCGAAGCCCGCCATCAGACCGTGATCGGTTTCGGCCACGTTTCATTTGTTGAGGATGTTGCGGAGAAAGTCGATGCGCTTGATCGCATTGTGGCGCACTTCAGCCCCGAGAAATTCGACTATCCCGAAGATAAGATCGCGCAGACCACCATCCTGCGCATCGATGTGCATTCCATGAAATGCAAGCAGCACGGTTTCCAGGAGAAATAACATGCCAATGAAAATCAATTCCGATGAATGCACGGCCTGTGGCGATTGCGCCAGTGCCTGCAAGAACCACGCAATCACCAGCAAGAGCGCGTATTTCGTCGTGGCGGCGGACAAGTGCAATGAATGCGAGGCCGAAGCCGCGCCGCAATGCATGGATGCCTGCCCAGCCAATTGCATTGACTACGCCTGAAACACATCCGCTACCCCTGCCCGCCGCACAAGACGCCGCAACGCCCGACACGGCTACAGATAGCCGTGCCAGGCGCGCACCGCGTAATTGCCGCCAATCACCAGGTATTCGCGCTCGCTGCCCAGCACGCTATCCGCCAGCAAACCCGGAAAGAACAGCAACTTGGAGACAGGCACCTCGGTCTGCAGGATCCAGTCGCCAAATTCCTCCGCACGCTCATGCGAGGCGCTGAACGAGACCAGATTGTTCATGCGCATCACGCAGTGGCGCGCCTGCAGACTGCCCTGCACCACCTGCTCCTCGCCATCATTGGTTCCCCGCCATAGCGGCAGGCAGCGGGCCTGCGATGCGCTAAACCGCGCCAGACTCCATTGGCAGTATTCGTAGAGCGCATCAAGCTGGAAGTTGATGCCGTTGTTGTGAAAGCGCGAACTGGCCTTTTCTTCGAGGTAGGCCACCCAGGCGGGGGAAGGAAACCGTTGCAGACGCGCCTTGTGGTACGAGGGGATCAGGCCAAAGCGGCTTTCCACCCAGCCCTTGAGCACCGCGCCCTGTGGGCTGTTTGAATCAAACCCCCAGCCCCGCAGCAGCTCGATATAACTTGTGGCAAAGCGATGCGGCGCCATGTCTTCAGCGTCCTCTGGCAGGTTGTGGCCAAAATGCAGGTCCATGTACTGCCCGAACGTTTCCCCGGCCTCATGTTGCGTTGTACACGCCTCCAGGCGCCGGAAAAGCCCTGGGTGGGTCTCCCGCGTGCCGTGAATGGTAAGTGCTACCGGGTTGGCATTGAACACTGTTGAAGCCAGTAAACGGGTCGGCACGCCAACCAGATTGCCGCAGTACCACTCGACGGGGTCCTGCCAATCAGCTGAGGCATCAATCTGGTGCGGCATCCGGCTTGTCTCCTGGTTGGAATCATTGCGCCGGCACGAGATCCCATATCGTCATCCCGGGCAGAGCATCCTGTCACGCAGCAAGCTTCGTTCCCATCCTCTGCTGACTGGCCTTATCCGCTGCAGCGCCGAGAACGGGCTGAGCCCGGCGTCAGCGCGAGACATGGCAGAGAAAACGTACCCGAACACACAGGAGCAGATTTGTACATTTTGGAACACTTACAAACCCTGCCCTTTTGGGTTGGCGTTTTGAGCTGGAGCTTTGGGATGAGAACACTACCGCAGTCACAACCTTATGCACCCAGAATGTACCAGGATGTACCGCACTGGTGCCTGATGACGTACCGGGTTCGCAGCCTTTTTTTGCCAAACCGGTGACAAAATCCGATTGCTCAGGCCACGCTTCCTGTAACAACTCCACCCTGCAGACACCGCTCTACATGCGCCAATACGCGGGGCTGACTGCCTCAATCGGCAGTTCCGATTCGCGGGCATGTGAGCCCCGTTCGCCAGCAGCACAATCTCCCCGCCAGACTCAGGCACCTTTCTTGCCTCATGACTCCCATGGTGCACCACACGCGAAATGGTGGGGCATTGGCTCATGTCGCCTGGGTATTAATGCGCCTTTCGTTATATATTTGTGGTTATAACGATACTAAACGCATCAGCAGCAAAGGAAGCAATGATGTTGACGGAACCCAAAGCAAATCGCGTTGCCATTCCTCTCGCACGCGCCACCGCATATGCCATCGCCCGGCCCGGCCAGCACGAGCGCCCACACCCTTGTGAATTCGGCGAATGCCGCTCGGAACTGCTCCCACTGCTCTATGAAATGAGCCATCTGGCGACAGAAAGCAGCGATCTCTCGAACATTCTGAACATCCTGCTGCGCCTGATGAAACGCCACATGAAAGTGGTTCGCGGCATGGTCAGCCTGTTCGAGCCTGGCTCCGGGCGCATCTCCATCCACGAGAGCTTCGGCCTGACTGAGGAAGAAGCCGCCCGTGGCACGTATGGCCTTGGGGAGGGGATCACCGGGCGCGTGGTGGAGACCGGCGAGCCCATCGTGGTGCCACGCATCAGCGAGGAACCGATGTTCCTCAATCGCACCAAGAGCCGCCACATGCCCGAGGATCAGGACCTCTCCTTCCTGTGCGTGCCGATCATGCGGGGGCGCAAGGTAATGGGCACCATCAGCGCCGAACGGCTGTATGACAAGCCCCAGCTCCTGGATCTGGACACCGAGATCCTCTCCATCCTCGCCGCCACCACCGCCCAGGCCGTGGAACTCTATCTGCTGGAAAACATCCAGAACGCCGCTCTGGAGTTCGAGAACCAGCGCCTGCGCCAGGCCCTGCAGGCCAAATTCAAACCTTCCAACATCATCGGCAATTCCAAACCGATGCAGGAGGTGTACCGCCTCATCGAAAAAGTCACCCGCTCCAAGACCACCGTGCTGATCCTTGGCGAGAGCGGCGTGGGCAAGGAACTCGTGGCCAGCGCCATCCACTACAACAGCATCAGCGCCAAAGGGCATTTCATCAAGTTCAACTGTGCGGCGCTCCCCGAGAGCGTCATCGAAAGCGAACTCTTCGGCCACGAACGCGGCGCCTTCACGGGTGCTGCCAACCAGCGCCGGGGCCGGTTTGAAGAGGCCGACGGCGGCACAATCTTCCTCGATGAAGTCGGCGAGCTCTCGCTGTCCATGCAGGCCAAGCTGCTGCGCGTGCTGCAGGAAAAGAGCTTCGAACGGGTAGGCGGCAACACTACAATCCAGGTGGATATCCGCATCCTTGCCGCCACCAACCGCAATCTCAAGGAAATGGTCGAAACCGGTACCTTCCGCGAAGACCTTTACTACCGGCTAAACGTATTCCCGATCACCATCCCGCCGCTGCGCGAGCGCGGCAACGACATCGTGGCGCTGGCCGATTACTTCGTCTCCCACTTTGCCCACGAGATGGATATCGACGTGCACCGCATCTCCACCCCAGCCCTCAACATGCTGCTCTGCTACCCGTGGCCGGGCAATGTGCGCGAACTGGAGAACGTTATCGAGCGCGCCATGCTGCTCGCCGAAGATGGCGTGATCCACGGCTACAACCTGCCGCCCTCACTGCAGACCCCCGTCATGGCCGAAGTCTCGGCCGCCGGCACCCTCGACGCCCGGCTCGGCGCCATCGAATACGAAATGATCGTGGAAACGCTCAAAGTACATCGCGGCAACATGACCGAGGCCGCAGCACAGCTGGGGCTGACGCGGCGCATTCTGGGCCTGCGCATGGAACGCTACAAACTCGACCACAGGCACTTTAAACAGGGTAGTTGAGCTCTGGCAGCACAAAAGCCCCTGCGTGTCGCACAAGGGTGCCTAATGCCTAAAGCGAGGCTTTTCGGCAGACATGGCTAACAGTCACACTTTGTTAGAGCGTTTAATTTTTTGACGACAGGCGGCCTGCGTCGCGCCAGGCGAGAGAATGGCGCCGAGCGCGCGGCAGATACGAAAAAGCCCCGATGTCAGAGACATCGGGGCTTTTGTATTCCTGGCGGAGAGTGAGGGAGTCGAACCCTCGATACACGTTTTAGCGCGTATGCTCCCTTAGCAGGGGAGTGCCTTCGACCACTCGGCCAACTCTCCGGGAAAGAGGACGCATATTATCTGTTACGTCCGCATCCGTCAATCATCAACTTGGTTGATGATCAAGTTCAAACGCCTTGTGCAGCACACGCACGGCCAATTCCAGATATTTTTCGTCAACCACGACGGAAATCTTGATCTCGGAAGTCGAGATCATCTGGATATTGATACCCTCTTCGGCCAGGGTGCGGAACATGCGGCTGGCAATCCCGACGTGCGAACGCATGCCGACACCGACCACGGAAACCTTGGCCATTGCCCGGTCACCATGCACTTCGCGGGCCTTGACGTGGGTCTTGACGCCTTCGAGGATGGACAGGGTGCGGTCATACTCGGCACGCGGCACCGTAAAGGAGAAATCGGTGGAACCATCCTGACCGACGTTCTGGATGATCATATCCACGTCGATATTGGCTTCGGCCACCGGGCCAAGGATCTGATAGGCAATGCCGGGACGATCGGGCACACCCTGGATGGTGACCTTGGCTTCGTCGCGGGAAAAGGCAATGCCGGAGATGATCGGCTGTTCCATCTTGATGTCTTCCTCAAAAGTGATCAGGGTCCCTTCGCATTCTTCCTTGAAGCTCGAAAGCACCCGCAGTCTGACCTTGTACTTGCCGGCAAATTCCACAGAACGGATCTGCAGCACCTTGGAGCCCAGGCTGGCCATCTCGAGCATTTCCTCGAAGGTGATGGTGTCGAGCTTGCGGGCTTCGGGCACGATGCGCGGATCGGTGGTGTAGACCCCGTCCACATCGGTATAGATCTGACATTCATCGGCCGAAAGGGCTGCCGCCAGGGCGACACCAGTGGTATCGGAACCACCGCGGCCGAGTGTTGTGATGTTACCCGCATCATCAACCCCCTGGAAACCGGCCACCACTACCACGCAACCGTCATCCAGATCGCGCCGGATAGGCTCCTCGTCGATTTTGAGGATGCGGGCCTTGGTATAGGAATTGTCAGTCAGGATACGGACTTGCGGGCCGGTATAGCTGCGCGCCTTGATGCCGATTTCCTGCAGCGCCATGCTCAGCAAACCGATGGTGACCTGCTCGCCTGTGGAGATGACCACATCCAGTTCGCGTGGATCAGGTTTGGCCTGAACTTCCTTGGCCAGAGCAACGAGACGATTCGTCTCACCACTCATCGCTGAAACCACAACGACCAGCTGGTGGCCTTGGGCATGGGCCCGCGCCACGCGCTTGGCCACATTCTTGATGCGTTCGGGGCTGCCTACCGACGTGCCACCGTATTTCTGAACTATCAGCGCCATTGTCTTAGTGAAGCCAATAACAGGGAAAGTCGGCATTTTATCCCAAAGTCTCGCCCTTCTGGACATGTCTTTCGAAACACCAGATTCGGCGCCATACGCCGGCGAATTCACATTTTTTTACTGAAAAGCAGGAACTTTTCCTGTACAACGCCCGTCAATGCATCTTGAATGACGTAGACTTATTGATCTATACTAAGTCGTGTCTATAACCAAAGACATAGACGTTGGTTTAGCTTTATCGCATCAGGCAGTAAGACATAGAGCTAAACTAAGTCAAGCGGCATTTCCCTCGGCACCATAAACTTTTCATAAACATAAGGAAAACTTACATGAAGACAGTTGAAAACATTGACGTTCGCGAGATCCGCCGCAAGCTGGGCATGAACCAGTCTGAATTCTGGTCACAGCTGGGCGTGACGCAAAGTGGTGGTTCGCGCTACGAAAGTGGCCGCAACATCCCTCGCCCCGTCCAGGCCCTGCTGCGCCTGGTTCACCTGGAACAGATCGACATCGACAAGATCCGCAAGGATGATTTCGAAGTCATCGAATACCTGCGTGCCCATAAGTCGGATCTGTACAAGACCCTGAAGAAGGAAGCCAAGGCCAAGAAGAAGGAAAAGTAATCCTTGTTCAGCCTATCCAAAACCCCGTCAGCCCCTATGCTGTGCGGGGTTTTTTATTTTCAGGCTGCCGCGAATGAAATCCAGATTGGGAAATCCGCTTTGGCATGCCCCTTCTGACACAAATTGTTACCATTCTTCATTGGCACCGAGAAGGCATCAGCAGGCGAAAGAACAGCGCATAGCCGCTGATCACGGCCTCACAGCAAGATCTGATAGCGCTTCCCGGTTCATGAACAGCCTCTTATAGACTACAATCAGCCCCTTCCCTGAACCCCTTGAGCAAGTTGCAACAGTGATCATTACGCGCCGTATCGAATTCGACTCTGGACACCGCATCCCCGACCACCGCAGCAAGTGTCGCCACCTGCATGGTCATCGGTATGCCCTTGAGGTTACTGTGCGTGGCGATGTCACACGCATGGATGGTGACCCGCGCAATGGCATGGTGGTGGACTTCTCCGAGGTCAAGACACTGATGCAGCAGTACATTGTGGACCAATGGGATCATGCCTTTCTCGTCTATGCACACGACACCAAGGTAATCGATTTCCTCAATTCAATGCCCGACCATCGTACAGTGGTGCTTGATGTCGTGCCCACCGCGGAAAACCTTGCCCGCAAGGCTTTTGAACTGCTGGAGCCGCACATCAATGAACTGTGTGACAAAGCCCTGATCCTGGAAAACGTGCGTATCTTCGAAACACCCAACTGCTGGGCGGACGCAGAACGCGAACAGGCGTAAAGCATTCGCAGCGGATTCGGCGCGCAGGGACTGGACAGAAACCGCCCTCACGGGCACAATGCGTTCCCAGTCGTGCACCAGCCCCCAAGCGGGTGGTGGCACAGGTAACATGATTACAGACCTTCGGAAGAGTGGCAGAGTGGTCTAATGCACCGGTCTTGAAAACCGGCGATGCGCAAGCATCCGTGAGTTCGAATCTCACCTCTTCCGCCAGAATCAATAAGTAAACCCGCTAACTGCAAGGCTTTACGGGTTTTATTTTTTCCGCTACCCTCCGATCTACCCCCCTCCTGTAATTTCATACAAACCACACTGGATACGTTGCACCCCTGCATTCCACAATGCTTTGTTTGCAACGCCCGACGAGCTCACATCCAGAAACATTCCCAAGCCAGGACACATCTACCAGCCTTTTCACAGACCAGATTCCCGAGGTTTTACTGTCCAGCACTACAGTGCTGAGGGCAGTAAGCCAAACCAAAACCTCCGCCTCACTCCAATCTAATCACGTCTCAAGCGCGGAGATCCCGCCCGTCAGCTAGTGCAATAACATAAGCAAAGCAAAAAATACGGGTAATAAAAAAGCCCAACTCAGCGAGTGTTGATGTCGCAGACGAGCACCTTCATGCGCGTGCCGTGCCGGTTGGCAAACAGATAGGCGTGAGACGGACGCGCTACCCCAAACACGTCAATGACCCGCTCCAAGAGGGTCTGCACGCCAGCGCGCATATCCAGTGGCAGGGCGCACAACCACAAAGCGTCCTCCCGGATCATCGCAACCACCCCGAGAGCCAGGCGCGCAATGCTCGGCATCCGCCACAGGCCAGAGCACCGTGACACGCTTGAGGTCCTGTTCAATCTCGAGGCTCACGAGTCGGGACGCCAGATCTGGGCGCCGCCTCACGCTCGCGCAACCAGCGGCACACCATGTTGGCGTTCAACTCGTGCGCCAGGGCGACACCTGCAACAGAAGCCTCGGGCTGGCCGCCGGCCGTCACGACTGAATTCTTGAAATCCTCGGCGTGATGCCGCCAGGTGCGCGCTTGGCAAGAGTGTGTTTGTTCATCAAAGTGTCCACTACGCGTTGTAAGTGGACACTATCCTCGGGGCTCCGTTACACAAGAGATATTTGCCGGACGCTTACGCCTTAAGCTGGCAACCACGGGGATGCTATAAGCTTAGGTTGTCAACAAGGTCAAAGAAGTCCGCGTCTCTTTGCGATGACGGCACGCATTCGAGATCGATATTAAACATGTTCAAAATATGCTGAAGCAGAGACCAGTAACGCGATTGAGCATCTCCATTAGCGAATTCAAGGCGGGGTTTATGCGAAAAAGCAGTAGACAAACTTGTCCGCAAACCTCCGTCCGCATACTTCGGAATGGCGAACGGATAGGCCCGCGACACTAGATCAGTCTCAGCTGAATCCAGCCCAGTGAAGCGAATATCGAGGTGTGACGAAAAATACACAGGCAATATTGGGCATGGATTCTTGCTCTCGATGCTAGAAATTGCCATCTTTGTGGCCGACACATCAAGAGCAGATGCGAAGTCACACGGCAATACGCAAAGAGCAATGCGCTCAAACACTTCCGCCCCCGCATTCGCCATGAACCCCTTTGGCAGATCGAGCAATAGTAGCGAATGAGGCCGTTCCACCCGGGTACGAAATCTCTCGCGCAAGAACGCATCAACCGCAGCAACAACGTGCGTATCCGGAAGAACAGTGACAGGAACGCCAGACTCCCGAAGTGGAGCAACTCCCCAGCCGGCATTGCTATCAGGATGAACCACAACCTCAACTGGCAACCGGCTCCCCTGCGCCGCAAGCGCCAACGACATCGCCATAGACGATGCCCCTACACCTCCTTTGCCTCCCCCAACGGCAACAATGGCGTCACACTGAAAAGCTCTAATTGCACACGGCAATGCCCTCAGACGCTCAGCAATGTATAGGAACAACGCGGCATCAGGCATCACGGCGCCCGTCAGCCAACGAGAGACAGTGGCCTCGGAAGTACGCTTTCCATCGTGCCTCGCAGACGACAAAATATCGGCCAAATCCTTATTGGACCAATGCAGGAGCTCCAACGCTCGTCGCAGATACCGTGCTTCACGAACACCCATTTCACCCTCAAAATTGTTGTTACAACAACATTCATTTTATTGCAAAAACAATATCTGTACAACACTAAAGCTTGCTGAGGCGGACCAGATAATCGACGGACCGACATAACCACCCACCGTGAGGGCTTATGCCATCAAAAATCTGCCTGTTTTGTGATGAACACTTCCCCTCGTTACCAGAGTTCCGTTCAACGTTGATTCGACGATAGCTTAGGTAGGCCCTGCAGACTCGGGCTAGACCGGCTCAGCAGAACACGAGGGATGGACGTACTCCAACGTGGAACCGGCATACGGGTTTCAGGTGCCGACACAAAAAATAAATTGATTTTTTGCACACAACACGCACAATACGTATATATTTTAGAAAACAAGGAGAGAGCAATGCTGGTCGAGTTCCGCGTGAAGAACTTCCGCAGCTTGCGCGATGAGCAGGTGCTTAGTCTTGTTGCGTCCAAGGACAAGACTTTGCTGGACACGCATACCCTGGCGACAGGCCTTAGCGCAGCGCCCACCCTGCTGCGCAGTGCGGTGATCTACGGAGCCAACGCTAGCGGGAAGTCGAACCTCATCAAAGCATTGCAATACATGCGCGGCGTGGTAACCGAGTCAGCCACAGTGATCCAGCCTGGTCAAACCTTCGCCGTACAACCCTTCCGGCTTGATGCCACCTCTGCCAGCCAGCCCAGTGAGTTTGAGGTCACTTTCCTGCTGGACGGGGTACGTTATCAGTACGGATTTGCGATGACTGCGGAACGCATCGTCAGCGAGCACCTGCTGGTCTACAAGGCGTTCAAGCCACAGCGCTGGTTCGCACGCTCCCTTGATAGTAAAACGGGAAAAGATGTCTATGAGTTTGGCCCTGGCCTAAAGGGCGCCAAGAATTTATGGGAGGGTGCCACGCGCCCGAATTCCCTGTTCCTGTCGATGGCGGTGCAACTCAACAGCGAGGCCTTGCGTCCTGTGTTCGACTGGTTCGTAAATCGATTGGTTGTCTTCAACGAACAGGTCCGGCTCAATCCACAAGTCTCCATTCAGATGCTTAAGGAAGCTGAGGGGCGCAAAGAAATCTGCAATTTCCTATCCACCGCAGACATCAGCATTACCGACATCGAGGTGGAAACCCGCAAGATACCAGGACAAGCCATCAACTTCGATCTGGTGGCAGGAAAAACTGAAATACGCGCAGAGGAAATGGAAGAGCATCAGTTTCGTTTCCACCATATCACTGAACAAGGCAAAGCCGTATTTGATTTGATGGACGAATCCGATGGCACGCGCAATTTGCTGTTCCTCGCCGGCCCAGTATTGGACATCCTCAGAAAGGGTCTGACGCTGGTCATTGATGAACTCGACACCAGCCTGCACACCCTGCTGGTGCGGGAACTGGTGCGACTGTTTCACCGTCCGGAGATCAACACTGGCGGCGCACAGCTGATCTTTACTACCCATGACACGTCGCTACTGGATGCGTCCGACCTGTTTCGACGCGATCAGGTGTGGTTCGTTGAGAAGGACCGCGATCAAGCTTCAGCACTAGTTAGCTTATCTGAGTTCAGTCCACGCAAAAACGAAGCATTGGAGCGCGGCTACCTCATGGGGAGATACGGCGGAGTACCATTCTTCGACGAGTTCCTGGGGATGAAGCACTGATGGCCCGCGATAACTCCCCAAAAGAACGACAAAGAAAGCAGCTCGAGCGGAAGCAGGGACGGCGAGCGAGCTATGATCGCATTCTGATCGTTTCCGAAGGCAGCAAGACGGAACCAAACTATTTCCGGGAGATTCGTGCCGCCTATCGACTGCACACGGCCAACGTGGAAGTCCAACCCAGTGAGTTAGGCACTGCCCCCATTCAGGTGGTGCGATACGCGAAGGTGTTGTTCGAAGACGGAGACTCCCGCAAAAACATCCAGCGACGCGCCTTCGAGCAGGTCTATGCAGTTTTTGACCGCGATGATCACGCCAGCTATCACGCTGCGCTGACACTGGCAGAGTCACTGGATGGCAAGCTCAGGAATGACGCCAAACAGCCTGTAAGGTTCCGGGCCATTGCCTCTGTACCCAGTTTTGAGCTATGGCTCCTACTTCACTTTGAAGACATTCAAGCCCCGTTACATCGCGATGAAGTGATGCGCCGTCTCAAACAGCACATCCCAGGTTACAACAAAGGCGCTGGTAACGCATATGCGATCACAGTGGGACGTTTAGCTGTTGCCACCCAGCGTGCTGAACAACTGGCTGAACACTTCAACGCACGCACTGATCCAGAGCCGTTTACCGCCATTGTCGAGTTAATCAAACTGCTAACAACATTCCGTGGTTAACTTATCCTTGGTAAATCCAACAACCTGGGACACTGTATGCTTCAACTGGGTTGCGATAAGCATATGCGCCTGCTCCTCAGCCAAGCGGTGCGTTCCAATAGCAAGCTGGGTTGATCAACGCAGCCCCACCTGAAAGCAAACTTCCCTTGCATTCTTTTCTGGTTTAGGTAGCCTATCTAAAGGCTGTCTGGGCCAAACCTGCCGCCGGGTTAAAACAGACCATCAACAAGCAATGCAACGGCCTTTTATCATTAGGTTGATGCGTAATCGGCGGACGTCGACCGTTTTTGATAAAGGCTCCGCCATGACTGCAATTACTCTTGCAGAAGCTCCGCTTGCTTCACTCAAAAAATCCTTGCGCCGAGAACTCCCGGGGATTCGTTCCTCTCACCTAACGGAGGCTCTCTCCGCTGCGCTCGGGTTTCGTACTCACGCCTCCCTTCTTGCTGCACTTGCCGACCAAGCCACTGACCCAAGTTTCATTTTGCTTAACAACGAGCATTTTGAAGCTCGATTACAGAGCCGGTGCCGGAATCCTGGA
>DBTS01000034.1:0-17523 GCA_002307175.1 Rhodocyclaceae bacterium UBA1310
CCAAGCGACCGGAGCCAGCTCTGTATCCTCTCATTCTCTCTCGCCAGTGATGCCTTTACCCGATCCATCTGTTGAGAAACCAACAGCCATGGCAGTACCGGTAGATACTTGGGTTAAGTTAACATTTGAAGACGACACCAAAGCTAAATACGTCGTTAAGCGTGTCCAAAAGCGTACGGGTCGAAAAAACGCGATTGATGATGACATATCTGGGCTTGATTCACTTGGTCTCGATCCCGTTGGCTCACGAGTTGGAACAACACTACCGGGTCTTCTTCCCTTCATGCAGGTAGGATATGAGTCAATGCTAGGCAAGGCCGTTGCTGAACTAACTGGCATGGCTCCTCTTGTGGACTTGGCTGAGCATGCGGAACGTACTAAGAAAAAGATTGACAACGAGCTGACCAAAGATCGCAGGCGCGAAATTGAGAGCCTCGACGAGTCGTATAACCGATCACTCGTTGACCTAATGGAGAATGCAAGGGCAAATCCAGTAGTTGCGTTGTCTACTCCTCTTCCACAGGCTTCCGCAAGTATTTCAATAGAGGATGCTCTTCAAGATGCAATAGAACATTTTGAGGTGTTAAAGGCACAAGGGTTCACGGACGCGATACTTGTTCTTGGAACATTATTTGATCCGGAGGATGCAAAACAACGAGCTGACCTGGAGAGGTCGATCCAGCCCGCTATTGCTGCAGTGAGTGACCTGCCCCTCTGTCCCTCGGCTGCACGGCTCAGTGGATTGGGCAAGCTGACATCTGATGAAATCCAAGCTGCACACAACAAAATTAACCAGATTCTTGACGAAGCGGACGCGCTGGTCGAGATATCAGCAGACGCATCTCGAGCCGGGCGCATCCGCCTTTACACACGCGTAGCTGGATGGATCAAGGAACACCCTACACTAGCTACGAACGAAGATTTATGTGTCGTTTGCGGCCACGATCTAGCTAAGGCCACAGACCCGGTCACCGGATTGTCGGTCAAGGACCACCTAAAAGAGGCAAGCGACAACGACAAGGACTTCCTCGGTCAGACTTTTTCAGTGTGGGCAAAGTCCGTCATGCAAAGACTGAGCCATGAACTCCACTCCACACTAGCCCAAGAGATGCGCCACGATCTGCCAGAACAACCAGGAATACTTGTGCGTACAGCTCTGATTGAAGAACTGTTTGAAAAGTCGCCATTCCAAGGGGCTCTTGGACTTCTGAAAGCAGATTTTCAGACAACCTGTGATGACGCTGTTAAGGATTTTCCTACCGTAAAAGCTTCCACCCTTCGGACGTTGGGACGCGGACAGAGCGAATTTACGGAGCTAGCGACAGCGCTAAAGCGGCTAAACATGGCACTGGCATTTTCTGTGTGGCGTAACGAGAATAAGGCCAGCCTCACAAATTTTATGCATGATATTGTTGGCCAAAAAACCGTTCCCGGGTGCGAAACTGCGCCGAACTCACTCCTTGGTAGGTTGACACGACTTCAGGCGATGGTCAGCGGAGTCGAGCCAGTGAATCACGCGATTAGCATGTGCCAAAGAATGAAAACCGACATTGGCAAGCGCAGAGAAAAAGAAAAGAGGCTAACCGCATATGAAGTAACAAGTGGCGCTCTCAGTGAATGTATGAAAGTAGGGAAACTCGCGCAAAATCAGGTTGACCAACTCCAACAGAAACTGCATAAGAGGGCCGTTATCTGGAGGAATCGAATCTACCTCAGCGCGTTTCCCACTACGAGCCTTGATCTCGTTGCAACCAAAATGAGTGGCAATGGTGAATTGCAACTGATGGTCGGAAGTGCTGGGCTGGCTGCGCCAGCCCAGCATGTATCCAATGCCTCCGCACTAAGGGCAAGCCTCGTCGGCTTCTATTTTGCCTATTGGGAGTATCTTCTTAAGGAGAGGGGCGGATTGCGTTTGTTGTTGTTGGATGATCCTCAGGAACTCTTGGATGGAGACAACCGAGAAAGACTGGCAGACTCCATCAAAGAACTTACCCGCGCAAATGCACAATTAGTCATGACCACACATGACTCTCGCTTTGCTGCGTCTGTAGCAAGGCGCGCCCAGGCCGCAAAGGTCCCTCTCAATCATCAGTATGTACACCCAGCAACAAAGGCCAGAGGGACACTTTACACATCGCCTAGTATTTCAAAGGTGCAAGATGCTCATGACCGGTATGTGGCGAATATTGATGACGAAGCTCTAGCACAAGAGTATGCCTCTGAATGCCGGATTTTCATCGAGGGGAGAATTGGTGATCTTTTTGACGACGCCACATTCCCAACCGCCTGTACCCTAATTTTTGCGCCAACACTCTCGGATCATCTAGGACGATTACGCGGGTTAATGAAAAATGGAACCAATGAACTTTTTAAGAGCCGCGTACTGGCAGATTTTTGCAACCACCCGGCTTTTAAAGATCAAGCCGCAGCACTAAAACTTTTAAACAAGGCGCATCACTGCTCAAAAGCTTCTATTAGGCCCAAAGAGGTATCAGATGTTCTGAATGAACTTGAGAGTGTGCGTAAGTTAGCGGAACGCCTTCATGAGGAATTCAGGCTTTTCCGCAGTAGGGCCCCCCTTGTTCCCCCTGTAACGGAGATCGCCTCTCTAGAACCGAATACTATCCCGCCCTTTAGAGTATTTATTCAGCCGAGCTTGGTAGCATTCGTGCGAGACGCAGCAGTAGGCGATACACAAGAGACAGAGTTTGAGGAAATCACCTCAGATTGGTTCCAAAATAAAGCATTTTTCCTCCTACGCGCGGGTAATTTTGGATTTGCGGGTCCAGCATCGAGCGTTGCCATTGCCGAGATCGAGCCCAGTCAAACTGAGGACAAGAACTTGGTGGTGGCGCGTCAAGGGAAAAAGGTGTTCGCTCGAAGGTTACTGCGCTCCGAGGACAAAGACCTTGTCGCTCTTGCCGCAGAAACACCAGATCCCCGTCGAAGCCCGCCGACGCTAGTACTGCATGAAAATGACGTATACCTACACCGCGTTGTCGGAATGCTGTTTGAGATGCCTGATACCGCTCCTGAATCTAAAACGGAAGCGGTGCAGATAAACGAGGCAGGGCTTCTGCGGAAGATACGAAGCGCCTACAGAATCAAGGAGGATAGTGCGGTTCCACTTGTGCTACCAGGCCAAATTGCGCTTGGTGGCCAACAAATCGAAATGACAGATTTCGATGCCTATATAGAGCGCTATGTCGCACTTCACCTCGATGATGGCCAGAGCATTTTCAAGCGAGTAGGAAACAAACTGCCCGAACCTCTGTCACACCTTCGACGGTTTGAGTCCATAGGAGGGCTTGGGGTTGCAGAAATCTTGGCTGTTGGACGCCCACAGGTCGGCTTTCGAACCGTCATTAAGGCGGTCCAAATACTAGGCGTTCTTTATAACCAATAGACTGGGCCCTTTGCCCTCGAGAATTCCTGCATTCGCACTCTCTGGGCGTCAATAAAAGAAGGTGAGTTGATTAGTAGCCCCTTACTCATCTTTCTCACTCCTAAGTTTGGCGACCGAGACCCGGTTTTGAGCTTTGTTTGCAGGTGTAAATAAAAATAAAACAATCAAACTATCTCGGTAGGCTGCCGTAGATCTCGGTATCGACAACTGAGGTTACGCCTTATGAGTACGGTAAGTGGTTTATCCGGTTTCAGCTCCATGTTTGATCCCTACCTGTCAGCCGGCCAGGCACGGTTTACGGTGTCCAGCTTCGAGGGGTCGTTTGCATCCGTGTCCGGGGTGACTTCGGGCATTGGGTCCGCCAATTCTTCCTCGTCGGCGTCCCCGGTGACGGTCACCGAGACGTATGCGCCTGAGGTCAGTACGGATGGCGGTGATTCGAGTACGCCTGTCACGGTGACTGATGTGTCATCGCCGTCGGTGTCTTCGCAGGATCAGAGTGATATGTTGCAAGCCCTGATTGCCTCACAGAGCCGTGGTGATCAGGTGGCTTCTGCGGATGGCGGGGATTTTGGTGTGGATGATGGCCAGTCGGCGAATGATGTCTCGGCGGCGGACGCGTCAGGGGCGTTGAATGCCTATTCGGTCAATTCGAGTGATTTTGCCCCATCTACGGGGGCGGGCGTTTCCGCGTGGGCGTAACGCACGGAATGCCTGATTCTGGGACCCTGTTTGTGATCTCCCAGCAGAAGGGGGGCAGTGTTGTGCGCTGCTCTGAGCCCTGTTGGGACGGTAGCCCTCCTGCAATGGGGTGTGGCGGGAGCCCTTGGAATGCTCTTCTGCATGATGTCCGGGCGCCAGCCCGGCATTGAACGGGAAACTGCTGAAAGAAGGATGTTCTTCGCTGTTTGACGAGGAATGTGCATTTCCCTTGCCATCAGGGCGGTGCCGCAGGGTGGGCAGACGAATAGTGCTTGCCATTTTTGGGTTCTGCGCGCACGATGTGCTAACTGTTCCGGGCGCAATTTCCCCGTGCGCCCTGTTCCCTACACCTTCTTCTGCCTGAATGCGTGGGCAGTTGTCTGGGCGTTTCGCCAGCGCTTCATTTCATCGCTGTTGTTTGTCGATGTTTCCGGCTTTGCGTGCCGGCAGTGTGCATTCCAAAGGACTCATGATGCGCAGCATCCAGCTTTTCTATTACAAAGGTTTTTCCGTTCAGCCGCTGGTGTACAAATACAGCGCTCCCAGTGCCAAGCTTTCCCATGACCGGACCTTTGATGTGTCTGTGCGCATTGGCCGCGAAGGGGCTGCTCTTGAAGGCTCCGCACTGTTCAAGTTTCCGCTGAACAAACCTTTTGCCGAATTCGGCGAAGCACGGCGCGCTGCAGTCGAATATGCGCAGCAGATTATTGATGGGTCTGTGCCTGATGTCAGCATCGAAGCCGCGCTGAATAATCCAGCGGCCTGAAGTATCGCGTGTCTTGAATCTGCCGCGCTGGCACGAGGCGTGAGTAGTATTCGTTACTGTATTCCGACGTTGTTTCACCAGGAGCCATTTGTCATGACAAAAGCCCAGCAAAGCAACAAGGAATCAAAGAAGCAACCGAATCTGAATCTCAAGGAAAAGCGGGCCAAGCGTAAAGCCAAGAAAGACGGCAAAGACGCTCTTCCCGGTTCCGGTTTTCACGCCCAGATTACCCGGTAGTTTTCCTCGCAATTTTCCTGCAAGCCCCCGGACCGTTGATCCGGGGGTTTTCGCACGTCTACCCGCACGTCCACCGTTTGGCAATCTTCAGCACCTGCCCTGATCCCGTCGGGGATCGGGAGGCGTGAGTTTATGCAGTGGGGTGTTCGCTCTTCGTCGGGAAATGCAGGACCGTTGCCAGGCCGCCGAGGCGGCGAGAGTCTTCCAGCGCGATGTCGATGCGGTGCCTATCTGCAATGGTTTTGACAATGGCCAGCCCGAGGCCACATCCCTCTGCTTTGGGAGCTGCGCCGCGTTTGAAACGGTCGAAGATCTCTGCTCTTTCCTCGCCAGGGATGCCAGGGCCATTATCTTCAATTTCCAGTACCAGTTCCTTTGGTGTGCGGCTCAGGTTGATGAGCACTGCGCCGTTTTGCGGGGCGTATTTGATGGCATTTTCGAGCAGATTGCGCAGCATGGTGCGCAGTGCTTCGACGTTGCCAGTAAAGCCGAAGTTGGCTGGAGAGGCATCTTCCGGAAGATTGGCGCTGATCTCGATCTGGCGGGTTTGTGCAGAGGGGAGCGCATCTGAGAGCGCGAGGCGGATCAGGCTTGGCAGGTCAGTACGCTCAAAGCTGCTGGCTGGCGCATCGGCTCGGGCCAGTTCCAGCATTTGGGCGATCAGGCGCGTGGCACGGTCGATGCCGGCAAGGAGTCGCTCGGTGGCTTTCTGGCGGGCTTCGGGGGTTTGCGCGCGTTGCAGGCTTTGCACCTGCAGGCGCAAAGCAGCCAATGGCGAGCGCAGTTCGTGGGCGGCATTGCCGATGAAGCTCTGCTGGGCAGCGAAGGCGTGGCTGATGCGCACGAACAGGCTGTTGATCTCGTTTACGAAAGGCAGTAGTTCTTCTGGCACCTGTCTTGTGCTCAGAGGGTGCAAATCATCCGGAAAGCGGTGGGCAATTTCACGCCGCGAAGCACCAAGTGGCCGGAGAGCACGTGAAATGACCCACCATAGCGTGAGCATCAGGAAGGGCGCGATCACCAGGACGGGCAGGGTTGTGCGAAAGGCTACGCGACTGGCTTCGAGGCTGCGTGCCGCCATATCCTGCACCACTTCGATTTTCTGGGTGGCTGTGCACAATGTGAATACGCGGTAGGTGTGCCCGTCGCTGAGCCGGCTGCTAAAGCCGGTCTCTGCCGTTGGCAGTTGCGGTGGCAACGGTGCCTTCAGAGAGTTGACCATCAGCCAGAAGCCACGGTCGCCACTGCCGGGCATTTCGATGTAGGTGCCTTCTTCAGCGCCAGCCATAATGCGTCGATAGGCTGCGTGCGCGAAACGCTCCATATGGAAATCCGAAATCTGGCCAACTTCATCCAGAGCTACGCGGTAGGCAAATCCGGCCTGAATCAGCGTGGTCAAAGTGATTGCGGCTGCCAGGGTTGCGAGCAGATGTGCACGCAGCGAGTGGGCACGAAATTTCATGGTTTAACCTTGGGGATCAGGTATCCCATGCCGCGAACTGTCTGAATGAGATCAGCTCCGAGCTTCTTGCGCAGGCCGTGGATGTAGACCTCAACGGCGTTGCTGCTGATCTCGTCTTTCCAGGCAAACAGCTTTTCCTCGATCTGGGCGCGGGAGAGGATTAATCCGGGGCGCGCCAGCAGGGCTTCGAGCACCGCCCATTCGCGTGCCGAAATGGTCACTGGTTCGTTCTCGACGGTGACTTCCTTGGTGTTGGTGTTGATGCGCACGTTGCCGTGTTCATAGACTGATTCTGCGCGCCCGGCAGCTCTGCGTATCAGTGCGCGGATGCGGGCCAGCAACTCATCCAGATCGTAGGGCTTGACGATATAGTCGTCGGCCCCGGCATCAAGCCCGGCAATACGCTGTTGTACGGCATCACGGGCCGAGGCAATCAGAATCGGGCTGCGGCATTTACGCGTACGCAGCTCGCGCAGCACATCCAGACCGTCCTTGCGGGGCAGGCCGAGGTCGAGCAGGATCAGGTCGTAATCCTGATCCAGCGCCGCGGTTTCCGCCATTGCGCCATCGCGGACCCAGTCGACGGCGTATCCGTCCTCACGCAACAGGTCCAGTACTGTTTCACCAATCATCGGATCGTCTTCGACCAGTAGCAGGCGCATTTTCGGGGTGTTCCTTGCAAGGAATTTTGTGGATGACTCGTCCGACATCATAGCGGCTTCAACACCATCCGCTCAACGCGGAACAGGCTTAGGTCCGACTTGGCTGATGCGTGCCTGCGCATTGAGGCACCGGTCCTGTGTTGGGCCTGGCTGCAATATTAAGGCGTTTCACTTAAGTGATGCTTAAATCGGCGTGAGGGTGACATGCCTGGCGAGCTGTGGTACAGATTGCACCGGGAGCTGAATATTCCGGGGTTTAAGTGGTGAAGCGTTATGTCGAGAGAATTAAAAAAAACGGGAGCAGACATCGCTCCCGTTTTTCCTCAGGGGAGGGGGATCTCAGCGCTGCATGACCTGAACGTCGACCATCCGGCCGTCCTTGCCGAGATCGACATAGACCAGTTCCTTCTGATCAAAGTCAGTGGAGAGTTCATACACCATCGAGTGCTTGCCATCCATCCAGCTACTGACGCTTTCCGGAGCGCCCAGTGCCTGGGTGACTTCGGCGGTCGTGGCGCCAGCGCGCAGATGGTCGATCTGATCCTGTGTGACGAGGTGGCCACTGGAGGCGGCAAAACTGGCCTGCGCTGCCAGTGCCAGGCCCAGGCCCAGGGAAGCGATTGCGACGGTGAAAGTTTTACGTGCGTTCATGATTGACTCCTTGATCATTTTGTTTTGGGGGAGGACATATCTGCTGTCCATGGAAAACAGAATACGCGCACTTTCTTAATCCAATCTTAAAACCAAATAAATTCATATGGAATAAAAAAGGGAGCGCAAGCTCCCTCTTCTGGCGATCAACCATATCGTGTTTCAGCGCTCGATGATCTGAATGTCAGTCATTCTGTTGTTGCTGCCCAGGTCAACGTAGACATGCTGGAGCTGATCGTAGTGAGTTGATATTTCGTACACCAGAGAACGACTCCCATCCATCCAGCGTGTCACACTTTCCGGGGTTCCCAGGGTACGGGTAACTTCTTCTGCCTTGCAGCCAGAAGGTAGCTTGCTGAGCTGGGTGCGTGTCACCAGATGAGTTCCTTCCGAGGCGAGGCTACACTCGGCTGCAAGTGCCAAGCCCACGGAAACGGCGATGATGAAGATCGATTTTTGCGTATTCATGATTGAATCCTTATCTGCCGGGGTAGCCGATGGCTTCCCAGAGCATTCAGATTACGCGCGCTGCCTTAGAGGAATCTTAATTGCCGGAAAGTGCTATGTGCATAAAATAAAGGGAGCGCCAGCTCCCCGTTATTTCATTACTTCACTCCAGAGAGATGAAATTCTCAGCGCGGTTCATTCCGCACGTCGGTGACCTTGCTGTCTTTGCCCAGATCAACGTAGACAAGTTCCTGCAGGTCGTTGTGGCTGGAGAGCTCAGCGATCGTGGAGTGCTTGCCCTCCATCCACTGGGTAACACTTTCCGGAGCACCCAGAGCCTGGGTGACTTCGGTAGCGCTGGCGCCGTCATGCAACTGGTCCAGTTGATCTTGAGATACAAGGTGGGTGGAAGCAGCAAAACCTGATTGAGCCGCCACAGCCAGACCGAGCGAAGTGATGATCATGGGAAGCGATTTGCGGATAGTCATGATGAAGTCCTTTTTTTTGGGGGGGTGACCAGGCTTTTCTCCGCCTATGAACTGATAGTCTATGAGCGCTGTCTTAAGCGACGCTTAAAGTCTTGTAATGAATGTATCTTCAAGTGTGAAATGCAAAAAGGGGCCAGCGGCCCCTTTACCAACTTTATGACAAAAAATTAGCGTGCAATGATCTGCACGTCGGTCATCTTGCCGTCTTTGCCCAGATCAACGTAGACCAGCTGTTGGTCGTGGTCGTGGCTGGAAATTTCATAGACCATTGAATGGGTGCCGTTCATCCAGCTTGTGGTGTCTTCAGGGGCACCGAGCACACGGGTGACTTCATCAACACTGATGCCGGGCTTGAGCTGGTCAAGCTGGGCCTGGGTAACCAGATTGTCTGCTGCGTGGCTGGCCTGTGCTGCCAGAGCGAGAGCGAGACTCGAGACGACTAGAGGGAGGGCTTTGCGGATGTTCATTTTTTACTCTGCTTGTTTTTTGGGAGAGAGACAGCGAACTGTCCATGATTTGAAGGCTACGCCCCCTCGCTTAAGCGAGTCTTAAAAACCGGTTCATCGGCTTCCCGCGAGACCGTGAGTGAGGCTTATGCGCTTCCATTCCCCCTGCTGCTGGCTGTACGTTGCAGCTAGTGCACAGATTCCAGGGGGACTCTGACTCTTTGCCTGCCTGGAAGTGGCGAAGGATTTCTGATGGTCTTCGGCTGACTCCTGTGTGTCGTGATCTGCCGGGCAATGTCTGATTGGGGCAGTCGCCTTGGCAAGACAGTTGGCATGCCTGACAATGCGATGTCGCCGAAGAAGTTCTTGCGTGGCGCTATTGGAGAATTCCGTATGGCGTGGATTGAAAAGACGCGGCGTGGTCTGGCCATTCTGATGATGGCCTGTTTCTTTCTTCCACTTGCCGAGTGTTCGAAGAAGGAAGACGTTCCGGTGGAAAGCCTGGGGCAGGCAGATCGGCAGGCCCTTGGAGCCCCGGTTTTAAACGCTCCGGTGCAGCGCCAGCAAACGGCTCCGGGGTTTTGGGACTCTGCGGAAAAAGAGCGGTTTTTCCCGGCGGAACTGCCTGTTTCTGAAGTGGCTTTCTGGGTTTGGCTGGGCCTGCTGAGTGGACCCCTGGGATGTGCGATACTGCGTGGATTCGCACAAAACTCCCGTCTGAAGGTGTTGCCTGCAGGCGTGGAGATTGGCTTGGAAGCCTGCCTGCTGTGGTTTCTTTGCGAGTCTGGCAGCACGGGCTGGAAGATTTGCTGGGGAGGAATGCTCGCCGCCCTGGCTGCGATACTGCTGGCACTGGCCGCGGTGCGCGATTTATCTATCGAAATGTGCCGATGGTGGGCACAACGGAATTTGGAGGACGGTTTTCATAACCGGTTTTCATAGTGACTGACTGATTTATTCATCGATTTACCCCATGAGGAGGCAGGTATGAGTACTACAACTGCGCAGTACCCGAAAGATCCCGATTACGTCTGGCTGGCCGTTGATGATTCGCGCCATGTCGGGCTCCTGTTCTCCCTTGGCAAAGGGCCGGTTCCTGGTGCCGTGATCGCATCTGGCGGCTTGACCGGTGACGCTCTGCTGGAGCAACTGGCGAAGCTGAAGAAGGTCGGCACTGCGGAGCTGCAGTTCCCCTCCGATGCCGTGAAAAACGCCACCGAACTGGCGGCGCTCGGTTTTTATGTAGCAGAGTGGACGGGCGATAAACCGCAGCGTGCCGTGCGGTCGGGTGTGTATGAAATCGGTCAGGCCCCCTCCTATCCGCTGAGCGTCGATCAGTTGCCCGAGGAACTCAGCAAACTGGCCTACGTCAGCTATCTGGAAGGCATCAACTTCCCGGCAGCGCGACAGGGTGGGGTGCCAGTCAAGGGAGTCACTCCCTGAGCGTGATCAGCTTCTGAGAAGCTGACGCCAAGGCATCAGCTCAGCGAAACACCGATCAGCGCGCCGGTGCCGTAGGTGACACCGGCTGCGACTGCGCCGATGATGATCTGGCGCAGGGCTGAAAACACGGGGCCACGTCCGCTGAAAAGCGAAGTGGCCACTCCGATGGCACCGAGCGCCAGTGTGCTCAGTGCGGCACTCCAGAGCATGCCCGGCAGGCCCGCAACGAAGAAGAACGGCAGTATCGGGAAAATCGCCCCGGCGGCAAACAGCACGAAAGAGAAGCCTGCTGCACTCCACGGATTGCCGCCCAGCTCTGCGGGGTCAATCCCCAGTTCTTCCCGCACCAGCGTATCGAGTGCGGCATCCTTGTCCGACATCACATGCTGTGCCATACGCTGGGCATCCTCACGGGCGATGCCCTTGGCCTGGAAGATCAGTGCCAGTTCCTTGCGCTCTGCCTCCGGCGTTTCCTCCAGCTCGCGGCGCTCCATCTCGATTTGGGTTTGCGCAAATTCGCGCGAGTTGGTCACCGAAAGCCATTCGCCAAGCGCCATCGAGATTGCCCCTGCAATCAGGCCCGCCAGACCGCTAAGCAGAATGGTATGCGGGCTCACGCCAGCGCCTGCGACACCCATGACCAGACACAGGTTCGAGACGAGCCCATCATTGGCCCCGAGCACGGAGGCGCGCAATTCGTTGCCAGAGCCACGGCGGTGCCAGCGTTCGCTATCGGTGATGGCGGCCCCTGTCAGTCCTTTGTGCTTGCCTACCGCAGCGCCCAGTACGGCAGCATGAGAGTTTTCTTCAGCAGAGAGCGTCCTTGCATCTTCCTGGCCTGCGTATTTGTTGCGGTCGGCTCGCTCTGCCGCAGCGATGCTGGGCAGCACAAAGTGTGGACCGAAAATACGCGCCAGCCATACCAGCGTACGGGTACGGAAGCTGGGGGTGAATGCTGCAGGGGTGATGCCGCCTGCCAGCAGACGATCACGCCAGATGGCGGCGTGATCGGTTTCCGCCTGGGCCAGCTGCACAAACAGATCCTTGCGCACAGGGTCGGATTCAGCCCTGGCCATGCCCGCATAGAGCGCTGCACCATCAAGTTCGTCGGTCAGGTTTGCCTGATAACGGAGCGCATCGGCGTTCAGAGGGGAGGGCGGCATGGTGGGTATGAACCGGGCAGACGGAATCCAGATTATAAGAAATTATGCATTTGGCGTTTTGACATGCTGCAAACTGCGCTGCGACTATGCCTTGGGCCAGGCCAGCACAAGTGCACCGGCAGTAACCAGCCCACCCCCTGCAACAACACGCCAGTTCAACGGCTCACCCAGCACTACCACGCCCAGTATGATGGCAAATACCACGCTGAGCTTGTCGATGGGGGCGACCAGCGAGGCCGGTGCCATCTGCAGGGCGCGGTAGTAGAACAGCCAGGAGAGGCCGGTGGCGATGCCGGAGAGCACCAGGAAGACTATCGCGCGTGGTGTGGTGGTCTGCGGCCATTGCCATTCGTTACGCGTTGTGACGATGGCGGCTGTCAGTACGATGATGACTACCGTGCGGATCAGCGTGGCAAGATTCGAGTTCAGACCAGCCACGCCGAGCTTGCCAAGGATGGCAGTGAGCCCGGCGAAAAAGGCCGAGGCGAAAGCACAAACCTTCCATGAGAGCATGAGACTTTCCGTTTCAATTTTGTTGGCAATGGCGGAGATGCTACGCCTTGTGGCAAGGCCCGCAAAGCGAAGCGGCGCAGCTCATGCGTCTACACTATCCCCAGGTCTTGTGCTTTCACATTGGGAAAGATTTTTTCCAGACGTCGGTTGTCGAGGCCGTAGAGGCGTGCGAAGAGACCGCCCAGCACGCTGCGGTATTCGTTGAGTACCGGATAGTCGCGATTCTGGAACAGGTTCTTTTCCGTGACCGTCTGTTGTTCACCGAGAATTCCTTTGGCATGTAGTCCGCCGCCGAGAATCCAGTAAACCGTGCCATGTCCATGATCGGTGCCGTGATTGCCGTTCTCCCGAAAAGTTCTGCCGAATTCGCTGATCACCACCACCACGGTGCTGCGCCACGCGTCCCCCATTTCATTGGCATAGGTGGCGAGGCCCTGGCCCAGTTCTCCGAGTCGGCTGGCGAGTGCCCCGGTGGCCCCGCCCTGGGCCACATGGGTGTCCCATCCGCCAACATCCACGAATCCCAGCGTGTATTGGTCTTTCATCATGCGTGCGATGCGCTGGGCCTCTGCTGCGAATCCTTTTGGGGTGATGGCATTGCGGCTGGCCTGCTTCATTTCGGCCTCCAGGCTGAGCATGCTGGCCTGGGCGGCATCGCGCACGGCAAATCCCTGATCGACGTTTTCTGCGAGCGGTGTGTTGTGATACATGCTGGCAATGAGGCTGCTCTGGCGTGCGTCGATGCCAGGTTTGCTGGTACTGCGCAGGGCAATGTTCGGCACTTCCTGCGGGCCGCGCAGAATGAGGGGCAACTGATCGGTGAAGGCGATGGGGGCGGCACCACGCAATTGTGTGGCGAGCCGGGCCAGGAAGCCTGAGTAGTCTGGATGGATGATGCCCGCGCCCTGGCCGAGTTCGATACTGTCCTGCGTTTCGAAATGGCTGCGGGAAGTGTCGTCGGTGCCGGCAAATGGCAGGAAGATGGCCTGCCCCTGCTGATACAGTGGCAGGATGCTCTCGCGGAGCGCCGGATGCAAACCCCAGTCGGCAGTCAGCGGCAAGGCTGTATCGGCGCCCGCGCCAGGGCGGGGGATGGCGATGCCGGGTCGGGCCGCGTAATAAAAATCGCTGGAAATGGGGATCAGCAGATTGGCCGCATCGTAGGCGCCACGCAGAAATACCAGCAAGCAGCGCGGATTGCCGGGAGGCGCTGCAAACAGCTGCCCGGAGGCACAGGCCAGTGCGCCTGTGGCAAGGGTCTTGAGCAGTGTGCGACGGTCCATGGCGTTTCTCCGGTGAGGGCAGAACATTCACTTTAGCCTAGCGGCGCATCATCTCGGGCGACGACAGCCACAGCGTATTCCATTCCTGCTGGCTGGCCGCCTGTGAGAGCGCTTCACGCGTGGCAGGTGCCAGGCGCTTTTCCAGCTGGGTGTAAAACAGGGCATTGGCCAATTGGGGGAATGCCGGGCGCTCCACAGGTGGGGTGGCGTCACTCTTGAAAAGCCCGGCACTGTTGTTGCCGATTATCCGGGCAATCTCGAAGCGTGTGTTCATCTGCCCTGAAGAGTCCCATGAATTCATGCCAAGAGGATATCCGTCGGGCGTCAAATGCCCATACAGGGGTTCGCCCATGCGGTCGAGCCAGCCCAGCATCGGGTTGGTGTTGAGAATGGGGCGGGTGTCGTAGGCCAGGCGCACAGCGGAAACCACATAATGCACCGGGTCCTTGAAGCCATGATCGAGCGATTGCAGAAATTCTGGTGAATAAAACAGCGTACGCAGCACAGCCGCAATCTCGCCATCACTGCGCTGATAGCTGTCAGCAAGGCGCGCCACCAGGGCAGGCGAGGGCGGCACACCGAGAAAATAGGTGGCCAGACGTGTGCTCACGAAACGTGCGGTGGCCGGCTGGCGTGCCAGCAGGTCAATTACGGAATCAACTTCCTCGATGCCACCCCCGTGAATGGTCTGCCCAAGGAACTGCTTGTCGCCGTAATCGTGGCGTTCCGGGTTAAATTCGAACAGCCCGAGGTGGATGTACTGTGCCTGCCTTGCCGGGCGGACCTTGGCAGTGTGGTTGTCGTAATTGGTGCCCATGCCGGTGAGCACCCGTGCAAGCTCCTGCACGTCGTGCTGCGAGTAGCCGCTGCCAACGCCCATGGAGTGCAGTTCCATGATCTCGCGCGCGTAGTTTTCGTTGATGTGCCCGGCTGCATTCTGTTCGTTGTCGAGATAGGTGAGCATTGTCGGGTGCCGGGCCGTGGCACGCAGCAGGTCACGGAAGTGGCCCAGTGCATACGGGCGGATGGCGTTTTCCTCAAAATCGCCCACGGTGGCGCGCAGGTTTCCTTTGTTCTGGAAAACGTTGAAATGGTTCATCCAGAACCACACGAGTTGCTCACGCAACTGATCCGGGCCGTATAGATCCCGCAGCAGCGAGCGGGTGGCCGCTTCCTTGGCGAGGGCGCCCATATCCTGCTGATAGCTGCGCTGTGCGGCCTTCTTTTCTTCGTCATCGGTTTTGGCGTCGGCAGCGCGGCGTTGTTGCTCCATCTGCGCCATCAGTTCCGGCAAAGGCGTTGTGCTGATGCGCATAGCGGCGATGCGGGCCTGAATTTCTGTTGGCAGCTCGGCAGCCGGGCTGGGATGTAACTGTTCCTCGACAAATTTCTGTGTGCCGATGGCTTGTACATGTTGCACGAGAGACGGGCTGACGCCCCAGCCCAGCCGGTTTGCCAGCGCAACCGGGTCCGCCGCGCGTAAGGCTGCCGGATCGGATGGAGGATGACTGGCAGGGGGATTCTGTGCGCAGGCCGTCAGCAGGAATGCAGCCAGCAGGCTGACTTTCCAAATGCTGGACGTGAGCTTCGTGCATGAAGTCATTCGTGTGCTCCCCGAAGTATGTGCACCTGATTTCGACAAACCTTACACGGAGAAGGTTGCACAGGGAATACCTGCCCAATTGGGAAATTTCAGGGGCTGTGGTCTGAATCTGGTCACACCGGGGCGGGAGTGACCAGATAAAGCTGGATATCAGTAGGGCAGGGAGAGGTAGTACTTGCCGAGCTCGCTGAGTGTGCCGTCGGCACCCAGCAGGCTGGTGTAGTGGGGGTCGTTGTTCATGCGGCCGGTGAACCAGGCATAGCGGAACACGTCACTGCGAGATTCCAGTGCGGCGACCATGTCCTTCATCTGGGCTTCCTGCTTGGCAAGCGTATCGATCTGCGCGCCATCCGTGGAGGAGTGCCAGTTGGCGAATTCGGTCACCCAGAAGGATTTGCCGTACTTCGTCAGGCGGTCGAGCTGGGCAGACAGGCCGTAGTCGTACCAGTGGAATGCCAGATAGTCGATCTGTGGCGCCTTGCCCGAGTTGGCGGCCCCGTACGCGGTGTAGAACGCATCGAGCCACACGACCGGATCGCTATAGCCGCTCATCGTGCCCCAGTTCATTGCCGGGCCAACGATCTTTACGCCGGTCTGGCTTGAAATTGCCTCGTAACGCGGCCAGATCGTGGCCGCCTGGGCAGGCGTCAGGTTGGCCTGGTCAGTGAGGTTGGGTTCGTTCATCACCAGTATGTACTTGACCTGCGGATTGGCCTTCAGATAGGTGATCACGGCGGCATCATCGAAGCTGCCATTCCACAGCATTGGCAGGAAATCCATGCCATTGTTAGTCGCTGCGGAAGCAGACAGGCTGGTGTTCTGTTTGAGTGCCCAGTTGTACCACCAGCTCACACCGGGTGAAACGGCCTTCATGTCGGCATCGCTGGCAAGATCATAGGCAATCCCGCGCTTGGCGCTCTTGGTGACGGCAGCCGCGCTACTCGAACTTGCACTTGAGGATGCCTTGGAATTGCTAGAGCTTGAATTTGAACCTGTGCTCGTGGCTGCACTGGAACTTGCGGCTGAAGACGCTGTAGTGCTGCTGGAGCCCGCACTCGATGAGCGTGATGAGGCACTGGCAGTGGAACTCGACGTGTTTGTCGCAGGGGTGCCGTTGCTGGATGATGAATCACTGCTTCCGCCACCGCCACCGCAGGCACTCAGGAACAGACTCAGGGCAAGTGCGACGAAGATACGATTTTGCATGAGCAGTACCAAAATCCGCAGCATGGTTTTGCCGCTTGAGAGTTGGGGGAGAGAATGCTTTGTCCGGATAGTTTTTGAGGATTTGGCAAATTCTTTCACGCGCCTTGATAAAAATTTAAATCCTTCCGCCGGGTGGAGTTGTTTCGCGTGTGGAACGGTTTCATGAGCCGCCGAACGCGCCAGGAGTGAGAATATATGTCCATAATTGGGGTAGCTCCGGTCGCCGCGCGTCGCAGAAAGAATCTGCTGCTTCGAGGGGCTCCTGACTCGCCAACTGAGCCGCCACGTTCTGCAGCAGATCGGGTAGCATCAAGACCCGGATGTTTCCCGATGCTCCCCATTGCGCATGATCAACCAGCAGGCCATTGACCAGGCTCTCGGCCAGATCGCCACTGATCTGGCCAATTCCCTTCCCGGCGAGGTACAGTTCCAGCGCCTTGTCTCAGCCATCGCGGCAGTCATGCCGGCTGATGCGGTGGGCCTGTTCCGTCTCCAGGGGCAAACCCTCCTGCCTGTGGCCAGTATCGGTCTGGCGCCTGAGTTGCAGGGCCGACGCTTCGAACTGGCTGAGCATCCACGCCTGCGCGCCATTATCGCCGCGCAGGCCCCTGTGCATTTCCCGTCGGATAGCCCCTTGCCGGACCCCTTTGACGGGCTCCTTGCCTGTGATGCCGAACGCATGAGTCTGGTGCACGCCTGCATGGGCTGCGGGCTCTACATTGATGGTGAGGTGGTGGGCGCGCTGACTTTCGATGCACTCGCGGCGGATGCTTTTGACGATCTGCCCGATTCAATGATTTCCGCGTTTGCCGCCCTGGCCGCAGCGAGTCTGCGCAATGTGGCACTGATCCAGGCACTGGAGCGCGCTTGCGAGCATCAGCGGGCAATCGCGCGTGACATGGTGAGCCAGGCCCTTCAGGTACGCGGCAACCTGATCGGCCAGAGTGCCCTGATGCAGGCACTGCGGCGCGACATTGCAATGGTGGCGCAGACGCAGCTGACCGTGCTGATCATGGGGGAGACAGGAACCGGCAAGGAACTTGTG
>DBTS01000034.1:17767-17899 GCA_002307175.1 Rhodocyclaceae bacterium UBA1310
GACAGGAACCGGCAAGGAACTTGTGATGCGCACCCTGCATGCTCAGTCGCAGCGTGCAGGACAGGCGCTGGTGCAGATCAACTGTGCGGCGCTTTCAGAATCTGTGGTGGAAAGCGAGTTGTTCGGCCACCG
>DBTS01000034.1:18221-108766 GCA_002307175.1 Rhodocyclaceae bacterium UBA1310
GCGCATGGCGGCACGCTGTTTCTCGACGAGATTGGCGAGTTGCCGCTGTCGCTGCAGGCGAAACTGTTGCGTGCCTTGCAGCAGGGCGAGGTACAGCGCGTGGGGGCCGACGAGGTGATTCACGTTGATGTGCGCGTGGTGGCCGCCACCAACCGCAATCTTGCCCAGGAAGTGGAGGCCGGGCGCTTCCGTGCCGATCTGTATCACCGCCTGCATGTGTTCCCGCTGCATGTGCCGGCGCTGCGTGAGCATCGCGAAGATATCCCGGAACTGGCCGGGCATTTTCTCGACAAGGCGCGCAGCCAGCTGGGGGGCGAGCGTGTCGATCTGAGCCCCGAAGCGCTGGAGGCCCTGGTGGCGTATGACTGGCCGGGGAATGTGCGCGAGCTGGAACATCTGCTTTTGCGTTCCAGCCTGTGTGTGCGGCGGCGGGGCAGCGGGCGTGGCCTGATCCGCCCGGCGGATCTGGGCTTGTCCGGGGGGGCTGTGGTGCAAGTGCCCGCCCTGCTGGAGGAAGAGAGTGAGCCGAGTGGCCTGCGCGAGGCGATGGAGGCTTACCAGTGTTGCTTGATCGAGCGGGCACTGCTGCGGGCAGAGGGCAACTGGAGCCAGGCTGCGCGTGCGCTGAAGACGGATCGTGCGAATCTGCAGCGCCTGGCACGGCGGCTGGGCGTGGGTCAAATCGACTCTGATGAGTCAAACTGACCTGGGGATGTCTGTGTCAAAATGACGCAAAACCAATGCCTTCGGGCAGACAAACCTTAGTACGATCAAGGACTTTCCCGCTCCGGCACGCTTCTCGCGAAAGAGAAGGCTCCAACAATTTTTCCGGAGTCCTTCAACCATGTTCTGTGTCCAATGTGAGCACACGATCCGCACCCCGAACAGCACCGGCTGCAGCTTTGCCGCCGGCATGTGTGGCAAGACCGCCGAAGTCTCCGACCTGCAGGATGCGCTGGTGCGTCAGCTGCAGGCCGTTTCGCTGTACGCCGTAGCGGCACGCAAGCTCGGCATCGTTGATCCCGAAGTTGACACCTATGTGCCGCAGGCGCTTTTCGCCACGCTGACCAACGTCAACTTCGATCCGGCCCGTATCGTCGAATTCACCACCAAGGCCCAAGCCCTGCGCGATACGCTCAAGGCCCGCTACCACGAAGGTTGTCAGTTGCGCGCCATGGCTCCCGAGGCGCTGGTGCCGGTTGCAAATCTGCAACTGCCGCCACAAGGCGCCGAGATTCTGCAGCGTGCTGGCGAATTTGCCCTCAACCGCGAATGTGCCCAGATTGGCGAAGACGTGCTGGGTTTGCGTCTGCTCTGCCTGTATGGCCTGAAGGGCGCTGCCGCCTACATGGAACACGCCCGCGTGCTGGGCCAGCGCGATGCCGAGGTGGCCGGCCGCTTCCACGAATTCATGGCTTTCCTGGCCACCGATCCGACTGATGTTGGCGCGCTGTTCCAGTGCTCAATGGATATCGGCCAGCTCAATTTCCGCATCATGGCCATGCTCGACAAGGGCGAAACCGATACTTTCGGCCATCCCGAACCCACCCGCGTCAACACCCAACCGGTGGCGGGCAAGGCGCTACTGGTGTCGGGCCATGATCTGCATGATCTGGAACGCATCCTGCAGCAGACAGAAGGCCGTGGCATCAACGTCTACACCAATGGCGAAATGCTGCCTGCGCATGCCTACCCGGCATTCAAGAAGTATCCGCATCTGGTCGGCAACTACGGCACCGCGTGGCAGAACCAGCAGCGCGAATTCCAAGCCTTCCCGGGCGCCATCGTGATGACTTCGAACTGCATCATCAACCCCGATGTGGGCCAGTACAAGCATCGCATCTTCACGCGCAGTATTGTCGGCTGGCCCGGCGCCGTGCACATCGAGGGCGACGATTTCACGCCAGCCATCGAGGCTGCATTGGCCGAGCCCGGCTTTGCCAGCGATGCCGCACCGGTCTACACCACCACCGGCTTTGCGCGCAATGCGCTGATGGCCGCTGCGCCCGCCGTGATCGAGCAGGTCAAGGCCGGTAACATCAAGCACTTCTTCCTCATCGGCGGCTGCGATGGCGACAAGAAGGAACGCAGCTACTACACCGAGCTTGCCCAGAGCGTGCCGCAGGATTCCATCATCCTGACTCTCGCCTGTGGCAAGTTTCGCTTCAACACGCTGGAGTTCGGTGATATCAATGGCATCCCGCGTTTCCTCGATGTAGGCCAGTGCAACGATGCGTACTCCGCCATCCAGCTCGCCCTGGCGCTGGCCGAGGCGTTCCAGTGCGGTGTCAACGAGCTGCCGCTGTCGCTGGTACTGTCGTGGTTTGAGCAGAAAGCCATTGTCATTCTGCTGACCTTGCTCTCGCTGGGCGTCAAGGATATCCGTGTCGGGCCGACGGCACCTGGCTTTCTTACACCGAACCTGATCGGCATTCTCAACGAGAAGTTCGGGCTGCGTCTGATCGGTAACGTGAAGGACGATCTGGCAGACATGCTTGCCGCCTGATTGAAATTTTTGTTGATGCGGCGTCCTGCGGGGCGCCGTTTTTTTGAGTGCTGATCATGACAACACCGACAACTGCCTGGCGTGGCCAGGCGAGCCTGAAATGCCTCGCGCGCAGCGAGGAAACCGTAGACTGCGCGAGTTTCATTTTCGCGGCACCGGAAGCTTGCAGCGTGGATTTTCTGCCCGGCCAGTTCGTCTGCCTGGGCGCTTCAATCGGGGGGCAACTGAAGATGCGCGCCTACTCCATCGCCAGCGATGTGGCAGATCGCCAGCACTTTCGCGTCGCCGTGCGGCGTGTGCCCGGCGGACTGATCTCGAACTGGCTGCTAGATCACGTGCAGCCCGGCGTATGCGTGGAAGCGCTGGCGCCAGCTGGCGAGTTTCATCTGGACCCGGCCCGCCATCTGGCTGCCGATGCACCGAGGCACATCGCACTTTTTTCAGCAGGCTGTGGCATTACTCCGATGATGTCCATGACGTTCTGGTTGCTGGATAAAGTTCCCGGTGCGCATATTCATTTTTTCCACAGCGCACGCGATGAAGCCAGCCTGATTTTCGCCGGCGAAACTTCGCGTCTGGCGCGTGAGCATGCCAACTTCCACCTCTACAGATTCCTCAGTCGCCCCCAGCGCCCGCAGGAGTGCTTCAGCAGGCGTGTCGATAGCGGGGCTGTGTGCCGCCTGCTGCCGGCAGGGGAGGCTGTTGAGGCCTATCTGTGCGGGCCGCAAGCCTATATGGATCAGCTTGGTGAAGCGCTGCGTGCCCACGGCATCCCGGCATCTTCCATTCACAGCGAGAGCTTTTTCACCCCGGAGGTGGGGGAGGGACAGGGCGCTGGCTGTGCGGAGGCGTCGACGCACGCCATCAATCTTCCTGATTTTGGCAGAGAACTGCAGATTACTGGCGAAGAATTATTGCTGGATGCCCTGGAGCGTGAAGGTCTTCCGATTATCGGGGCCTGCCGCAGCGGAGTTTGCGGTTCATGCCGCTGCAAAGTGCTGGATGGGCAAGCCCAGAGCAGCACCAGTGGCCCCCTGAGCCCCGCAGACATTGAAGCCGGCTATGTGCTGGCGTGCTCCACGCTCGCGCAAGGCGATCTGAAGCTCTCCCTCGGCTGAACAGAGTCATGAGGGATTTCAGTGTACTGCCATGTTGTGAACGGCATATGACAGTTTATCGAATATGGTATGTTGTTTGCGTTAACGAAAAGTTTCAATAATATTATTTATTGATGCTTTAAGCATTTATGTGAAATGAGATGAATTTTTAATTCTGCTGAAACATGGGGATTGCAGACTCCCTGGCATTGGTCGTTTCGTAGCAATGCCTTCCCCATGATTCAGTTTGAAGAAACCAGAAAACGTCATTCCCGCATTGAAATCATCCCGATGATAGACGTGATGATGTTTCTGCTCGTGTTCTTTGTACTCATCAGCATCAACGTCATCCCGGCGGCCGGTCTGGCGACGGTACTGCCAAGCGCCAGTCATGCAGACCATCTGAATCCGGACAAGCCGGTCATCGTTACCTTCACGCGGCAGGATCATCTGCAGGTCAATGGCGAGGATTGCCTTCTTGCTGATCTGGTGGAAAAAGTGCGCCATGCGGCGCAAGGCAGGGGCGACCCGCAGGTGACCCTGCGCAGCGATGCCGAGGCATCCATGCAGCAGCTTGTCGATATCATGGATATCCTGCGCCAGGGGCAGATACAGCATGTATCGATCGCCACCCGAGCCCGTGCGGCGAGGTCCTGACGGCAATGAATCCGGATCTGTTGTACGACTACCGGCGGCAGGTGTCCGTCGCCCTGACTGCCTGCCTGCTTGCCAGTGCGATTGTTCTGCCCATGCAAAGCCTGATGCGCAAGCACCGGGATTCCGAGCCGCCCAAGCAGCCTCCGTTGACTGTCGAATTGGTGGCGCCCGAACCTCCCAAACCGGTACCGCAGACAGTGGCAGAGGCCAGACCCCAGCCACAGGAAAAACCGCCGCCCAGCCCGAGGCAGCCGCCGCCCGTGGCCCAGCCTGTGCGCCAGGAGGCCGTGGTGCCTGCCGAGACCGCACCGGCTCCGGTCCAGGCTGAAACCAGGCCTGCAGTGGCAGCACCTGCCGCAAAGCCGGTTGAATCCCCCGCGCATGAAGTGCCGCAGGCACCCCCCCCTGTGGTGGCGAATCTGCAGGCTGATCAGCGCTATGAGGCCGTGCTGAGAAATTACATCGAGTCACGTAAGAGCTACCCCACGGGTCGCCAGGTGGCTCTGGAAAAACCGGAGGGCACTGCCCACATGTGCCTGCGCCTCAATCGCAAAGGCAGCCTCATCGAGGCAAGCATGCAGGGCAGCTCCGGTTCTGGCCTGCTGGATCAGGCAGCCAGGCGTTTGCTGGCGGGGCTCAGCTACCCGCCTTTTGAAGAGATGGCTTTCCGGGGGCAGGACGAACACGAATTCTGTGTTCACCTGAAGTACGAAGCACCACAAGGCTAAACCGATCAATCAGTGAGGATAGGGACATCATGTCAAAAACACCCATGCGCAGGCATCGCGCAAAAAGCATGACTCGCAGCATCATCGCCATGCATATCATGATGATGCCATTTGCACCGGTATTTGCCGATGAAGCTGGCACAGGCAGCTCCGAACTTGGAACGGTGAAGATCACCGGTGAAGCAGACAAGATCGGCAACGGCCAGATGGTGCGCGAAGATGCCGCCAAGGCCCGCTCGAACGTGACGCGCGCCGAACTCTCCAAGGAACGCCCCACCTCCAACCCCTTTCAGAGCATGAGTCTGCTGCCGGGCGTGAATACCTACAGCTATGACGCCAGTGGTCTGTTTGGTGGCGGTATGACGATTCGCGGCTTCAACTCCGACCAGATCGGATTTACCGTCAATGGTGCGCCAGTCAATGATTCCGGAAGTTTCTCAGTGTATCCGCAGGAATTTGTCGATCTTGAGAATCTCTGCCAGGAATTCGTAACCCAGGGCTCCACCGATACCGATGCCCCCCACGTGGGTGCCACCGGTGGTAACGTCGGGCTGGTCACCTGTGATCCAGAGAACGTGCGGCGCTATCGCTTTTCGCAGACTGCCGGCTCGGATTCTTTATACAAGACCTTTGTGCGCGCAGATTCAGGCCGCTTTGCCGGGGATCGCGCCAAGATGTTCATTTCGGCCTCGCATGCCGAAGCCGACAAGTGGAAGGGTGAAGGTAGCGCCAAGCGTGATCACGTTGATCTTGGTGGCCGTTACGATATCGACGCTTCGAACCATCTCTCGACATCCCTGCTGTACAACCGTGCGCAGACCAACAATATCGGCAATCTGAGCCTCAGCGCCTTGCAGCAGTACGGCTACAACTACGACTATGCCGACACTTTCGTCGGGCACAAGACCCCGGTCTCCGGCACGGCACAGAGCGATGTTTCGCAAAGCCCGGTCTATTACAAGCTGTCTTCGAATCCGTTCGAAAATGTCATCTGGACGGCCGATGGCGTGTTCAAGATCAGCGATGCTGCCCAGCTCAAGGTGTCTCCGTACTATTGGTATGGCTACGGTACGGGGGGTAACCAGCAGACCCTGCTGTCAGAAAGCACCCTGAAGACCGATCTGAATGGCGATGGCGACACGCTAGACAAAGTGATCTACGCCAGCAGCAGTGTGACTGAAACCAATCGTCCGGGAATCAATACCTCGCTTACTTACACGCTGGCCAATCACACCATCACCACCGGCCTGTGGTTTGAACGCGCCGAGCACAAGCAGACCCAGCCTGCCGTGCAGGTGGACCCCAATGGTAACAGCAGCAGTCTGTGGCTCACCGATGGCTGGCTCGTGAAGGCCAATGGCAGCACCTACGAAGGCCGCAACTGGGACACCATCAGCACCGCATGGCAGGCCTTCCTGCAGGATAGCGTCTCGCTTGCCGACGACAAGCTCAACATCACCGGTGGTGTACGCACCCCACACGTGAAGCGTGATTTCACCAATACCGCCAACGACGGCACCTATACGACTTCCGGCACGACCTATCGTTATATCGCCAACTTCGAAAGCGTTTTGCCGCAGATCGGCTTGCGTTACAACTTCACACCGAAGCAGCAGGTGTTCTTCAATACCGCCAAGAACTTCAAGGCACCGCCCAATTACGCATTCGCCCCGTCCAACAACAACATTGCAATGATCAATGGGGATGCCGTGCTGATTGGTAACGTCAAGGCTGAAACATCGATCAATACCGACCTGGGCTATCGCTTCCAGGGTGATTTTCTGACCTTCTCGGGCTCGCTGTTTTTGGTGAATTTCAAGAACAGAATGACGACGGCGTATGATCCGGCAGTGCAGAAGAATGTGTATACCAACGCCGGTACGGTGCGCAACCGCGGTATTGAACTGGAAGCTGGCACTGCACCGGTGCATGGCTGGAGCGCTTACTCTTCACTGACCTATAACGACAGCGAAACCAAGACCGATCTGGCCACTAGCTCCGGTACGCTGGAAACCTCGGGCAAGACTTTCGTGCTGACGCCCAAGTGGATGTCCGGCCTGTCGGTGCAGTATGCCACCGATACGTACTACGTACGTACGCGCGCCAAGTATACCGGCACGCAGTACGCCACGCTGATGAACGACGAAAAGGTACCGGTCTACTGGCTCTTCGATCTGGATGCCGGCTACATGTTCCAGGATGTGGGCTACATGAAGAAGCCGACACTGCGCTTCAATGTCAGCAACCTCTTCAACAAGCAGTACCGCAATCCGTCGGGTAGCCAGAACAATGCCCAGGCATACGGCTCCATCGCTTCTTCGGGCACGGTGTACTACTACCTCGGCGCACCGCGTAGCTTTTCAGTGACGTTCTCTGCCGATTTCTGATTCTGCCAACCTCTTCCGTACCTGCCGCAAGGCAGGTACGCCGGAAAATGAACTATCAACTTCTCCATCAAATTTCGTTTTTCCTTCTGTACGGCTGCCTGGTGCTTGGTTTTGGCATCGCCGTCGAACGCATCATTTTCTATTTCTATACGCTCCGGCATGCGCGGCGTATCGAGGTGCTTACCGCGAATGGATCACGCTCCCTGGCCGAGCTGAGCCAGCAGGTGGGCGAGCAGGATAACGTACCCGCCGCTGCCGTGCGTGCCCTCGCGCTGGAGCGCAGCAAGACTGAGAACGCCGGGCAGATGGAAAATCTTTCCCAGGCGGTGTATCTGGATATGCGCACGCGCCTGAGCCGCCATTTGTGGGTGCTCGATACGATTGTCACTGCAGCGCCACTACTTGGCCTGCTCGGCACAATTCTTGGTATTATCGAAACCTTCACGACGTTGGCATCATCCGGAATTTCCGATCCCAAAGGCGTTTCCGCCGGGATTGGCACTGCTTTGTTTGCCACCGCCCTGGGAATCTCCACGGCGCTGATCGTGCTGGTGTTCCTGAATCACTTCAATGACCGGGTGGACCGTATTTCCGATCATCTGAAGATTCTGATTCTGCGTTGTTCCACTTTTGATGTCTGAGTGATTCCATGCGCCATCCCGCTGCCTTGCTTCTTGCTGCCTGCTTCCTGAGTGCCTGCGCCAGTGCGCCTTCGGTGACCCCGGTCGAGGTGTCCATTCTCGGCATCAATGATTTTCACGGCAATATCCAGGCGCAGGGGCCAGTGCCGAAAACCCTTCGTGTACAGGAAACCGGGCAGCCGGACCAGACAGTCGCTGTTCCCGCTGGCGGTGCCGCCTTTGTTGCAGCGGAACTGGCGCATCTGCGTCAGGCGCATCCGAACAGCATTACCGTGGGTGTTGGCGATCTGATTGGCGCCTCTCCGCTGGCGTCGTCTCTGCTGGCAGATGAGCCCACCATCGAGGCGATGAATCGGCTTGGCGTCAGTCTTAGCGTGGTGGGCAATCATGAGTTCGACCGCGGAAGCGATGAACTGCTGCGTCGCGTGAAGGGCATCTGCCCCAAGGCAGGCTGCCTGCTGCCGGGGTTCCGTGGGGCACGCTATGAATACCTGGCCGCCAATGTGATTGACGAGGCCACCGGCAAGACCCTGTTTCCGGCCTATGCCATCCGCACAGTGGGTGGCGTGAAGATTGCCTTCGTGGGAGCGGTGCTGCAGGGGACGCCGCAGATCGTCAATCCTGCAGGGATTCGTGGTTTGCGTTTCGAAGATGAGGCCGACGCCATCAACCGGGTGCTGCCCGAGATCCGCGCACAAGGCGTGCATGCCATCGTGGCGCTGATTCATGAAGGTGCCGATTACAACAGCCCGCGGGGCACATTCAACGATGTGGGCTACCGTTGCGAGGGATTTGGCGGGCCGATCCGCGATATCGTCAGGCGTCTCGATCCACAGATCCGTGTGGTGATGTCCGCCCACACGCATATGGCTTACACCTGCAATGTCGATGGGCGTCTGGTGGTGCAGGGCGCCAGCTACGGCGCCATGATCACCGAGGTGGATCTGCGTGTAAATCCTAGGTCCGGCGAGGTGCTGGATGTGCAGGCCCACAATGAACTGGTGGATCAGCGCAGGCTACAGGCTGATCCGGCAATGCAGACCTTTGTTTCCGAAGTGGTTGGCCGCACGGAAAAGATTGCCATGCAGCCTGCTGGGGTGCTGCCGGCAGGCCTGGATCGTAGCCTGCCAGCGGGCAGCCCGAACGCAGATTCGGCACTCGGTAATCTGATTGCCGACGCACAGCTGGCTTTTGCACAGCGCACTGAAAAAGCTGTTGAAATATCTTTCATGAATGCAGGGGGCATTCGTGCCGATCTGCCGTCGGGAGAGGTCTCGGGGCATCCCGTGCCGCTGCATCTGGGGGATCTGTATGCTGTGCAGCCGTTTGGCAATGATCTTGTGGCGATAAGCCTTACGGGGGCACAGCTGGTCGCCCTGCTTAATCAGCAGGGAGAGGCGCAGGGCAACAGGTTGCTGCAGGTGTCACGCGGGTTTGCGTATCGCTGGGATGGTGCCCGGCAGCAGGGGCAACGGGCCTACGATCTGCGTCTGAACGGTGAATCGGTGCAGGCCGACAGGCTTTGTCGTGTAGTGGTGGCAAACTTTCTTGCCGACGGTGGCGATGGTCTTACGATACTCACCCAGGGCCGGGACCGGCGTGTCCTCGGCGGCGATATCGAAGCCCTGCGCGGATATCTGGCGCGGGAGGATCTGCCGGCTTATCGTTCAGAAGGCCGCATTATCGTTTCCTCTGGCCGCTGATTTTGCGCGCAGATCCGTTGCGTCAGATGACGCTCGGGCGTGGGGGGCGGTGTGTGGGTCGGGTGCCACGCCAAAGAAAGTAGGTCGGAAAAGCCATAGGCGCCTTCCGACGCATGGTCATTGTGGCAATTGGGTGATGTAGCATGAATCGGTGCCGGTATTGAATCATCCAGCATCTGATGCATGCGCCCTCCGGGCGGAGGCTGGACCGGCGCAATTCCGCTACGCTTCATTGTTCCGCTTCGCGCGCCCTACGCAAACCGGCACGGCAGGCCGCCAATCACGGGAAACTTCTGAATTGGCTTGTGCAACGTAAGAACCGCGCGGAAGGTGCAATTCGCTGCGCTCATTGGCCCCCTACGAAAAATATCGGACGGAACCATGCCAGTGGCGTAGGTTGGGAAAGCCGCAGGCGTCTCCCAACTCTTTGTTACGCCTCATTGTTACGCCCCATCGTGTCCATTTACGCGAAGCCCGCATGCAGATCATTCCCACTCAGCGGGGGGAGGCTACAGCCTGCGGATGACCCACACGAAAGTCTGAAGGACCACTTTCACCATTCTTATCACTTCCAGGTAAGGCCGTTCAGGGGCAGATTTTAGCCATTGCGTCAGGGTCGCTGACCAGCGGATTGCCTTCGCCCTGTATTGCTACGATGCGTGCATCGCGTTTCTTTTCCCAGGTGTCGACGGGCGACGTCCTGGCCCAGGCGCACCAGAGCTGCTTATCCTGCTTGCTCATGCGCAGCCCGTAACGGGTGTGCATGTACAGGCTGATACGCCCGAGGCGGCCACGCACTTCCTCACGTGGCTGGAAGACCTTGGTCTGGAAATCCGGCACGCTGGCGCATTGGCCATACACATGCGCCGGGTTACGCGACCAGATGCCATAGCTCATGTTGCTGCGGTCACCATTGACCTCTCCTACCGAAGGCGTGAGGTTGTTGAGGTCGCCTTCCATCATGTCAAAGACTGGATCATGCCCGCTGCAAGCCTTGCGTCCACCTTCCTGCCAGCATTGGCGCTGGGATCCCAGGTGCTCGGCGGGTACCACATGTTCCCACTCGATACGCGCAGCACGTTTGGCGTTTTTGCGTGGGGAATAGCCGCAGGCATTCAGATCCACATCCTTGCCTGAGTACGGGCAGCCGCAGTAGATATCCTCCTCCAGGCCAGAGTAGATGCGGGGCAGAATCTTCTTGGCGTTGACGAAGTTGCGATGCCCCACGGCAGTATTGCCAGATACCAGATCCACGGCAATGTCGCCCGCGCCTGTCGTGGGCGAAACCGTGTCAGCCGTATCGTGACTGGCGGTGCGGCGGGGCCTTTTGCTGGAGCTAAGCTTGTGTGAATTATCGCAGGCGGTGAGAAGGAAACATCCGAGTGAAGCGGCGAGCGCAGCAAACCTGCGCACGCGGTGAGGCGTGATACGAAACGTCATTGGCAGCTACAGAGTGAGACAGAAACAAAATTCTTCTAACACAGGATAGGCCGGCGACCCGACATGCGCAGGAGAAACGGCGCGCTTCGGTGCCTCGGCGGTGGGGCTTGGCAAGACGGGCCCTGCGTACCGGCCTCAAAGGCAGGAGAGGATGAGCGGGAGCGTCAACAGCGAGAGGATGGTGGTCAGGAACGCGCAGCGTGAAGCCGTGGCTGCGTTGCTGTTATAGCGCTCCGCAAACACGCCGATGATGCTGGCGGTGGGCATGGCGATCAGCGCCACGCAGACGCCTGTCAGCGTGCGGTCAACATGCAGAGCCTTGAACGCCAGCAGGCACAGCAGCGGAGCAATAATCAGCTTGATGATGGCGACATAGTACACGTCAAGCCCCCGGAAAATGTCGCGCGGGTGAACGTCGGCAAGCATCGAACCGATGATGAACATCGAGAGCGGCGTGGTCATCGCGCCTACCCCTTCGCAGGTTTTCTGAATGGGATAGGGTAGGTGAATGCTGAACAGGAAAATCAGAAAACCCACAACAATCGACAGCAGTGGAATGTTCACTGCCAGTGCGCGTACTGTCGGCCCGAATTTCCGTTCTCCCGAAAACAGCGCCACACCCCACGACCAGATCAGAATGTTGAAGGGCAGGTTGAAGATCGACGCGTAGAAAACGCCAATATCACCGTATAGCCCCTGCACCACGGGCAGGCCGACGAAGCCGCAATTGGAAAACACCGTGGCGAACCGCAGCACCCGCTGGCGGTCGGCATCGAAGCGCAGAAAGAGCACACGACTTACCAGGATCAGTACCAGATGGATCAGTGTGGAAGCCAGAAACACTGCTCCGGCGTTATGCAGCAGGGCAGTGTCGAGCGGAAAATTGAAGGCGGCAATCACCATCAGTGGCATGGTCACATAGATCAGCAGATCGGCCATGCCTTTGCGCACTGCATCGTTGAACACACCGCGCTTGCGCAGAAAAATTCCCAAGCCCATCATCAGGGCCAGAATCAGCACCTGATTCACCACTTTGTCAGTCACTGCAGAGATCCTTCAACCGGAGAAGCCATTCAGGCGGCGCCTTCTGCCAGAAGCCGGGCAGAAACCGCAGACACACCAAGCCCGGCATGATACACCGGGCCTGAGCTACTGCCCGCGGAGAACCTGTTCCTGATCTGTAGCGAAATGCCTTGTGAACGATCTGGACAGTTCGGAATGGTGTGGCCTTTCGCAAACCCACCTTACATCATTGGCATACCAGTCGGTTCGCGTAGGGCAAGAAGCGGAACAATGCAGCAAAGCGGAATTGCGCCGGTCAAGCCCCCGCCCGGAGGGCGCAAATCATGTGGATGCATTGCCGGAAACAACAACGGGCAAGCCCGATTCCAGGCTTGCCCGCAGGGCTTCTTCCGGAGCGGTGTCCGGAAGTGCGTTGTTTACTTGGTCTGGATGATGTCCATGACGGTCTGCAGATCGCGGTCGTTGGTGACGTACTTGGTGTAGAGCTTGAGGATGTAGCCTTCGATGGAGGTCACATTGATCTGTTCGTGCTCCACGATGGTGATGCCATCCTTGCGGGCCTTGGCGATCAGCTGGGTTTCAACTTCATGCTGGCGCGTGCGGGCGAAGTCCATCGATTCTTTGGCTGCGGTGCGCAGGGCGCTCTGCTCGGCCGGTGAAAGGGTGTTCCAGGTCTTCAGCGACATCACCAGCACATCCGGCACGATGAAGTGTTCGTCCATGCAGAAATACTTGGCGTATTTGCTGTGGCCGCTGGAAATATAGGAATCCAGGCTGTTTTCGGCCGCATCAATCTGGCCGCTTTGCAGGGCTTCAGCGGTCTTTTCGAACGGAATCACCACCGGCGTGGCGCCAAGTTCGGTCATCAGATCGCGATAGATCGGATTATCCAGGCTGCGGATGCGCAGGCCCTTGAAGTCCGAGCTGTTGCGCAGCGGGCGCTTGTTGGTATAGAACGAGCGCGCCCCTTCACTATAGTAGGCCAGCAGCACCACACCTTTTTGTTGCAGCTCGGTGGCCAGGCGTTTGCCCACTTCCCCGTCGAGCACCTTCCACATGTGTGCCTGCGAGTGGAAGATGTAAGGCAGGCTCAACAGATGGGCCGTCGGGATATCCGCCGAAATGCTTGAAAGGCCCACACGGGCAATATCGATTGTGCCGGCCTGCACCTTCTTCCAGCTGTCCAGCTCGTTGCCAAGTTCCCCGCCGCTGCGCACAGCGATCTTCAGCTGACCATTGGTGAGTTGCTCTGCCTTATTGGCCAGGGTCTGTTCGGACTGTACGAGGAAGTGGTCTCCCTTCTGAATTTCAGCCAGCTTCAGATCTCGTGCCTGGGCGTTCCCGGCGAGGCTCAGAATGGCCACAGCGGCCATCGCCACCAATAATTTATGCATTTTGATAATTCCAGAAAACAACAGAAACCGGAGCTGTCCCTCACTCCGGACCAAAGGGCAGTACTTGTCAAAAAAAGTCTTACTTTTCCCTGACAAAGTGCCATGCAGTCATGCCAAAAGTCACAACAAAAAACCTAACTATGTAATAAGAAAGGAATTGTTTTGTCTGACTTGCGGGCGCAATTATTAATGGGATATCCGCCGAGCTCCCGGATTAATCCGCTGAACGGCAGGAAATTAGGGGTTCGATGGTAGTGCGGGTTTTCCCGTATATAACATTCGCATTTTCAGAAAAATACGTATAACTATCTGAAATAAATAATAAAAATAACTGATTGTAGAATTGATTCCATTTCTTTTGGCTTTTTATCGAACTAATAAAAAGTAAGACTGGTTTGAAAGTTGTCTTTCTTTGTAGAGTGGAAGCAGTTTTTTTTGGGGGGGGGGAGACGAGGCGCGCGAGCTTTGGTGAAATCTGGCGGCGGAGATTGGGAAGAGTGGGGAGCCGTTCCCGGTGGCCGGGAACGGTGTGCTGAGAGGGGGAGTTTTAGCGCTTCCACTTTGTCTGGGCGTGGAATGGGCGAAAAACGGTGCCCGGCGACAGGTGGGTCAGTCGCGGCGGATGGCTTCTTCTGAGATCACCTTGCCATTGGTGTCAGCGATATCCACGTAAAAGATTTCCTGTGCATCATTCTTGAGGGCATAGCTCAGCGAATGTGTGCCATTGGCCCAGTGCGTCACGTTTTCGGGTTGGCCCAGGGCACTGATGACCTGCTGTTCAGTCTGGCCTGTCTTGAGGCTGGCAGCCTGTTCGGAAGAGACGGCGGCAAAGGCGGCCTGGGTGCCCAGGGTGATGGCGCTGATCAGTGCTATGCGGGAGATGGTGTTCATGATGATTTTCCTGTTTTGGTTTTTGGGGGGCTTCTGCATTTCCCTATGTCCGGCCGGGAATGCATTGAAGACAATCTCATGATAAGAATCTGGCTATAATTAATCTAATGGATAGTTGGTATATGTAATCATTCACGCCATGAATTTGAGAAGCATTGATCTGAATCTGCTGACTGTGCTTGAAGCGTTGTTCGAGGAGGCGCATGTGACCCGCGCGGCCGAGCGCCTGGGGATGTCGCAGCCGGCTGTCTCGAATGCTCTTGAGCGCTGCCGCCGGCTTTTCGATGACCCTTTGCTGGTGCGTGGGGTGGGGAACATGCAGCTCACGCCGAAAGCACAGCGCCTGCGTGCGCCTTTGCGCAGGGCGCTAGGGGAGCTGGCTGAGCTGGTTTCGCCGACTCAGCCGTCTCTCGCCGAGCTGCATCAGACGGTGCGGATCGCCATGCCGGATTTTCCGGCGAATGTTGTCGGAGCGCCGATCTACCGGGCTGTTGCGGAGACTGCGCCGGGTATCCGGCTGACCTTTCATCCTTGGCTGGGCGGTGCTTCTGCACTCGATGATCTTGCGCGTGGCGCTGTGGAGCTGGTATTCACCGTGATGAGTTGCCAGGGCGCGTCGATCCGCAAGCTCACGCTGATCCAGGGCAAATATGTGGTCATGATGTGCCGGAATCACCCTGCGGCTGCTGATTTCACCCTGGAGCAGTGGCTGGCCCATCCGCACGTGCAGATTTCCAGCAGCGGTGATTCCGATGGGGTGGTGGATCAGGCGCTGGCCCGAATCCGCCGCCACCGGCGTATCGGTATCGTGGTGCCGAGTTTCCAGATGGTGCCGTCACTGCTGGCGGAATCCAATCTCATCGCCCTGCTGCCGCATCGCTGTGTGCCGCCTGATGATCCGCGCTTTGTGGTGTTCGATCCCCCTCTCCAGCTCAGCGAGAATCTCGAGGCGCGTCTGGCCTGGCATGCACGCCATGATAATGATCCCGGCGTGCAGCATGTGGCCAAAATTGTGGCCTCGGTCATCAAGAGCGGGCGTGCCAGCATGGTTCTGGCGCCCATCGAAAAACCACTGGATTCGGCGTGAGCGGAGTTTCTGTTTGACTGCTCGTGCTGCCGGCATGGGTAGGCTTGCCCAGCCGGGTGGGGCAGGATACAGCCTGCGGTGTATGACGCTATTGTGATTTATGAACTTCTGCTTCGTATGCCCGAAAAGTGATGCCGCGTCTGGCGGATATCACAAATTGAAACAAATCGCTGCCCGGCGGTAGAGGAGAATAAAAGGTTATCTGCGGAAACCGGATGTTTCAGCGGAGCTGCGCAGGCAGTCTGGTTTGATATGCTGTAAAGAACAAAAGAAAACAAGACGGTTCCAGTTTCCCTGTTTGGCCGCTTTGGTGGGCAAAGGGTGTCGCATAAGTACGCCACGCTGCAATCGGAATGCGCCGGGCTGACTGTCCGGAGGTCTCTGGGTCGCGTGTGGCTGGAAGTTTTGCGCGGAATGGCAAGGCGAGGTATCGTCGCCTGCTGTTGTAAACGAGGGAGCGAAAACAGGGCATGGCCAAACCACAGAAATATCGCCTGGGTGAGTTGCTGGTGCAGCAGAGCCTGGTCACGACAGCCCAGCTAGAAGAGGCATTGGTCCAGCAAAAGCTGAGCGGCCGCAAGCTGGGGCGGGTACTCGTCGAGCTGGGGCTGGTGACGGAAGAATCCATTTCCACCGCCATCGCCAATCAGCTTGGCATACCGTATCGCGATCTGCGCTCCCAGGAAGTGGATGCCAAGCTCGTCAGTCTCTTGCCCGAAACCATGGCGCGCCGCTTCCGGGCGATTGTGCTGGCGGATCAGGGGCGCAGCTACCTCGTTGGCATGGCCGATCCTTCCGATGTGTTCGGTTTCGATGAAATCGCGCGTGCCCTCAGACGCGATATCGAAGTTGCGGTGGTCACAGAAGGCCAGCTCATTGCAGCGGTGGATCGCCTGTATCGCCGCACCAACGAGATCAGCGGCCTGGCGCAGGAACTGCAGCAGGATCTGGGCAATGCCTATGTAGACTTCGGTCAGGGCCTTGACGTTGGCGGAGAAGAAGCCCCGGTCGTCAAACTGCTCCAGTCTATTTTTGAGGATGCCTGTCAGATCAAGGCCTCCGATGTTCACATCGAGCCGCAGGAACTGCGTCTGCAGATCCGTTTCCGCATCGATGGTGAAATGCACCTGCAGACCGAGGTGGATTCGCGTATCGGGCCGGCGCTGGTGCTGCGCCTCAAGCTCATGAGCGGGCTGGATATTGCCGAAAAGCGCCTGCCGCAGGATGGGCGTTTCAACGTCAAGGTCAAGCAGCAGAGCGTCGATATCCGCCTCTCGACCATGCCCACGCAGTATGGTGAATCGGTGGTCATGCGTATCCTGGCGCAGAATAGTGGCCTGCTCGATCTGAATCGTATCGGTATGCCGGAGGATATGCTGAATCAGTATCGACGCATGATCCGTCACCCTTTCGGCATGATTCTGGTCACCGGCCCGACCGGTAGCGGAAAAACCACCACGCTGTATGCCTCGCTCTCCGAACTGAACTCACCCAATACCAAGATCATCACGATTGAAGATCCGGTGGAATATCGCTTGCCGGGCGTCAGTCAGGTGCAGGTTAACGACAAGATAGACCTCACTTTCGCGCGTGTGTTGCGTTCGACTCTGCGGCACGACCCGGATGTTGTGCTGGTCGGCGAAATGATTGATCAGGAAACCGCCCAGATCGGTGTGCGCGCCGCCATGACCGGGCATCTGCTGCTCTCCACCCTGCATACCAACGATTGTGCCAGCACCCCGGCTCGCCTGCTGGATATGGGCGTGCCGCAATTCCTGCTTGCCACCACCCTGCTGGGCGTAATTGCGCAGCGTTTGGTGCGTGTGATCTGTGCCTCCTGCAAGGAGGAGTATGTGCCTGAACCGATCGAACAGAACTGGTTGCGCCAGGAGCTTGGCCCGCAGGGCGCCATTCCCAAGCTCTGGTGTGGGCGGGGGTGTTCTCACTGCAATGGCTCTGGCTTTGCCGGGCGCGAGGCGGTGTACGAAATGCTTGAGATGACACCGGAGCTGGCTGATGGCCTGAATCGCCAGGGAATTGGGGAGTTTACCCGCCTTGCCCGCCAGCAGCTGATTGGGCGATCCATGCGCACCCATGCGGTGGCGCGCGTGCTGGCGGGGCATACGACGGTGGCTGAAGCCATGCGCGTGAGCGCCCAGATCGACGATTGATAACGGAAACTGCAGATGCCGAGCTACGCTTATCGCGGACGTGATGCCCAGGGGGCACTGGTGAATGGCGCCATTGAGGCGATGGATAGCCCCTCGGCAGCCGATCTGCTGATGAGCCGTGGCGTGACGCCACTGGAAATCGAGGAGGAAGCCGCACGGCAAAGCCTGCTGGCCAGTTTCGGGAAGCATTCGCGGCGTGCTATCAGCCTCGAAGACATCATGTTCTTCAGCCGCCAGATGCACACCCTGATCAAGGCTGGCGTGCCCATCCTCCAGGCGCTTGCGGGGCTGCGTGATTCGGCTACACACCCGGCCTTTGCCGACATGCTCACCAGCCTGCGCGAAAGCCTCGATAGCGGGCGCGAGCTGTCGATTGCCATGAAGGAAACCGGAGCCTTCAGCCCTTTCTATGTCGCCATGGTGCGGGTGGGTGAAATGACCGGGCGCCTTGATCTCGTGTTCATGCGCCTCTTCGAGTATCTCAATTTCGAGAAGCAGACGCGTGCGCGCATCAAGGCCGCGCTGCGCTACCCGATGTTTGTGGTGATCGCCCTGACAGCCGCGATGGGCGTCATCAACTGGATGGTGATTCCCGCCTTTGCCAAGGTGTTCGACCAGTTTCATGCTGAGCTGCCGCTGATGACGCGCATCCTCATCGGTTTCTCGAAGTTTTGTACGAATTATTGGTACATCGTGATTGCGCTGGCTCTGGCAGCGATATTGGGGGCCCGAACCTTTGTGGGCACCGAAGGCGGGCGGCTGTGGTGGGATGAATGGAAACTGCGCCTCCCCATCATCGGGCCGACCATCCGCAAGGCCACACTGGCACGCTTTACGCGCTCCTTTGCCCTATCTCTTTCATCTGGTCTCCCCGTGCTCCAGGCTTTTGCCGTGGTGGCCGAAATCATCGACAACGCCTTCATGATGCGGCGTATCGACCAGATGCGTATCAGCGTGGAGCGCGGTGAGAGCGTGCTGCGCTCGGCTGCTTCAGTGCGGGTATTCACGCCTGTGGTGCTGCAGATGATTGCGGTGGGGGAAGAATCAGGCGACCTCGATGGTCTGCTGCTCGAAGTGGCGCAGATGTACGAGGGCGAGGTGGAGTACGAAATCGAAACCCTCTCGGCGCGCATCGAGCCGCTGCTGGTGGTCTGCCTCGGTGCAATGGTGCTGGTGCTGGCGCTGGGCATCTTCCTGCCGATCTGGGATCTCTCTTCGGCCATGCTGGGCAAACACTGACGTTTATGGCACGCAAAGGGCTAACGGGCTGGCCGGCCTATGAAATCGGCCTGGGTTTGGTGCTGGCCGCCTGTGTGCTGGCGGTGGTGGCGACACGGATTGACACAATTCTGGAGCAGGCCGAAAAAACGGCGGTGGAAACCACCATCATGAATCTGCGCAGTGGCCTGCGCCTCGAAAAAGCCCGCCGTACCGTGGCCGGGCAGGCGATGGCGGGGCTGGCCGGAAGCAATCCGCTGGATTTGCTACAGCTGTCAGCGGCGAATAATACCCGGGTAAAAACGGTAAATTTGTTAAATTCACAAAATTCTGACAGACGGTGGGGGCTCTCTTCCGACAACACCTTGTACTATTCGCCCAATAGGGTACGACACCTCAATATGCTGCGAGCCGGTGCCGAAAAGACATTGGCTTGGCAATTGCGCGCAGACCAGTCCGGGGGACAGGTGGAACTCGTGTCGATCACCCCATACCTGTGGTTTTGATGAACGCAAGCAAACAAGGAGTCTTACATGAAGAAGGCGCAAGGTGGTTTTACCCTGATCGAACTGGTCGTGGTGATGGTGATTCTTGGCATCCTGGCTGCAGTGGCACTGCCGAAGTTTGTGGATATGGGGTCGCAGGCTCGTATTGCAAAGATGAATGGGGCGTTGGGGGCTGTGAAATCTGCATCCGTGCTGGCTCATGCACAGTATTTGGCGGGAGGAAGTACTGCAACGAGTATTACTGCTGAAGGAACTACCATTACCTTGAGTAATGGCTATCCTGCAGCTTCGTCGATTGCGGCAGCCGCCGGGTTGACGAGTACCGATTACTCTATCGGAACTGCTTCAACGACCACGCCGATTACCATTACGATTTCTGAATCGAGTACCCGCACGAGTTGCAATATCGTGTACACCGAGGCTACGAGTACTGTGGCTGCTAGCGCTGTTACTACAGTTAGTGGTTGCTAATTCTCTGGATTTTTGTCCATTGGGGTGAAGAAGGCTGGGCAGTCCCCAGCCTTTCTGAGTGCTATGCTTATGCGGAAAGAGGTGGCGTTGCACAGTGGAATTCGGGCGCAGACTGGTTTTACATTACCCGAACTTGTTGTCACCATGGTCGTCCTCGGCATTCTCGCCGCCGTAGCGATCCCCCGTTTTGCAGATCGCAGCACTTTCGATGTCTTCGGCGAGACCGAGCATGTGCGCGAAGCGCTGCGCTTCGCGCAGAAATCGGCGATTGCCAAACGCCGCACGGTTTGCGTGGGTATCGCCTCCAAGGTGATCAGCCTGTCAGTGTCGACTTCTTTTGGCGGGGCATGTGCCAGCGCCCTCATTGATCCTGCGACGGGGCAGGCGTTTTCTCAAACCATCAAGCAGGTGAGTGTGGCGGATGCTGCCTTCAGTTTCGACGCATCTGGCACGCCTTCTGCAGCCCAGACGATTGCCGTGAGTAGTGGCAGCAGCAGCCAGACCATTACCGTCGATGCAGGGACAGGCTATGTGTACTGAGCCCTGTGACAAAAAAAAAGGCTTTACGCTCATCGAACTGGTGGTGTTCATCGTCGTCGTTTCGGTTGGCCTGGCTGGTGTGCTGGCGGCCCTGAACATGACGACGCGCAACAGCGTCAATCCCATGATCCTCAAGCAGCAGGTGGCGATTGCCGAATCCCTGCTTGAAGAGATCGAGAGCAAGCCCTTCACTTATTGTGATCCCGACGATCCAAATGTCACGACCGCCACCAGCACGTCGGGATGCACGACGGCGCAGGGTCTCAGTGCCACCAGTGGCGAAAGCCGCTACAGCCAGACCGTGCCGTTCGACAATGTCGGTGACTACAACGGTTTTACCATGACGGGTATCCACTCGCCGACTGATGCCAACAATTCAATCACGCGTCTCGGCAATTATTCCGCCAGTATCACCATCACCCAGGTCGGCACAGCGCTGGGCCTGGCCGATAACACCGCTGCTTTGCGTATCGATGTGAAGGTGATGGCACCCACGCAGAGCATCATCACGCTGACAGGCTACAGGTATCGCTATGCGCCGAATTCGCCCTGATTCCGCGCGCTTGCCTCACGCTGGTGGCTTCACGCTGATCGAGATGATTGCTGTGATGACCATCACGGGGATTCTCGTGGCGGTGGTGGCTGTGTTCATCAGCCGCCCGATGCAGGGCATTATCGACACCACGCGGCGTGCCGGCCTTGCTGATGCGGCGGATACCGCTCTGCGGCGCATGAACCGGGATATTCATAGAGCATTGCCGAACAGCGTGCGTGTCACGCAGAGCGGTAGCAGCTGGTATATCGAATTTCTGCCGGTGCTGGCTGCCGGGCGCTATTGCGAGGCGGCAGACTGTGGGACTGCACCGCTGGATTTCGCCACGCCCAGCAGCAGTTTCTCCTATGTCGGGCCGCAAGCCACCCTGGCTTCGGGAAGCGTGAGCACTTCCGAAGTGGCGATCTACAATCTCGGTGTGAGTGGCGCGAACGCCTATGCCGGTGACAACACGGCCGCGCTTTCCGCTATCGGTTCCAACACCATCACGCTGGCGGCGAGCAAAACCTTTCCCTATCCCTCACCGGGGCATCGCTTCTTCATCATCGGCATGCCCGTGAGCTATGTCTGCACGCCCGGTGGCAAACTGCTGCGCGTCACAGGCTATACCAAGCAGTCTGCGCAGCCCACCACCACGCTTTCCGGCGGCTCGGTTCTGGCCAATAATGTTTCCGGCTGCAACATGGATTACCAGCAGAGCGCGATCGATCAGTTCGGCCTGCTGTACATGACGCTGACCCTCACCAGCAACAACGAATCGGTAACCCTGACGCATGGCGTACAGATCAGCAACATGCCATAAGTGGCGTGCCGCCCGGTACGCTGCCAAACCGCTTCGCCATCTGGCCGCGCGGGGCTTTGTGCTGGCCAGTGCAATCTTCCTGCTGGTGATCATGGCCTCGCTGGCTGTAATTATCGCGATGGTCTCCGCCGCAAGCCAGACGACGTCTGCCCAGGATATCCAGGGCGCCCGCGCCTATCAGGCCGCACGCCTGGGCATCGAGGCCGGGCTGTACGCCGTGCAAGTCAATGGCAGCTGCCCGGGCGGCACGCTGACAGGCATTCCCGGTCTGAGCGGCTTTACCGTGACGTGGACCTGCACGCTTCCGCCCGTTACCTTTAAGGAGTCTGCTGTGGATCACACTATCTACCAGATCACTTCAACCGCGTGCACAACGGCTGGCAGTTCCTGCCCTTCCGCCACGGCTAACGAGGTGGCGGGGACGGATTACGTGGAGCGGCAACTAGTGGTGGTGACTGAAAAATGAGGCATTGGCGCGTTCTAGCGATACTGTGTTTTGTAATGCTGTTTCTCAGTTGGCAGGCGCGTGCGGCCATCACGGTGACAAATGGTACAGCGGCAGCCCAATATGGTGGTTCCAGTCTCTCTCTCGATACACCCAGCGGAACGGCATCTGGCGATGTTTTGGTCGCCCAAGTTTCAGTTGCGGCGGGCATCACTATTACCGCGCCGACGGGATGGTCGCTGGTCACCTCTGCCAGTACAGGTTCTTCGAATAGCAATATTACGCAGAATATCTATTACCTGAATGTGAGCGGCACGCCGGCGAGTTCGTACGCCTGGGGGATTGGTGGCAGATCCTCTCAGATTGCGGTAGGTGCGATGTATGCGGTTCATGGCGCCAATCCCGCCGATTGCGCCTCTGCAGCGACGACCAATTGCGCCGGCGCGATTCAGGCTGGTGGTGGCAATCAGATGACGGCGCCAAATATTCAGTCTCAGCCGCCGACCTATCCCGCGCAGAGTCTCCGAATGGCTTTCTTTGGAGCGGCGAACGGCGATACTTACATAGGTATGAATGATTCATCTGCCACCTCCGGCGTTGGCGGTAGAACAGGTTCTGGCACGAATGGTGTCGCCATCAATGCTGAATATTATGTGATGGCTTCAGACAGCAATGGTGGCAGTGAAAGCGCTTACCTCTATTACGGCTATTCTGCAGGAAATGCCGGTAGTACGCTGATTCTGACTGTGCAAACGTTGAACCTGACGTGTTTTTCTGACAACTTCAATCGTACAACGGGGCTGGGAACCGATTGGGGGAGCGCCGTGGTAAGCGGTTCCTTCACGCCCGCGATTGTCAGTAATCGCTTGCGCATGACCGATACCAAGACCCAGGAGTCGACTGCTGTCAGTTTGCAGCGTCTGTTTCCTGCCGATGGCAACTATGTGCAGATGACGTTCAAGTATTATGGGTATGGCGGATCAGGCGCCGACGGGATGGCAGTGATACTTTCGGATAGCTCCTATACGCCACAACCCGGGGGGTTTGGCGGATCGCTTGGCTATGCACCCAAAGCTTCGACGGGTGCCGCGGGTTTTGCCGGTGGCTGGATGGGGCTGGGCTTGGATGAGTACGGCAACTTTTCCAACAAGAATGATAGCGGCGCTTGTGCCTCCAGTGCCACCACCTGCCAGACATCAGCCCTGGCGCAGTCGGTGTCGATCCGTGGTTCGCGGGATACCTACTATCTGGTGACCGGAACCAAAACCCTGAGCCCCACGGTGAGTAACAACACGGGGCATCTTTACCGTGTCACCGTGGATTCCAGAACCAATTCAACGGCGAATCCGCAGGCGTACGTCACGGTAGAGCGTGATACGACCGGCGCAGGGACGAGTTACACGACACTCATCAACGCATTCAATATTGCCGGTGCTACTGGGCAAAAGGCGATTCCCAGCAATTTCATTCTGTCTTTGACCGGCTCCACCGGGGATGCAACCAATACCCACGAGATTGATGATCTGAATGTCTGCGCGAAGTATATGAACGCCATGACCACCATCAACCACTATCGGTTTTCCATCAATACAACCCCGCTGACCTGCACACCGGCAGCCGTCACCGTCACCGCCTGCATGGACGCCAACTGCACGACAACCTACACGGCAGACAAGGTTACGGCGACATTGACAGCTACCACCACGAGTGCCAATGGTGATGATGGATGGGTTGGCGGAAGCACTCAGACTTTTTCCAGCGGGTCTACGCTCTATCTGCGGGAATCCACCGCCGGTACATATACCATTGGGGTAAGTGGTTCTACGCCTTCTCTTCCTGCTTTCAGCACGGCGACGTCACTTTGTTCAATTAATGGCAGCACCTACACGGCAGCCAACTGCTCGGCAGTGACATTTGCCGATTCGGGTTTGTTGCTGACTGTCCCAACGCAGACTTCTGGCGTTACCTCGTCAGGCTCCTCCACATTTTCTGTGGCTGCGGTGAAAAAATCGGACAGCAGTTTGTCATGCACGCCGGCTTTTGCAAGCACCAGCCGTAGCGTCAAGTTCTGGTCCGGCTATGTCAGCCCGTCGACTGGGACAAAAACGCTCGCTGTGAATGGTACTGCGGTTGGCACTTCCACTGCAGGCGCGACGACCCAGTCACTGACGTTCAATTCGAGCGGTGTGGCGACCGGGCTGACGCTCAACTATGCTGACGCCGGGCAGATTTCGCTGAATGCCGAATACGATGGTAGTGCGACGACGAGTGATCGTGGCCTGACCATGACGGGAAGCTCCACCTTCGTGGTCGTACCCTACAAACTTTGTGTTGACAGCACGAATACCGGTTGGAACTGCACGGCCTCTTCCACGAATGCACAGACAGCGACGAATTGCAGTGTCTTCACCTCAGCAGGCTCGCCTTTCAATTTGCGCGTCACCGGGAAAGCCTATTCCTCCGGTATTACCGATGCCTGCTCACTGCCGACAACGCCCAATTATCTGCAGAGTGCGATTCCTCTGACGTCGGCAGTCTATGCGCCCACAGGCGGAGCCCCTGGCAGCCTGAGCGCCGCCAGCATCGACATTACCGCCAGTGGCACGGCCACGGTGAGTACCACGGAATCCGAAGTTGGCGTTTTTACCTTGTCGGCAACCCCTGCTTCTGGCGCCTATTTTGGCCAGACTGCGCCTTCCGGCAGTAATGTGTTTGGCCGCTTCATTCCTTACGGTATTCAGATCACGAGTGCCCTGGTGAATCGCGGTGATTTGACCTGTTCCACGGCGTCCACTTTTACGTATCTGGGCGAGCCGGTAACAGCGACTGTGTCCTTGTCAGCAGTGAATAAGGCTGGAGGAGTGACCAGCAATTACACAGGCAGTTTTGCGCGTTTGCCAGTCAGTACGGCAAGTAGCCTGACGAGTACCGGCCTGGCATTTGGCGCTCAAAGCAGCACGACGCTGTTGAATTCACGCCTGACGGCATCCTGTTCCAGTTGCGGCTCATTCTCTTCAGGTGCCGCCACAATCAGTGTGCCTCTTACTGTTGCCCGGGCATCCACAGTGGATGGGCCTTTCCCTGCAGCCCAATTCGGTTTGTCCGTGCTCGATTCCGATAGTGTTGGTGTGTACAGCCCCGACTACAATTGGGACCTCACCGGTGCAGCCGAAGGCAAGTTGCTCGGAGCTACCGCGCTGCGCTTTGGTCGCATGCGCCTCGAAAATGCCTATGGTTCCCCGCTGCTCAAGCTCAATGTGCCGGCCTATGCGCAATACTGGAACGGCACGAGTTTTCAGAAAAACACGGATGACAGTTGCACACAGCTCAGCGTGCCCACAAGTTCGACAGTCACCGCCAGCACGGCGGCTGCGCTATATTGCAGTGGGGGAGTGGGCCTTTATGGCACTCTGGCGGGAGTTGCTGCCAGCATGAACGGGGTGGCGGCAGGTAGTACGGCCACGCTCAGCAGTGGCGATGCCAGTTTGTGGCTGAGCAAGCCATCGAATACCGGCGGCGGCTATCTTGATATTGTGCCAGCGGTTCCGGCCTACCTGAAATACAACTGGGATGGTGTTGCGAATTCGTGTGGGAGTTCGGTGGCTGGCGACATGTTTGACGATAACCCGCGTGCGCGGGTCCGCTTTGGTGTGCCGCGCAACGACAAGATCATCTATCTGCGCGAAGTTTATTGAGGAGGATATGCGTGAGCGTATTCAGAACAGAAAACGGGGGCCTGCATGCTGTTTGACGTCAGTCGACGCTCGGCGCAGATGCCGGTAAGCATGGCGGCATTGCCCGGTTGCGCAGTGGGCGTGCAGTTGGCACGCAGCCCTGCCGGCGAGAAGCCTTGCCTGGGGCGGGTGCATCATGTTGCCAGCAATGCGCCGGCAACGGCCCGCCTTGATCTGCTGGCGCGGGGAATGCACCTGAGGAAAGTACGTCTGGCGGTTTTGCTGGAAGGGGCGGATTATCAGTTTCTGCAGATTGAGCCGCCTGCCGTGCCGCCTGAAGAATTGAGCACCGCAGTGCGCTGGCAGGTGAAGGATCTGTTGCGCCAGCCGCTTGATCAGACAACGCTGGATGTGCTCCCTCCGGCGAGCTCTACGCCGCCGGGGCGGGTACAGACTGCCTGGGTGGTGGCTGCCGGGAATGTTCTGCTGCGCGAGCGCATGCTGCAATTCCGGGCCTATGATTCACAGGTGACGGTGATTGATGTGCCGGAGCTGGCGCAGCGCAATCTGGCTGATTGTCTTGAGGAGCCGGGCCGGGCGACCGCCGTGCTGTCGATCAACTCTGCTGGTTGCCTGCTTACCGCAAGCCGTGCTGGCGAGCTCTTTTTTACACGCAACTTTGAGGTTTCCTCGCGCAGTCTGGCAGCCTCGCCTTCGGCGCGGCGCGATCAGTTTGATCGTCTGGTGCTTGAATTGCAGCGCTCGCTCGATGTGCTTGAACACCAGTATTCCTTTCTCTCGGTATCTACGCTCTGGCTGGCGCCATTTGCGCAATGCGAGGAATTGCTGAGCATGCTGATCGAGAACTTATATGTCAGCGTCAAGGTCATCAATCTGGCCGAGATTTTCGATTGCAGCGATTGCCCGCTGCCGGAAGAGCCTGATCAGCAGGCGGCGCTGTTTCACGTGCTGGGGCTGGCCCTGCGTGAGGCGGAGGCGATGCCATGAGGCGCCACATCAATCTCGCCAATCCGGCGTTGCTGCCACCCAAACCGTTTTTCCAGTTCAACAGCATGATGCTGGCGCTAGGTGTGCTGTTTCTTGGGCTGTTGCTGATTTCCCTGTATATCAATGCTGCGCTCCGCGATTATGTGAAGCAGGCAGATGGCATGCAAGCGGGGCTTACCGCGAAGCAGGGGCAGCTCGCGCAGGAGGCGAAGAACAATCCCCAGCGCAAGGGCGACCCGAATGTGGCCGCCCAGTTGGAGGCCATCCAGGTGCAGAAGGGGCTTCTGCAGCGTATCGATCAGACGCTGCAAGGTGGGCAGCAGCCTGATGGTGTGCACATCAGTTCGGAATATCTGGTGGCGCTTGCCTCCCAGCCGCTAAAAGGGGTGTGGCTTACGGGCATCCGGATCAATGGCAATGGCGTTACCCTGGATGGGCAGGCCGCGCAGGCCGCGGCTATTCCGGCCGCCATCAAACAGATTGAAGGCTTATTGCCCTTCAAGGGGCAGCACTTTGCGGCATTCGAGGTGGCACATGATCAGCAGACGCAGGCACAGACGCAAACCAATGGAAATGACGCGATGGCGCAGCCTGCGGATGTGTTGAGCTTCACGCTGTCGGCGACGGCTGCCAAGGAAGGCAACAAATGAAAAAGGCATGGTTGTATCTTGCAGACCGCTTCAATGCCTGCCAGCCGCGTGAGCGTGTAGCCCTGTTTTCAGCCCTTGCCGCCCTGCTGGTAGGGGGTTTTGTGCTGTTCGTCTTCAATCCTGCGTATGCCCGTTACCAGGCAGCGAAGATCTCCATGCAGGCAACCCAGGCGCAGCTCCGTGAAGTCGAAGCGGAACGCCTGGCTTTGCTGGTGGCCGCCAGCCAGGATCCGGATGCGCCGAAACGCAGCCAGATTGCTGCTGTGGAGAAGGATAACGCGGCAATGCGGCAGCGCATGCTGCAGGCCAACGAGGAACTGGTCAGTGCCCAGGAAATGACGGGCATCCTGCAGCAACTGATGGAAACACGCGGCGGGTTGGCGATGCTTTCGATGAAGACACTGCAGCCCGAAGACATGTTCGGCGATCCGAAGGCAAACGATAGCCGGGCGAGTCTGCCTGATGTCAATGGCGTGCCCATGAGCCTTTATCGGCATGGTCTGGAACTTACCGTGAGTGGCACGTATGCCGAGCTGGTGGCATATCTGCGGGTAGTGGAGGGTTTGCCGCGCAAGGTTCATGTGCAGGATGTGGCGATTCATACGAATGCCTACCCCGTCGCCGAGATGAAGATCAGTCTGTATACCCTGAGTCTGGAGCGCACATGGCTGAGCATGTAAGGATGGTCAGGATACGCGTCGTGTTGTTCGGTGCGCTGTTTGGTGCACTCTTCGGCGCACTTGTCGCCGTGCCGGCATGGGCTGCTGACGTCCCGCCTGTCACGGTGCCTGTTGTTGTGCCTCCCGGTGGGGCAGCACACTCAGCAAATGTGCTGCCGAAAACAGCGGTCAGTGTTGTTCGGCAGCCGGAGCCCGGCTTGCCCTACGACCCGCTGCGCCCGCCCGCCAGCTTGTTGAAACAGCACGAGGCGCCGGCAGAGGCAAAGGAGCCGCCCCTGCAGCTGGAATCGCTGCAGAGCACCGGTACACGGCGTGTGGCTGTGATCAGCGGGCAACGGGTGATGGTCGGCCAAAGTGTGCGTGAGTACCGTGTGCTGAGCCTCGACAATCGTCAGGCTGTTTTGCAAGGGCCTCAGGGGCGCCTTGTGTTATGGCTGGTGCCGGCCCTGCATGGGCAGAGTGCAGTGGCGAAACCGGCGCAGACAGATGCAACAACAAAAGAATCAGCGGGCGTCAGTGAAAAGACTGCGCCTTCAATTGGAGAACGAAAATAATGGATAAACGCACAGCCGGCAGCATGCTTGTGCTGCCTTTTCTGGTGGCGGCATGTGCCTCTTCCCATGTTCCTTACAGTCAGCCACAGGATGCCATCCGCAAAGAGATGTCTACGGCCACGTCGGCGGCGGAATCTGCCCCGGTGGCAGAAACGGGGGCACCCGCGCCAATCTATCCGTCCTTGCGTCTGAATGTTCCGGGGGAAGCCGAGCGGGTGCTGGAGCCGCGTTTTGATCTGGTGGTCAATGATGCGCCGATACGCCAGGTGTTGCTCGGTATGGTGGCGGAAACACGTTACTCCATGCTGCTGCCACCCGATCTGGAAGGCAGTGTGACGGTCAGTCTCAAGAACGTGACGGTGCCTGATGCCATGTCGGTGCTCAGGCAGTTGTATGGCTACGAGTACCACATTGAGGGAAGCCGGGTGTTTGTTGATTCGCGTGCCATGCAGACACGAATCATGAGGATCAATTACCTCAATGCCCAGCGCAAGGGTACCTCCGACATCCGCGTGATTTCCGGTTCGGTGGGTGACTCCAACAATGGCAACAGCGGGTCGTCCGGTAACAGCAACAATAGCTCGGGGAGTTCCGGTACGACGCAGACCTCGTTTGCAGCGAGCAAGGTTTCCACAACTTCTGAGAGCGATTTCTGGGCCGATCTGGCGACTGCCGTGCAAACCATCGTTGGCGGGAAAGAAGGCCGCAGTGTGGTGGTGAGCCCGCAGAGCGGCGTGCTGGTGGTGCGTGCCACACCAACCGAGCTGGGCCAGGTGGAGCGCTTCCTGCAGGCGGCCCAGCTGTCGCTCGACAGGCAGGTGATCATTGAGGCGAAGATCGTTGAAGTGACCTTGTCAGCAAGCTTCCAATCCGGTATCAACTGGAGTGCCTTTGGTTCCGGCGTGGGCAACAACGGGCGTTTCTCGGTTGGGCAAGTGTCGCCGGGATCGACGATTTCGCGAGATGGTACGATGACGCTGTCACCGATCTCGGGCACGGCACAGAGCAGTCTGGCGAACGCTTCCAGCGCAGCCGGGTCGATGTTCGGGATGATCCTGAGTACCGCCAACTTCACCGCCGTACTCAATATGCTTGAAGAGCAGGGGCGTGTGCATGTGCTCTCCAGCCCACGCATCGCGACGCTGAACAATCAGAAGGCTGTGCTCAAGGTGGGGACGGATGATTTCTTCCTGACCGATATCAGCACGAACGCTTCGACCAATACCAACGGTTCCACTACGGTGACGCCGAAGCTCACGCTGCAGCCCTTCTTCTCCGGTATCCTGCTGGATGTGACGCCACAGATCGATGACATCGACAAGATCACCCTGCATGTGCACCCGATGGTCAGCAAGGTCAGCTCTGTGACGCAGGACATTAACCTTGGTAGTCTCGGCGAATTCAAGTTGCCGCTGGCTTCCAGCGACGTCAGCGAGATGGATAGCGTGGTGCGTGCTCAGGATGGGCAAATGATCGCGCTAGGCGGCCTGATCCGGCAGTATTCCGATGTGTCGGATTCGCAATTGCCGGGCTTGGGTGATATCCCTCTGGTGGGCAATCTGTTCAAGCAGAAAAGCCGTGATTCCGAGCGCCGCGAACTGGTGATCCTGCTGCGCCCGACAATCATCCAGTCTTCCTCAAGCTGGGCAGAGGATATCGGCGCCTCCAACACACGCATGAATCGTCTGCTTGACGACAAGGGTGGCCCGGGGAGTCGTCCACAATGAAAGCTCATGTCTATTCCGGCCTGAAAAACCTGATACTGGTGGGGCTGCTGGGCACCGCCCTGGCGTGGGGGGCGGCTGCGCAGGCGGGAGCGCGTAAGCCGGTCCACACGGCACAGCATTCGCAATCTTCCGTGGCACCGCAGGATGCCTATACCCGCGCACTGGCTGCGCTGCGTGAAGGGCGGGTATCCGAGGCCCACGCACTGCTGCGGGAACGCTTGCGTGCGGCTCCGCAGGATATCGCGGCGAGCCGCCTGCTGGGCACACTGCTGATTGATGGCGGGCAGTTTGCCGAGGCTGCGTCTGTTCTGAGTGCGGCACAAACCCTGGCACCACAAAATCTCGATGTGGCGCAGGCGCTGGCTCGCCTGCAGGTGGATGCCGGCGAATCCGGCATGGCGCTGCAGACGCTGGAGATGAGTGCTTCGCATGCGCAGGCCGATGGCCAGTATCTGGCTTTCATGGCAATGCTGGCGAGTCGCCTTGGGCAGAACGACCGGGCTCTCGATCTCTGGCAGCAGGCTGTGCATCTGAACCCGCAAGAGGGCGCATGGTGGCAGGCGCTTGCGCGTTTGCAGCAGGCAGCCGGCAATCGTGACGGTGCGCGCGACAGCTACGGGCGGGCGCTGGCCACGGCAAGTCTGGATGATGCATCCCGGCGCGCCGTCAAAGCCGCGTTGCAGCAGTTGTCGCGCTGAGATCCGGATGCTGCAGAAGCGCCAGTGCTGAATGCCTCAGCTCGCCAGGCGTGCGCCAAATCCGATGAAGAGCAGCCCTACCGCCGTGTTCAGGAATACCGAGATACGGCGGTTGCCCGACAGAGACTGGGCGAGGCGCACGCTCGCGCCCACCAAGGCAGCCAGATAGAGCATGCTCGCCGTTTCGACGATGCAGCCCAGGGCGAGAAAGCTCAAGCCCGGATAAGCGTAATTCGGGTCCACAAACTGCACGAAGAACGAAAGATAGAAAAAAATCGCCTTTGGGTTGAGCAGGCTGATCATAGTGGCTTTGCGCACCACGCAGAAAAAAGAGGTTTCTGCGACAGGCTTGAGCGAGGCTAGCAGGGATTGGCCGGCATTGCCCCGCAAGGAGCGGCGTGCATCAAGAAGAAGTTTGATCCCCAGAAAAGCCAGATAGGCCGCACCGCTCCAGCGCACCAGATGAAACAGAAGCGGGTGGGCGTGCAGAATGGAAGACGCCCCCGCCGCAGTGAGAATCATCAGAGCTGCGTCGCCGAGAAATATGCCCATGGCGCCTGCGTAGCCGAGGCGTGCACCGCCACGCGAGGAGACTGCCAGTACGTACAGGGAGTTCGGGCCGGGCAGCAGAACGATGGCTATCGTTCCTGCAAGGAAAACGCCGAGATCGGTAATGCCAAACATTCCGGAATCCTGCAAATCAAACGCGCAATTGCGCCACAATTGACAGTCTAGCGCAATCCGTTCAACAGGATATCGGCAGCATTTCGGGTTGATTTCATTCAATTCGGAGGACTGGCGCGCCAATGTTGACCTCACGTGGCGCAGTTCCGTTCACACTCTACTGCCCTACGAAAAACGTTTGGCTTGCCGATCCCATCCCCAAAATCCCTGCCTGTGCCAACGAGGTTTTCCCGTCTCCAGCTGTAAGAGGGGTCGCAGATTTTCCAGAATCCCGAGGCCGTCGCTAAGTCCGGGATGTCTGAATGCCTCGTGGTGGGAGTGCTGGTCATCGACGGACAGGGAAGTCGCTTCGTTCCGTCTGGCGCTTCTTGGTATGCTTATGTAATTTTGATTGGCGCGTAATACGTGTTTTACGGGTGACGGAATTGCTGCCGGGATAGTGTAAGGATGGTGGAAGAATAGTGGAAATTGTAAAACTACGATTTTTATTATCTATAAAATTCAGGGAGATGAAGGTCTTACGTTGATCGGAAGAAAGGCTCCGATGAGAAGGAAAAGTGTTCCGTCCATCGATGATGGGGGATATCGTAACGCCGCTATTGCTGTTGGCAAGGTAACATCAGCGCTTGCCGTTGGAGAACCTGACAAAATGGTTTCGGGATCGCCGTGCGTTCTCTTCTCGCCGGCCCGGATTCATGCCCTGGATTCATTTTGCCAGATGCTTTTAACCTTAACGCTTTGCCACCTGCCAATTGAATTGTCGGTGGAAGGCAGAACGGAGGCTACATGAAAGATTTTTTCAGAAACCTGTTTGGCATTCGCCAGCGGCGCAAGGGTTTGCCAGTCACACCGCCGCCCAAGGTTGGGGCAAGTGTCATTCGTAATGGAGCACGCATCAAGATTGTGCAGCCCTGTGATTCCGAGCTGTGGGACTGGCTGCTGCTCATGGGGTGGCGCGTCAACCCTGTGCGCAATGATCGGCGCACCTATCTCAATCTCCCCAAGGAAACCATCAACCGCCTGCGCATTGCCGACGCAGAGCAGCGAGGTCGTATTCTTGAGGAACTGTTGGAAATGGCGAAGTAAGCTCTGCTCTGTGCCGGTGGCAATTCTCATGCCGCCGTTTCCTGCACGATTTCACGAGTGCGGGTTTGAGGGATGCCTCAGGATTTTTTGCCCGCCGTTTCAAAAAAACCATCATCATAAGCCAGGCAGTATTCTTTCCAGTCGTGCAGTGTCTGCTCGCTGCATGCGGAGCTCAGTTCGAGAAGGCTCTTTTGCCACTTTCTGTGACTGGCGAAATCCATCAGTTCATCTGCATTGGCTGCACCGCGTCTTCCGCTGCTGCGCAAATGCGCCCAGGCTGTGATCCGTGCCATGTCTTGTATGAGCAGGGTATTGGCAGGCATGGCCCTGGGTTTGAGGTTGAGTCGCACGCGATCTTCCGAGGGTTGCAGGCTGCGCAGGATAAAAGATTTTTTCCCAATCTTTACGGCATTTAAAAATGCCATTGGTATTGCCTGTGACTGCTTCTGGATCGTGATGATTCGCTCGGCCTGATTTCCCCATGCCGGTTGGGAGGCTTCGGTGTGTGGCGTGAGGGCGCTGGGGAGTGCCTCCTTGAGATCAAGCAGGTAGTTGCCGTCTGGCGAACCTTTGCCACGAACCAGGATGATATAGCGCTCAACCCCCAGACTTCCCGTGCCGGCAATGCGGCGGGCCACATCCATAGGCTGAAAGAATTCCGGATTATCCTGCTTGCCGGCAAACTGCTCCAGGAATGTGAAGACCCGCTCACGCTGCTGCCTGGAGACGGGGAGTGCTTTATGTCCGTCCAACCTGATGTGGCGCTGTTTGCGTTGGATGTCCGTGCGCATTTCCAAAAATGCTGAACGCGTGCGTGTGCTCACGGCATCGAGTAATTCACGGATGAGGCCATCTGCTGTATCGCGTTCAATCCAGCGAACCTTGCCTTCTGCGAGTGCATTAGCGTAGGCATCCAGACAGGCTTTTGCCAGCGGCGATCCGAATTTGGTGCTCTCCGGGCCGTCCGAGCGGGTGGCTACGAGAATGCTGGTCAGCAGTCGCAGCAGATCCCACGTGCACGGCGCCAGAGCCGTTTCATCGAAATCGTTCTGATCGAAGTAGGCGAGCCGGTTATCACCCTTGTAACTGCCAAAATTCTCCAGATGCAGGTCGCCGCACAGCCAGGCGGGTGGTGCCGCTGTCAGTGCCTCGGCTTGTGGCAGCCGCTCGTAAAAGAGATGGCAGGTACCGCGCAGAAAGCTGAACGGATTGGCCCGCATGTTGCGGTATTTCAATGCCAGTCGCTCGGCATCGCGGCCGGCATTGAAAGTGCGAATTACTTCAGGGATATCAATCATGGCGATCATGGTGGGATTGATTGTGCGCGGTTTATTTCTTCTGTGTGCGAAAAACAGATCTTGATTGCATAAGCATATCGGATTTCGTGTGGATTTTCTGCCCTGGGGTGCCGCTGCCGCGGTATTGAAACATTTGTGGCTGTAGGGATTCTTGCTTTTTGGCCGGCTGGCTGCAGCTTATAGGTAGATTAAGCGGGGTTATTAAAGTCACCTTATTCGGATAACAAAAACTCCGATTGGTTTTTTACCTGGCAGACACATACGATACATATCAAGCAATCGGGACAAAACAGTCCCTTTCAACCAGACACAGAGAGGCAAAAATCATGGTACCGACCTTTGGATTGTTTGATATCGAACTGACCCGCAAGGCCTATGTCAGCGCTGAAGATCAGGAACGCGCTGGCTACCTGTCAGAAGTTGGTGGCAACAGCACCCAGTTCGGCGTTGGCCGCGTCAGCGAAAGCGAATCCCGCGCCCGTGCCCGCCTTGAAGAAGTTTCGCTGTTCCGCTTCTGAGCGGTTGCGTCTTCTTCGCCAGAAAGCCCGCCGTGTGCGGGCTTTTTGTTGGGCGATGACCAGACACCCGCCCCTTCGTACAGTGTGTCGCCGGCTCTGTTTATAAGTGAATCAGTCAAAATTATTAAACGTAGTTTATTTTTTCAGCAATAACTCGAATTGGTCTTTACGCCTGGATGCGCATAGCATTCGTATCAAGCATTCCATTTGAGTGCATCAATCTAATAAAACACATAAAGAAAAGAGGCAGATCATGGCACCGACCTTTGGCTTGTTTGATATCGAACTGACCCGTAAATCCTATTTGAGCGCTGACGATCAGGAACGTGCAGGTTACCTCTCCGAGGTTGCCCGCAGCAGCACCCAGTTTGGTGTCGGCCGTGTCAGCGAAAGTGAAGCCCGTGCCCGCTCGCGCGTGGAAGAAGCCTCCCTGTATCGCTTCTGAGTCTCACCTCCCCCTGGAAAGCCCGCTGTGAGCGGGCTTTTTTGTGCCCAGAAGTTCCTTTTCGTACAGGCCAGGATTGGGGGCACCTTGATCCCTGGGTGCTTTATGTGGAGGTTCTTCCTGTGCGGGTGAATCGTCTTTACTTGCTTCGCGCGTATTTCTGAAGCCCTGCCCGCGGACACGACTCCGCTTGTTGCAGGGCGTCCACAGGGGAACAATGGAGCGCAGCGCCATTGCGCCGATCAAACATCCGCCCAGAGGGCGCAAAGTTTTGCCATTTCAGGCGATGAATGCAGGCAGGTGCTATAGGAAGGTGCTCTTGAAAACGCGTGTCAGCCTGTCTTGTAGCCTGTGCAAAAGTCTGAAGAATCTTTTTCTTTAGTTGCCTTGCGGTATGAAATGGCCTGAAATCCGGTGTAGGTGTCTTGCTGATCACTTTGTCTGTCGTGCGGAAACGTGGCAGATTTGCCGCAAACCAGAGCATTCTTAACGGTTTCTGAGGGGGCTCTGCAGACTTGTGAGATTTGTCTTTTTTATAATTTCCACTGCCCGAAAACCCCCTTGGGGCGGGCTTTTGCCTGCCCAAAAGTGCCGCATGGCCCGATTTTCCTGCCACGCAGCAAAAAAACACGCTGCAAACCGCTTTCTAGCTGACAATCCGCCCAAGTTCCGATCTATACTCCCTGCACCGTTGCAGGCGCTTTTTGTTTTCTTCACTTCCCATTTTCCAAGAGGAGAATCGCATGAACAAGTCCGAACTGCTCGCAGCTATTGCCGAGAAGACCAATCAATCCAAGGCAGCTACCGGTGAATTCCTCGATGCAGCCATTGCTGTGATCGAAACGGCTGTCTCTTCCGGTGACCCGGTTGCGCTCGTCGGTTTCGGCACCTTCAAGGCCGCTCCGCGTGCTGCTCGTGAAGGCAAGAACCCCAAGACCGGTGAAAAGATCAAGATCCCGGCAACCATCGTGCCGCGTTTCACCGCTGGCGCTGGCTTCAAGGCCAAGGTTGCTACCGGTAAGGCAAAGAAGGTTGTCAAGAAGTAATCACGGCTGTCAGGCTGTATGAAACAGGGCGCCCGAGGGCGCCCTTTTTTTTTTGAATCGGGGCCAAATCATCCTGCTATGGAGCATGAGCAGGGCTCCGTTTCCTTCGGGCGCGAGCCGTATTCCAATACACAGCAGCATTCAGAAGTGTCGCTGCGGTGTGTCTCCCGGTGGGTTCAGAACGGGGCGTCGCCTGTGCGGAAATCCACCTGCAGCTGTTCCGAAATGCCATAGACCTCGGCATCATCGACGCTGCGCGAAATCCAGCCGCTGTAGCAATCGCTCTCAGTGGACCAGTTCCATAAAGTGAGGCCGTTGGCAGTGAGCTCGGCGTATGCGTGTTGCATCATATCCGGCACCGAGGTGTTTCCCAGAAATTCTTCATCGGTGGTATCGGCCACACCCCAGTCAATTTTCACGCCGCGTGTTTCACATAGCGTGTCGAGGCAGTCGATGAAAGATTCCGTATCCTTCCAGTCGACGAAGAAGCCTGTGCGCCAGTCGGTGATGTCCTTGAATACCCACATCAGACCGCCGCCATCTTCGACGGGCTCGCCTTCCTCTTCTTCCAGGAAAGCATGCAGTTCAGCGATCTGCTCCTGAGCGACCGCAGGGTCGGGATTGCTCAGTTCGAGCAAGCGGTCCATGGCGCTGATTTGTTCGTCAGAGAGGTTATGTGCTGGCATGTTGACTCCTTCTTCTTGATAAGTGTAGCGGGGGCAGTTTGCGCTGAAAGGCCCCTGTAGCAGCGATTTGCCAGAATGCAGCGCTGGACTTAGAAGCTGTTCCTGATCTTACTGTGAAGGCGTGATCGGGCCTTCCCATGTGGCTTCATTGGCTGCTCGAAATCCTCATTTACACGAATAAACTCCGGGTTCTGTGCTGCTCTTCGATCCGCGGACGCCTTCTCGCGGCAGATCGTGAACTGCTTTTTCGAGGTGGAAGCCTCTGTTATTGAATAGCACATGCAGGCAAGAAAGTTGACTGCAAGGTGTTGGCTTGCTTGTGTATATGGTGGTTTTGACTTAATCCGGAAAGGGGTGGCTGATCATGTCTCTTCTCTGTCGTGGGGGCTGCTGTCTGCTTTGCCTGTTGGTCTGGGCCCTGCGTGCCAGTGCGATGGAAGCCTTGCCGGCTGTTGGGGCGGACAAGCAGGCAACTTCGGTTTCCGGGCTGTCTTCCGGTGCGTTCATGGCGGTACAGTATCAGGTCGCATTTTCGTCGGGCCTAAAGGGGGCAGGAATTGTCGCTGGCGGACCTTATTACTGCACCGGCACACTGGGCAAGGATCCTGCCATTGTCTCGCTCTGCATGGGACAGGTTCCCACCATGGCACCCAGCGCACTGCTTCTCCTGCAGGCTGCACGCGGATTTGCAGAAAATGGCAGGATTGACGCCCTGGCGAATCTGAAAAAAGCGCGTATCTACGTCTTTAGTGGCAGGCAGGATGCGGTGGTTTTGCCTCGGATCGTAGATTCAACGGTTGAATTTTTCAGGCGTGCCGGGGTACCGGTGCATGCCCTGCGTTACGACAGCAGCCTGCCTGCCGGGCATGCCTTCATTACAGAGGATTATGGCAACGCGTGCTCAGCGAATGCTGCGCCTTATATCAGCCATTGTGAGGTGCACGGCAAAGGCTACGATCAGGCCGGCATTCTGCTCAGGCATATCTACGGGAAACTGCGCGCCCCGGTGGAAAATATGTCGGCATCGGTTGCTGAGTTCGATCAGCGTGAGTTTGCCGCGCAGGAAACCGGGCTGGCAGACACCGCATACGTGTATGTTCCTGCTGCCTGTCGAGCACAGGGAGGATGCCGGGTGCACGTGGTATTCCACGGTTGCCTGCAGTCTGCCGGGCAGATTGGTGACAGGTTTTATACACAGACCGGCTATAACCGCTGGGCGGATTCGAACCGCATCATCGTGCTCTACCCGCAGGTGGGCAAGGATACCCAGCCGAATAGCTGTTGGGACTGGATAGGCTATACCGGGCCAGATTACGCCACACGGCAGGGGCCACAGATGATGGCAGTGAAGAAGATGGTGGAACGCCTGCAGACCTTGCCGTGAGTTCCCTTGTTTGCGTTGGGCGAAAAAAAGGATGGCCGGAGCCATCCTTTCAAGCGTGCAGACTGCTGTAATACTTTACGGTACTGGCGCCCAGCTGATTGCGCTGAAGATGGTTGCGCGATCAGTATTGCTTGGGTAACTGGTGGTTTGGGTGTAGTCCCCCAGTGCAGCAGTGGAGATTTCCGCAGCGGTCAGTTGCTTGCTGTTGGTTGTCCGCCCGGAAACCGAGAGGGTGGCACCGGAAATGTCCATACTGTTGTACTCACGCCATCCCGTGGTTGCCGTCGGTGTGGCAGGGGTTGGCGCGGGGTTGCCGCTGATGCCGGAAGCCCAACCCAGAGCGGTGATATGGGTATCCATCTTGCAGTTCAGATAGGCAACGTTGTCCACCCAGGTCCCGGATGCCGCGCGTGCCAGGTAGCTGGAAGCGTTAGTGCCTGTCGCTACATGAACACCAGCGGGGCCATCAGCATAGGTCAGAGAATCCCCTGCGAAGATGAATCCCTTGCCACCCGAGTAGGTGCGGGCTTGCAGGATATAGCCACCTGTACCATTGGCGTAGCCGGAAACCGTTGCCGGATACTGCGAATCCCCCAACATTTCGATGGTGCTGGCTTCAAACAGCGACACGTAGTTGTTGCCCCAGATGAAGTCCACATTGCCGGAGACCTTGGTGTTGTAGAACCACGTGTAGCCCTGCAACTGCAGCGTATCTTGCTCGCTGTAGAAATTGGCGTTCCGGGCGACCAGACGGTGGCCACTGCTGGCCGAAGCCGTGCTCGACTTGAAGTAGATCACCTCTGCCTGGTTCGAATAAAGCGAGGAGCGGGTGTGGGTACTCTTCAACGTCAGGGTATCCAGCGTCAGCAAATCGCTGTTTTCCGCCATGAATACGGCTCGGCCACCCCCTGAAGTTGCTCCTACTGCACCGGCTCCAGAGCCACTGTTGAGGGTTTCGTAGTTGTTGTACTGGAGGATGACGCCAGCACGGCTTTCGCCCAGGATCGTTACGTTCGCGCGGTTGTACAGGTACATCAGTTCATTGTACGTACCGTTCTTCACGTTGATGACGGGATTGCTGACCGAAGAATTGACCATGTAGTAATTCAATGCGGCTTGCACCGTATGGAAATCTGCGGTCGTATTCGACGGTGGCGCAACGGTTACCGAGCTCAGCCCGGTAGCCGGGGTTGTGGACTTCACTGTAAAGGTCCAGCCCGCTGCCTTGCCGATCCCGGCAAAGGTACTCCCTGCCAGGGTTGCACCGGTGAATGCGGTGCTCGAAATGCCAACGTAGTAGGTGGTGCCGCTGGTCAGCGCATTTGCATGCGGTGTGATCGTAACCGTGTTGCCACTGATCTGAATCGGCGTTGTACTGACACCACGCACGGTTGAACCCTTCACACCGATGGAGTCGCTTTCGCCACTCAACTGGATCTTGTCGACCAGTGTATCGTCGCTCGCCTTGAAGATGCGGATCGTTCCGGCAGTCCCGATGGTGGGGGCCGAATCGAAAGTCAGCTGCAGTGAGTCTTCAGGATAAACGGTGGTTGCACCTACCGCCGGGAACACCTTGCCAGAAAGGCTGTAGGTTGCGGTGGAGTCGGTATATGCAGGCTGGATCGTCGCCGTGATGGTTTTGACCACGGTGGGGTCCGAATCACTGACAAACTTGATTGTGGCGGTACCTGTGGCGACTGGGGTGAGCGTCACTGTGCTGCCACTGGTGGTCACCGATACCACGCTGCTGTTGCTTGATGCCACGGTAAAGGTGTCCGCCGAGCTGTCTGTCTTCTTGGCTGTCACGGTGACGGCCAGGGGCGTGCTACCTGCTTCGGCGGTATACGTATTGGTGGTGCTCAGCGTCAGCTGCGTGGGCTTGACACTGGGGTCGCCCACCTTCACGTCATCAATCAGGAAGGATTTGTTATAGGTAAACAAGCCGATCTTTCCCGACGTGAAGCCCGAGGTGCTGTCTGTGTAGCTGGCAACCACATCGCCATCAAGGTACATCGTCGTCACATTGCCGATGATTTCCATGCGAACGGTATACCATGTGCCATTACTGATGGCTTTCTTCGTCTGTGACGAACGATTGATGGTGCCCGATACGGTATATCCAGCCTCTACCTGAGTGCTGCCTGTGCTGTTCTGCACATTCAGGCCACCCAGATTCCAGTTGGTATTGTTCTGGTAACGGCCGATCATATAGAGCTGCTTGTTGCCAGTCGTGGAGTTCGTTTGCGGCTGAATACGCATTTCAACGTAGTAATCCGTCTTGCTGCCCACCTTGGCCGTCCAGACGGCATCCTTTAGCAGCGCCACAACGCCGTTGGAGACGGTACTGCTCACACTGAGTGTGCCGGCCGTGTATTGCAGGGCCTTGGTTGTGGCGCCATTGACGTCAGTGGCATCCACCACGGCGAAGGCGGCATCACTACCGTTGGGCGTCAGTGTCCAGTTGTCGGCAGTGCCGCTCTGGAAGTCATCGCAGAAATACAGGGTTGAGCTGGTTGCAGGGCAGGTCTGTGCAACGACTGTGGATGTGCTGCTCGAAGCACTGTTGGAGTTTCCGCTGCTGCTGCCAGATGAATCCCCGCCCGAACTTCCTCCGCCGCAGGCAGTCAGCAGGCTGCAAAGCAGGCCGACTGATGCCAGGGCACCATAACGCGTGAAAGTGTTCATTTCTCCTCCTTCTTGGTTGAGACCGGATGCGTTATCAGCGCACCTCAATCCGACAGTCCTGCCCGCGGGCAGGGCACTGCAAACCAGAACCGGCATACACACCTGCGGAGCGCGACAAGCTGCCTGTCACTGCGGTGGGTACCCCTCCTCCTTTGTCTTCACACAGATTGTGACCGGTACCATTTTTTGGCCGGGCTCAGCTCTATTTGGCAAGTCTGTGTGCAGGGTCAGAAATTGAATTTCTAGCCCCATCAAATTTCATGATACCGGTAACAGTTTAATTTTTGCAAGTTTGTTTGTTGCTTTAACCACAACTTGCAAAAAAATCAGGGACTTGTATTTTCAGACAATACGTGCGGATAGATCTGGAGAATCAGCAGGTATGTCCAGAATGACGCCCTTGCCAGGATTTCTGGGGGCTTTGCCGACCGCAGGCGGGTGGGAGTGTGGAGGCGTGCTCAGGCAGTCTGGTTCGGGGTCGAGGGGGTTTCTTCCTCGCGCTGCCATTCGAACCAGTCGTCGCCAAAGGTTTCAACAGGATGAGGCGTGCGCTCGGAGCCGTTGCCACAGCTCATGTTGTCTGCGGCACAGTAGTGCGCACAACCCCAGCAGATGCGTTCCGGATGTTTTGGGTGAATCGGAATTTTTTTGGTCATCGCCTTATAGCCGCGTACTGGGTAGGGGAAATTGTAACGCCATCCCTTTTTGTAGAGGCCCTGCAAGAGTTATGGTTTCTTCTCGGAAACTTCATTGGGGCCTGTCTGGGCGCTATATGTGCCGTGCCCGACTTCCTGGAAACTGTTCATGATCTTACTGCGAAGGCATGATCAAGCCTCATGCATAGATCTTCGGCCTATCGTCTGGGGTGATCCTGTCTGCTTTGTTCGACTTGCCGTCTAGGGCAGTATTTTTTTTCCGGTAGATGGGCCGGGATACACAAGTTAACACTAAAGGCGTAGGCGCCGGGAAGGCTGCATGCCGTGAAGGGCATTGCTTAGTGTATGTGCGAATGCCGCGCGTATCGTGCGAGGTGGTGTTTGGAGAGTGCGTAGGCTGTGCGCTGTATTGCTGATGATTAATGTTTGTATCGTCAGGTTCAAGAAAGAGCCCGGGCGGGCGTTATCACATGCACATTGGTGCAGGAAATTCCACTGGAGGTTATATGTTCACCCGGATGAGCCTGAAAAGCAGGATGGTGGTCATCGGTACTGTGGCTCTGGTAGGAATGCTGGCGGTCGGGGTCTGGGCCGTTTTGCAGCAAAGGGCTCAAACCATGGTGGAGCGCGAGAGCATGCTCAAGGCATTGGTGGAGTCAACGCGCAATCAGGTGCTGTACTTTGAAGGGCTGGAACGTAGCGGCAAGCTCTCCCGAGCCGATGCCCAGGAAAAGGCGCGTGAGGCCATCAGGGCGGTGCGCTATCAGGGCGACAACTACATCTTCATCTACGACTACAACGGTATCCTGGTGCTGTTGCCCACCTCGCCAGACAAGGAAGGTGAATCGCGCATCGGCCTCAAGGATGCCAATGGTATTCATTATGTTAATGACATTATCGAGAAGGCCAAGGCGGGGGGAGGAATTGTCAGGTATGACTATCCCCGGCCGGGCCAGACTGAGCCGAGTCCAAAGATAAGTTATGCCATTGCGATTGAGTCATGGTCGTGGGTGATTGGTACAGGTCTTTATGTCGATGATATCAATGCAGGATTTTATCGCCATTTGATGATCACTGGTGGGGTGATCCTGTTCCTGACGGTTATGGTTTTTGGCCTGATCTTTGCGGTTTCACGCTCGGTATTGATCCAGCTTGGTGGCGAACCGGCTGACGCAGTGGAGGCCATGAAGAAAGTCGCCGAGGGGGATCTGACGGTGGAAGTGAAAGCGACCTCTCCCGATAGCATTCTTGGTGAGCTCAATACCCTGATCCAGACTTTGCGGAATCTGATTGTCAGCATCTCTGCCGGAGCAGACCGGATTGGCTCCTCCTCCCATCACATTCTGCAATCGACCAAGTCTGTGGCGCAGGCAGCTTCGGGGCAGGCGGTTGCCACCCAGAGCATGGCGGCAGCCATGGAAGAGCTGACAGTGAGTGTCTCGCACATCTCGGAGAATGCATCAGAAACCGAACGGCATTCTTCAGACGCATTTGAAAGCGCCAAGGAAGGTGAGTTTCAGGCCAAGGAGACAGCCAGCAGCATGCATTCTCTGGCGGGTGCCATTGATGCTGCAGCCCAGCGCATCAATGGTTTGAGCCAGCGCACCCAGGAGGTTGGGGCCATCGCCTCGACCATCAAGGATATTGCGGACCAGACCAATCTGCTGGCGCTCAACGCAGCCATAGAGGCCGCGCGTGCCGGCGAGACCGGGCGCGGATTTGCCGTGGTCGCGGACGAGGTGCGCAAGCTTGCAGAGCGCACGACACAGGCGACAACAGAAATTGAGCGCACGCTCTCGGCGATACTGACGGAAACCGATGGGGTGGTTGGCGCAATGGCGACGGCAGGTACGCAGGCAGGGCAAAGCGTAAAGGTGGCCGGGCGATCTGCAGATGTTTTGCATCAGATTGCCAAAGGGGCAGATCAGGCTCGACAGCTGGTCGGCGATGTGGCAGCTGCGGCGCGTGAGCAGAGTGCGGCGAGCACCTCGCTGGCGCAACAGGTCGAAAATATTGCCCAGGCGGCTGAGCAGACCAGCCAAAGTACCGATGAGACAGCCTCTTCAGCGAATGAGCTGGAGCAGATTTCGGCGCATTTGCACGAATCAGTCAAACGCTTCCGCTGCTGATTGGCTTTTCAGTATCAATATTCACGGCATCGCCGAAACATATTCGTGATGTCGTGAAAACGGTGCTTAGGTCAGGCCATGGCGACGGTTTGCGGATGGAAACGCCACCACGTTGCTCATCAGATCGGTCTTGCCATAGTAGCGGTTGTGCTCATCCTGCAACTGCATCAGCAGAGACATGATATGTGGATCGAAGCCAGCACGGGCTGTGTAATGTGATTCCCGCGCTGTGGCGCGTTCATCGAACAGGATGGAGGTCAGATATTGCTCGCAGAGCTCGGAGCCCCAGGCCATTGAAATATGTTCGGCCACCTGCGGGTATCGTACGCCAATCTCTGTGAGCAAGGCCCTCACTTCTGGCGGGATCTGGTCAACTCGCGCAGAGGGGTTGTTGCGATATGCTGTTCGCTTGCTGCCATCTGGATAGGCGATTGTTGTCATGAGTGCCTCAAGCGGAATTTCCGAGGGGTTGTTGTCTTCCTGGCGGAAGAGTTTGCGAATAAAGCCAAACATGGTTCTTGTCTTGTCGGGTGAGGGTTATTGTCTTTGCTCGTCAGCGGCTTGAACTTTGGTCAATAATAGACCAAGCATTTTAGCAGTAGTGTCTTTAAGAGAAAGCCCAAGCGGGCAACAATTATCTATTTTGTGACATTCTTCACACTGGCTTTGTTAAATACTGCAACGTCAATCACTTGCGGCAAAACAGATCGCTATCGGTAAAGATGCTTGACGAGATTTTATGTGACGGGGATCATCGTTGATGTGTCTGCCATTCGCGCGGATCCTGAAGCGTAATTTCACAGCGAGTTCACCATGAAGCTTCACCGGCTGCTTGCGCAGTTCTTGTTACCTGTTTTTTGCTGCCTGGCAGCAGCCCAGGCGCGTGCCCTTACTGTCTTTCTTGTTGGTGACTCCACCGTCGCCAATTTTGATCTTCCCGATCCACGCCAGGGCTGGGGACAGGTGATCGGGCCGTATTTCGCGGCAGACGTAACGGTAAAGAACTACGCTCTGTCAGGCCGCAGCTCCAAGAGCTTTCTCGCCGAGGGCGCATGGGCGCCGGTGCTGGAACAGATCAAACCCGGCGACTATGTGCTCATCCAGTTTGGGCATAACGATGAAAAGCGTGATGCAGAGCGTGGCACAGACCCTTACAGCAGCTACCAGGAATGCCTTTCGCAATACGTTGACGATACGGCCAAGGCGGGAGGCTCTCCCATCCTGATCACTTCAGTGGCGCGAGGCTCATTTCGGCGCAATTTTTCCCATGGCAATTACCCGGATGCAATGATTGCGCTGGCCAAGAAAAAGGGTATTCCGTACATTGATCTGAATGCGCGCAGCGAAGCCCTGTACCATAAGCTTGGCGGTAGTGTCACATATTCACTTTTCATTGCCTCGATTGATGGCAAGGACAACACCCACTTCACTCCTGCAGGGGCCCAGGCCATTGCCAAACTTGTCGCGCAAGGGATTCAGGAACTGGGGATTCCCCTTTCAGAAAAAGTGCAACTCGGTCAGTAATCCTCCTTTTCTACCTGGTTCTTATTCAAGGCATCCCGTTGTGTGTCTGGCAGGAGGATTTATCCTGTGATATCAGGGTGTTTTCTCGGTATGCAGGCCTTTTGGCCGGGTGGACACCGGGAACCCGCCGTGCCTCTTGCTGTCCACAGCAAAGGGGAGTCTGCGTGCTGAAACCCTCCGCAAGGGCTTACAACTTGAAACAGCTTTTCCCGGTGCTTTGAGTGTTTTTTACAGTCGGTGCGAGTATCGTGAAACCATCTCGAAATGGTTGAAGCAGGAAAGGACCAATTCATGAAAAAACTGATTTTGATGATGGCGCTGGCAGGTTTGGCAACCGCAGCGAATGCCACTGAGTACGCCAAAGTGATAGCCAGTACCCCCGTGCTGGGGGATGTCAGTACGCCGCAGCGCAACTGCTGGGACGAACAGGTTCAGGTGCAGCAGCCGCGCACCGGCGTTGGCGCTACCATTGGTGCGGTTGCTGGTGGCCTGCTGGGCAGTACCATGGGGCGCGGCTCGGGCAATGTTGCCGCTACTGCGGCAGGTGTGGTGACTGGTGCAGTGGTGGGCGATAGTCTCGAACGCAACAGCAGCAGCACCCAGACTGTGCGCAAGTGCCAAACCACCCAGACCACGCAGCGCCAGACCATTGGCTACGATGTGGTCTATGAATACGGCGGCCAGCGCTATACCGCGCGCTTGGCACAGGACCCTGGTGACTCCCTGCCCATCAATGTGAGCGTGAGCCCGAACGCCGCACCGGCACAGGCTTCGACTGTGAGCACCACCACCGTGGTCGAGACAGAGCCTACCGTGGTCTATCGTGATCCAGTCTATGTCTCCCCGGCTCCTGTCGTGGTTGATTGGGGCTGGGGTTGGGGTTGGGGCGGAGGCCCGCGTGGCCCGCATCCGCGTCACTGGTAGAGATATTCCACGCAGCAGCAAGCCCGGCACGTTATTGTTCAGCATGCCGGGCTTTTTTTCGCGTAAGCATCTGGCTCTCAGTTGCCGAAGCGGTGGATGAGTTCAATAGGCCCGAGGATGTGGCGATTGAATGTCTCCAGTTCCTCTGCCGGAACCCACAACTCCTGGTGCAGGCGATCGCCAACCTGCTGCACCGGGAAGCGCGCCAGGTAGTTGCTGTCTATCGCAAATCTCACCACGAAGCCGGCCCCGCTGGCGGGTACGTTCCAGTCGCGCGCGATTTGGATGGCGTAGGCTTCATTCAGCACAGGATAGAAAATCGGCTGCTCCGGCAGTCTTGGCGGAAATTTGCGCCATGCCGCTGCAGCAATCAAATCCAGCTTTGCAGGGCCGACGGGACGATACAGGGTGGTGGTAGCCGTGTTGTTCATGTGCGGGTTATGGATTTTGCAGTTACTTACACTTTCGGGCAAAAGACTTCAGATGGCAATGCAGAAGCCGAGAAAGCATACGGCCATGCCGTGATGGCAAGCCGGTTGCTATGTTGTTTACCCGGAGGTTTGCCATGTTCTCTCGCCTCAGTCTGCGCGCCAAGATGCGTTTTCTCAATGCGCTCGTGTTCGTGGCCCTGTTGATCGTCGGTTTTTCGGCGGTCAGCGCCCGGCGGGAAGCCATGATGGATGGCGTGCGCCAGCAGCTGCGTGACCAGATGAGCATGGTCATCACGATGCTTGACCATTATCGCGAGCTTGCCGACAGTGGCAAGGTTCCCCTCGAAGAAGCACAGCGGCAGGCGCAGGAAACCCTGCGCGGCATTCGCTATCAGGGCCAGGAATATTTCAGTATCAGTACCATGGAGCCCATCATGCTGATGCATCCTGCCGTGAAGGCACTGGAAGGCAAGAATATCGGGGGGCTCAAGGATAAAAATGGCAAGGCTTTCATTGCCGAGATGGTGGATACCGTCAGGCGTGACGGTCAGGGATTCATTGAATACTGGTGGCCCAAAGCCAACGAGAAAGACCCTTCGCCCAAGCTTGCGTATGCGGCGCTCTACGACAAGTGGGGCTGGCTGATCAATACCGGGATGTACATTGATAACATCAACCGGCAGTTCTATCGCGATACGGTCTGGTTGATTGGTGTGCTGGGCGGGATAGCCGTTGCGGTAGTGGTGCTCACCAGTCTGCTCGGGCGCAGTATTGTGGAGCGCATGCGCCAGATGCAGACTGTCATGGGGCAGGTCGCCAGTGAGCGCGACCTGACGCGGGATATCGAAACCAGTCGAAATGATGAGTTTGGCCACCTGGGGCAAAGTTTTTCCGGTCTGCTGCATGCTCTGCGCGAATCGCTGAAAGCAATTGCCGGGCAGGCCGGGCATCTTGATGCCATGGCCAATAGTGTGTCGGAAGATTCACGGACGGTTTCAAGCAGCGCCACCGAGCAGTCGCGTGCTGCGCAGGCCGCCGCGAGTGCGCTGGAGGAGCTGACTGTCAGTGTTTCGCAAATAGCCGACCGCACTCAGGAAATTGCCAAACTTGCCGATCAGAACATGTCGAACACCCAGCATGGCAATTCCAACCTTGAGCAGCTCGTGCGCCAGATCACGGAAGCGGAGCACGTGCTTTCGCACCAGATTTCCGGGTCGGTGCAGGCTTTTAGCGAAAGCATGGGGCAGATCAGCCAGATTACCGCCTACGTCAAGGAAATCGCCGAGCAGACCAATTTGCTGGCCCTGAATGCGGCTATCGAAGCGGCACGGGCCGGAGAGTCGGGGCGAGGGTTTGCCGTAGTTGCAGATGAGGTGCGCAAGCTTGCCGAGAGCTCGGCCAAGTTCGCCAGCCAGATTGAAGCGATTACCGGGCAGTTGGCCGAGCACTACGACAACGTCAGGACCAATGTGAGCGTGGGAGAAACCCTGCTGGCGCAGAGCAATGGTGCCGCACAGACCATCGTGGGGGTTTTGCACGAAGCCAGCGACAGTGCAGACGCCACCCGGGCCGGGGTCATGGAAATCAACAACGCTGTTTCCGAACAGCGCGCTGCGCTGGAGGCATTGGCGCGCAACACCCAGGTCATCTCCGACATGGCTGAGCGCAATGTGGCGGTAGCCGAGCGCAGCAGCGCGACAGCGCATGAACTGGAAAGTGTCTCGAGTGATCTGGTTTCAACGATGAAACAATACCGTTACCAGTAAGCTCCTGTGGATCTGTGAAAGCATGTTCAGCCCAGATGTGCTGCTGCAGTGGCAGCCAGGGCGGTGCATTGCCGGCTTAGAAACTCCCGCAGTTTCTGCACCATAGGGCTAATCCGGCGCCGATCCGAGCAGACCAGATTGAGTGGTACAGTCTCTCCCCGCCAATCCGGGCAGAGGCGGATCAGGCGGCCTGCGGCCAGATCACCTGCCACATCCAGGGCAGACTTGTAGGCGATACCCTCTCCGGCAACGGCCCAGCGGCGTACTGCATCCCCATCATCGGCTATCCGGTCGCCGGTGACCTGTACAGTCATCTCCTGGCCGTCTCGCGTAAAGCGCCAGCGATCATGAACATACTCGCTGAGCATGTAGCACAGGCAATTGAGGCCCGTGAGTTCAAGTGGGGAAGCCGGCGCCCCATGGCGTCGGATATAGCCCGGCGAGGCACACAGGATGCGCTGGTTGGCCGGAGCAATTGGCAGGGCAACGAGGCCCGAATCGGGAAGTTTGCCGTAGCGCAGGGTCAGATCAAGCGGCTGACGATAAAAATCTGCCAGATGATCAGAGAGCAGCAAGCGCAATTGCAGGCCGGGATTGATAGCCTGGAACTCGTCCAGCCAGGGTAGCAGCACATTGCGGCCCAGGTCTGAGGGTAAGGATAGCTGGAGCACTCCACGCGAGTCGGCACTGCCTCCGAGGGCCGCTTCCTGCCCCTCAATGAGCAATTGCATGGCCTGCCTGCTGTGTTCCAGAAAAACCCTGCCTTCATCGGTCAGCCGCAAGCTGCGCGTGGAGCGTAAAAACAGGGGAACGCCGAGTTCTTCTTCCAGGCGCTTGAGAGCGGCACTGGCGGCTGCCGGCGTCAGTTCGAGGCGGCGGGCCGCCTCAGAAAGGCTGCCGGTATCTGCGGCCTGATGAAAAATTTCGAGATCGCGCAGAGCTTTCATGAAGGATTTGGAGAGAATGTGAGTATTTTCAAATAATATTTGAAAGTTATTCAAATATCTTTGTCTTTTTTGAAAAACAAAATCCCGGCATGATGCGCCCTTGCCATGCCTTATCCTGATAGGCACTTCGCCCAGGCTCAGGCTGACTTTCTGCCGGAGAATCGCATGAAAGCTGTTGGATATCAGAAACCCCTTTCCTTGGATCTTGCCGAGTCCCTGCAGGATATCCAGTTGCCCGATCCTGTGGCGGGCGGGCGTGATCTGCTGGTCGAAGTCCGCGCGATTTCCGTGAATCCGGTGGATTACAAGATCCGCCTCGGCAGAACCCCACCCGCCGGGCAGTGGCAGGTGCTTGGTTGGGATGCGAGCGGGGTTGTCAGGGCTGTTGGCTCTGAGGTTACCCTGTTCAAGCCGGGAGACCGTGTCTGGTATGCTGGAGACATTGTGCGGCAGGGTAGTAATGCGCAACTGCAGCTTGTTGATGAGCGCATTGTCGGGCATATGCCGGAGAAACTCGGCTTTGCCGAGGCCGCCGCGCTGCCGCTGACAGCCATCACGGCCTGGGAACTGCTGTTTGAGCGCCTGGGACTTGTGCCCGGCAAGCGCCCGTCGGAAGTTCGTCTGCTGATTGTCGGGGCTGCAGGTGGTGTGGGTTCCATTCTTACCCAATTGGCACGGCGCCTGACCTCTGCCACGATCATTGGCACCGCTTCACGCCCCGAGACACAAGGCTGGGTGCACGATCTGGGAGCTCATCATGTGATCGACCACACGCGCTCCCTGGTCGAAGAGCTGCGGCGTATCGGAGTGCCGGATGTAACCCACATAGCCAGCTTGACGAACACCCAGGAACATTTCGCTGAGCTTGCCGAAATCATTGCCCCGCAGGGGCGCTTGGGCTTGATTGACGATCCGGAGGTGCCGCTCGATATCATCAAGCTCAAGGCCAAGAGTGTGTCCCTGCATTGGGAATTGATGTTTACACGTTCCCTGTTCAAAACGGCAGACATGCTGGCGCAGCATCAACTCCTTGATGAAGTCGCCGCGCTGGTGGATGCCGGCGCGATCCGCAGCACCCTCGGGGAACATTTTGGCAGCATCAATGCCTACAACCTTAAACGCGCTCACGCGCTGCTTGAATCAGGAAAAGCACGCGGCAAAATCGTGCTTGAAGATTTTTAATCTGCTTCCAGGAGCAATCTGTGAATCTGTCGCAAATCATTCAGAATCGTCACGCCACCAAGGCTTTCGATCCCACCAAAAAAATTCCGGAGGATGTGGTGGCTGAGCTCGAAACCCTCCTGCACTTCTCCCCCTCTTCGATCAATTCGCAGCCCTGGCATTTCGTGATCGCCAGTACGGCAGAGGGCAAGGCGCGCGTAGCCAAGGCAACGCAGGGAATCTCTGCCTATAACGAACCGAAGATCCTCAATGCTTCACACGTGGTGGTGTTTTGCGCCCGCCAGAATTTTGATGACGCCCACCTGTCAGCGGTGATTGATCAGGAAGAGAAGGATGGCCGTTTCTCCGGTACCGAAGCCAAAGAAGGGCAGTACAAGGGGCGTGGTTATTACGTCAACATGCATCGCTTTGACCGCAAGGATACCCAGCACTGGATGGAGAAACAGGTCTATATCGCACTGGGGACGCTGATGCTGGGCGCTGCGGCCAGGAACGTTGATACCTGCGCCATTGAAGGCTTTGATGCCCGTACGCTGGACGAGGAGCTTGGATTGCGTGCCAAGGGGCTGACAAGTGTGGTCATTCTCGCGCTGGGCTATAGCGGTGCGGATGATTTCAACGCCAAGCTTCCGAAATCGCGCCTGCCCGAGCAAACAGTGATCAGCCGTCTCTGATCATTCGCAGGGCAATCAAAACCGGACAGATTAAGGCCCAGGCGATGTCTACTGGGCAGCTGTCCGGTTTTTTTCTATCATGCCTGTAGCCTTGCAGCAGCGAGGGCTGGCAATTCAGACAGGTGGTGAAACCGCCGACAGGATAGAGGCAGAATTTCGGCCTTTCGCACCAACCACATATCCCACAGAGAATGAAGGAACGAACATGAATCAGAGTACAGCGCTGCCTGCAGTACCAGGAACCATCCAGGTGCGTCGCGCCGGTTTGCTGACGGGGCTGAGGGGGCTCGTGATCGCAGGCATGGCCGTGCTTGGTGCGTCACCGGTGATGGCGGAGATCCATACGGAAACCGTCTCCTACCGGCAGGGGGATCAGGTGCTGGAAGGCTATCTGGCCTACGATACGAAGCTTGCCAATCGTCCCGGTGTGGTGATTGTGCATGACTGGATGGGGCTGGGCGATGATTCCAAGGCACGTGCCCGGCAGATGGCCGAGCTTGGCTATGTGGCTTTCGCGGCAGATATTTATGGCAAAGGAGTGAGACCCAAGGATGCAGGGGAGGCCGCGCAGATGGCGGGGGCTTTCTATAAGGATCGTGCTCTGCTGCGTGCCCGCGTGCGTGCTGCGTTCGATACGCTGGCCGCGCAGAAAAACGTCGATACCAAAAAGATGCTCGCCATGGGCTACTGTTTTGGTGGTTCCACAGTACTGGAACTTGCCCGTAGCGGTGCGCCAGTAATTGGCGTGGTGACCTTTCATGGCGGCCTGAGCAACCCTGTTCCGGCGGACGCCGCTAACATCAAGGGCAAGGTGCTGGTGCTGCATGGCGCCATCGATCCCTTCGTGAAGCTTGAGGAAGTCGCACAGTTCCAGAAGGAAATGAACGAGGCAAAAGTGGATTACCAGTTCCACACTTTCCCGAATACCGTGCATTCTTTTACCATCAAGAGTGCTGGAGATGACATCAGCAAGGGAGCAGCCTATAACGCACTCTCCGACAAGCGCTCGTTCGCGTTGATGAAGGCGTTTTTCGAGGAAGTTACGGCTGATTGATCAGGTGGAGCGCCGGTAATTCCGGCACTCCTGCCGGATAGATTGCACAAAGCACCTGCCACAGCGTGGGAGCTTTGTTTTGATTTCAGCGTAACAGGATCAACTGCGGGACCGTGTCTGCACCGGCCCAGACAATCGCATTCTGCTCAAAGCGCCGGCCCGTAGCGCGGGCCGGGGCCAGTTCCAGGCCCAGCGCCAGAAAGCTATCCTCGCCTGGCCAGGTACCGGCCGGATGAATTCCCAGGCCGTGAAGGCAGGGAAGCCCCATCTCTTCAAGTACCCAACCCAACTCGGTTTGCCGGCGGAGATTGTGCTGTGTATCGAGAGTCTGGCTGAATGGGTTGCAAGTCGTGATGAAGGCACTGCACGAGACGCCATATTGAGCATGTACTGTCGCCAGTGGGGAGCAGACTTCATCGATATGCATGATGAAAGGCATGTCAGAGAGCACTCGATAATCCGTCTCGCGATAGGCACGCAATGTATGCGGGTCGATCAGAGTTGCTTCCTGCATGTGCAGACTCCTGCGTCAGACTCCACCCTGTGTCAGCAGACCGATGAGTGCTCCGCCGCCGAGCAGCCACAGGGGATGGAGCCGCGTGGTCAGCGCAAGGATTGCCGAGGCTGCAGCAATGCCTGCGAGCAGGAGATTGCCGGCGGATACCCGGGTGATGAGCAGGGCGCTGGAGGCCACAAGCCCCGCCGTGATCGGCAGCATGCCGTTTTGTACGATTTTCCGCCACGGACGGTCTTTGTACCGGTCCCAGGTGCGCAGCATGAAGCCCGTGATCACGGAAGAAGGCAAAAACATACCCACCGAGCTTACCAGCAAGCCATACAACCCTGTCACATGCCAGCCGATCAGAGGCACGATCATCATGTTTGGTCCCGGAGCTACCTGGCTCAGCGCAAACAGGGAACTGAACTCCTGGGCACTCATCCAGTGTTCCACCTGCACCACCTGGCGCTGCATCTCCGGCAGAATTGTATTGCCACCACCAAAAGCCAGAATGGAGAGCTGCGTGAAAATCAGTAGCAACGAAAGCAATGTTCCTGTCATTGTTTTTGCCTCCGCGAAAGAAATCTGTCCCACTGCAGGCAGATGCCGATACTCACTGGCGTGAGCACGATCATGGTCCACAGCAGGGGAATGCGCAGAGCGGCAATCATCACGAAGCACAGAAGGCCCAGGGCAATCCGCATCGGGTCGTGGCGCAGTGGCAGGGCCAGCTTGATCGCCATGCGGATCAGCAGTCCCGCTGCCGCTGCGGCCAGGCCAAAAAAAATGTGCTGGATGTGCGGGTCATTTTGAAAGTGGCGATAGAGCGTGCTCAGCAATACCACCACGATCGAAGGCATGGCAAGCAAGCCGAGAATTGCGCTGAGCGCGCCACGCGTGCCGCGTGCGCGCATGCCAATGGCAATCGAGAGGTTGCAGATATTGCCACCTGGGAGAAACTGGCAGAGTCCCAGCAACTCCGTAAATTCCGCTTCATCCGCCCAGCGACGGCGTTCTACGATCATCCGGTGGGCGAGGGGCAGGGCGCCTCCAAAGGCGCTCATGCCCAGGCCAAGAAACCCCAGAAATAGCTCACGGCAGCTTGGGCGATGGCAAGCGCTGGTGATCCGGGAATGGTCGGGGAGGGCTGAGTGGTCGCTCATGTGCGATTTCCTGAAATCTCGGTATCCAGGTGCTGTCGATTGTGTCCAGAGGCTACGCGGGTATCGATATTTTGTCTAATATATGGAAATCTTGAAATCCATATCTACAAAATATGTCTTCCATTGATCTACGCCTGTTGCGCTACTTTATTGCGGTGGCTGAGGAGGCGCATCTGACAAAGGCAGCCCAGCGCCTGGGAATTCAGCAGCCCCCTTTGAGCCAGCAGATCCGGGTGCTGGAGAATGAGCTTGGCGTGACCCTGTTTACCCGGCTGCCTCGCGGAATGGCACTTACCGAAGCCGGCCACATGCTGCTTGATGAAGCACGTGGCATCTTCGCCAGACTTGATTCGGCTGTTGCCGGGGTGCGCGGTGTTGCTCGTGGCGAATTGGGTCATCTTGCCGTTGGATTTACGGAGTCTGCGTCGCTGCACCCCTTTGTGCCACGTGTTCTGCGTGCCTTTCGCGAGGCGGCACCGGATGTTGGTTTTGCTGTGGAGGAGAACAATACGCCCGATCTCGTTCAGGCGATTCATGACAAAAGGCTGGATGCGGCATTTATCCGATCCCCCATTAGCAATGTGGAAGGGCTGGTCATTGAAACCCTTCTGGTGGAAGAGATGATAGTGGCGCTGCCCGCAGCGCACCGGCTTGCCCGTGCCAGATCCAAAGGGGTGGCACTCGCTGCTTTGGCACAGGATCCGTTCATCCTGATTCATCGGCCAAATGGGCCAGGATTCTACGATACGATCATTTCTGCATGTCAGGCGGCGGGTTTTTGCCCTAATGTCATACAAGAAACGCACAAGAATCTCTCAACCCTGAGTCTCGTGGCGGCAGGGCTGGGCGTCTCCATCATTCCAGCGTCCATGCACCATGTGGAGATTGAGGGGGTGGTCTATCGCCGGATCTGCGGGGCGCCGGCTTTGCGTGCGCCTTTGCATCTTGCCTGGAGAAGTGTCCATACCTCGGGCGCGTTGGCGCGCTTGATCGCGCTGGCCAGGGCGTTGGCTGAGGATTATCAGAAGCCTGCACGGTTTTGAGCTGACATCTTCCCAGAGCTTGCTCAGCTTCGCGAGCGCTGACAGGCCACTTTGGGCCACCACTGGTAGGTACCGTCCTTGTTGTCGAGCGTAACCGGTATTCGGTGGGGCTTGTTGCGGTTGATATCACTTGCGCAGATCAGCGAAGCCTGCAGCTTGTTGTCGGCATTCCAGTGCCAATCCTCAAGATAGGCCGACCATTCTTTCTGGCCGGGGTCTGCAATGCCGGAAACGCCCTGCCATACCAGGCTGCCATCATTCCTGAAGACTAACAGCTGAACACCATCCAGGCCATCTGGCTGGCGTTCGGCCATATACTGATGCAGATCCGGCGCTACGATCACGTTCTCCCCGCCAGGAAGCATGTGGCCCGTTTCATCGTCGAGAAGAACACCGGAAACGAGATCATCGTCCTGTTTGCGGATCAGGTGCAGATGTGCAAGGGCACTGTATTCACAGTAGGCAAAACGGACGCTTCCCGTTGAATCGTCACGCACTGGCTTGTCGCGGAATTCCTGCTCGCCGTTGTGCCAGGCCACCACCAGCAGATGTTCGGAGCGTCGCCATGCGCCGTGCGGAGACTTTTTAAGGACGCTGCGCGCATTGTGATCGTTGTGGTCGCAGGAAAGGCTCAGGTCATCAGCCCGAGCGAAGAGGGGTTGACCCCAAAGGATCAGGCAGAGCAGTAACAGGAAGAACCGGGGTTTATGCATGCTTCTTGTACGACACTCGGAATTTCGCATCGGCAAGAACCCCTGGGCGTCTGAGATGAGTGACCACCAGTCCTACGTGGTGCTGGATGGTGGTGAGCGCAAATGATCCTCGTGAGTGTGGCCTACGTCAATTGTCGCAGATTGCCGGTTGCCTCCGAAATGTCGCCAGGAATGCAGGGATTTTTTAATCTATTGATTTTTAATAAAAATTAAAGTTTTTGAATCGAAGTTATTTATGAATTCAAAGACGAAAATTGATGGGATGGACGGTGCATTCCCAATTATTTCGTCGGACTCGGGCTGGATTTCTGCTGGGGGAGAGGTCTGAGGATTGCGTCATCATGGCTTGAACGGACGGGTCTCGCTGCAGTAACGCGTGACCTGGTCGATGACACTGAGCAAAGGCTGGCGGTTCTGGTTTTTGGCGAACTCTTCGAGAACCCTGCTATCCAGCGTATCGGCGGAACGAACTGCACCGCATTGGCAGAAGGCGTCAATCTGGGAACTGGTCAGTTGGCCTTTGGACATCAGATTCCGTTTGAATGGATCGCGGATCTGCGCAGAGTGGCAATTGGTCAGAAAGCTCTGGATATAAGCAGCGCGTTCATTCGCCAGGAGTCGTGCATGAATGGGCGGAGTGTGCAGAGCCAGGCCACAGAGCAAACCAATCAACATTTTTTGCATGAGGAACTCTTTTCAAAGTGAGCCTCATGCCGCCTGATCTCGCGCACCTAGAAGCCTGATGCCAGTAACGGAGCTGTGGGTGGATTCTTTAACGGCGGGGACGAAGGTCGTATTCCGCACACATGGGGGCCGACTTATCAAACTCCCTCACGTGCTCGCGTGTTTAGCCAACCCCGGGTTCAGGCAGACTTTTCGAAAAGAGGCTATCGAGCCGTTTTGCTCTGGCACAGGAACGCAAATTCTCGGCAAGCGTATTTTGAGACATGGGAGAGGAGGCAGGCCCATGAGTGTTTTCAGGAATAGAGAAGCAGGGGGGTGTTTTCGATTGCAGATGCAGCAGGAAGGCCTTGGCGGGGGCTGGCGATTGTTACCGTCCTGGCGGAAAGTGTTGCGGCAGGACTTTCTGCTTTGCACCAGACAATCAAGTCGATTTTGGTTGAAAATCAAGTGGATGTGGCCCGTGTGCGGGAGCATTCGAGAGCAACGTGGCCAGAGTGTGTGGAGTTGCAACGGCAAATTGCTGGCTGGAAGAGCGCCATCGGGAAAGGGAGTGGCAACGCTTCCCTGCAAGGGGATCTGCGTGCAAAGATCCGTCGCCGGAATGACCTTGGCTGGCGATTTGCCGAGGGCACAGCGTCGGAGTCGGCCCGGCGAATTCATTTTCCCTAAAGTAATGAATGACCTGTCCGTTAATAATCAATTTAAACAAATACACTTGTCTTCATTTGCTGTGAAAGGCAGAGTGCCGCGCTCACGCTGTTGGGCCGCTGTAGCCACACAGATAGACACACATGAGGTTTTTGGCGGAGGCTATTATTCTGCAGGGTTTTTGTGTGGCCTGAGCCTCTTTCTTGCGGATCAACAGTATGTTTGCAAAGGTGTTCCAGGCCGGTACAGATGTCTGGCGACACGTTTTTGATGGATAACGGGGAAAAGATGAACTCTGGCTCCGCGATGGGCACAGGAAAGATCGTAAATGCGCGCTTTCTAGGGTGGCTGGTGTTCACCGTGGTAGCCCTCGATTGTCTGGTGGCTCTGTCTGTATGGCAGGGGCTGCAGGTCATGCGTGACCGTGCCATCGAATATGCCGAGCAGGAAACCCGGAATCTGGCTGAGGCTGTCAGTAACAGTCTGACCCATAGCGTCGAGAAGATTGATGGGTCATTGCTCACGGTGGGCAATGAACTCGAAGACCAACTGCGCAAAGGGCCGATTGATCAGGCCCGGCTGCTGCGCCTGCTGCGCCAGCAGCGCGAGATCAACCACGCCACCAGGACATGGTCCATCGTCAATGAGCGTGGTGAGATGTGGCTCATGGATGGCAGCATGAAGCCTGTTAACGTTGCCGGGCGGGAATACTTCCAGCTTGGGGCGAGCGGACGCCAGAGTGGTTTGATCATGAGTCAGCCGCTGGTCAGCCCGCAGGATGCTGCCCCCCTGATCGTCTTTGCACGATCATTTCATCATCCTGACGGAAGTTTCGGGGGCATGGTTGTTGCCCCGGTTGATCAGGAATTTTTTGCCCACAAGATAGAAAATTTTTCAGTGCGCAGTCACGGCCTGATCACCTTGCGCGGGGCTGATCTGTCATTGGTCGCGCGGCATGCAAGCAGCGAAAGCAAGGTGCGTGACCCGATTGGCAGCAAGGCCAATGTTTCGGACATTTACAGGCGTCTGGTGGCTTCAGGTATCACACAGGCGACCTATCACACCGCATGGCCCGGAGACATGGTGAGTCGCATCTTCTCGTTTCGCCGTCTGCGCGTGGTGCCTGTCTTTGTCGTGGTTGGGGTGGCTGACGCAGATTACCTAGTCGGCTGGGCGCGTGCCCGCCACGTGGCAATGATCTACGTCGGGCTTTTCTGGGTTCTCAGCGCGTTGATTGCCTACATTCTGCATCGGTCCTGGACACGCCAGTACCGCTATGCCTCCAGCCTCCGGATGGCGAACGATCAGCTCAATGACAGCAATGATGCCATGCGCACTTTGTTGCAGGTCGGCGAGCAGGGCTTGTGTTCCCTGGATTTCATCACCCGCAGATGGGATTGTTCGCCTGAGCAGGCCGCCATCTTCGGGATTGGCAGAGAGCATCCGCGAACCCAGGAGGGATGGCTGCAACTGGTGCATGAAGATGATCAGGAGCACTGCCGCAGACAGCTCGCCAAAGCCGCAGAGAGAGGTGTTGATGCCATCGATATGGAATACAGGATTGTCAGGCCATGTGATCAGTCAATCTGCTGCGTGCATATGGTGGCCCGCCTTGAGTATCTAGAAAACGGTGAGCTAGCACGCCTGTTTGGAGCCATCCGCGATATCACGGCATTGCGCGAGAGCGAAAAGCGGATCCAGCACCTCGCCTACCATGATGATCTGACAGGGCTACCGAATCGGGTCCTGCTTGCCGAGCATGTCCAGCAGGCCCAGGCCCAGGCGCTGCGGCGCAAGGAAATGCTGGCGATCTGTTTTCTCGATCTGGATGGTTTCAAGGCGATCAATGATGAGTGGGGGCATGACGTCGGGAATCAGGTGCTCGTCGAAGTTTCGCGCCGCCTGACTGCCTGCGTGAGAACCGGTGATACCGTATCGCGCCTTGGGGGTGATGAGTTTGTCATTCTGTTGGGGAGTCTTCGTGAAGAGAACGAGTTCCGCAATGTGCTGGAGCGGCTTCGACAGGCCGTGGCAATGACCATTCAGGTGGCGGGAGTGTCAGTTTCCGTCACCATCAGCGCAGGCGTGACAATTTTTCCCAGAGATTCAGCCGTCGAGGCCGACGTGCTGATCCGCCATGCGGATAACGCCATGTACGAAGCCAAGCGTGGCGGCAAGAATCGCGTGCACATGTTTGATCCGGAAGGTGACCGTAACCTGCGCGAGAGCCAGGCACAGTATGCGCGGATTACCGAAGCGTTATATGCCAACGAGTTTGTTTTGCACTATCAGCCAAAAGTGGACCTGCACAGTGATCGTGTCGTGGGCGTAGAGGCGCTTATCCGCTGGCAGAATCCAGAGCGTGGCATGCTCGCGCCGGGTATGTTCCTGCCCGTTGTGGAGCATACTGAAATGGCGATTGAGCTGGGTGAATGGGTGATGCGCGAAGCTTTGCGCCAGAAACGTGAGTGGCAGGCCGCAGGGCTGGATCTGGCGGTCAGCGTGAATGTATTCGCGCAGCATTTGCAACACCCGCAGTTCGTGCAAAGGCTGGCGGCAATTTTGGAGGAGTTTCCTGATGTGGAGCCGTCAGGGCTGGAACTGGAAATTCTGGAGACATCCCTGATCAAGGATCTGCAGGAAATTTCCCATCGCATGGTGGACAGTGTAGCGCTTGGCGTAAGTTTTTCACTTGATGATTTTGGTACTGGATATTCCTCGCTGAGCTATTTCCGAAAATTTCCGGTGCGTGTCGTAAAAATCGATCAATCCTTCGTGCGTGGAATTCTCGAAGATGCAGAAGATCAGGCCCTGGTAACCAGTATTGTCGACATGGCACATGGCCTGCAGCGCAGGGTTGTGGCGGAAGGGGTGGAAACTTTGCAGCACGGATTGCCCCTGTTGTTCTGTGGTTGTGATTATGCCCAGGGGTTTGGCATAGCCCGGCCGATGCCGGCAGACGCGGTTGTTGAATGGGTCTCAGGGTGGCAGCGCCCGCAGATGTGGGCAGCAGCATCAATGGCCATGCAATCCGAGAGATTGCTTCCACCAGAGCAGCAATTACGTGCAGCGGGTACGCAGCGAGGGTAGTTGGTGGAGGGGCTGTGGCTGCAGGACGGAACCTGACGGTGGGGTGGGGACGGGATATCCACCGTATAATAATTGTCATTCCCTGCCTTGAAATCTTTTCCTGATGACCATCATCCGCTTTATTCGTCACGCGGAGAGCCAGGCTAATGCCGGTGGTGTGACCATGCCCAATGCCGTGATTCCTCTGAGCCCCAGGGGGCAGGCGCAGGCCGCACAGCTGCCAGAAGCTCTCGCCGGTATTCCCACCCAGGTGCTGGTTTCCGGATTTTTGCGGACGCATCAAACCGCAGCCCCATTCTGTGCGCATCGCCGCATCCTGGCGCAGGAACATCCCCTGCTGTACGAATTCTGTACGCTGGATACCGCCCTGATTGCCGGGCTCGATGCTGTCGGGCGTCGCCCCATTGTGGAGGACTATTGGGCCCAGGCTAATCCCGAGGTTCGCATGGGGGCAGGGGAGGCTGAGAGTTTTCATACCTTTGCCGGGCGCGTTGAGGCTTTCCTTGACCAGATGCATGCTCTTGAAGATGGTACGCTGGTGTTTGGGCATGGCATGTGGCTGGCGCTGCTGGTATGGCGGGTGCTGGGTTTCAAGAGTCAGGGAAGTGCAGCGATGCGCAATTTTCGGCGATTTCAGCTGGCGCTGCCGATGCCGAACTGTGCGCAGTATGTATTTGCCAGAGAGGGCTCCGGTCATTGGTCTGTTCGCTATGATGCATTAAGTCTGGGCGTGCCTGTTGCCGGGCCACTGGATTCAACCGAACCTTGCGGGGATGCGTGATGAAGAAAGAACGGAGAGGTGTGTTGGCAACCGCTTTGCAGAAGGAGAGAATATTTCTGCTGGCGTGTGCGTTGTTTTCCGTGACAGCTGCAGCGGCAGATACCGGCAGGCCTGGGCGGGTCAGCGGGTATCTGCGAGCGGATGCCGTGCCAAGCAGTCTGGCTCAGGTGCCGCCTCCGCCAGCGGCGGGGTCGGCGGCCATGGCACTTGACGAGGAGATTGCGCAGCGTAGTTTTTCCCTGCGCGGAACGCCCCGGTGGGCGCTGGCGATCGAAGATGCCGATCTGAGCTTCCCAAGAGCAGCCGGAACATTCACCTGTGCACTGGAAGTCGGTATCACCGAGCAGGATACGCCGCATGTCTGGAAGCTGTTGCAGCGCAGTGCGCGCGATCTGGGCGCCACAACGCGCAGTGCCAAGGAGTATTACAGGCGGCAGCGCCCGTTTATGGTCAATGGGCAGCCCATCTGCACTCCGGCATACACCAAGCAGCTTGAACAGGATGGTTCCTATCCCTCCGGTCATACCACGACAGGCTGGGGGTGGGCGCTGATTCTGGCTGAACTGGCACCGGAGCGTACCGATGCATTGATGGTGCGCGGGCGAGCTGTTGGCGAGAGCCGGAACGTCTGCAATGTGCACTGGCACAGTGATGTCATGCAGGGGCGGCTGATTGCAGCCGGAACAGTGGCGCGCCTGCATGCAGAGCCCGAATTCCGGGCCGACATGGAGGCTGCACGTTCGGAGATCGTTGCTGCGCGTGCCAAGGGGGTGGCCCCGGAGCGTGATTGTGCAGCGGAAGCTGCCGCACTTGCCGTATCGCCCTCGCTGGCCCAGTAATTCTGTGACTCTCGATCTGGGCTTCCCGGTGGAGGGCCAGAGCGGCTGGGGAGCATGATTTGACTTCGCCCTGGCCGGGCAGCGTCGACAAAAGTTGTCGCATCAAAGCACAGGATTTGGCGCGGCTGCCCGCTTTTGTCGCCGCCTTGTGCCTTGTCTATTTTCCTGCGGGGAAAACCCAGCCAACAAAAATTCGCACACGACAAGCGTTATCGCTGGGAAATGTGCGCGATTCGTGCACACGAATGCGCGGGAACACCGGAAATTGTTGTGGCTATCCTGCACGCCCCGAGGCTGCCTTGCGCTTCGCTCGGGGGCAGGGATCAGTCGATTTCAAATGCGTGCGATAAAAGTCATTTTTTGGAGAATTTGTCCTGCAACTGGCGCAATTTTTCTGCGTGCTGGCGTTCCGCGGCCTCAGTGGCGGCGCGGGTTTTGTGTTCCAGCGCGCGCTTCTTGAAGTGTTCGTGGAGCGTCTTGGCGGCAAGGCTGCGTTGCTCATCGCTAACTTCTCCGGCCGGGCTGCCATCGAGGTTGAAGCGGGTCTGGGCACTCTGCAGCACCTTCAGATAAGAGACTGCGCGGGTGTGCATTCCCAGAGCGATGCGCATTGCCTTGCGATCAATATCCGGACGCGCAGCGAGCAATTGCCGGTCAATGCCGATGGCAAGTGGCTGATGTTCGCCAATGACCTTGTAGTCTTGCTGCAATTGCTTGAGCAAGGCACGAGCGTTATGTGCGGGGGAGGCCGGGCGGGTAGTGTCTGACATGATCAATCCTGTACGGGCGGAATCTGCGTTCCTGCGCATCTGTTTCTCAGAAGGCGGATTATAGACAGACCCTGAGGCTTCGGGGCAAACCATCTAAGGTTTAATCCTTCTTTTAGATGGGAGGAGGGCTTGCGGTGTTGTGGTAAACGTGCGCAGCCACCGCGCATTGTGTGCGAATCAAAGCCTTTTCCGGGCCTTCAGGATATGTGCAGGGAACGCGGGGAGGCTTGTTTATTAGGGCTTTTGTGACACCAGCCCCCCGAATGGACAATGTCTTATTGCCGAACTTTTGCATAAATTGAGTTCAGAAGGTGCCTGTAGGTGGCAGGTTTCGGTTTGTCCACCCAGAGCAGGCGGAACCTTGTGTGATTGCCTGTCTGACCGGGCACTCCAATGCCAGAGTTGGGTGAGATCGTGCCGAAAATCAATTTTTTCCAGCCTCTCCGTTTGGCGCATGCCCTGGCCCACCGCTGGCCGTGGTTCTGGTATGTGGTAATCGCCACCACAGTCTCATGTCTGGTTGTGAATCTGGCTGCACTGGCGTTGACGCAGGAGAAACAGCGTTATCACGAGCGCACCACCGAAGCGACCCAAAGCATCGCACGGCTGCTCGATCAACAGATCGCCAGTGTGTTCGACAAGGTTGATCTGGCGCTGCAGAACGTGCATCAGATTTACATTGATCAGGTTCTTGCAGGGCGTCTTGATGCCGCGTCACTGAATGCCTCCCTTCGACGTGAAGAGGCACTCCTACCTGAAATATCCGCTTTGCGTATTGCCGATCCCAATGGGGCGATCAGGTTTGGAAGTGAGTTGCCACAGGAAAGTTTTGTCTCTATCGGTGATCGTGAATATTTCAGCCTGGCTCGCGATAATCCGCAGACAAAACTCATCGTCAGCGGCCCGATACGCTCACGCATTACACAAAAATGGATACTTGTGCTGGCGCGCAGGCTTGATACCCCGGAGGGGCGGTTTGCCGGAGTGGTGTATGCCAACCTGCCCTGTGACTATTTCGACAGGGTTCTTGCAGTGACATCATTGGGGCGTAATGGCGCTGCCACGATCCGCATGGCGGATATGTCTCTGGTCTATCGCTATCCGGATACAAAGAATGCGCTCGGAGACAAGACTGTGTCCCCCCAGCTGCGCGAAACAATCAATCGGTCTCCGTCGATGGGAGGCTACATAGCCGTGACCAGGCTTGATGGTATTGAGCGCAGCAACGCCTACCGGCGTGTCGCGAATTATCCGCTATATGTGATAGTCGGCCAGTCTACGCGCGAGTTTCTGGGTGGGTGGCGGCAGAATATGGCCATGACCCTGACCCTGGCGGGCATGCTTCTCTCCGTGATCTGGCTGGCCACCTTGCTGGTGATGCGTGTGCAGTCGCGCTTGCGGGAAGATATTGCGCAGAGAATACGTATTGGCAGCGCCCTGGAACTGGCTATTGCGGAGCGTGGCGAGCTGCTCAACGAGCTGGCCCGCAAGAATGAGGCACTGGCGCACACCAACCAGACACTGGAACAAAAGGTGGCCGAGCGCACGGCAGCCTTGCGGGAAGCCAACATGGCCCTGGAAATGCTTGCCCGACGCGATGCCCTGACACAGTTGAACAATCGACGCAGCGTTGATGAGCGGCTGCATGACGAATTTCTCCGCATGAAAAGAACCGGAATCTGTTATGCGTTGCTGCTCATTGATGTTGATCACTTCAAGGAGGTAAATGATCGCTTTGGGCATGAGCAAGGCGATCATGTCCTTCAGCACATTGCCCGGCTCATGGTCTACTCCTGCCGTGCCACCGATTTCCTCGGAAGATTTGGGGGAGAAGAGTTTCTGGTGATCCTGCCTGGAACTTCCGTTGATCGCGCCACCTTTGTCGCCGATAAAATGCGGATTTCTGTTGCTGAAAGTCCGATTCCCGGTGTCGGTCGGGTGACTATCAGCATCGGAGTGGCATGTGCGCTGGGGGAGGATATCGACGAGATGTACGCTCTGCGCCGGGCTGACCAGAATTTATATCGTGCGAAGGGCAACGGACGCAATCAGGTCGTTGACGACATCGCCCCGATTGTTGGTGTGGTTTGACCTGTCACCGAAACCGTACCGCCTCAAAAATGCCGTGTGCTTACGCTCAGGAATAACCGTACAAAATCCCGCAGCGCTGTGTTCTTGTCTGGTGTGGTGTCAATGGTTGCCAACACCTGGAAGAGTTGCTTGGTCTGCTCGTGTTATGCAATTGGTCTTTTGTGATTTGAGGCCTGTCGAGCCCGGGATCAGTCAGCCTGCAGGCGCCGTGTGGCAAACTGGGCCAGCGTCGGGCCCATGATCAACACTCCAAACAGGCGAGCCGTCTGAAAGGCCATGACGAATGGCACATCGGCGCCAGAGGAGGTGGAAATGATGGCTACTGCATCCAGGCCTCCGGGGCTTGTGGCCAGATAGGCCGTGAGGGCATCTATGTGCATCAGATGGATGAGTGCAGTACCCAGTGCCGCGCACAGGCCGATCAGCACGCAGATGGCACCGAGGATGATGGGCAGGGCGCGGGCGGTATCCTGGAGCGCCTTGCGCGTAAAGCGCAGTCCGATCATCCAGCCCAGCATGGCATAGGTTGGAGCAAGCAGCCACAGCGGCAGCTCAATATGGAGCAGGCCATTCATCTGCAGAATGCTGGCCAGGATCATGGGCCAGACCAGCGGGCCGCCTGGCAAATGCAGGCGCTCGGCGATCCAGCCTCCTGCAATGGCAACAAGGATTGATGCACAGAGAGCACCCGCGTGCAGTTCTGGGAACCATGGTGTAGCTTGGGCTGCGGCGCCGCTTGCCCAGAAATGAGCGACTGCTGTTGCCACTGCCGTGACCAGAACGACTCGCGAGTATTGCATCACTGCCACGATGCGCATGTCTCCGCCGTAGCGATCCGACATCAGCGTCATGACCATGGCGCCGCCAGGAGAAGATCCCCAGATTGCCGTGGAGCCGGGCAAGAGACGGCGGCGTGCGAGCAGCCAGCCAATGCCGGAGCACACAAGCAGGGTGGCGGCGGTGACGAGCAGGAACAGCAGCCAGTCGCGCCGCAAGACTTGCAGGATTTCCGGGGTAAAGCTTGATGCCACCAGACAGCCCACAATCCCCTGCGCGCCGGTATACAGCAATGCAGGCGGGCGGGGAGTGCCTTCCAGCAATGCGACAAGGATGGCCGTAAGCATGGCGCCGAGCAGAAAAGCGGCTGGCACGTGCATGATGGAGAAGCCGGTCATGCACATTGTACTGGCCATGATGAGTATGCCCCACTGCCGGGAAGGCGAGCATTGGCGCAGGGACAGATTGCGGAGAGAAGGGCTGCAGATCATGCTACAAGCCCGCCGGGTTGCCGGGGCGGACGCAAATTGGTTTAAAATATGAGGGTTTCCTCATAAAACTCATTATATGGGCAGTTCATCTTCCGATACAAGTGCTCCTGTCGCTCGCCAACCCAAGCGTGAGAGAGGCCGGCAACGGGTCGAGGCCTTGCTTGATGCGGCCGCCGCCATATTCATGGAGCGTGGCATGGAAGCCGCAACCATGACCGAGATTGCAGCGCGGGCCGGGGCCTCCATTGGGTCTTTGTATCAGTTTTTCCCGAACAAGCTTCTGCTCGCCGAAGCATTGCGCGAGCGTTTTGTGGCAAAAGCATTGGGCGTGTTCGAGGCACTGGCAGCAAGTCCCCAGAAAATGGGGGCGGATGAACTAGCACTTGCGCTGATCGAGTACATCCATGCAATCGAGCGTGATCGCGCAGTGATGCTGACGCTCAGCGATGTACGTAATGAGCATGATAGTGACCGGGTTCGCACGCGAGTTGTTCTGACTCAAGGCCTGGGGCGGGCCCTGTGTGCCCATGCCCCTGCTCTGGATGAGGAAAGGGCGACGCATTGCGCGCGGCTTATTTTGTACCTGCTGCGCCTGGTGACCGAATTGCCGCATGAAGCCCAGGGGGAATCCATCGAGCAGGAACTGCGAGGTCTGCTGCGGACGTATCTATCCGGGCTGGGGGTGTAATGTGCGTGGCCTGTCAGGCGCCACGCACATTGTTGCAGGGTAGATAGGGCAATGCCCCGGTTGGGGCCTGTGCTGTATCAGGGCAGCGAGATGTGCACGATGCGCTCACCCGAAACGATCAGGTTTTTGCCATCCTGGCTGAGCCAGAGACGGTTCAGGTGGGCCGGCGTGTTGGTTTCAATGCCCTGCCAGTGAAGCCCGTCATCGGCCGAGACGAGAAGGGTGCCATCACGGCCGGGTACAAAAATCCTCCCGTAGGCGGCGTCGGCAAGCGGTTTGCGCAGCGAGGAAAGGGTGCCTGAGGCAACACTGGCCCAGTGTTCCCCATCGTCTGTCGAGCGGATGATGGCGCCTGCATTGCCAAAACCTAGCAGCGTGCCGCTGGGTGTGCGCAGGAGGAAGTTCAGGGTGGTGCCCTGGATTTCGCTGCGTTGCCACGTTATGCCATGGTCTCTGGAGCGATAGAGTGCATCGCGTACCATGATCCAGGCGAGTCCGCTGACAGGTTCGGCATACAGGTTGCCCGGACTGGCACCGGTGATGTCGGTATTCGCCCAGTGACGTCCATCGTCGGTGGAGCGCAGGATACGTCCGTCTCCCTGGGTGGCGATGAAGACTCCCTTGCCTAGTGCGGCAGCGGTGACAATGCCTTTATCACTGGTGTCGGCGTCTGTGGCCTGCCAGCTGCTGCCTGCATCATCGGAGCGTATCACGGTGCCGGGGCTGGCAACAGCAAGCAGCGTGCCGGAAGCCGGGTCCGCAACAAGCTGCTTGAGGTAGCCCTCGCCGGCTTCCTCAACGGGCCGGGTGATGCGCCAGCTCAGGCCGCCATCGGGGCTGGCAAGGAATGTGCCCATCGGCCCGCAGGCCAGCAGTTCATGGGTACGCGGGTGTTCTATGACGGAAAACAGCGTGACATCGGGCTTCATCCCAGTGGCAATGCGCATCCAGGTCTGTCCGCTGTCGGTACTGCGCAATACTAGGCCCTGCTCGCCGATCGCAAGAACAGCCTTGTGATCTGGCGTCGGCAGGAGATCCTGCACGTAGTACTTGATATTGGCGGCCAGAGTGTTCCAATGCCTCCCCCTGTCATCACTTGCCATCAGCAGGCCGCCGGTACCGGCAGCGAGCAGATGCTGACCATCAGGGCTGGCTGCTGCCGTGTTGAGGGTGGCGCCCCACTGGTTGCCCATCACGATGTTCCAGTTTTTGCCGCCATCGGTTGAACGGGCTACGGTACCGCGGGCCCCGATCGCCGTCAGACTGCCATCTTTCGCGTCAGCCAGCAGGGTGGTGAGCAGGATATTGTCGAGGCTGCCCAGATCCTGCCAGCTCTTTCCTGCATTTCCCGAGCGATGCAGATGGCCCTTGGTCGTCGCCATGAGTGTCAGATGATGCAAGCTGTCGTAAGCAACAGCATAGGGAACATCCTGAGACGCACTGCTGCGACGGATTGGCGTACTTCCGTTAGCAGGCACGGCAATCACGCTGCTATCGGCCCAGAAACTCAGCACCCCGGCCTTGCCGGGCAGAGGCAATAGCCGGGTGATGGGGGCTGTTGTATCGGTCGCGAGGGGTTTCCAGTGTTGTCCATCGGCGGAGAACACCACCTGACCGCCAGCCCCTGCTGCGACGAGATAGCCATTGTCGCTGGTGAGTGCTGTCAGTGGCGCCGAATCCTTTGTCTGATAAAGGATTTGCCAGTGCTCGCCATCACTCCTGCTGCCAAGTATGGCTCCGCCCATGCTGACCCCGATCCATTGGCCGGTTTTGGGATAGAAAGCGAGGCGGCTGATTCTCTGCCCTTCCGGCAGCTCCAGCAGATCCCAGTGTTGCCCATCGTCAGTAGAACGCAGCAGGCCTTCCTGGGCGATCGCCAGAACCGCACCTTGCGGGCGAGCGCTGATCTGCACGATCTGATACTTGCTATCAATTGCTGTCTGCTGCCAGGTTTTGCCGCCATCGGCAGAACGCAGCAGGCGCCCGTCCGTGCCGCCGACCAGCACTGTTGAAGAGGTATTGCCTGGCCCGATAGCCATGAAGTCGGCATTCAAAACATTCGCCTGCGGCTGACCACTCGCGCCTGCAGGCAGCGAGATGCCCGTGAGCGTCAGCAGCAATGGCACAAGCATGAAATACGCGTACGGTCTCATGTTCTTTTTGTGTGGTTTGAATAGTGTAATGCTGCAAGAAAAAGGCCCCTGCGGCAAGTCGTCGCAGGGGCCTTTGTGACGGATGACAGATACTAAGTCATCTTGTGAATCAGAAGCTGGTCACATCGCTCGTGCTGACGTTGCAGGCGGTGGTGTTCCATTCCTGATCAATGCTCGAAGAGCCGTTGTGCGTGCGCGAACCAATGTAGGTCACACAAACCTTCGGGGTGCTCTTCTTGCCGTCGCTGCCGAGCTTGTAACCCTGGATCTTGACGTTGCGCAGGGTGGCCTTGTCAGGCACTGCCACGCTTGAAGGTACAGTGCTGTCCCACTTGGAGTTGATGCCCACGATGGAGTCGATGGCATTGCCCGAAGCGGTCGTGACGCGGTCAGACTTGACGTGCTTGACGGTCAGCCCATCCAGATCAAGCGTGCGCGGGCCACCGTTTGCTGAGCAGTCACCGCAGGTACGCAGAATCTTGCCAGAAGAGGAGTAAGCGCCCGTGGTATCAACCATGATGGCTGTGAAGTTGCGCACGTACATGGTGGAGCCGATGGCGTTGTCCTGGAAGAACTTGTCCGGCTTGCCGCCATCTACTGTCAGGGCATCCAGATTCTGGTAAGCCGTCGAATCGTAGATGGAGTAGGTGCCGCCAGCGCTGTAGTTGCCTGCAGCGTGTTCGCAAACCTCATCCCAGGTTACATTCCGGAGCGTGCAGTTGCCTGCCAGGCAGGAGATGCCGTGACCGCCGCCACCGGCTTTGACGTGCAGATTGGAGACCACCGCGCCGTTTTTCAGCGAGATCACCGGATCCTGACCTTCGGTATCGCCGTCGCAGGAGGTGCCGAGCGTCACGCCACCGCAGTCAACCGTCACGCCATCAAACACCGCACCGGTCTTGCAAGCTGTCGAGCCTGTTGAAGAAGTGGACGAAGATGAGCTGCTGGAGTTGGCCTTGCTGCTGGAGGAAGAAGAACTGGACTTGCTGCTAGAAGAGGAGCTTGCCTTGCTGCTTGACGTGGAAGAGCTGGCTTTGCTTGAAGAGGATGAGCTTGCCTTGCTCGAAGAGCTGCTTGACGCTACTACCGGGCCGACAGAGCACCAGGCCGAGTCAGCATAGGCGCTGCCGCCCGTAAACAGTGACGTGGCACAGGTGAAGCTACCCGTCTGTGTTGCGTAAACAAACGATCCCGACTTGCCCAGGGCCACCGTGTGGGTGCCGGTCATGGTGCAGGTGCTGCCAACCTGCGCGCACTTCGTATAGCCGGAGGGGTAGTCAGTTGCTGCATGGGCGCCAGCCGTAAACAGGAGGCCAAGGCCTGTCAGTGCGCCAACAAGATACTTACGATTCATGGGTACTGTCTCCGAAAGTGAAACCACTTCATTGCATGAGTTGGAATATCTCAACCATCACGTTCCTGCATTCCTTAATGGTCTTCTTATATGGCATGTAGGAAACATGCTTACACACTAATTAACATGAATTTTTATGTCAATGTCTGGTCTTTTTTCAAGGGCTTGTTTGGTACTAAAACAAACTGTTAAGTGTATGAAAATAAAACAAAACATTGATTTCTTTAGATGTGGCTAAATGGGCTGTAAGAATTATGCATAACGGGTTTAATGCCGGGTTTTTTGCCAGGGGAAAAGACGGGAAAACCCGCCCTAAAGGGCGCTCCAGAAGAATTTTTGTTTTTTGTTAAGTGTTTCTGTTCGCGTTTGAAATTTTGCGGTGATCGGGTTGCGAAAACCGTTGATCGGATTTTCAAAATGGCGACGGAAATTGCCCCTTCAACGGTAGTTTCAGGGGCTTGCCAGTCCATGGCGACATCAATGGATGAGTGGAGATGTATGGTTCTGGGGGCCGGAATGAGTTCTCCAAAACACAAAAACCCTGGCGCTGTCATACGCCAGGGTTTTTTGCAGTGTGAATTACGGTGGGTTTTGCCAATCAGAAACTGGTTACATCACTCGTGCTGACGTCACAGGCGGTGGTGTTCCATTCCTGTGCGATGCTGCTCGAACCGTTATGGGTACGCGAACCGATGTATGTGACACAAACCTTAGGTGTGCTCTTCACGCCATCACTGGAGAGCTTATAACCCTGGATCTTGAGATTGCGCAGGATCGCCTTGTCGGCTACCGCCACGCTGGAGGGCACAGTGCTGTCCCACTTGGAGTTGATGCCGACGATGGAGTCGATGGCATTGCCCGAAGCGGTGGTAACGCGGTCGGAGGCGACATGCTTGACGGTCAGCCCATCCAGGTTCAGCGTGCGCGGGCCACCGTTGGCTGAACAATCCCCGCAGGTGCGCAGGATCTTGCCTGACGAGGAGTAGGCTCCCGTGGTATCAACCATGATGGCCGTGAAGTTGCGCACGTACATCGTGGAACCAATGGCGTTGTCCTGGAAGAACTTGTCCGGCTTGCCGCCGTCTGCCGTGGTGGCATCCAGATTCTGGTAGGCCGTCGAATCGTAGATGGAGTAGGTGCCACCAGCGCTGTAGTTACCTGCAGCGTGTTCGCAGACTTCGTCCCAGGTGACATTCTTGAGCGTGCAGTTGCCAGCTAGGCAGGAGATGCCGTGAGCGCCGCCACCAGCCTTGACGTGCAGGTTGGAGACGACTGCGCCATTCTGTAGTGAAATGACCGGGTCCTGCCCCTCAGTGTCGCCGTTGCAGGAGGTGCCTAGCGTCACGCCACCGCAGTCAACCGTCACGCCATCAAACACAGCCCCTGTCTTGCAGGCAGTAGTGGATGTCGAGGATGAACTGCTGGAGGAAGAAGAACTGGATTTGCTGCTTGAAGACGATGACGTCGACGAGCTGGAAGCACTGCTGGTGGAAGAGGAACTGCTCGACGATGCTGTCGGCCCGACAGAGCACCAAGCCGAATCAGAGAAGGCACTGCCCCCGGTAAACAGCGACTGGGAACAGGTGAAACTGCCGGTCAGTGTGGCATACACAAAGACACCGGACTTACCGAGAGCAACGGTATGCGTGCCAGTCATGGTACAGGTGCTGCCAACCTGTGCGCATTTTGTATAGCCGGAAGGATAGTCGGTGGCTGCGTAAACACTGGTACTGAACAGGATGCCAAGACCTGTCAATGCGCCCACAAGATACTTGCGATTCATTTGGTTTGTCTCCAGAAATGATGTTTTTTGCTTGAACTCAGAAACGACTGTGTTTCTACATTTTGAAAATATTCTTATGGGTCATGTAAGAAACACTCCGACACACTAGTAAGCAGAAGTAGCAATGTCAATGGATTAAATTGCTTTATTTGTATTTAATAATGTTATTGAATAAAAGTGCGGGTTGCTGATTTTTAAAAATAAGAATTTTTTAAAGTGAGTTTCTAAGCACAAACCCTAGTGTGTATAAGTGGAAACCCCTATAAAAATATGTCATTGAGTCTGTCTGATCTGTTTTTTGCTTTAAGGAGAGGCGATTCAGCTGAGCGGCTTTACGTAAAATTACATTCTTATGGTGTGCTTCAGAATTTGCCACAACCTGAAATCAGAGGATGCTTCAAACGACGCCATGCTCGGAAAATTCAAAGGGTATCAGCTGCAGAAATTATGGTTCTGCAACAGACTTTATATGCAGGGTGGGTAATCTGTTAGCAACAGTCCCCGTGTTTCCTGCATTGGTCTCCTGTTGCTAAGCTAAGGTATTAAATCCTTATGGGGTAGGCGATCCAGATAGGGTACGATAAATTCGAAATGATGGTTTGGCCTGGGGAAGGAGAAGTTGGTGGGTAAGGGATTCGATGAATAGCACTGTGTCGGCAGTGAAATCGATTGATTCATAGAATGTATAATCACTTGGCATCATGATGGTGATTTTATGACGGCTTGTATCAATGGTGCTCAAAGCGGATAGAATTCATTGTTGGCGCCGAATGCTATCGGAGGGACTGGCGCGTTCCGTTGCCCGGGAAGCCTTTCTGGAGAGCCTTCCCGGTTTTGATGTTCGCCTCCCCGCCCAGGATGGGCGGTAGCCGGTATCCGGAATCCCAGGATTTATGCTGGCGGCAGGTTTGAACTTGATAGGAAGTGATTTTCGGGTGTCAGGATATAAGGTGCGATGAGCGGCATGGAAGAAGAAAATAAAACCCAAGATGAATCTCTGCTGGATGTTGATAAGGCAACGGAGGGTTGGATTCTTGTTGAGGCGACAATCGCCGAAAGAGTCCATGTCTTTGCGTCAGGGGCGCCCTGGCGGTGCCGGTTTTCTGCTGTGCAATTGTGGAAGCTTGCGGCCTTGTGGGGCTTTGTGAGCCTTCTGCTCTACGCTGTCACCGGGCATGTTGGGGTCTTCGCCGCGAACCCGGAAATTGTCGTGGCGCTGGATCTGCTTTGGCTACTTGTGCTGCTGGGGTGGCATGATAGGAGAATGCTCCGGCGCCTTGCGCAATCTATCGGCCCGGCGTGGCGCTTTTGTCTGCGCGATGATGGGCTGGAGGTTGATTCCGTCCTCAGTCATACGCTGTGGCGCTGGGAGGCTGTTAGCGGACTGGTACGGCGGAGTGACTCGCTTCTCGTGTTTCTCGGCGCAAATCAAGCCTTGATGTTGCCGTCCCGGTGTTTTGCTTCTCCCGAAGTGTATTCCCGCTGGGTCGAATGCCTGCAACGCCTCAGCGGGCTTGAGGTACGCACAGCCGCTTCTGTGTCGTGGCATCTTCCCGCTTGGCGGGTGTTCAGCATTCTGGCCGACTTTGGCCGCAATGTTGTGACGGGGCTGCGCTTTCTGCTGTTTCTGCGGAGTGCTGCTGCACATTTGCGCGTCGGTGATGCCCAGATTCCCCTGTTTGCGGTGTCCTGGCTGCTGGTGAGGTTTGCGGCAGACTTTTTTTCGCTCTGGCTGGATCAGGGGATGGAAGCGGCTCTGGGCGGTGACTTTTTCGTATATGGCATCATCAGCGGCCTGGCGCTGGTCTTGCTGGTGCTCATTTGTGCCTGGGGCGTGGCACGCCGCTCGGCGAGGCCCAACATGCTTGCGGCTTTCCTGGCACTGGCTGTTCCATTGTGGTGGATAGAAATCGTTCAGGCAGGAACGTTCTGGTGGGCCAACGCCACCTGGTACCCGGCGTTTGTCTGGTTGATGTGGGCGTGGGCCTTGTGCGCAGCTGCAGTGGCCTTGATGCGGGTGCTGCAGCTCGCGTTGCTGCAAAGAGCATCGGCATTGTGCTGTGTTGCGTTGCTGTATGGTGCTGCGCATCTGCTTCAGGCTGACAATTTCGTCTTGTGGACTCCCTCCTACGATGAAAATGCTGCCGCAGAGGCCTGGAGTGAGCAAAATGTGACCAATGAGTCGGTGTTGTATTCACAGCCGGAACTTCTTGATGATGCGCTGGGTGCCATCCAGCCGGGCAGGAAAGGCGTGCCGGAGCTTTATCTGCTGGCGTATGGCGGATATGGGGAGCAGGATGTCTTTCTGCATGAAGTCGAAAGTGTCGACAAGCTCTTTGCCGAGCGGTTTGGCACACGCGGGCATAGCGTTGTGCTCGTGAATAGCCCGCAGACGCTCGAAAAACATCCGATGGCCACCACCATTGCCCTGCGGGAAGCTCTGGCAGAAATCGGCAAGAAGATGAATCGGGATGAAGACGTGCTCTTTCTGTTCATGACATCCCATGGCGCGCGGGACCATCACTTTTCACTGGAACTGGGTCCCTATGTGTTCAACGAGCTTACTCCGCAGATATTGCGTGGCATGCTCGATGAATCAGGCGTCAAAAACCGTGTGATTCTCGTCTCGGCCTGCTATTCAGGCGGCTTTATCCGTGATTTGTCGGATCGCAACACACTTGTCATGAGTTCTTCCAGGGAAGACCGAAGTTCTCATGGATGCCAGCAGGGGGCGGATTGGACGTTTTTCGGCAAAGCGTATTTTGACGAGGCATTGCGGCATACCCGTTCTTTCGAAAAGGCATTTGATGAGGCCCGTGCAATCGTTGCTGAACGCGAGGAGCAGGAGAATGTCACCCCTTCGGAGCCACAAATTGCAATAGGCAGCGCTATCCGCCCCGTGCTTGCAACCTGGGAGAAGGGGCTGGAACCTGCCCACCCTTAACTCAAGCCCGCATAGTGCGCACAGCGCGTGACTGACCGCGCTGTGCGCACAAACCTCAGGCAATGGCCGATAGCGCAGTTGCAGCCGTGCTATTGTCCGAGTTGAGCAGACTGCTACTGCTGGACGAACCGTAGGATTGCGCCAGCATGAGGATGGTCAGCATCAGTTTGAGCTGGGAATCGTTCGTCGATGTGCTTGATGTGCTGCTGCTGTCGGTGCTGGAGCCGTTTGCCGAGCCGACGGAGCTGACGCTGTTTTGTGGCGACAGGTTGTTGGCCTTGGCATAGGCCATTGCTTCGTCATTGCTGACTTTGCCATCACTGTTCGTATCCGCCTTGCTGAAATTGGCCACGATACCGCTGATAAGTGAGGCCCGGTTGGTGTCTGATGTAGAGCTCGTACTGTTCGAACTTGTCAGTTCAGAGAGCTGCTGTTGCAGTTCAGTCTTGGTAAAGCCCTGAGTCGTTGAGCTTGAACTGCTCGTGGTGGTGGAGTCCGGCGGTGGCGGAGGCATGTTCCCCATGGCACTGTTCATGCGCATGCTGCCGAGCTGACTATCTATCTTGTCTGCCAGATTTTGCAGTCCGGTGGCAAGCTCGGATTCCGTGATCTTGCCATCGCTGTTGGTATCCAAGGATTTAAACAGATTATCCAGACTCGACGATGTATCACTGGTGGTGCTGGTGCTGCTCGTGGAACTGGTGCTGGACAGGCTGGCTAGTGCTGTTTGCAACTCGCTTTTGTCGATGTATCCCTGTTTTTTTGTGTCGAGTGTGGAGAACAGGCTTGCCGCCAGGTTGCTGGTGAGACTACTGATAGTGCTCATATTCGGCTCCTTTCGTACAATGGAACTGACGTTTCCCCGCTGCCAGGCAGCCTGCAGGAAACGGCATTCTCAGCCTGCCTTGATGCTGCAGGTGGCATAACTGGTGGCTTTCTCTACGCAAGATATCGGCCTGAGAGATATTGATTTTTTAACCAAAACTGTTAATTGGATTAAAAAGTTATCAATGATTCAGGGTGTTACGGCGCTTAGAGAGGTACCGTACCCAAGCTGGCGGCAGCTTTTGCCTACCGTGGGGGCAAGGGCAGATTTTCAGGGGGCTGGAGACGCAGAGAAGACGGGCATTTCCGCAGGGCGGCAAGAAATGCCTGGGTTTTTGCCGGGGAAATGCCAGTTGGCAGGCAAAAAACAGCCCTGTCAGTGATACCGACAGGGCTCAAGAGACAAGCTGCCAATTCCCGCAGGGAGGAAAATCACGGGTGGCAGCCCGCCCCGGTCAGTCGGGATTACTTGGCGTCACGCCCTGCTGGTGGCGGGGGCTGCATGCCATCATGGCCTTCGTGATGTTGCATGCGCTCGGTGACTTCCTTGCGTTGTTCGGGGCTCAGCACACTCCAGATCTTGCTCTGGGCATTGGTCTGAGCCAGTTCCAGGGCGGCAGTTGCCCGGGCTATCTGATCGGTCAGCGCCTTGGCGCGGGAGGCATCGAATTTGTCGGCGAATGGAAGGTCGCGCAAATCCTTGTGGACGTGATGCAGCGTCTTCATCTGCTCGCGCAGGGCGGGCAACTGTTCGTAGACGATGGTGAAGACCTTGTCTTCCTGGGCTTCCGTCAGCTTCAGGCCATGAAGCCAGGGAGGGGTTGGCAGACCAATTGCAAAATCCGGCTCGCCCGGGTGTCCCCCCGGTTGCCCCTCTTGCGTTCCAGGGCCTTGCCTGCCATGTTCCATGCCCATTGGCATCTCGTGCATCTGATGGCCAGAGCCGGCTTCCATATGGGCTGGTGGAGGGGCGGAAGGGGCAGAGCCAGTGGGAGCGGGTTCGGCCATTGCGAGCCATGGCGTACACGCCAGTGCTGCCAGCAGCAGCCGTGTCTTGGTGTTCATCGAGAATACCTCCTGGGTTGATGTTCGGAACAACCTGGCTAAAAAGTGGGATTCAAGTGATCGGCATGAGCCCCGGCAGGTATGGAAATATTCTGTAATGTCAGGCTGTTAAGTGCCTTCAACCGCTTGTATCGTTAAGGTAAAAATCGTTAAAACCGCTGAGCGGGCTCCAGTCCCGGACCTTTGCGTCGTTATCATGCACAGCTATCGCAATGTATTGAATTTAAGCAGGAGAAAGTTGCATGACCAGCGTTTTACTGGTGGACGATGATGCCGAACTGGTCGAGATGATGGCCGACTATCTGGAGCGGGATGGGTTTCATGTGGAAACCGCCGCAGATGGCGAACAGGGCTTGATCCGGGCCTTGTCAGGTGAATTCTCGATTATTGTGTTGGATGTGATGATGCCGCAGATGAGCGGTATCGACGTGCTCAACCAGATTCGCAAGCGCAGCCGCATTCCTGTGCTCATGCTGACGGCTCGTGGCGATGATATTGATCGCATCGTGGGCCTTGAGCAGGGTGCCGATGATTACGTACCCAAGCCGTGCACCGCGCGCGAGATTTCCGCCCGCATCCGGGCTATTCTGCGCCGGGTGGGAACAACTGAAGAAACTGCTACCCAGCCGGTGGTGGCTAGCATGCTGACAATGTGGCCGGAGCAGCGTCGCGCTACCTGGCAGAGCCAGCCGCTTGAGCTGACCAGCACGGAGTTCAATCTGCTGGAAGTGCTGGCCCGCAACGCCGGCCGCACTGTGTCCAAGACGGAACTCTCGGAGCAGGCGCTGGGGCGTCCATTGCAGAAATTTGATCGCAGCATTGAGGTGCATCTCTCGAAAATTCGTGAGAAGCTCGGTCCTTTGCCGGATGGAAGATCCTGTATTCAGACTATCTTCCGTCAAGGCTATCAGTTCATCAAGAGTTGATACGCAGGTAGTATGGGCCGTCTTTTCTGGAAAATTTTCCTGACCATTCTGGTTGTGCAGATCCTGCTGACCAATGTGATCGGGTTTGTGCTGTGGCTGGAACGCCCCACCATGGCCGACTGGCAGCGGGAGCATCCCCACCCTGAAGCCGGTGGGCCGGATGATCGCCGTCACTTTGAAGGGCCAGGTGGTTTTCCGCAAAACTGGGCGGAGCGCGAGCCACGCCCTGATGAGCATTCTGCCCGCACAGACATGCCTGCGCCTCCAGGGCGCTTTGGCGAGAAGGGGGTGTCCGGCCCGATACAGCAAGTGCATCCGGATATGCATGGCCCGTTCCCGCCTCCAGGAGGGCCGCGTGGCTTTCCCTGGCTTCCTATCGTGGGAAGTTGTATTGCGAGCCTGCTTTGTGCAGTGCTGATGGCACGCTATCTGTCGCGCCCGATCATGGCTTTGCGGCGGGCATTTGCTGCGGTGGCGAAGGGTAATTTCGATGTGCATCCGGTGGCTGAAATTGGCCGGCGGCGCGATGAACTTGCCGAGCTCGGGCATGAATTTGAAAATACTGCCCGCCAGTTGCAGGGCTTGCTTGGCAATCAGCGCCGGCTGTTGCACGACGTGTCACACGAGGTTCGCTCGCCGCTGGCACGCATGCAGCTGGCGATTGATCTGGCCCGCCAGCAGCCGGAGAAGACAGCTGTGTCGATGGAACGCATCGAGCGCGAGTCGGCACGCATTGATCGTCTGGTCGGGGAATTGCTCACCCTGTCGCGCCTGGAAGCTGGCGTATGCGGGACGATGGAAGAGATTCTGGATCTCACCGCACTGATTGGCGAAGTGGTTGATGATGCACGTTTCGAAGCCGAAGCATCGCATCGCAAGGTGGATTTCAATGCCACCGGTGAAATTCTCATCAAGGGGCACGGCGAGTTGCTGCAACGTGCCATAGAAAACGTTGTGCGCAATGCGGTGCGCCATACCTTTGAGAATACGGTTGTCACGGTGAGCCTGCACGACGAAGGCGACGTGCTGCGCATCTGTGTGGATGATGATGGCCCGGGCCTGCCGGATTCGGCACTGGATACCATCTTCGAGCCCTTCGTACGCTATCGGGAGGAATCGACCAACGATGGCTACGGGCTTGGTTTGGCGATCACCCGTCAGACGATTGAGGCGCATGGCGGGCGGGTACGTGCCATCAACCGTCCCCACGGCGGCTTGCGCATGGAGATGACACTGCCGGCACACCCAGACCTGCAACAGGCGGTGGAGGCTTAGGCTACCGAAGAAAAATGCCGACTGCCAGGCCGGTAGTCCGGATACTAGAATAAGTGATGGCCTTGTTATGGGATGCATTGTCGCTACGATGTGAGTTCCCGTTGTTCTCCAAGGAGCTCACCATGCCGGCCACCAGTCATGACAATCTCGTTGTCAGTCAATATGATTCGCGCGCAGCAGCCTATCTTCGCAGCACAGTTCACGCCAGCGGCCCTGATCTGGTCTGGATTGCCGAACGAGTGGGGCATCGTCCGGAAGCTATAGCACTCGATGTGGGGTGTGGTGGCGGACACCTGAGTTTTTTGCTGGCCGGGCTGGTGGGCCATGTTGTAGCCTGTGACCTTTCCCGGCCAATGTTGCAGACCGTGGCAGCAGAGGCCGACAGACGCGGATTGAGAAATATTGCTGTCCGCGAGATGGCTGCCGAAGACCTCGCTTTTGCTCCTGCATCCTTCGATGTAGTGACCACCCGCTATAGTGCCCACCACTGGCGGCACTGGCAGGGCGGACTGCAGGCTATGCGGAGGGTGCTCAAACCGCAAGGGCTGGCGGTCTTCGCAGATGTTGTCGCCCCGGAAGACGCGCTGCCCGATACTTGGTTGCAGAGCCTGGAGCTTCTGCGCGACCCCTCGCATGTGCGCAATGCCTCCCTGCAGGAGTGGAAGAAGGCACTGGCCTCTAGCGGGTTCGCCGTTCTGGAGGTGACTCGTTTCCGCCTGCGGCTGGAATTTGCGTCGTGGCTTGAGCGGATGCGGACATCTCCGGTACATGCGGCAGCCATTCGTTCCCTGCAGCTGCTTGCCAGTGCCGAAGTGGCAGAGTATTTCTCTCTGGAGGAGGATGGCAGTTTCAGCATTGATACTGCTGTTATCTTGGCGCGTCCGCTCTGATAGGGCATGCGCAGAGTGAGACAATCTGCGCGTTTGTACTGCTATCGACCAGATGCTTCTGGATGCGGATTGCCCGTGTCCAGCGGGCCTGGATTTCGTGGCACACTGCGCGAATGAACTGGCTGGCGCATCTGCATCTGTCTGAACCAAGCATTGAATTCCGTCTGGGGGCTTTGCTGCCCGATCTGCTGCCTATGCCGCGCTGGCGGAGCGTGTCTGCGCCAGTGCTGCGTGGCGCGGAATGTCATCGGCTGATTGATGCCTATACCGATGCCCATCCGGTCGTGAAGCGTTCGATTAGCCGGATTGAGCCGCCACTGCGGCGCTATGGCGGTATTCTCGTGGATGTGTTCTACGACCATTTGCTGGTGCATCACTGGGCAGATTACACGCCGCAGCCATTGGCAGACTTCGAGGATGAGGTGTACCACGCGATTGACCATGGCGGGGATCTCATTCCGGGGGATGCCTTGCAGCGTCTCACGCGCATGCGTCAGCATCGCTGGTTGCATGGCTACGGCAGCATCGAAGGTATCGAGCATACCCTGTGCAGGATTGGCCAGCATTTGCGCAGGCCGCAGCCGCTGGAGCTTGGGGTGAACTGCCTGCTGCGCAACCTGGATGCGTTTGCCGATGATTTTGCTGAATTCTTTCCGCAACTCACACAGCGCGTGGCGCAGGAATACGCCATCGCCCTGCCGTAGCAGATCAGCGGGGTAGCCCGATGAGTGTCAGTGCATCCAGAAAGGCTACGGCAAAACTGCCGGTGCCTTGTGAGGCTGCGCGTGCCTGCTCGCCTGCGCGGGCATAGATGGCACTTGCCGCCGTGGCGGCGCGCAGGGGAGCAATGCCGGCACCCAGGAAGGCAGCCATGGTGGCCCCCAGGGAACAGCCGGTACCTGTCACACGGGTCATGAGCACATCTCCCCCGGCCACTTCAATCAGGGTCTGGCCATCCGTGATGTAGTCGATTTCCCCGCTGACGGCGACAGTCGCCTCGGTCTGTCTGGCGAGCGTCTGTGCTGCATCGATGGCGGAGTTGCTGCTGGCGGTTGAGTCCACACCTTTGCCTCCGCCGGCTGCGCCGCTCAGTGCCAGGATTTCTGAGGCATTGCCACGGATGATGGTGGGGTGTTGCCCGAGCAGTTCGGTGGCAAAACGTGTGCGGAAGTCCAGCACTCCCACCGCGACTGGATCAAGCACCCAGGGTTTGCCGGCTTTTCCCGCAGAGGTAGCCGCACTGCGCATGGCGCGTGCCACTTCCTGTGTGAGTGTGCCGACATTGATCAGCAGTGCCTGCGCCATGGCAGCGAACTCACCTGCTTCTTCCTCGGCGATGATCATCGCCGGTGAAGCGCCAAGTGCCAGCAAGACGTTGGCGGTAAAACCCGTGACCACGATATTGGTGATGCAGTGAACGAGGGGCACCTGCTGACGCATATCTGCCAGATCGCTCAAAACTTCGGGGTGCTTCCAGTCACGGGCAATATTCATGTTCAAATCCTTGATACGTATGGGCTTGTTGTTGGTGCTGCAATACGCGGTGGGGGCATGATAAACCCCGTTGATCCTGGCCTGTGGAAGTTATTGTCCCAAGCGGTATTCGCTGTTGTTTTGCCAGTGTGCCTGGCCGTGGCCATTCCCAGCAGACAGACGCAGGGGGCGAGGATCAGGAGTGGCTCTTGCGGTTAGGCCAGGTTTTCAAAGACGGTCCGTACGACGGCGGTTGGGCGTGGACCGGAAATTTGACCGAATGCCAGCTTGGCAGTGGCTTGTGGGCTGACGGGGAGAGGAAACGGATGCTGTCATGTTCCCCGTATGTTCCGCCTGTACCATTGGTCAGGCAAATGATTGTCCATGGTGGCGTGAGCATTCCGTTACAGTGATCTCCAGTGCAGGTAAAATCCTTCCTTTGGAGAAGCGGAATTCACATGGTCCAAGCATCATCATTCAACAAGGCGACTGAGACAATGCAGTCAGACCCCCAGATAGCGGGGCTGAAGCTGCCGCCTCATTCGGTTGAAGCCGAGCAATCGCTGATTGGCGGTATTCTGCTCGACAACTCTGCCTGGGACCGTATTGCCGATCTGGTGAGTGAAGTTGATTTCTATCGCGACGAACATCGGCGTATCTTTCACAATATTGCCCGGCTCATCGAGATGGGCAAACCGGCCGACGTTGTCACCGTCTATGAATCGCTCGACAAGAGCGGAGACGCACAGCATGTCGGCGGGCTCGCCTACCTGGGCGAAATTGCCAATAACACACCTTCTGCAGCGAATATTCGTCGTTATGCGGAGATCGTCCGCGAGCGTGCAATTTTGCGCAAGCTCGTGGCCGTGGGCGACGAAATTGCCGCTCATGCACTCTCGCCCGCCGGGCGTGACGCCAGCGTGATTCTCGACGAGGCCGAAGGCAAGATCCTGGGGATTCGTGACGAAGGGAGCCGCCAGAACAGCGGTTTCATTCCGATCCAGCCGGTTCTCGGGCAGGTTGTTGATCGTATCCAGGAACTCTACGACCGGGATAATCCTGCTGCTGTGACCGGCGTGCCAACCGGGCTGGTGGATCTGGATAAGATGACCTCCGGCCTGCAGCCCACCGATATGATCATTGTGGCGGGGCGTCCGGGTATGGGTAAAACCTCGTTTGCACTGAATATCGCGGAGAGCGTGGCGCTTGAGGCACAACTCCCGGTGGCGGTGTTTTCGATGGAAATGCCGGCCACCCAGCTGGTCATGCGCTTCATATCATCGGTCGGGCGGCTTGATCAGCATCGCCTGCGTACCGGCAAGCTCAATGACGACGAATGGCAGCGCCTGTCGTTTGCGCTCGGAAAATTGCACGAAGCACCGATCTACATTGATGAAACGCCGGGCCTCAACCCAATCGACCTGCGCGCACGCGCACGCCGTCTGCATCGCCAGTGTGGCGGCAAGCTGGGGCTGATCGTGATCGACTACCTGCAGCTGATGAGCTCCCACAAGGAAACGGACAACCGTGCGGCCGAACTATCCGAAATCTCCCGTTCGGTAAAGTCCCTGGCCAAGGAGCTGAGCGTGCCCATCATGGCGCTCTCGCAGCTCAACCGAAGTCTGGAACAGCGTCCCAACAAGCGGCCTGTGATGTCTGACTTGCGTGAATCCGGCGCTATCGAACAGGATGCGGACATCATCATGTTTGTGTACCGCGATGAAATCTATAATCCTGATACACAGGAAAAGGGCAAGGCCGAACTCATCATCGGCAAGCATCGTAACGGGCCGACAGGGATGGTGCCGCTGACGTTTATTGGCGAATACACCCGCTTCGAAAACTGCGCCCAGGGCGATCCCGGGTACTGATAGGGCTGCCGCAAACGAAAAAGGCCGCATTTCTGCGGCCTTTTTTTGATGCTCCCGGGATGCCGGGATTACGGCTTGGCAATCTGCCAGTCCGGCTTGCCTTCACCAGTCTTGTCGCCAGCCTTTTTGTCGGCCTTGTTCTGGTACAGGGGCTTGCCCTTGTAGGCCCACTGGGTCATGCCGTCGTCGCGTTCAAAGATCGTGTAATCGCCCTTGGCAGCGTCATCCGGCGTGGTCAGCAGGGGCGGCCATTCGAACGGGCACTTGGCATAGCAGGCGCTCTTGTTCGGGGTCGTGTCCTTGTCATAGGTGTACAGGGTCAGACCTGCATTGGTGACCAGAGCACCATCCTTGGCTAACGCTGGCGTAGCGGGAGGCGTGTAGGTTTGCGGCGCCGCAGCCGTGCTATCGCTCGGTGCATCGGTCTTCGGTACCGAGCTACATGCGGACAGCACTGCGAGTGCAAGGGAAGCGACAACGAGGCTTACTTGGTACTTCATGGATGGATCCTCCTGGTGTGTGATCAAGCAAACTCTGGGTTTTTTATTGTCCCTGGGTCGTGGAACGCCAGGTGACATTATTCCAATGTGCGAGCGCTTTCTCAATGGTTAATTGCGTGCGGTGGAGGATTGTGCGGTATTCAGTGGCATATATTTCCACTGATCCCAGGCTGCGCGTACTGCATTGGGATATTCCGGCCGGCCCAGGCTGCCGTTGTAGCGGCCGAGGGCGCGGTAGGTGTCGCCTTTTTCGATGTCGAGGTAATATCGCAGGATAGTGCAGCCATAGCGCAGGTTGGTGCGCAGGTAAAACAGGTTCTGATCCGGCGTGCCGATCTGGCGAACCCAGAATGGCATCACCTGCATCAGGCCGCGTGCCCCGGCGCTGGAAACGGCATATTTATGAAATCCGCTTTCCACCTGGATCAGGCCGAGCACCATCTGTGGATCGAGCCCCGCACGCTGGGCTTCGTAATATACGGTCTTGAGCAGATCAATGCGCTCCTGGGGGTCGGGAATCCGTTTCGCCAGGCGCGGCACCATTTCGTTGAGCCAGTGCAGCTTTTCCTGCATGGAAGGGAAGATCGGCTCGGGCGAGGCGTGGTCGGCAATTGCGGACTGCAATGCCGCCTGCACACTCGCCGAGAGATCTTCCTGGCGCTGGGCACCTGCCCAGGCTAACTGGCACGCACACAGGCACAGGAGCGCGGCACAGGTCTTCATCTTGCGAATCATTTTGCGGCGAGACGGGCTTTGACCAGATTGGCGATCTCCGCCACGGGCACCTTGGTGGCTTCCGTGTCGCGACGCCCCTGATATTCCGTCAAACCTTCCTTCAGGCCACGGTCGCCAATGACGACGCGGTGCGGCACGCCAATCAGTTCCCAGTCTGCAAACATCACGCCGGGGCGTTCGTCACGGTCATCGAGCACCACGTCGACGCCGGCAGCCTGCAGCTCGGCGTAGAGGGCGTTGGCCGTATCGCGTACCGCTTCGGAACGGCTCCAGCCCATCGGGCAGATCACCACCTGGAATGGGGCGATGGCGTCCGGCCAGATAATGCCGCGGTCGTCGAAGTTCTGCTCGATGGCGGCCCCCATGATGCGAGTCACCCCGATGCCGTAGCAGCCCATCTCCATGACCTGTTCCTTGCCGGCCTCGTCGATGAACTTGCAACCCATTGCCGCCGAATAGCGCGTGCGCAGCTGGAAGATGTGGCCGACTTCGATACCGCGACAGATCGCGAGTTGGCCCTTGCCGTCAGGCGAAGCGTCGCCGGCAACCGCATTGCGGATATCGACGAATTCCGGTTCCGGAAAGTCGCGGCCAAGGTTGGCGCCCGTGTAGTGATGATCTGTTTCATTCGCGCCGATGGCAAAGTCAGCCATCACGGCGACGGCACGGTCGGCATAGATACGGCCCTTGAAGCCGATGGGGCCGAGCGAACCAGGTTCTGCACCGAAAGCATCGCGAATTGAAGCGGGCGAGGCAAAACGCAAGGGTGAGAACACGCCCGGCAGCTTGCCGGCCTTGATTTCGTTGAGTTCGTGGTCGCCGCGCAGCAGCAGCAGCACGGGCGTGCCGTCGTCACCTTCAACAACGACCGACTTCAGCGTCTGGCCGACCGGAATCTTCAGAAAATCCACGAGTTGCTGGATGGTCTTGATGTCCGGGGTGTGTATCTTGGAGAGTGGGGCGCTGGCTGCCGGGCGGGCGCCGGCAGGTGCCACGGCTTCAGCCAGCTCGACATTGGCGGCGAACTCCGAATCCGGGCAGTAGGCGATGGCGTCTTCACCAGTTTCGGCGATCACGTGGAATTCGTGCGAGCCCGTTCCCCCGATGGCGCCGGTATCGGCGGCCACGGCACGGAACTGCAGGCCCAGGCGGGTGAAGATGCGCGAATAGGTCTCATACATATTGCGGTATTCGCGCTGCAGATCTTCAAAGCTCACATGGAAGGAGTAGGCGTCCTTCATCGTGAATTCGCGGCCGCGCATGATGCCGAAACGGGGGCGGCGTTCATCGCGGAACTTGGTCTGAATCTGGTACAGGTTCTTTGGCAGCTGGCGATAACTGCGCAGATCCTGGCGCACGATGTCGGTGATGACTTCCTCGGATGTCGGCTGGATCACGAAGTCGCGATGGTGGCGGTCCTTGAAGCGCAGGAGTTCATCACCCATCTTGTCGAAGCGGCCGGTTTCCTGCCACAGCTCGGCCGGTTGCACGATGGGCATCAGCAGTTCCACCGCGCCGGCACGATTCATCTCCTCGCGGATGATGTTTTCGATCTTGCGGATAACCCGCAGCCCGACTGGCATGTAGTTGTAGACGCCAGCGGTCAGTTTCTTGATGAAACCCGCCCGCATCATGAGCTTGTGGCTGATGATTTCTGCGTCAGAGGGAGCTTCCTTGAGCGTGGAGATATAGAACTGGCTTGCGCGCATGATTCGAGGCCGAAATGGTCAAATTTGGGAAATAACCCGGAATTCTACCCGATTGCAGGCATCTGCCGGAGGGCTAGCCGAGGGTCGGCGGGTTTTCGGAGTTTTCTTGTGCATTGATCTGTGAAAGAATCGGGGCAATTCATGACTTAGTAGTGGTGACAAACATGCTCGACCGGGACGGTTATCGGCCCAATGTCGGCATCGTCATCGTTAACGCAAACAACGAGGTATTTTGGGGCAAACGCATCCGCGAGCATTCCTGGCAGTTTCCGCAAGGGGGCATCAAGCACGGGGAATCCCCCGAGCAGGCGATGTTCCGCGAGCTCTACGAGGAGGCTGGGCTGGGTGCCGAGCATGTGCGTGTACTTGCCCGTACCCGTGACTGGTTGCGTTATGACGTGCCGAAACACTGGATCAAGCGCGAATGGCGCAGCACTTATCGGGGCCAGAAGCAGATCTGGTTCCTGTTGCGCCTTGTTGGCCGGGATAGTGACATCAACCTGCGTGCCTCCGGGCATCCGGAGTTTGATGCCTGGCGCTGGGCGAATTTCTGGGTGCCGCTTGACTCGGTGATCGAGTTCAAGCGTGGCGTTTATCGCCTTGCACTCAATGAACTGGCAGATACCCTGTTTCAGGGGGATATGCAGACGCGGCCGCGCAGTTACCGGCTGGAAGAGGAAGGCGGCGTATCGTGAGAGAGTTTTCGTTGCAGGATCGCCTGATCACGCACCTTGACCGTGCCTTGCGTACGCTGGCCGCCGAGCCGCGCAGCGTGCGCCCGACTCCCGGCGCGGAAGCGGCGGAAGAGGTAGTGGATGATGCGCAGCGGCGCCATGTGGCGGCGCTGATGCGCATTAACCATACTGGCGAGATCTGTGCCCAGGCTTTGTACCAGGGGCAGGCCATCACTGCGCGTGATGAAACCGCCCGGGAATCGCTGGAAAAGGCCGCCGATGAGGAAACCGAGCATCTGGCCTGGACGTTGGGGCGGATTCGTGAAATGGGCGGCCGTACCAGCCTGCTGAACCCCCTGTGGTATGGCGGTTCTCTGGCCATCGGAGTGGCTGCCGGGATTGCCGGGGATCGCTGGAGCCTGGGTTTCCTCGCAGAAACCGAGCGCCAGGTGGGCGCCCATCTGCACGGTCACCTGGAGAAAATCCCGGCAGGCGACGGTCGCAGCCGGGCAATCCTGGAGCAGATGCATACGGATGAAACGGGGCATGCACAGATGGCCGAACGTCTGGGCGGAGCCGAACTTCCGGCACCGGCCCGTCTGGCGATGCGCCTGGCCTCAAAGATGATGACGACGCTGACCTATCGGGTCTGAAACGCTGTAACAGCTGATGACAAAGGTGGGGCGCGTGCTGCTGCACACGCCCCGTTTTCTTTCCGGCTCAGGCTTCGGTTTCGACGATTTCGAAATCGTGCGTGATTTCGGCAGTCTTGCCGAGCATGATTGAGGCTGAGCAGTATTTGTCTGCCGAGAGTTTGATTGCGCGTTCCACAATCTCGTGCTTGAGGGCATGCCCGCTGACCACATAATGGTAGTGGATGCGCGTGAACACCTTCGGGTCGGATTCGGCGCGATCGGCCTGCAGCTGCACTTCGCAGCCACTGATGGCGTGACGCCCACGCTTGAGGATGAGCACGACGTCGTACGCTGTACAGCCACCGGCGCCCGCCAGGATGAGTTCCATGGGGCGTGGCGCTTCATCCTTGCCACCCAGCTCGGCAGCACCTTCCATTCTCACGGTGTGCTGGCTGCCTGTTGTGGCGACAAAGCGTGCGTCACCGTCCCATTTGACTGTGCATTCCATGTATTGCTCCAGATAATTGCGGCTGTGGATTACCGACTCTACCGCATTTGTGCGGCAGAGGGGGCTGTCTCTACTGGCCGGGATTTCAATCCAGCGGGATTTCCTTGCGCAGTTGCAGGCGCTTTTCGTTCTTGCGGCGCAGGCGGATGTTGATCATCTCCACTGCCAGCGAGAAGGCCATGGAGAAATAGACATAGCCTTTGGGAATATGTGTGCCGAAGCCATCGGCGATCAGTGTGACGCCCACCAGCACGAGGAAAGACAGTGCCAGCATCTTGATTGTCGGGTTGGCATCCACAAAATCCCCGATGGCCTTGGCCGCGAACATCATGACGCAGACCGACAGAACAATCGCCAGGATCATCACCGTGAGGTGATCTGCCAGGCCGACGGCAGTGATCACGGAATCCAGCGAGAAGACGATGTCGATCACCGCAATCTGCACCAGCACTGCGCCGAACACGGCTTTCTTGGTGTTGGCCGTGCCTTCTCCGCCTTCTTCCTCACCTTCGAGCGAGCCGTGGATTTCATGCACACTCTTCCAGAGCAGGAACAGACCGCCACCGATCAGGATCAGATCGCGGCCGGAAATGCCCTGGCCCATCACCTCGAACAGCGGTTGTGTCAGGCGCATGATCCAGGCCAGTGAGGCGAGCAGGGCGATGCGCGTGCCCATGGCCAGGAGCAGGCCGAGGCGGCGGGCGGAATTGCGTTGATGGGTGGGGAGCCTGCCGACGAGGATCGAGAGAAAGATGATGTTGTCTATCCCCAGCACAATCTCCAGGGCAGTCAGGGTCGCCAGGGCCATCCAGGCGTTCGGGTCGCTAAGCCAGTTGAACATGATCTTGTAGTGGTTTGTTATCGGATTGGGTGTCAGCTGGCCGGCTGGAAAAAGCCTGGGGACAGGAGGCAAAACTTACGCAGGCGGAATTTTAGCAAAAGAACGGCACCAGGAAGGTGCTGGCGGTGCGAATAACGCTGGAATTTTGTCTCTGTTATGTGTTTGATTTCATTGTGATCGTCAGTGTCTGCGAAAGTTCCCGTGCGTGGACGGAGCCGGTTAAACGGGCAAAAAATGGGAGCCGAAGCCCCCATTTTCAGTTGCCCGCATTCTGGGGCAGGCTCAGAACGCTCGTGAACCGTTTCTCAGAACTCTTCGTGTTCGCTGAGGAAACGCCATTGCCCCACTGGCAGTTTGCCCAGCGGAATCTGGCCGATACGAACGCGCTTGAGCCCCACTACACGCAGGCCCACCAGTTCGCACATACGGCGGATCTGGCGTTTGCGACCTTCATGCAGCACGATGCGCAACTGATCTTCGTTCTGCCAGCTGACCTTGGCGGGTTCCAGTTCCACCCCGTCAAGTTCGATGCCATGGCGCAGCATTTCCAGACCACCCTCGATCAGGTCGCCTTCGACGCGTACGAGGTACTCCTTCTCAACATCGCTGCGCTCACCAATCAGGTGTTTGGCAACCCGACCGTCCTGAGTCAGCACCAGCAGGCCGGTGGAGTCGATATCCAGGCGGCCTGCGGGAGCCAGCTTACGCACCATCTTCGGCTCGAAGGGACGCTTGACCGGATCTCCGTCCCAATGGTTTTCAGGCGTAACCAGAACATAGGCGGGCTCATGATCATCCTCTGCCTGCCCGGAAACATAGCCAATGGGCTTGTTGATGAGAATCGTGACGCGGCTCATCTGCATTTCTTCGGCCACGACGGTGAGTTCGATGTGCTGATCCGGCAGAACTTTGTGACCCAGTTCCGAGATGATCTCGCCATCAACCTTCACCCAGCCGCGTTCGATGTAGTTATCGGCTTCGCGACGCGAGCACAGGCCCAGTTCCGACATCCGCTTGGAGAGGCGCAGGGAACCCGGTGCATCTTCGATGTGGTGTTCCGCATCCTGGCCCGAGGTGGTGTCTGCAGCGTCTTCCTGGGCAGTGTTGCGGCCGCGTGCGAAGGAGCGGCCGGCACGCGGGGCGTTGGCCTCATCGTAGGCCGGCTGTTCGTCGTGGGGAGATTCTGCGCGCGGGTGTTCTTCTGCGCGAGTGCGGAAAGCCGGGCGTTCCGCAAAACCGCGTGAGGGGCGGTCGTTATCGTCAGCCCGGTAGACACGCACGTGCGGGTTGGCACGGTAGGGGCGGTCTTCTGCGGGGGCGTGCTCATTGCGGCCTTCACGGTGGTCGTTAAAGCGCGGACGGCTGTCGTCACGGCTCGGGCGATCTTCGCGCGGGCGTTGCGGACGGTCACCGTAGGATTCACGGCGGCCTTCGAAGGCCGGGCGAGGGCTACGGTCACCAAAGCCACGGTCATTGCCGCCTTCACGGCGGTCGTTGAAACGGGGGCGGCTCTCATCACGGGCCGGCCGATCTTCACGTGGGCGTTGCGGGCGATCGCCATAGGATTCACGGCGGCCTTCAAAAGCCGGGCGCGGAGGGCGTGGGCCACGGTCACCAAAGCCGCGGTCATTGCCACCTTCGCGGTGGTCATTGAAACGCGGGCGGCTCTCGTCGCGGGCCGGGCGATCTTCACGCGGGCGTTGCGGACGGTCGCCGTAGGATTCACGGCGGCCTTCA
>DBTS01000034.1:109143-109299 GCA_002307175.1 Rhodocyclaceae bacterium UBA1310
GTTGCGGACGGTCGCCGTAGGATTCGCGGCGACCTGCAAAGTCCGGGCGTGGCGGGCGCGGGCCACGGTCACCAAAACCGCGATCATTGCCACCCTCACGGCGGTCATTGAAACGCGGACGGCTCTCATCACGGGCCGGGCGATCTTCACGCGGGC
>DBTS01000034.1:109595-175232 GCA_002307175.1 Rhodocyclaceae bacterium UBA1310
GCCGTAGGATTCACGGCGGCCTTCAGAGGCCGGGCGCGGGGGGCGGGGGCCACGGTCACCAAAGCCACGATCATTGCCACCTTCGCGGCGGTCGTTGAAACGCGGGCGGCTGTCGTCGCGGGCCGGGCGATCTTCGCGCGGGCGCTGCGGACGATCTCCGTAGGACGCCCGGCGACCATCGGAATCAGGGCGCGGACGGCGGTCGTCGCCAAAGCGTCCCTGGCCCTCGCGCGGACGTTCGCGGCCGATCAGACCATCGCGCTGGGTGCGGGTCTGGTTGCCGCCGCGCAGGGGAGCCCGGCGGCGTGAGGAATTGTCGGCGCTACCCGCCGGCTTGGCGGGGAGGGTCAATTTGGATCGCTTGCTGTCTTCGGCCATGATAAGAAGGATGTCTTCGACATTGTAAGTGTGAGGGGGCGCCGTCGGTTACGCAGGCTGCGGTCCGGTGGCATGGAGTGGCGCTGGATCAGGGCTCGTAGCCCAGCAACGCGAGATGTTTGGGGCGCAGGTAGCACCAGTCTTCGACTTCCAGTTCCGGGAGCGATCCGTCTTCAAGAGACAGGCCACCCACGCCGAACCGATGCAGTTGCTCAACGTGATTGCCGACGGCTGCAATCATGCGCCGCACAAGGTGATATTTGCCATGATCAATGACGAGCTCCAGCTGGCGTTCGCTGGTCTTGTTGACGGTCAGCGCCTTGACGGGTTCCGGTTCGTCATCAAGGGATACGCCGCTCAGCAGGGCGGCAATCTGCGTATCCAGCACCGGTGAGGCTGTGGTGGCACGATAGGTTTTGGTGACATGGCGCTTGGCGTTCGAGATCGCATGAATGAACTGACCATCGTCGGAGAACAGCAGAAGCCCCGTGGTTTCGACATCCAGGCGCCCCACGCTTTGCACGTTACGTGCAACCAGGGGTTCGGGCAACAGGTGATACACACTTTCGTTGTGCGCGGGTTTGTGCGAGCACTCGTAGCCGATCGGCTTGTGCAGGGCGATGTAGACCTTTTCGGCATACTCCCATTCCCAGTCTCCCACCTCAAAGACAAAGCCGTTCTCGTCGTATTCAGCGAAGGGGTCGGTGATCACCTCGCCGCCTACTTTGACTTCGCCGTCGCGCGCGAGTTTGCGGCATTCCTTGCGGGAGCCGAAGCCCTGAGACTGGAGGATGCGATCAAGTTGCATGAAGAATTTCCTGATGGTTCAAAATCATGATAGACCGTGCGCTTACTGTCCGCGCATGAATAGGCGGTCCAGGTCGGTCATGGAGAGCTGGGTCCAGGTCGGGCGACCGTGGTTACACTGATCTGCGCGTTCGGTGGCTTCCATATCGCGCAGCAAAGCATTCATTTCTGGCAATGCGAGTTGCCGGTTGGCCCGCACCGCACCGTGGCAGGCCATCGTGGCGAGCAGTTCGTTGCGGCGGGCGGCGATTACCTCGGAAGCCGGATAGTCGCGCAGTTCGGCAAGCAGTGCGTGGAGCAGATCGCTGATATTGGCGCGCCCCAGAAGTGCCGGCACACTGCGTACAGAAAGTTCGGCCGGGCCGGCGGCGGCAATATCAAACCCCATATGGGCAAGTGTTGCAGTGTGCTCTTCGGCAGTGGCCATCTCGATCTTGCTGGCATTGATTACTGCCGGGATCAGCAGGCGTTGTACCCCCGGATTGCCATTCAGCACGTGTTTGAGCTGCTCATAGAGAATGCGCTCGTGAGCGGCATGCATGTCTACAAGGACAAGTCCGTGCTCATTCTGTGCCAGCACATAGACACCATGAATCTGCCCGACTGCGTACCCCAGCGGTGGCGGGCGCGTAGGGTCATGTGCCGCGGCCATTGGCGAAGCCACATTGCCTGGGCGCGAGGGAGGCCAGTTTTCCCGGTGAGGCGCACTTGCTGGTGTTGCGTAGCTGCGGGTTTGCCCCTGGAACTGAAATCCCGTGGGCTCGTGGCCCGTGGTGTAATCGTGGGGAGCTTCCTCCACCGCCATGCGTACCTGTTCCGTTGGCCCGGCATAGCGCAGTGGCTCTTCGGTTTCGGCAGGGGCACTGGCAGCTTGCACAGGCGCTGCCAGCCCGCGTTCAAGGGCGTGGAAGATGAACTGGTGCACGGCGCGCGCCTCGCGGAAGCGGACTTCCGTTTTCGCCGGGTGAACGTTGACGTCCACGCCGCTGGGCTCAATGTCGAGGAACAGCACGAAAGCCGGATGGCGGGCACCATGCAGAATGTCTGCGTAGGCTTCGCGCAGTGCATGGGCGATGAGCTTGTCGCGCACGAAACGGCCATTCACATAGAAAAACTGCGCATCGCGACTGGCGCGGGCGTAAGCGGGGAGTGCGGCGAAACCGGTCAGGCGCAGGCTGCCGCTCTGGGCATCGATCTCGCGGCTGTTGGCGAGAAAATCATCGCCGAGGATTTCGCGCACGCGGCGTGCTGCATCTCCGGCCGGCAAGCGTAGCGAAAGCCTCCCGTTGTGCATGAGCTGGAAGCCTACGCCGGGCCGTGCCAGGGCAATGCGACGGAATACATCATCGCAGTGGCCGAACTCCGTGCCTTCGGACTTCAGGAATTTGCGCCGCGCCGGGGTGTTGTAATACAGATCCTCGACTTCGATCACAGTGCCTGAGGAAAGCGCTGCGGGGACCGGCTCGCGTTCCCGCTCGGTGACACGCCAGGCGTGTGATGCGTCCGTGGCCCGGCTGATGATGCGCATGCGTGCCACCGAGGCGATGGCGGCCAGTGCTTCACCTCGGAACCCCATGGTGGCGACGGCTTCCAGATCTTCCAGCGAGGAAATCTTGCTCGTGGCATGGCGTTCCAGCGCCAGGGCCAGGTCGTCGTGGTCGATGCCGCAACCATCGTCCGTGATGCGCAGCTGCTTGACCCCGCCTTGCTGTAGTTGGACTTCAATACTGCGACTTCCCGCGTCCAGACTGTTCTCCATCAGTTCCTTGAGCACAGAAGCCGGGCGTTCAACCACCTCGCCAGCGGCGATCTGATTGATCAGGACTTCGGGGAGCTTGTGGATGACAGGCATGGGACCGACATTGGCAGACAGTAACCTGCCATTATCCCGGAAACCGGCCCAGGGTGCACCGGGTTCCCTTCGAAAGGTCTTCAATACAGAAGGGAATTTTCAGATTTCTGCCTGCTGCTCAATGGCGGCGACCGGTTGCCAGTACTCGTCGGGGACACCTACACGCTGCATGACGAGGCTTCTGCGCATGTGCAGGAGGTCGGAAATCGCCGTGTAATCGTCTGGCAGGGCTGGATCATTCCAGCCATTTGCAGCGTGGCGGGCCAGATCACAGGCCAGGGTGACGGTGCGGACACGTGAATTGTCGGCATTGGCCTTGTCCATCAGTGTCACGAGGAGCTGCGGCAAATGCCATTCCCGCACCAGCGCCAGTTGTGTATCGCTGATCGAGACGCCGAGAACCGATTGCTGCAAAACCGTACTGCGAACGACAGGGTTGGCCAGGCGCAGGGCTTCTATCTTCAGCATGTATTCAGGGGCAAAGCACCAGAACAGGATTTCGGCGGCTTCGTGCAGCAGGGCTGCGACGGTGACTTCGTCAACGTCGATGTCATGGCGCTGGATGGCAAAATCCCGTGCCCACTTGGCGGCGTGCTTGGCACGCCCGATCACACGCAGCAGGCCCACCAGTGCCTTGGGGTGGCCGGAAAGCCTCTCTTCTGCGGTCGGCAGATTGCCGAACTGCAGGAAAAAGGGGCGGATGCCCATCATCATGATGGCCCGGTCGATGGTCGTGATGTCGTGGTTCTGGCTATGCTTGCGGTGCGATTCGAGATAAACCAGCACGTGCAGCGCCAGCATCGGATCGCGCAGCACCTCTGTGGTCAGTGCCCGGCCACTGACTGCATCCTCATGTTCGCGAAGCTCTTCGAGAGAGCGCATGCTGCGACGCAGCACAGGAATATCCTTGGCGCTGAAGTAGTTGATGTAGCTCGCAATGGAATCGAGAGGTGCAGTAAGCATGTCGGTACCAAGAGACCAGAGACGATAGTGTGATTTTCGGCAAAATCCCACCGTAACTTTAATCACTTTGCAAGGTGGGCTGCGGAGATCAACCGTCCAGCGCCTGATTTATTTCTTTCGGGTCAAAACTGCGATTATGATTGCCAAGTACGTGTGAAGGCTTCAAGATGCGCGCCGGCTTGAGAGGTGCTACGAATGAAGATCTTTCGTGCGTTCCGTGTCGAAGAAACTCGTCAGGCGGGGAAAACCAGCCGGGTGGGGCGCTTCGTGAGCATGGACGAAACAATGCTGGATGCTGGAGACGTGCTGATCCGCGTGATCTGTGCAGCGGTTTCGCATCGGGATGCGCTGGCTGCAACAGGGCAGGCCGCTTCGGTGCGGCGTTTGCCATGCGTGGTGGGTACAGATCTGGCCGGGATCGTTGTCAGTAGTGCCGCGCCCAGGTTTCGGCCGGGTGATCAGGTGATAGCTACCAGCCATGAGCTGGGGGTGTCGCACCATGGTGGCTATGCCGAGTACGCACTGGTTCCAGGCGGCTGGGTGCTCCCCCTGCCAGCCGGGCTGAGCCTCGAAGAGGCAATGGCCATTGGTTCTCCGGGGCTGGCGGCAGCCTTGGCAATTACCCGCATGGAAGCCGGTGGCCTCAAGCCTGAGAATGGGCCGGTCATGGTAACGGGTGCCACGGGAGGTGTCGGCTCCCTGGCGGTCGATATGCTGGCCGGGCGTGGATATGAGGTGGCTGCGCTGACGCGAAAGGCCGGCCGCGAAGACTGGCTGAAGTCCATTGGTGCTGCCAGCGTGTTGCCGTTTGCGCCAGAGCCTGTCCGGCATGCGCTGGATAAGGGCAGATGGGCAGGAGTTGTCGATGTGCTCGGTGGGGATGTACTGTCTGGCCTGCTTGCCAGTACCAAACCGAATGGGATGGTGGCAAGCATCGGGATGCTCTCAGGAACTGTGTTGAATACAACACTGATGCCGTTTGTTTTACGCGGTGTCAGTATATTGGGAATCGATTCGGTCTATGCTGGTTTCAGTGTCCGCGAAAAAGTCTGGGAACGGCTCTCGGGCGACCTGAAACCCCGCCATCTGCAGCGGATTTCGCAGAAGGTGGGTTTTGACGCCCTGCCGGATGTGTTTGAAAAGTTAATTGCCGCCCTTGCGTGCGGCCGTACTGTGGTGCAGATTGCACCTGCTGGCGATACAGAGGATTCACCATGAGTGAAGTAGTGGCGCAGTTGCCGCGCGTGCTGATTGTCGACGATTCCCGTATGGTGCGGGCTTCTCTGGTCAAGCAGATTCGCGACAAGTTCGATGTGCGCGAGGAAGCAGATGGCGAGGCCGGCTGGCAAAGCCTGCTTTTGGATCCGACCATTGAGGTCGTGATTTCCGATATCGGTATGCCGCGCCTGGACGGTTTCGGATTGCTCTCGCGGATTCGCGGATCGCGCCTGTCCCGCGTAAATTCCCTGCCCGTGCTGATCATCTCCGGTGAAGATGAAAACGATGCACGTATGAAGGCGCAGGCGCTGGGCGCCACCGACTTCATTACCAAGGGTACGCCGCGCGTCGAACTTGTGGCGCGTATCGAAGCCCTCGCCAAACTCGCACAGACCCGCCGCGAACTCGAAGAGAGCCGCGAACAGCTGGTGCGCCGCAATCAGGGCGATGTCAGCGTGATGGTCATCCAGGTGGATGGCTACGACAAGATTTGTGACATGTATGGCCACAGTGTCGGCCAACTGGTGCATCGCAAGCTCTCCAAGCTGCTCTCGGCCAAGGTGCGCAAGGAAGATACGATTGCCCATCTGGCGGAGGGGCAGTTTGCGGTGATCTCGCCGTCGGCAGATCTGGATGCCTGTGGTGCCTTTGCGCTACGCCTGCGGCGGGCCATTGAAACCATTGTGATGACCTACAAGGAGCACCGCATCCGCATCAGCCTCACGGTTGGTCTGGCGAGTGCTCATGGTGACCCCAACCTGTCGCTTGAGGAGCTGCTGCAACTTGCTGCGGCCCGCGTTGCTGACGGCGTGCTGATGGGGGGCAATCGCGTGGTGTCCGAGTCTGGCGAGGTGAATGCCGACAATATCGGGCGCTTCAGCCGTCTGGCAGTCAGCGTTGACCACGCCCTCACGCAGATCCGTACCGGCAGCAAGGATGAACCGCGTAAGCGTCTGCGCGAACTGGTGCAGACCGTGCTGCCGCTGCTCGAACTCATGGAAATGGAATTCCACGTCGACATGCATCTGGCCCAGTTGCTGGAACGTGCCCAGGTGACATCCCTGGATACGATGCATTCCTCCGAAACCGTAGTGAGCAATGCTACGCCGCAGTGGCGTGGCTGAACTTTCAATACGCTAAAGGCAACTCAGGCGGCTGGAGCAGTTCTGCCGCCTGAGACACCTTCCTTCTTTTCAGCCGCAGAATTCCTTCATCAGCCATTCCTGCGCACTGTTGCGTGCGCCGCGTGGTGTGCGGCGTTTGTATTGCCCTTCAGAATCCATTTCCCAGGCCATGCAGTTATCTGTCAGATAGGGTTTGAGACCTTCGCGGATGACGCGGCGCTTGAGGCGGCTGTCGAGCACCGGGAAGCAGGCTTCGATGCGGCGGAAGAAGTTGCGCTCCATCCAGTCTGCGCTTGAGAGATAGACCTTTTCCTCACCATCGGCGTAGAAATAGAAGGCGCGGGAATGTTCCAGGAAGCGCCCGATGATGGAACGCACCTTGATATTTTCCGACAGCCCTGCCACGCCAGGGCGCAAAGAGCAGGCGCCACGCACGATGAGGTCTATTTCCACGCCGGCCTGTGAGGCCAGATAGAGAGCCTGGATTGTCTGTGGCTCAAGCAGGGCATTCATCTTCGCAATGATGCGGCCTTTGCGGCCCTGGGAGGCGATTTCGGCCTCCCGGTTGATCAGTGCGAGGATTGTCGGTTGCAGTGAGAAGGGAGCCTGCAGCACGTGTTTGAGCTCTTCGGCACGGCCCAGCCCGGTGAGCTGCTTGAAGACTTCGTGGACGTCTTCACCGATTTCTTCATTGGCTGTCAGCAGCCCGAAGTCGGTATAGAAACGCGTGGTGCGCGGATGGTAGTTGCCTGTGCCAAGGTGCACGTAGCGGCGCAATACCTGGCGACCACGGTCTTCCTCGCGGCGCACGATCAGCAGCATCTTGGCGTGGGTCTTGTAGCCGACCACACCATAAACAACATGGGCGCCGGCATCTTCGAGCTTGGCGGCCCAATTGATATTGGCTTCCTCATCGAAGCGGGCCATCAGTTCGACCACAACATTGACTTCCTTCCCCTTGCGCGCGGCGCGCAGGAGGTTTTCCATCAGCACGGAATCGTTGCCGGTGCGATACACCGTCATGCGGATGGCGACGACCTGCGGGTCATCCGCAGCGGCCTTGAGCAGGTCGATGACCGGGGCAAAGCTCTGGAATGGGTGGTGCAGCAGAATGTCGCGCGTACGGATTTCGGCAAACAGGTCGGCGTGCTTGTCCAGGCTCTTCGGGAGCGAGGGCTGAAAGGGCTGGAACTTCAGATCCGGGCGATTCACCCAGTCTGGCACCTGCATCAGGCGCACCATGTTGACGATGCCGGGCACGCGATAGCATTCCTCACGGGTCAGGCCGAACTGCTGGAGGAGGAAATCAGTGATGTGCGGCGAGCAGTTGTCGGCAACTTCCAGACGCACCGCATCACCGAAATTGCGCTGCTGCAGTTCGCCCTGCAGTGCTTTGCGCAGATCCTTGACTTCTTCCTCATCGACAAACAGGTCGCTGTTGCGGGTGACGCGGAACTGGTAGCAGCCGAGCACGCTCATGCCCGAGAACAGTTCGCCAACGAAGGCGTGTACTACGGAGGAGAGAAAGACGAAGCCGTTTTCCACGCCGGTCAGTTCGGCAGGCAGCTTGATTACGCGGGGCAGGGCACGTGGAGCCTGCACGATGGCAATGTTCGAGCTGCGCCCGAAGGCATCCTTGCCATCAAGTTCTACCGCAAAGTTGAGACTTTTGTTGAGCAGGCGCGGGAAGGGATGGGCAGGGTCCAGCCCGACCGGGGTGATCACCGGCATCACTTCATTTTCGAAATAACTCCGGATCCAGTCGCGCTGGGCATCCGTCCATAGTGAGCGGCGCAGGAAAATGATGTTTTCGGCAGCCAGCGCGGGCAGGATTTCGTCGTTGAGCAGATGGTACTGTTCGGCGATGACATCGTGGATTTCCCGGCACAGCTGGCGATACAGCGTCACGGGCTGGGCTACGCCGGGGATCGTGGCGCCCTGCTTGATCTGCTCACGCAGACCTGCGACGCGGATTTCGAAAAATTCATCGAGATTGCTCGAGACAATACACAGGTATTTGAGTCTCTCGAGCAAGGGAACGTTGGAATCGGCAGCTTGCGCCAACACGCGGCGCTGGAAGGCCAGGATGGACAGCTCGCGGTTGAGCAGATTCTCGGGGGCGGCAGTCGGAAGAGACAGATCGGCAATCATGATGAGAGTTGGCGAGAAGACGCAAGGTCTAATGGTGTGACATTTTAGTGACAGTATGATGACAATGGCAGAGCCCCGTCCGGGCAGCGGTCCATTGATACTACCGGATGTGCCTTTGAGCGGGTGACCGCGAAGGGCAGAAGCGCTAGAATTCGCAACGGCCTGCCTTTCTCATTCCCCGGTTTTTGCAAATGCCTCAAGAACTCGTGTGTGCCGTAGATCTTGGATCCAACAGTTTCCGCCTGATGGTGGGCAGGGTCCAGGGTGATCAGATCTATCCGCTCGACGGACTCAAGGAATCGGTGCGACTGGCAGCGGGGCTTGGGACGGAAAAGGTGCTCGACGAAGCTGCGCAAGAGCGGGCTATCGAGGCTTTACGCCGTTTTGGAGAGCGTCTGCGCGGGTTTGCACCGGAGGGGGTGCGCGCGGTGGCCACCAATACCCTGCGTGTGGCCAAGAATGCCGCGTCGTTTCTGATTCGGGCCGAAGAGGCCTTGGGATTCCCGATCGAGGTCATTGCCGGGCGCGAAGAAGCCCGTCTGATCTATGTTGGTGTGGCACATACGCTTCCCGACCCCTCCCTGCAGCAACTGGTGGTGGATATTGGTGGCGGATCGACAGAATTCATCATTGGGCGCAATTTCGAACCCCTGCAGCTTGAGTCCCTTTATATGGGGTGTGTGGGCTACAGCCTGCGCTATTTCAAGGATGGCGTCATCACGCGTAGTGCCATGAAGGAAGCCGAGATGGCTGCGCGCCAGCAGATCAATGCGATCGGTCAGGCTTACCGTGAAACCGGCTGGGATATTGCGGTGGGCTCTTCCGGCACGGCCAAGGCGCTCTGCGATGTACTGGAACTCAATGGTCTGTGCGAATCAGGAATCTCGCGTGATGGCCTGGAGAAACTGCGCCAGATCATGCTGCGTGCCGGGCATCTTGAGCACATGGGGCTCGAAGGTTTGAAGTCTGACCGCCAGCCGGTTTTCCTGGGCGGATTTGCGATCATGTCGGCACTCTTCAAGGAGTTCAACCTTGAACACATGACCTTTTCGGACGGGGCCTTGCGTCTCGGTGTGCTGTATGACCTGCTGGGACGTTATCATCGCCACGACCTGCGCGAGAGCACGGTGAGCAATTTCATGCGGCGCTATCAGGTTGACGAAGCACAGGCCCGGCGCGTCGCGGAAACCGCCCTGCGTCTGCTGGCTCCGCTCCTGCTCGATGAAGATGAGGAACTGCGCGAAGCCGAATGCCGCTTTCTTGAATGGGCGGCGAAATTGCATGAAATCGGACAGTCGATTGCGCATTCAAGCTATCACAAGCATTCCGCCTATATTCTCGCGAATGCCGACATGCCGGGATTCTCGCGCATGGATCAGGGGCGCCTAGCGCGTGTTGTGCTGGCCCATCGTGGCAAGCTCGAGCGGGTGCAGGCGCTTGACCCCCAAAGCCATGACTGGCTGCTGATCATGTGCCTGCGCCTTGCTGCGGTAATCCATCGCGCCCGTGCCTCGCACGGAGAAGTGCCGCTGCGCCTCGAGCGCGATAAACACGGCGGTTTCGTGGCAGTGTTGCCGTTTGACCGCCTGCACGATGCGCCGCTGACGGCAGCCGCCTTGTTTGAGGAAGAACAGCACTGGACGCGTCTGGGGCGGCCCTTCAAGCTCAAGGTTCAGAGGTTGCAGCGCCATACTGTCGAGGCCTGATCCATGCCGGAACAGCCCCCAGCCGAACGACCGATGCAGACTTTCCAGTCCCCGCAGATCCAATTTGACGGGCGGCAGTGCGTATTGACAGGAGACTGGATTTTGGCGGCACTCAAGCCGCGCCTGATCCGGTTGCGCGCCTGGCTGCTGCTGCATGGCAAGTCGACCGAGACCTGGAATCTCACCCAGGTGCGACATATCGACACCTTTGGGGCGCTGATTCTGTGGCGTGCCTGGGGGCAGAAGCCTCCAGACATATTGTTGCTTGGTCCGCAACACGAATCTGCTTTTCAGCGCGTGCGCAGTGTGGCTGGGCAGGTTTTTCCGCCTGAGAGGATCGATTGGTTGTTGCCCATTGTCAGCATTGGTAATGCGGCACTTGGCCTGGGTTCGCACCTGCTGGATTTCGCGCGCATGCTGGGCATGATTGTTGTGGAGGCTGCACGTCTGTTCATCGAACCGCGCAGCATTCCGCTCAAGGAATTTTCGGCAGCCCTGTACAAAACCGGCGCGCAGGCCATGCCGATTTCGGCGCTGGTGGGTTTTCTCATCGGCATCGTGCTGAGTTATCTCTCCGCGCTGCAGTTGCGCAATTTCGGCGCGGATGCCCTCATCATCAACATTCTGGGGGTTGGCATCATCCGCGAGCTGGGACCGGTGCTGGTGTCCATCCTGGTGGCCGGGCGCAGCGGTTCCGCGATCACTGCGCAGCTTGGCGTGATGCGCGTGACAGAGGAAATCGATGCCCTCGCGGCAATGGGGGTGTCCGTGCATCAGCGCCTGGTTTGGCCCAAGGTGCTCGCCATGGCGATTGCCATGCCCCTTTTGGTGTTATGGACTTCAGTTGCCGCCCTGGCTGGTGGCATGCTGGCCGCGCAGATGCAACTGGAGATTGACTGGCGTTTTTTCATGCTCTCTTTGCCACATGTTGTGCCGGTGCAGAATCTTTATATTGGCGCTGCCAAAGGCGTGATTTTCGGCGTGGCCATTGCCCTCATCGCCAGCCATTTTGGCTTGCGTATTCGCCCCAATACCGAGAGCCTCTCGCGAAATACAACTTCCTCCGTGGTGGCTGCGATCACTGCAGTGATTTTGCTGGATGCTGTGTTTGCCATGCTGACGCGCGGGATTGGAGTGCCTCTACGATGAGTCCCCCGGAAATCCTCGTTGAGATGCGGGAGGTTTGCACAAGCCTGGGTGGGCATTGGGTACATCAGAACATCAACCTGCAGGTCGAGCGCGGCAATCTGCTGGCTCTGGTGGGCGGCTCCGGCGCCGGCAAGACCACTTTGCTGCGAGAGATGATCGGATTGCAGGCAACCACGCTGGGCGAGGTGCGTCTTTTTGGGGAAGGGCTCAACGACGGCCACCGTGCCGCACGGGCTGCGCGCCGGCGCCGGGTGGGCTTTCTGTTTCAGCAGGGGGCTTTGTATTCTGCGCTGACGCTGTTCGACAACATTGCTTTTCCGCTGCGTGAAGTAGGTGGTTTGCTGGAAGACGAAATCCGCACTCTGGTACTTTCGAAACTCGAATTGGTCGAACTCAAGCCACAACACGCCAGCCTGATGCCGGCGCAATTGTCGGGTGGCATGATCAAGCGCGCCGCCCTGGCGCGGGCCCTGGCACTCGAGCCGGAATTGCTGCTGCTCGATGAACCCACAGCAGGGCTCGATCCGGATCGCAGTGCCGGGTTCGTGGAGTTGATCCGCGGTCTGCACGCCAGCCTTGGGCTGACGGTTGTTTTTGTGACGCATGACCTGGATACCCTGTCAGCCCTGGCAAATCGCGTTGCAGTGCTGGCAGAACGCCGTATACTGGCAGTCGGAGACCTGAATGGAATTCGCTCGGTGGAGCATCCGTTCATACAGAATTTTTTCCGCTACCGTGCCGCTGTTAACGAATTGCCAGAAGAGTAAGTGGGCCTGGAATGGAAAATCGCGCATATGCATTGATCGTCGGCCTGTTTGTCATCTGTCTGGGTGTGACCGGAGTCATGGTCACGTGGTGGATTTCCGGTGGTGCGCAGGATACGACCAAATATCTCATCATTTCACCGCGTAGTGTCACGGGGCTGAATCCGCAGGCAGCGGTGCGCTACCGCGGAGTGCGCGTGGGCAAAGTTATCGATGTTGACCTGCAGGATTCGCGTGAGGTTTTGATCACGATCCGGGTTGAATCCGATCTGCCGATTACGCGTGGCACGCGTGCGCGGATCGGCCTGCAGGGGCTGACGGGCCAGGGCTATGTGCAGCTTGATGATGATGGCACCGATATGGCCCCCCCGGTGCTGGCGACAGGAACCAAGATACCGGTGATCGCCATGGCGGAAGGGGGCTCTCCCCTGAATAATGTCGTGGATGGAGCGCAGGAAGTGGTAACCCGCCTCAAGCAGACGACGGAGCGCATGGAGCGCGTGCTCAGCGATGACAATATCAAGAACATCAGCCTTACGCTCAAGAATCTTGCCGATAGCTCTGACCATTTGCAGAAGACAATGGCCCAGACTGCTGCATTGACGGAAGATCTAAGACGTTTTTCCTCGCAGGAAAATGCCGAAAGCATTGCTGCGACGCTGCAGCAACTACAGGCGAGCACCCGTGAGTTACCGCAGGCTGTGCATGATTTTCGCACGACACTCTCCAAGGTGGATGCGGTGGCGGATCGTGTTGACAGGCTTGGCGGAGACGTGCAGAACAATCTGAATACGGAGACGCTGCCGCGTATCAATGATCTGATGCTGGGTCTGCAGTCCAGTGCGCAGCAGCTTAATCGTGTACTCGACGATATCGAACGCACTCCGCAGGTGCTGTTGCTGGGCAAGACACAGCAGGCACCGGGGCCCGGTGAGACGAAACCAGGGAAACCATGAAAAAGCTTCTTGTCTGCCTATTGCCGATACTTGTGTGTTGCGCCTGCGGGTTGATACCGCATAGCGCACCGGTGCTGACTCAGCATGATGTCGGGAATGATTTCGAAGCGCCGGCAGCGCGCAAGCCACTGCCTTTGCGCAGCGTGACGGTCAGTGCCTCGCAGGTGCTTTCCGGTTTGTCTATGTACTATCGGTATAACGCACAGCCGACAGAGCGTGGTGTTTATGCCTATAACCGGTGGGCTGCTCCGCCAGCAAACTTGGTTGAGCAGGCACTTGCCCGCCTGCTGCCGATCGTTTCAGAAGGAAAGTGTCGTCTCGATTTGCAGATTTCCGATGTGATTCTTGAGATCAACCGCAAGGGCTTGGGCAAACTGCTGCTGGCAGGGCAGGCAAGCATCTCGATTGATGGCAAGAACCCTGTCTTCAAGAGCGTCATGGATGTGCGTGTGCCGCTGTCGCGGGTGGAACCGGCGGCAGAAGCTGAGGGGCTGCGGGACGCCATCGTGATGCTGGCAGACAGAACCGATGGCTGGGTTTCAGGCAACACCAGCATCGCCGAGTATTGCCGGCCCCTGTGATTTGCGGTGTTGATCGACACCCATATCCATCTTGATGCGGCAGAGTTCAATGCCGACAGGGCCGCAGTTATTGCGGCGGCTCATGCCGTGGGTGTTGAACGCTTCGTCATTCCTGCTGTGACACTCGGAAACTGTGCCGCGGTGAGAGAGCTGGCGCAGCAGTTGCCGGGTAGTTTTTATGCCTATGGAATTCATCCACTGTATGTTGGTCAGGCGCAGGAATCGGATATCGCCGCTTTGCGCGGCCTTTTTGCAAACAGTGGTGCGGTAGCTGTCGGCGAGATCGGCCTGGATGGTTTTGTCGCCGGTGCCGATCCCTTGCGACAGGAGCTGTTTTTTGTCGAACAGCTCAAGCTCGCACGCGAATTCGATCTGCCCGTTCTGCTGCATGTGCGGCGTGCCCAGGATCGGGTGCTCAAGTACCTGCGCCGATACCGTGTGCGTGGTGGCGTCGCCCATGCTTTCAATGGCAGCCCGCAGCAGGCTGAAGCCTTCATGCGCCTGGGGTTTGCTCTCGGGTTCGGTGGCGCCATGAGCTATTCGGGATCTCTGCGGATTCGCGCGTTGGCGGGCAGCATCCCGCTTGAACATATCGTGCTGGAGTCCGATGCGCCGGATATCCCCCCCGCCTGGGATTCACAGGGTCGCAATGTGCCAGCCAATGTGGCGCAGTTTGCGAGGATTCTTGCTGAATTGCGCCAGATAGACATTTCTGCTGTCACCCAACAGACCACGGCTAATGCCCTGCAGGTCTTCGGCTTGTAGATGTAAATTTGTGAAAATTGGCAAAAACACCATAAAGTCCCCGTATTCTTTGCCGTAATTTCGAGGAAGGCCGGTAGTCGGCTTCCCGTTTATACCGCGAACCTGGCAACGATCAGACCATAATCTGGTCAGGCCTTGAAAAAGCGGAGTGCACGCAGTTCGGGGGTTTTCAAATGTTTTGTGGCGACGGAGTGACAGTAAATCTGATGGGCTCGTCTGTGCGAAAACCTTTGGCAGGTTTGCACATGCCGGAAATACTGGAACCCTATTTCAAGGCAAGTCGGCAGCGTGAGGGGCAACTGACACTGGACTGGAAACAGCTTGAGCTGTTCAGCGTGTTTCAGCCTATCGTCAGCTTCAGCCATTCGCGCGTGATTGCTCACGAGGCTTTGCTGAGGGCGTCTGCTCCGCTCGGCAACATGGTTGCGCCGCCAGATATCTTTGATCGCGCCCAGGGGCTTGAAGACCTTTTATGGCTGGATCGTGCCACCCGCCTCATGCACATCGTCAATGCCTCGCATTCGACCTCGCCGGGCTGGTTTTTTCTGAATCTGCATCCCGCACTGTTTGGCAGTCTTCTTGACTCCGATTACAGTGATGTCGCAGACGCGATGGGGACTTTTGCTGGTCTTGCGCCAGCGAAGTTCGTGATCGAGATCGTGGAGGAAGACATTACCGATCACGTGCGCTTCGAAGAAGGTGTCACCCGGATGCGGGAACTCGGGTTTGGAGTCGCGCTTGATGATTTCGGTGCAGGGCATTCGAATTTCGACAGGGTCTGGAAAATTCGTCCGGATGTGGTGAAACTGGATCGATCGTTTGCCGTCAGGGCCGAATCGGATCGTGCCATGCGTCGTCTACTGCCGCAGATTGCCGGAATTCTTCACGAGGCTGGCACGCTGGTGTTGCTGGAGGGGATCGAAACTCTGGATCAGGCACGTATTGCGATGGATGCGAATATTGATTTCGGGCAGGGGTGGTATTTCGGTCGCCCCGCGAAGCAGCCGGTCAGTGATGTGTTCTCTGTCAAACCATGCATGGATGCCGTGTGGAACGAACAGAGCCTGCGTGCCAATCAAAGCTGGGATGAGCGTGAGCGGGTCATGGCACCTTACCTCAAGGCCATCTGGATTGCCGCCCAGCGCGTAGCTCTCGGTGAAACCCTGGAGCAGGCATCCAGCTCCTATCTCGACCTGCCTCATGTGGCCTGCCTGTATATGCTGGATGAAACAGGGCGGCAGATCGGTACGAACCTGAATGCACCAACTTCTCACAAGCGTCGGGTGATGCTTGGACTGGGGCATATGGAAGGGGCTCGCTGGTCGCGTCGTGCCTATTTCATCCGGGCCATGCGTGAGCCGGGTAAGGCACAGACGACACGCCCGTATCTGTCCGTGGCGACCGGCAACATCTGTGTGACGGTGTCTATCCAGGTCCTGATCAATGATCGGCCTGTTGTCCTTTGCGGAGATGTGGACTGGGACACACTCGAAGCCGAAGCCCTTCCGTGACGCCAGGCTGAAGAGGGTTTTGCAAAGAAGCTCTGGTTTCTGCGCTGCGCTTATCCCACGGTTTGCTTTGCACAGCAAACCGGCTCGGCCGGCATGGAGCAGTGCTCCATGAAACCCCTGCCTTGCTCGCTGACGCCTTCTCGCGACAGAGAGTGAACAGCTTCTTACGTTTTTCTGATCCAGCGGGAGGTGTGGCCTGTCCTGTTTGCTAGACTTTCAGCATGACGTCAAACCCAATCCAGACTGTATCTCTCCGGGTATTGATCCTGTATTCCACCGTTGATGGGCATACGCAGCATATCTGCGAGCGTCTGCAGACACTGTTTGTGAATGCGGGGGTGCAGGTGAGCCTGCGGGAGATTGCCGTACAGGCAGGCAGCGAACTTCCCGATTACGATCTGGTGATCATCGGCGCGAGCATCCGCTATGGTTTTCATCGGCGCGTGGTGCGTGATTTCATGCGGGTCTGGCGCAGCAGCCTGCAGGCGAAGCCGCATGCCTTTTTCTCGGTCAATCTTGTGGCGCGCAAACCTTCCAAGGGGCAGCCGGAAACCAATCCCTATCTGCGGCACTTCCTCAGCAGCATCGGCTGGTGTCCGCAATATCTTGATGTGTTTGCCGGCCGGCTCGACTATCCGCGCTACACCTCACTGGATCGCTGCATGATCCGTCTGATCATGTGGATGACCGGCGGGCCGACCCGCCCTGACACGGCTATCGAATATACCGATTGGCAACGTGTTGACGTGTTCGGCAAAAGGCTTCTCGCTGCACTCCCCGCAAGAATCCAGGCAGACTGATCAGTCTGCCTGTCTCCATGTCGCCCGGCATATGTCCGGGGAGATCCGCGTTGCTTACTGACGGCAGCTTACGGGCAACTGGTTCTTGCGGATGTCGGAAGAGGAGCAGGCCCAGGTGATTGCCCCCTGTGCGTCGGCCGTTGGGACAAGTTCAAGGGTCTTGCCAAGGAGTGGCGCCTTGTTGAAGCTTACCGTCAGGCTGCCGTTTTCCTGGTCGACAGTGATGCTTTCCACGCCCTGTGGCAGCGGCGCGGTATAGCCGGCGGTGGCAATGTCGGTCGGGATGGCATTGTGCTGCTGATAATAGCTCCCCACGCTGGCGGCGGCGGCGCTAGCTGCACTGTAAGCCGGGGTGGTCAGTGAGCGGCCTGTGTAATCCTGATAGGCAGGCAGTGCAATGGCTGCCATGATCGGGATGATAATCAGAAAAGCGACAGCGAGCAGGATGCTGAGAACCACTCCCACAACCACCCAGACGATGGAATCGCTGAAGTCGCCGGTCTGCCCGTCATTGTATTTGGCATCCCAGTTCTCACGATTGCAGGCAAGAAACACGATGAATTCGATGAAGGCAATGAAGGCGGGTATCCCGGTGCAGCAGAAAAGCGGATAGAAGATTCCCCACCACTGTCCGAGGTAGAAACGGTGCAGTCCCAGTGAGCCGCCGAAAAAAGCCAGAATGGCTGCGGCGGTTTTGTCCTTGTAACGCTTATGGCTGACTGGTGCCCCGCATGCCGGGCAACTGCGGGCGGTTCTGGCGACTTCCTTGCCGCAGGCGCGGCAAAAGATCATTGCACTCATCGGTGCCTCCCCTTGTAGGATTTGTGGATTACTGGTGGCGGAGTTTACTGTATGTTACAGATGACGGGCAGCCGTTCGGGAGGGTTGTTGCGTTTGGCTACCGATTCTGGGTGAATTCGGTCCAGCGCTTGCGACAGAGCATGAACAGCTTCTTATGTGCCTATTACGCGCGCACGACAGGCGTCGTGCCATGCCGCTGCGATGAAAGCCTCCAGATACCGGCGGATATCGCTGGGCCAGTCCTTCATGTACATGCCGATATTCAGGAACTTCCCCTGGCAAAGGTCTTCGCAGGCATCTGCACAATCCGGCTGATCGCCCGCCAGCGTCAACATGGCGTGAAGGCAGGCTTCCAGGGAGCGCTGCGCCTTGTCGTGAGGATGACTGTCCTGGCTCAGCGTTTCCACCAGCCTGCGGAGCGTCACGGAAATGCCTCCGGGCTGTGCCGTCAGCCATTCCCAGTGACGTGGGAGCAGAGTCACCTCGCGTGCTACCACGCCCAGACGCGGGCGCCCAGGCTTGCTTTTCATCCGGCCCGCCACCCCGTCTGCCAGTGCCCCCGAGACGACTGTACCAGTGCCGTCGAGCGTCAGGGAACGCCCCGTGTGGTCGTCGATAACCATGCATTCAGCCTGAGGGTTGCGGCTCAGCAGGATGCGCAGATGATCCGAGACTTCTCCAGGCTGGCCACTGACCAGTCTGTGTGAAGCCACAAATGCGGTACAGGTGCTCAAAAGTATTGTCCAGAGACTAATGAGCTTGAATTACATCCGCGTAAAAATCACTTGTCAAGTTTGTGCCTGTCGGGTGTAGGGATATTCGCGACTGCGGGATCAGCCTGTTTGCCCCTGTCTGAGGTTTTGCTGGCTACAGCGGCGCCGCTCTCTGCCGCAAAGGGCGCTGGCAGCGTAGCGCCGGGGGCTGTGCCGACCGGAATCTGCAGGACTGCGAGCAGGCGTTCGGGAACCAGTCTGATTCCGCTGGGAATGGCAATGCCGATGGCAGCCAGCAGACCGAGGCTCGCACAGATGGCAAGCCCCCAGGCAACGGGCCAGCGCAGCCACTCGTAGCGCCCTGTCGGGCGGGGCAGTGTGCTGGGGGGAGCAGTGTCTTTGAGTGTGGGAACGGGCATGGCCGGCAGAGTGTACCGGTTTTGGCGATTACCCGCCCACTCCAGTCGTGTGACCGTGGGGCGGCCATTCGAGACCTTGTGGTGTCAGGTGCTACAACCGTTAGGAAGGGCGTCAGCAGGCAGCGAATCCGAATTGCAGGTCCAAGTGATGTTCTGGCCGCTGATGTGAGGTGTCAGGAACAGTGATTTTCCTGCCAGTTCCTGGGATTTGAAACGGACAATGATGGTTCCATCCGCAGGGTCGATGGCCAGACTATCCATGCTTTCAGGCAAATGGCGCTGAAACCCCGCCATCTGAAGATCGCGAGGCAGTTGCCCGTTTTTGGCGAAATAGTCGGCGGCTGTGTTGGCAGCCTGGCGTGCCAGGTCAACAGATTCAGTCGCCTGTACACGTGCGGCATTGTCGCCACACGCCTGCAGCGTCAGCACCATGGAAATTGAGGCGATTACGATCAGTGTGTGCCTGATGCCTAAGCGTGTTTTGCAGCCGGAGTCATTGTACTTGCATGCAAATGGGCTCATCCTGATTCTCCCTGGTGTGTGGTCTGTCTGGGTGGCTGGAGCCTCGTCTATCCTCCATCTGGCAATGCCCGCTCCCGTCATGCCGGATGGATTAACTGCAGTTCTGTCCAGATTTTGGCAATCGGGTTTGCCGTTTGTCTTTACAGTCTGCCGTTCGTCAAGATCCTAGTTCACTTTGTACAAAGAAATAACTGGCGGAAAGCGTGGCTGTTGTTGGGAACATAAAAGTAATAGAATAAAAATGATTTTCGCCTGCAAATTGCAGTGTCGCAGTGTCAAATCCGGTTGCGGAAACGCCCCCAGCCGAGAAGCCTGGTAGGGGCGCAAGAGGTATATGGGTTCCGGGGCGGGGTGTATTTTGCTTCGCTTGCGTCAGTCGAACTTTTTTGCCCGGATTTGGCATGGGTTCGCCAACGATGGATTCCTGCCATGCCAGTCATCTCTGAGATTGCCAGCCGTCAGGCTACTTTGATGGATATCCGCCGGGATATTCATGCCCACCCTGAAACCGCATACGAAGAGCGGCGTACTTCCGAACTTGTGGCGTCGCTGCTGGCCGGCTGGAACATTGAGGTTCATCGGGGAATTGGCAAAACCGGTGTTGTCGGTGTGCTGCGCAGCGGTACATCGTCACGCATGATTGGTCTGCGTGCCGATATGGATGCCCTGCCCATCCAGGAAGCCAATGAATTTGCGCATCGCTCGCGCCATTCCGGAGTCATGCACGCCTGCGGTCATGACGGGCATACCACCATGCTGCTCGGTGCGGCAGAATATCTCGCAAACCATCGGAATTTTGATGGCACCGTCGTGTTTGTATTCCAGCCAGCCGAAGAGGGTAGTGCCGGCGCCTCCAGCATGATTGCCGATGGCTTCTTTGAGCGTTTTCCCATTCAGGCTGTTTTTGGCATGCACAACTGGCCGGGTATTCCGGCGGGGCGTATCTGTATCAATCCCGGCCCGGTGATGGCGAGTGCCGACCGTTTCGATATTGTTATCCGTGGGCATGGCGGCCATGCCGCTATGCCCCACCTGACACGTGATCCGATTGTGGCTGGCGCCTCGCTGGTCAATGCGCTGCAGGCAATCAGTGCGCGGAATACGAATCCGCTCGATAGTGCCGTGGTGTCGGTTACGCAATTTCATGCCGGTGAGGCCTATAACGCGATTCCTGGTTCGGCGGTGCTGAGCGGGACTACGCGGGCCCTGCGGCATGAGGTGCGCGAAGCCACCTGGAAGCGCATGCATGAGATCTGCCAGGGGATTGGCACGACGTTCAACGTCGATATCAGCCTGCAGCGCATGGAGGGTTATCCCCCGACGGTGAATACAGTGATGGAGGCTGAACAGTGCCGGCAGGCGGCGAGTCTTGTGGTGGGTGCTGAGCGTATCGACTGGGATGTGGATCCGAGCATGGGTGCCGAGGACTTTTCCCATTTTCTGGAGCATTGCCCGGGCTGTTATATCTGGCTGGGGAATGGCCCCGGGGAGGGTGGTTGCACGCTGCACAATGCACGTTACGACTTCAATGATGACAATCTGGCGCTGGGTGCCAGTTACTGGGTAAAGCTCGCTGAGACCCTGTTAGCGCCCGTTTGATGCCTGAAAATCGACCGTTCGTCGGGGTTGGGCGGGCGTGACAATTCGGTTTTGTCAGAGAATATAGAGGCTGCCTGACAACTATGTTGTAACTGTTTAATTAAAAACGGATTTTTGTGTAAAAAAGGACAGGGGCTGAAAGACTTGCAGGGGATTGTCTCCGCTTATTTTTCACTTCAAAAAATTTATTGGGGTTTACCCGAACTTAATAGCACTATTTGAACCAAGGTCATCCCGGTATCGGTCGCATGATCCCATTTCCGTTTTCAGAGTGCTGTCATGATTCGAAATCTGCTGTCTGCCGCCTTTCTGACGCTGAGCCTCAGCGTTTCTGCACATGCCGCTGAGTTGTCCGCCTGGTCTCCTCAGCCCGAAGATCATCCCACGTCGCTTGCCATGCAGAATTTCCTGCTGCAGGCCAAGGATATCGATGGTCACCACGATCTGAAGATTCTGCCGATGTCTGCCGCTGGTGATCAGAATAAACTGATCCTCAGCCTGCAGAGCGGAGACATCAATGTGGCAGTTCTCACCGCCGGCACAGTGACGAAACTGGTGCCCAAGGCCAAGGTGCTGCAACTGCCTTTTCTGTTCCGGGACGCCAAGCAGATGTTTGTCCAGCTTGATGGCCAGGTCGGTAAGGAAATTGAAGCTGAAATGGCTGCCAAGGGAATGATTGTGCTGGGCTGGTACGATGGTGGTACCCGCTCGCTGTATCTGCGCAACAAGCCGCCTGCCTCGCTGTATGAACTGAGTGGTCTGAAGCTGCGGATTCCGAATCGTGGTGATTTGCGCCAGATGGTGACTGCTTTGGGCGGGCAGCCTGAGATCCTTGCCTATGAGAATGTGACGGGGGCTCTGGATTCGGGCAGTATCGATGGTGCCGAAAACGACATGCTGTCCTACGAAGCCGACCAGCACTACAAGCATGCACGCTATTTCGTGCAGAGCAATCACTCCGTGCAGTTCGAAGCACTGGTGGTTTCCGCCGTTCTCTGGAATCACCTGAGTGAAGCCGGTCGCAAGAGCATGCTGGACGCAGGTCGCGCTTCCGCCCAGAGCGACCGTGACATGTGGGGTAAGCGCATGCTGGCCGCACGCACCCGCCTTGAAAAGGATGGCGTGAAGTTCATTGACTTGCGCGACAACACGGTGTTCTTCTCGCACGTGTCGGAGAGCTACAAGCCTTACATCGAAAATCCCAAGACCAGCGATTTGCTTCTGCGCCTGATGACTGCCCGCGGCTAAGATTTTGCTGCCTGATGTACGAAAGCACCCTCAAAACAGGGTGTTTTTTTATTTGGTGGGCAAAAATTGAACTCTTTTGCCGGAAAACCATCAGACTGGCAACCGAAGGCGTAACATAACGCCCCTCTTGTTCTGATCTGTTGTTGGAGTTCCCATGATTCGTCGTCTGCTGTGCGCAGCCATTCTTTCTATCCCCCTGTGTGGCATGGCTGCCGCACCTGTACCACCGCAAATTGCTGCTCGCACCTATGTTTTTTACGATGTGCAGAGTGGGCAAACCCTGGCTGGGCAGGATGCCGACAAACGCATTGAACCGGCCTCGCTGACCAAGCTGATGACGGCTTACCTGTCTTTCAAGGCAGTCAAGGAAGGGCGTCTGCGCCTGGATCAGACCCTGCCGGTCTCCACCAAAGCGTGGAAGATGGAAGGTTCGCGCATGTTTGTCGACGTCAAGGTGCCGGTGCGCGTCGATGATCTTCTGCGCGGGATGATCGTGCAATCTGGCAACGATGCCTGCGTCGTGCTGGCGGAAGGGATTGCCGGATCGGAAGATGCATTTGTGCAGATGATGAATGCCCAGGTCCAGAAGCTGGGTCTCACCAATACCCATTACACCAACGCCACGGGCCTGCCCGACCCGCAGCTCTATACCAGTGCCAACGACCTCGTGAAACTTTCGATGGCCATCATGCACGACTTCCCCGAATTTTTCCCGATCTATTCGATCAAGGAATTTACTTACAACAAGATCAAGCAGGGTAACCGTAACCCGCTGTTGTGGCATGATCCGGATGTTGATGGCATGAAAACCGGGCATACCGAATCGGCTGGTTTCAATCTTGTGGCTACCAGCAAGAAGGGCGGACGACGCGTGATTTCCGTGGTCACCGGCACCACCAGCATGAAGGATCGTGGCGACGAAGCCGGCAAGCTCCTCGATTGGGGGTTGGCGGCCTATGAAACACCCAAGCTGTTCTCGGCCCATCAGGCCGTGACCAAGGCGCCGGTGTTCAAGGGGGCTGCCGAAGAGGTCAATATCGGCTTCCTGGCGGAGCACTATGTGAGCGTACCGCGCGGCAAGACTGGTGAGATCAAGCAGGAATTCTCGGTCAAGAAGCCTCTCGTGGCTCCGCTCAAGGCCGGGCAGGAAGTAGGCGTGATGCACCTCACGCTGGACGGGCAGACCCTCGCGGATTATCCCCTGGTGGTGGTGGATGCCGTGGATTCCGGCAGCTGGTGGCGGCGTTTCATTGATACGATCCGGCTCTGGTTCGCCTGATTCGGGCTGGGTGCCCATGAAAAAACCGCAGGGGTGATGCCCTGCGGTTTTTTTACTTCAGATCCTTATTGTGCCGCGCCAGCGCCGGTGTTCTGGTATTCCCCCAGATTCGGACTGGTCGTTGTACCGTAGTTGACCAGTACGGTACTGCTCCAGTCTTTCCAGGGAGCTGCCTTGACGATGTGCGAGCCTATCGTGGAATTGCGGATGATCATTTTGCCCACCGGATTGCTCAGGCTGCTCTGCGGCCACTGCCGGGCAAAATAGACCGTACCCGAGAGGCTGCCGCTGCTCGTGAAGCTGCAGGCATTGAACAGGAATCCATATGTGACGCTGGATTCCGTGCTCGGTGCGCCGATCGCGCCGTTGGTCTTGCGTCCGGTCACGTAATAGATCTCGCTGCTGTCGAACACGGCGGTGGCATTCCCGAAGATGAAATCAACGTCGCCTGCCACATACGAGGATTTTACATAGACGCGCTTGTTGGTTCCGGAAACCCACAGAGTGTCCTGATTCCCGATCAGCCGCACGCTATCCAGGATCACTTTGTCGGCCGCAGTGTACAAGGCCACAGCCTGATCCTGCCCGCCTGAATTGGCATTGTCTTCACCGTAAAGGTTGGTGATCGTGACATTCTTCAGTTCAAAGCCTTCGTTCTGCACCACGAACATTGAGGAACAGGTCGTGCCGATAGTGCTGGAACCCTTGTTGATACACCCCTGTACCCAGGTTTTGCCGGTGCCGGTGTAATTCGAGGCAGAGACGACTGCGCCATACTGGGTGCCGGTCATGGGCGCTGAAATGTTCAGCTGGATCTGTACCGCAGTGGAAGCGCCCGTGCCGTACAGGGTAATCGGCGTTCCTGATGGGATGAAGACCAGCTCCTTGTAGGTTCCTGCATTCACCAGAATGTACTTGCGTGTTGTGCTGCCAGTCGCAATGGCGACATTCACGGCGGACTGGATGGTCTTGTAGGTGGCACTGCTGCCCACCGTGTAATCCGGCGAAGAGGGCGTGCTTACGGTCTCCGGTGTCCAGCTGCCCAGATACTTGGCGACGGTGTAGTTGGCAGCTACGGTGGTGCTGAGTTGTGGCCGTGTTGCGGTAGAGGCGACGGACGATACACTGCTGGAGGAAGCGGCGGAGCTGCTCGAAGAAGAGCTGGATTTGGAGCTCGAGGACGAAGAGGCCGCAGAACTGGAAGAGCTGGAGCTCTTTGAGGAACTGGAGCTGGAAGAACTGGAAGAACTGGAAGAACTGCTTGTCACTTCGGGGCCGACAGAACACCAGGCACCGCTGGTGAAACTGTTGGTCGGGAACAGAGTGGTCAGGCAGGTAAAGCTGCCTGTCAGCGTGGTATATACGAATGAGCCGGATTTTCCAAGGGCGACGGTATGTGTGCCCGTCATGCTGCAGGTGCTGCCCACCTGAGCACATTTGGTGTAGCCAGATGGGTAATCGGTGCTTGCCGCGGCAACACCGCTCAGGCACAGAGCCGTAGCTCCTGCCAAAACCAGGATAAATTGCATGTCATGTCTCCAGATTGTGTTTTTAGATGTGACTGGTGCGCCTGATGTGTGGCTATGACAGAGGCGAAAGTGCTGGGCATATTGCTGCCGATGTCAGGTGTGGATTGAAACCTCTTCATTCCGGCAGTTCCCCCAATCAGGCGCAGGCCACTGTTTTTACTGCTTTTGTGCTGCACAAAATGCAGGGTAGGTCGGCAACATGGCATGCGCAAATAATTTTACGCAGGAAATCGAAAGTATCCGACAGTCGACCGGGATATAGAGTGGTTTTGTGCTTTGTGGCAGTTTTGGTGTTTTTGGGGAAGAAAATATACGCCGGGCATCCTGGTGGGCGTCCGGCGTGAGTACGCTCAGGCAACGGCTTGTGCCAGGCCTTCGCGAAAGTCTGATGTCTCGCCGCTCTCCGGGTTTCCGGTTGCAATGCGTTTTCCCGTATCGGCGGCAAAGCAGTGCACATCAGCGGAGCTGATATGCAGGGGCAGCAGGTCGCCACTGCGGAGATTGCTTCCGGCCGCCAAGCGCACGATGATTTCCTGTTCTCCGATGCTGCAATAGGCGTGGGTATCCGCACCGAGGTTTTCAACCACGCGAACCCGGGCACTGAAATCCGCCTGCCCTGATATGGCCACCTGCAGATGTTCCGGGCGGCAGCCGATGATGAATTCTTCCGGCAGGTCTTGCAGGGGAAATGTCAGGCGCAGCGTGTCTCCGTCAGTACACCCTCCAGCCAGCAACAGGCCAGCGGCGGATTGGCGGACAGGTAGCAGATTCATTGGTGGCAGCCCGATAAAACCGGCAACGAAGGTGCTGGCCGGGCGTGCATACACTTCGGCCGGCGAGCCGATCTGCTCCACCTGCCCGGCGTTGAGCACGACAATGCGGTCGGCAAGCGTCATGGCCTCCACCTGATCGTGCGTGACGTAAAGGCTGGTGGTCTGCAGGCGCTGATGCAGCAGTTCGAGTTCCACGCGCATCTGCACGCGCAGTTTGGCGTCGAGATTGGAGAGGGGTTCGTCGAACAGGAAAACCGCTGGTTCGCGCACGATAGCACGGCCCATGGCGACACGCTGGCGCTGTCCGCCCGAGAGCTCGCGCGGACGCCTATCCAGCAGTGCTTCGAGCCCCAGTGTTGCAGCCACGGTGCTTACGCGTGCTTCTATCTGCTCACGTGGCAGGCCACGAATGCGTAGGCCGTAACTCATGTTCTGGCGCACACTCATATGCGGGTAAAGCGCGTAATTCTGAAATACCATGGCGATGTCGCGCTGGGCAGGCTCCAGTCTGTTGACCATGCGCTCCCCGATATGGATTTCGCCTGCTGTGACGGTTTCCAGCCCTGCCACCATGCGTAGCAGAGTGGATTTTCCACAGCCCGAGGGGCCGACGATGACAACGAACTCGCCATTGGCGATATCCATGTCGATACCGTGTAGTACCTCACTCTGGTTATAGGTTTTGCGCAGGGCCTTTAAACGGATTTGTGCCATGATCGGATCACCTTTGTCATTTCTCTGAATCCACCAGCCCTTTGACGAACCAGCGTTGCATCAGTATCACCACCAATGCAGGGGGGAGCATTGCCAGCATCACGGTGGCCATGACCAGATTCCAGTTGGTGGCAGCGTCTCCGGAACGTGAAATCATCTGTGTGAGGCCTACTACCACCGGCACGAGATTGCGGTCCGTGGTGATCAGCAGGGGCCACAGATACTGATTCCAGCCGTAGATGAACTGGATCACGAAGAGTGCTGCCAGGGTGGTGGCCGAGAGTGGTAGCAGCGTATCGAAGAAGAATCTCAACGGGCTGGCACCGTCCACGCGGGCGGCTTCGGCGAGTTCATCCGGCACGCTGAGAAAGAACTGGCGGAACAGAAAGGTGGCGGTGGCCGAAGCGATGATCGGCAGGATCATGCCCAGGCGGGTGTTGATGAGCCCGAGTGAGGAAACCACCTGATAGGTCGGCATGATGCGTACTTCCACAGGCAGCATCAGGGTCACGAAGATCAGGCAGAACGCCAGCTTGCGCAGCGGAAAGCGGAAGTACACGATGGCAAAGGCGGAGAGCAGGGAGACGGCGATCTTGCCGAAAGCGACGCCCAGTGCCATCCACAGGCTGTTGAGGAGCATGCTGGAGACCGGAATGGCACTTTCCCCGACACCACGGCCAAGTACCCGTGAATAGTTCTCCAGCAGATGGGTTCCCGGTACAAGTGGCATCGGTGTGCGCAGCACTTCCTGCGCATCGAGTGTCGAGGCAATGAACGTGACATACACCGGTAAGCCAACTGCGATGACGCCGCCAAGCAGCACGATCCAGGTCAGTACATCAAGCCAGCGGCGGTTTTCGACCATTGCGTGCTCCTAGTAATTCACCTTGCGTTCCACATAGCGGAACTGCAGGATCGTCAGCCCGATCACCAGCATCATCAGGATTACCGACTGTGCCGCCGAGCCGCCGAAATCGAGGCCGTGGAAGCCATCGCGATACACCTTGTAGACGAGGATCTCGGTGGAGCTGAAAGGGCCACCCTGGGTGACTGCGTCGATGATTGCGAAGGTGTCGAAGAAGGCATACACCATGTTGATCACGAGCAGAAAAAAGGTGGTGGGAGCGAGTAGCGGAAATACGATGCTGCAAAAGCGTTGCCAGACCCCCGCGCCATCAATGGCGGCGGCCTCAATCAGGGATTTCGGAATGCTCTGCAGGCCTGCCAGGAAAAACAGAAAGTTGTAGCTCACCTGCTTCCAGGCTGCAATGAGCACCACCAGCAAGAGTGCCTGATCGCTGCGCAAGAGATAGTTCCAGTGGATGCCGAGTGCCTTGAGCCAGAAGGAGACGAGCCCGAGGCTGGGGTTGAAGAGGAACATCCACAGCACCCCGGCGATGGCCGGTGCAATCGCATACGGCCAGATGATCAGGGTGCGGATCAGCGTAGCGGCTCGCAGCAGGCGGTCTGCAAACCAGGCCAGCAGCAGGCCCGCCGCCAGCCCCAGGAGCGTAACGCCCAGGGCAAAGATGGCGGTGGTGCGGAAAGAGGCCAGATAGGCCGGGTCTTCCCAGAGCATGCGGAAATTGTCCAGCCCGACCCAGACCATCGAGAGCCCGAAGGCATCCTGGCGGAACAGGGATTGATACAGGGCCTGCCCGGCTGGCACAAAAAAGAATGCCACAGTGATGGTCAGCTGGGGCAGGAGCAGCAGGGCTGGTAGCCAGCGGCCCTGGAAGACAACACGTTTTTCCATATAGATAGCCTGTAGCGGCTTGCGCTCAGCACAGGCCTAGCCATTCAGTAGCGTTCAGTTGCGCACGGTTTTCTGGAACTGCACGAGTTGCTCATTGCCGCGTGCCACTGCCGCATCAAGGGCTTCCTTGGCGCTCTTTTTGCCGGCCCAGACTGCTTCGAGTTCTTCATCCACGATGGTGCGGATCTGCGGCAGGTTGCCCAGGCGCACGCCTCGCGATTTGCTGGTGGTCTTCACGACCATCTGCTGCACCGAAACATCGGCACCTGGATTGCGTTCATAGAAGCCTGACTGCTTGGTCAACTGGTAGGCGGCCAGGGTGAGCGGCAGGTAGCCGGAGAACTGGTGCCAGTCAGCCTGTACGTCGGTTCGTGAGAGGAAGCTGAAAAACTTCGCCACCCCCTTGTATTCGTCCGCCTTGTGGCCGTTCAGTACCCACAGTGAGGCGCCCCCGATGATGGTGTTCTGGGGGGCATCCTTGACATCCGGGTAATACGGCAGGGTGGCTACGCCAAACTTGAATTTCGCATTCTGGCGGATGCTTGCCAGGGACGCGGAAGAGCCTGTAAACATCGCGCATTCACTGGAATAGAACTTGGCCTGTGATTCACTCTTGCGCCCGCCGTACACAAACATGCCTTCCTGTGCGAGCTTCTGCAGGTTGGCAATGTGGCGTACCTGCACCGGGCCATTGAACACCAGGCGGGCATCGGTACCGCCAAAGCCGTTGTCTTTGGTGGCGTACAGGGTGTTGTGCCAGGCCGAGAAGCTCTCCAGGTGCACCCAGCCTTGCCAGTCGGTGGTATAGGCACACTTGCTGCCGGATTCCTTGAGCTTCTGTGCATCGGCAAACAGTTCGGGCCAGGTTTTCGGCGGTTTGTTTTCATCCAGCCCTGCAGCCTTGAAAGCGTCACGGTTGTAGTAGAACACCGTGGTTGAACTGTTGAAGGGGAAGGAGAGCATTTCGCCCGAGGCCGAGGTGTAATACCCCATGACAGCCGGGATGTAGCTTTTCGGGTCGAAGGCCTCGCCGGCATCCTTCATCACCGTGGCAACCGGTCGGATGGCGCCTTTTGCATTCATCATTGTGGCAGTGCCAACCTCGAACACCTGCAGGATATGCGGTGCATTGCCGGCACGATAGGCTGCGATGCCGGCAGCCAGTGTTTCGTCGTAGTTACCCTTGAATACCGGAACGACCTTGTAGTCATGCTGGCTGGCATTGAATCGGTTGGCGATCTCATTGACCTTGTCGTTGAGCGGGCCGGTCATCGCATGCCACCACTGGATCTCCGTGACAGCCTGGGCCTGGGCCATCAGACAGCAACTGGCCAGTGCCAGTGCAATGCGTTTCAATGACATGACATTTTTCCCGGGCATCTGAATTGCACAAGATTAATGGCGGGGCGTTGCAATCAGGTTACATTGTCATGTGACGAAGATGTTGCAGGTTTTGAAAGCCAGTGCAGAAGTACCGCGAACAGGCGTTCCGGTTCTACCGGTTTGGAGATGAAATCATTCATCCCGACTTCCAGGCAACGCTGGCGATCATTGTCAAAGGCGCTCGCCGTCATGGCGATGATAGGGATGTTTTTCCCCGCAGGGTGCGTGCGGATCAGGCGGGTGGCTTCCAGGCCGTCCATGGATGGCATCTGCATGTCCATGAGGATCAGCGAGTAGTGCTTGCAAGAAGCCATTTCCACCGCGATGCTGCCGTCTCCAGCCGAATCCACTTCAAGCCCCACGCCCTCCAGCAGCATCCGTGCAATTTCCTGGTTGATCATGTCGTCTTCAACGAGCAGTACATGGTGTCCAGCATAGCGTTGGCGCAGGATGTCTCCCGCATCCTCCCCGGCTGTCGCGGGTTCCGGCGTGGCGTCTGCAGTGCCTTCCGGGGCACGGCGCAGCAAGGCGGTAAACCAGAATGTGCTGCCCCGGCCCGGAATACTGCTGACGCCAACTGTACCTCCCATCAATTCCGCGAAGTGGCGGGTGATGGCGAGCCCAAGGCCGGTGCCGCCATACCGGCGGGTTGTTGAGTTATCCGCCTGCTCAAAGCTCGAAAAAAGCCGTGCCACAGTGGCTGGTTCAATGCCGATGCCGGAATCCTCAACTTCAAACTTTACTAAAATGCTTTCTTCATATTGTCTGTCGATTTTCGTGCGCAGTGTGATGTTTCCTGATTCGGTGAACTTCACGGCATTGGTGGCATAGTTGAGCAATGCCTGTTGCAGGCGGATGGTGTCGCCCATGACCGGAGGGATACTTGCCTGTTCGATGTTCAGATGCAGGCCTTTGGATTGCACGCCCTGGCTGATGATGGAGGCAACGTGGGTGACGACATCCGAGATACGCAGCGGGGCTTCATTGAGCGCGAGTTTGCCGGCTTCAATCTTGGAGAGGTCAAGGATGGCATTGATCACTTCCAGCAGATGCTGCCCGGCAATCGCGATCTTGTCGAGGCGTTCTGCCTGATCCTGGGTTACGCCGTTGCGCCGTATCAGCGCAGACATGCCCAGAATGGCGTTCATCGGCGTGCGGATTTCATGGCTCATGTTTGCAAGAAAAGCGCTCTTGGCTACATTTGCGGCCTCTGCCGCATCCTTGGCGCGTGCGAGTTCCGCCGTGCGTTGTGCCACCTGCTGTTCGAGCTGGTCGCGATGGCGGGCGAGCGCCTCTTCGGCCTGTTTGCGCTCGGTAATGTCACGCGAGACAACCAGCAAACGTTCCACGCTGCCCTGCTGATTGGTGACGGGGGAGATGATGACATCCCACCATTTCGGGGTGGCTGTGACCAGGGTCGGCCGATACGCCTGGAAATGCCCCTGTCCTCCACTGCAGGCCGTGGAAATGGCTTCGCGCACCGAGGCTTTGTCCTGCTCGAACCAGAATGATGTGTAGGGCTGCCCGATGTGGGTACTGACGTCGGTAATTTCGCGCAGGCGCTGACCGCTCTCGCTCATCGACTGAATGCGTCCGCCCAGATCGAGCACCCCGATACTGTCCAGGCTGCTGGCGATGAGGCGCCGGATCATCTCTTCACCCTGGCGCGCCTCGTTTTCCGCTGTGTGGCGGCGGCGGTTCTGCAGGGTGAGCGCGAACACCAGCAGGGTGAGGACGACAAACGCCGCAATCGTGGCACTGATGGCATAGCGGTACTGGTTCCACATGGTAACAGGGCGATGCACAATCAGGCTGCCGGCCGGTAGTGCTTTCTCCTCGATTCCCCAGTGTTGCATCTGCAGCCAGTTGAACATGGGCGCTGCAGGAATGTTGATAATGGTTTCCTGCTCGTGCAGTTTGAGTTGTCCACTCAGATAGGCAATCGATACGTCTGCCGCACGTTCACCAATGACCGGGGTGAGGGCCACGGAGCCGCCCGTCAGGCCATTGCGTACATAGGTGTCGAACATGCCGAAGGTTGGCGCATTGGCGGCACGCCCGATTGCAGCTGTGGCGTCAGCGGGCACAAAAGAGCGCCCCGTCTTGTCATTGAAATAGAAACCGACGAACACAATGCTGTCTGGTGGCAACTGGGCCACATGCCGCAGCATTTGGTCATAGCTGAGGCCGCTGGTGTGCTCAATTGTCTGGGGCAGATGCAGGTGCTTTACCGCAGCATCAAAGGCCGCTTCGTAGGGATGGGCTGAATCATCACCGCCGTCGGCAACGACAATGTGCCGGGTGCGCGGAAACAGCTTGAGGGCATGGTTCAGGGTGCCCTCTGCGTCGGTTGCCGAGCGTAGGTTGATGACCTGCCGGTGATCCAGGCGTGGCGAAGGCAGGGGTTTCTGGATCAGGGTGGCAAGGATCGGTGCCTGGGGAGCAATCCCGCTGCCTTCTGCGGTCATGAAATCGAAGGCTTCCTGATTGACGGTGATGATCAGGTCAATCTGGCGTTTGCTCAGTTTGTGGGCAATCTCGTTTGCCAGATTGGCCTTGTGCGTGGCATCCGGGTTGCGCGACAGATCAAAATGTTCGACAAACATATCGCTGGGGCTGATTTCTTTGGCCCGCAGGGCGTCGACCGTGGTGCGCACGATTGAATCCGGTACCGGCAGACCGTACTGTGAACTATTGAGTATGAGGATCTGCTTGCGCAGTGGCGGTGGTGTGCCGGTATCGGCGGCCCAGGCAAAAGCGCTGAACAGCCAGAGGGCCAGCATTTCCGCAAGAAGGATGCGCCAGTCGGGGTTTCGACACATGAGTTTGAGGTTCGGCTGGAGTGAAAACGGGCAGTTAACCAAGCGTCGACGTCATGCATCCTATGCCAGCGGCTAGTGCAAGCCGCTGTAATCCGCCCCTATGACTGTATCCAGAAAATGTTTCTGGCAAGGCGTGCCGGTGCCGGTTCCCCGCCGCGGAACATTCGGGCTATGCTGTGGTCTGCACCTGGATACGGTTTCCCCCTTCATACAATGCCTGTCATCCTTCCTGCCCTGCAGATGCTGCGCCGCGACCTGCGCGCTGGCGAACTCACTCTGATTGGTTTGGCCCTGTTCATCGCTGTGCTTGGGCTGACCAGTGTCGGTTTCGTGACGGATCGTGTGTCCCAGGGCTTGGCGCAGGAGGCCACCCAGCTTCTTGGCGCCGATGTGGTGATCTCCGCCGATCATCCCGTGCCGGTGGCGTTGGAAACCGAAGCAGTACGCCGGGGCCTGCGCGTCACGCACAGCATAGCCTTCAACAGCATGGCCACCACGGACAGCGCCACGCAACTGGCCGCTGTCAAGGCGATGGAGTCCGGCGCCCCTCTGCGCGGCAGCCTGCTGATTGCACCAGCGCCAAATCAGCCTGGGCAGGAAGCCGGGCGGATTCCCGCGCGGGGTGAAGCCTGGGTTGATGAACAGTTGCTCACCGCCCTGGGCCTGAAACCTGGTGATTCGCTGCAGTTGGGCTACCTGAATCTGCGCATTGGTGCGCTGGTGACCTGGGAATCTGATCGGGGCATGGGGTTTTCGAGTTTTTCGCCGCGCATTCTCATCAACGCGGGCGATCTGCCGGCCAGCGGGCTGCTTGTCGAGGGGAGCCGGGCACGTTATCGCCTGCTTGCCGCAAGCGATGATCCGCAGGCTGTGCGTAACTTCATTGCCTGGGCCAAGCCCCGTCTGGGGCGCGGGGAAGATCTCGAAAGCCTCGATAACGCCCGCCCTGAACTGCGTGAAGGGCTGGATCGTGCCGGGCGGTACCTGCGCCTCACGGCGATGCTTGCCGTGGTGCTTGCGGCTGTGGCGGCGGGGCTTTCAGCGAGACGGTTTCTGGCTCGCCATCTGAACGGGGCTGCGGTGATGCGTTGCGTGGGTGCCAGCCGCGCACAGCTGCTTTCACTGTACCTGCTCGAATTCTTCTGCCTGGCCCTGCTGGCGTCGCTGCTGGGGTGCCTGGGCGGATTTGCCCTGCAGACCATGCTTGGCAGGCTCGTGGCGGGCCTGATGCATACCCAGTTGCCACCACCGGGATGGTTGCCGGTGGCGCACGGCGTGGCAGTAGGATTGGTGCTGACCCTGGGCTTTGTACTGCCGCAACTGCTGCGGCTCACCAATGTGCCGCCTATCCATGCGTTGCGCAATGAATGGGAGGGCGCCGGCTCCGGGAGTACCTTGCTATGGGGGCTTGGCGTGGCAGCGCTGGCCGGGCTGCTGTGGTGGATTGCGGGCGACTTCAAGCTTGGCGCCTGGGTGGTTGGCGGCTTTGCACTGGCGGTTGTGCTGTTTGTCGTGCTGGCCTGGGGCCTGCTCGCGGTACTGGGGCGCGGGCGCAAGCTGGCGCTCGGCTGGGGGCTGCGCTATGGGCTGGCGGCACTGTATCGGCGGCGTGTCGGGAGTGCCGTGCAGGTGGTGGCACTTTCGCTGGGGCTGGCCTGTATTCTGCTGCTCGGGCTGGTGAGCCAGGATCTGCTCGCGGGCTGGCGCCAGCAGCAGGCGCCGGACGCCCCGAACCGTTTTGTCATCGGGATTCAACCCGGTGACCGCGCCGCCTTTGCACAGCAGATGGGGCAACGCGGTTTGCCGGTGGTGCTGGAACCAATGATCCGCGGACGGCTTGTCAGCATCAACGGGCGGGCGATATCAGCCAAGGATTATCCCAATGAGCGCGCACGCAGCCTGGTGGAGCGTGAATTCAATCTCTCGCAGGGCGCCAGCCTGCCCAAGGGCAATGTGGTGGTGGCCGGGCGCTGGCACGGAACCGAGGCGGGAGCCGAGTTTTCGATGGAGCAGGGGCTGGGCAAAACCCTTGGAATCAAGCTGGGTGACCGGGTGGAGTTCCAGATTGCCGGGCAGCGCGTGGCGGGCCGCGTCGGCAGCGTCAGGCGGCTGGACTGGGATTCGATGCGCGTGAATTTCTTCTTTATCGCTTCTCCGGGGCTGCTCGACAGCATGCCGGCCAGCTACATCACGAGTTTCCATCTGGCGCCTGCACAACAGCCTGTCATGCGTGACATGGTGGCCGCTTTTCCCTCGATCAGCGTGATTGATGTGGAAGCCGTGCTGGCCCAGCTCGAAGCGTTTGCCGGGCGGCTTGCCGACATGGTGCAGTTTGTCTTCGCCTTTGCGCTGATTGCCGGGATCATCGTGCTGCTCGCGGCGCAGCAGGCCACGCATGATGAGCGTCGCAAGGAGATTGCCATCCTGCGCGCTCTGGGCGCACGCAATACCCAGGTGCGTACAGCCCTGATCGCGGAATTTGTGGCCTTGGCCGGAGTATCCGTCGTTCTTGCCAATGTGGCGGCGCTGGGTATCGGCTGGGCGCTGGCGCATTATGTCTTTGATATGGCTTTCGGGCCGCGCCTCCTGCTGTTGCTTGGCGTGGCCATTCTCGCCGTTGTGGTGATTGTGGCCTGTGGCTGGCTGGGGGTGCGGGGCATTCTGCGCGAGCCTGCCGTGGAAGGCATGCGCGAGGCGCAGTGATGCAAGCCCTGGCGGATATCCTCACGGCCTCGGGGCGTGCCCTGCGCAGTCTGCTGCAGCCCGGTGTGGTCTGGCATCTGGTGTGGCCGGTGCTGCTGGCTGCTGTGGTGTGGATCGTGGTGGGTAGTTTCTGCATCGGCCCGCTGGCAGACTGGAGTCTGGGCGCACTCCACGGCCTGCCTCGGATCGGCGCATGGTTTGGCGAGGCCGGGCAGTGGCCGCATCTGGCTGCCAGTGGGCTGCTGGAAGTGCTGCTGTGGCTGGCCTTGCTACCCCTGATCGTCGCCACCGCCCTGGTTTTCATTGCCACCTTTGGCCTGCCCCTGATGCTGGATCGTGTGGCCGCCCGCGATTACGCCGCCCTGCAGCGGCGGTGCGGCGGCAGTCAGTGGGGCAGCCTGCGCACGGCGCTTGGCGCATTCGCCATTTTTCTGATTGTCTTCGTCCTGAGCTTGCCTCTTTGGCTGATTCCTGGCGCGGGGGGCGTGATTTCGGCGCTGCTCTCGGCATGGATGAACAAGCGCTGTCTGTGTTACGACGCCCTCATGAATCACGCGGATGCGCTCGAACTGGTGCAGTTGCCGCGTCAGCATGCCTGGCGCCTGCGCTTTCTGGCCTTGCTGGGAGGCGTGCTGACGCTGGTGCCTCTCCTCAATCTGATTATCCCGGCCTGGATCAGCCTGTGCTTTGTGCATTACCTGCTGAACGCACTGCGGGAGCAGCGTGGCGCCCTTGGCCTGCCGGCATGAAGGTGTGTCGTGCAAGAGTCTGAAGCAGTCCGGCAGCGCGTTTCTGTCATCTAAATTCGGGTTTCTTGCGTTGTCTTGAGCTGATCGGCGTGGTGTGTGCCCGTCGCTTTGCTAGAATGATGGACTTTCCCGTTTTTCCCAGAAAAACCTTCAAAATGACTGCTTCCTCCCGCAAGATTTTCGTGACAAACGCGTTGCCGTACGCCAACGGCGATATCCACCTCGGCCATCTGGTGGGTTACATCCAGGCCGACGTCTGGGTGCGTTTCCAGCGAATGTGCGGGAATACCGTGCACTACGTGTGCGCTGACGATACGCATGGCACTCCCGTGATGCTGCGCGCCGAGAAGGAAGGCATGAGCCCCGAGACGCTGATCAACCGCGTGCACGGTGAGCATCTGCGTGACTTCACCGACTTTGGTGTGGCTTTCGATAACTATCATTCGACGCATAGCCCGGAAAATCGTGCTTATGCCGAAGATATCTACAAGAAGCTGCGCGAAGCCGGCATGATCGAGACGCGTTCGATCGAACAGTTCTACGACCCGGTGAAGCAGATGTTCCTGCCGGATCGCTTCATCAAGGGCGAATGCCCCAAGTGTGGTGCCAAGGATCAGTACGGTGATTCCTGTGAAGTCTGCGGCGCGGCTTACACGCCAACTGAACTGAAGAACCCGTACTCGGCTGTCTCCGGTGCCACGCCCGAAATGCGCAGTTCCGAGCACTATTTCTTCCGCCTCTCCGACGAGAAGGCGGTAGCTTTCCTGCGCGAGTGGACCCAGGCCACGAATGCTGATGGTTCCCGCCGCATGCCGCCGGAAGCTTCCAACAAGATGCGCGAGTGGATCGGTGAAGTGGGCGAGAACAAGCTCTCCGACTGGGACATCTCGCGTGATGCACCGTACTTCGGCTTCGAAATTCCGGGTGCGCCGGGCAAGTTCTTCTATGTCTGGCTGGATGCGCCAATCGGCTATCTGGCGAGCTTCCTCAATTACGCCGGGCGTGTGGGCATCGATGTGGCCGATTTCATCGATCCGGAGAAGGCCGCTGCCGCGGGTACCGAGATGGTGCACTTCATCGGCAAGGACATTCTCTACTTCCACGCCCTGTTCTGGCCGGCGATGCTGAAGTTCGCTGGCTACCGCACGCCGAATTTCCTCAATGTGAACGGCTTCCTGACCGTGGATGGCGCCAAGATGAGCAAGAGCCGTGGCACCTTCATCACGGCGCGCAGCTTCCTCGATCACAAGCTCAATCCGGAATGGCTGCGCTACTACTTTGCCGCCAAGCTCAATTCAAACATCGAGGATCTGGATCTGTCGCTCGACGACTTCGTCGCCAAGGTCAATTCGGATCTGGTCGGCAAGTTCATCAACATCGCCAGCCGCTGCGCCGGGTTCATTACCAAGCGTTTCGAAGGCAAGCTTGCTGCCAGCGATGCTGCTGCGCTCGATGCCTTCCATGCGCCGGAAACCCTCGCTGCCGTCAGCCGCGCCTACAACAACCGCGATTACAGCACCGCCCTGCGCGAAGTGATGCGTCTGGCCGATCTGGCCAATGTCTACGTCAATGACCAGAAGCCCTGGGAACTGGCGAAAGACCCAGCCCAGGTCGAGCGCCTGCATCAGGCCTGTAGCACCGCGCTGAACCAGTTCCGTGCCCTCACCATCCTGCTCAAGCCCGTGCTGCCCGCACTCGCTGCACAGGTTGAGGCTTTCTTCGGCGTCAGCCCGTTTATCTGGAACGATCTGGACAAGCCCCTGCCGGCTGGCCACGCGATCCAGCAGTACGCTCACCTGATGACGCGTATTGAGCGCAAGCAGATCGACGCTCTGGTCGAAGCCAACAAGCAGACGCTGGGCACGGTCGAAGCCAAGCCAGCGGAAGCTGCCGATACGGCCAAGACCACTGCCAAGAAGACCGAAGCTCCGGCCAAAAAGGCGCCTGTCGAGGAAGAAGCCGCCCCTGCGGAAATCAGCATCGACGATTTCAGCAAGGTGGATCTGCGCATTGCGAAGATCGTCGCCGCCGAGCATGTCGAAGGTGCTGCCAAGCTCATCAAGCTGCAGCTCGATATCGGTGAGGAACGCCCGCGCCAGGTGTTCGCCGGCATCAAGTCGGCCTACGATCCGGCGCTGCTGGTCGGGCGTTTGACGGTGATGGTGGCGAATCTGGCCCCGCGCAAGATGAAGTTCGGCCTCTCCGAAGGCATGGTGCTGGCAGCATCGGATGCCTCTGGCGAAGTGCCCGGGCTGTTCATCCTGTCGCCGGATGCGGGTGCCACGCCCGGCATGCGCGTCAAGTAAGCCCGTGACGCAGCCTACGCTTCCCATGCTGCCGGCCTTCCTTCTGTACCTCGTGGTGCAGGAAGGCTGGTGCGCGGGTTCGGCAGGCGCGTCTATTGCTGTTTCCGCACACGGCCCTGCTGGCCGCGCTGCCTCATCCTGTGGAGTGCAGGTATGCCGCTGACCCCACGCAAACGCTGGCTCGTAGACCACATCCATCCGCGCTGATTGCCTCGATAGACCTGTTTCCTATACTGGTTTATTGAGGAGAAAACGCGTGGTTTCGCTGCAAAAGTTTCATCCCAAGTTAATTGATACGCTCAAAGGTTACCGTGCGGCCACCTTTGGTGCGGATCTGTCGGCCGGCATCACCGTGGGTGTGCTGGCTCTGCCGTTGTCCATGGCCTTTGCAATTGCCAGTGGCGTCAGCCCGGCCGCCGGTATCTGGACCGGCATCGTCGCCGGTTTCATGATTTCCTTGTTCGGTGGTTCCAAGGTGCAGATCGGCGGGCCAACCGGGGCCTTCATCCCCATTCTGTATGCCATCGTGGTCGCGCATGGATTCAACAACATGCTCGCCGCCACCTTCCTGGCCGGGCTGATCCTGCTCGCGATGGGGCTTACGCGGCTGGGCAACCTGATCCGCTTCATCCCGATAACGGTGGTCATCGGCTTTACCAATGGCATCGGCGTGGTGCTTATGCTCTCGCAGATCAAGGATTTCTTCGGTCTGGGTGGCGGGCCCCTGCCTGCGGAGTTCTTTGCGCGCATGGTGGCTTTGTCCAGGCTGCTGCCAACCGCCAATCTGTATGCCACAGCGCTTGCCATCGGTACGGTGGTGGTCATCATCGGGTGGGAAAGGCTGGTACGCCGCCTTCCCCGTTTAGGGGTGTTGCCTGCCCAGTTGGTCGGGTTGATTGTCGGTACCCTGGTGGGGGTGGCCTGCAACTTCCCCGTCGAGACTATTGGCAGCCGCTTTCACGGCATTCCGCAGGGTCTGCCGTCCATTACCTTCCCGCTGCCGAATGTGCACGCCATCGGCCATCTGCTGATGCCGGCGATCACGATTGCCCTGCTCGGCGCCATCGAATCCCTGTTGTCGGCGCGTGTGGTTGATCCCCTTGTGGATGACAAACACGATCCCAACCAGGAACTCATGGCACAGGGGATTGCCAATATTGCTTCCCCATTCTTTGGTGGAATCGCAGCTACCGGCGCAATTGCCCGCACTTCCACGAATGTGCGGGCGGGTGGGCGCACGCCGGTGGCCGGCATTATCCATTCGCTCACCCTGCTTATCATCGTGCTTGCTGCTGCGCCGCTGGCGGCCTGGGTGCCGATTCCAGTGCTGGCGGCGATCGTGGTGATCACCGCCGTGCGCATGGGGGCCTGGGACGAATTTGTGCGCCTTAAGCACTTCTCGTGGAATTATCGCATCATCCTGCTTGCCACCTTTCTGCTTACGGTGCTGTTTGACCTTACCGTGGCAGTGGAAATAGGCATGCTGCTGGCGAGCCTGTTCTTCATCTACCGCATGCAGGATCTGACGAATGTGGAGCATCAGGAAGTCACCCATCCCCGCCCGGGTGTGCACCTTTATGCCATGCAGGGTTCGCTGTTCTTTGGCGCGGTGGGCAAACTCGACAATCAGCTCGATCCTGCCCGCATGGGCGATCTTGAAGTACTCGTGCTGAACATGCATGATGTGATCAATATCGACACCACCGGCATCGACTGGCTGCAGGGCCTGCACAAGACTCTGACCAAGCAGGGCGCCGAACTGGTGTTGTGCGAACTGCGCACGCAGCCCGCCTCGATCCTGCAGCGGTCGGGCTTGATCGGCCTGCTCGGGGTGCATAATGTGTGTGCCGATCAGGCAGTGGCTTTGCAGCGTGCGCGTGATATCCAGGGCGAGCGTGAATGAATTTTCCAGCCAATGAAGACGTCGGGCGGCACTTGTATATCCGCGGGATCGTGCAGGGTATAGGCTTTCGCTGGTACCTTTCGCAGCACGCCCGCAAGCTCGACGTCAGCGGCTGGGTGCGCAACCTGCACGATGGCCGGGTCGAGGCTGTTCTGTGTGGCGGGCAGACTGCTGTGGCTGCCGTCATCGAGTGGGCCAGTTTTGGCCCCCCCGGTGCCCGAGTGGACGAAGTGCTCGTGGAAGACACGCCAGAGCGCATATTGGGCTTTGAAAAGCGCCCGACTATCTGAACGATTAAAAATTACAATCGCCAGCTGTTTGACCTTGTAACACATGGTCATGATAATCGACGCAGTCAAAACTGTTCCGGTATGAATCTCTGCCGGAACCCAAAACCAACACCGATAGAGAGAGAGGAAACATCATGGCTGTTCTGGTCGCCAAGCAAGCTCCTGATTTTACTGCCACCGCCGTGCTGCCCGGCAATGAGATCAAGGACATCACCCTGTCCGAGTACACCAAGGGCAAGTATGTTGCACTGTTCTTCTATCCGCTGGATTTCACCTTTGTCTGCCCGTCCGAACTGATCGCCTTTGATCACCGCCTGGAAGAGTTCAAGAAGCGTAACGTTGAAGTGCTGAGCGTGTCGATTGATTCCGCCTTCACCCATCTGGCATGGAAGAACACCCCCGTCGACAAGGGTGGTATCGGTCAGGTGAAGTACACCATGGTGGCTGACGTGAAGCACGAAATTGCCAAGGCTTATGATGTCGAATCCGCTGGTGGCGTGGCTTTCCGCGGCACCTTCCTGATCGACAAGGCTGGTATCGTGCAGCACCAGATCATCAACAACCTGCCGCTGGGCCGCGATGTGGATGAACTGCTGCGTGTGATCGACGCTCTGCAGTTCACCGAAGAACACGGTGAAGTCTGCCCGGCTGGCTGGAAGAAGGGCGCCAAGGGCATGAACGCTTCGCCCGAAGGTGTAGCCCAGTACTTGGCAGAAAACGCCGCCAAGCTGTAATTTTCGCCTCGGCACGGCATGATCAGACGGCGCCTGCGGGCGCCGTTTTTCATTAGCGTCCCGGAACTTGCGACTACTTTAGAAAATCATGCAGCAAGCCCGGCTTCGTCAAGTTCCCAGGCACCATCGTCCCAGGCATAACTGGCGAGGATGATGGTAAGGTCGTAGCCTGCATCATCATCCTGATAGCGATCGAGACCGAGTTTGCTGGCAAGGGTTTTGTCATATTCCAGAAAGGCTTTCTGCAGTCCTTTTTCGCTTTCCAGCGGATAGACCGTGAAACTGACCAGACGCTCTTTCTCGTCGATCCCCAGCAACTGGCGGGCAATCACGCGGCCACGTGGGTCGCGGGCGTAGATGACCTGTTTGTTGGCGTCGAGCAGGCAGGCGGCAGCCGAATAGTCGCACAGCCCGCCCAGCCCCAGGCAGGTGCCGGTGTAGGTGCCGAGCATGAGGATTTCCAGTGGATCGGTTTCCAGCCCCAGCGTGATTTCTCCGTACTGTTGTTGCAGGCCTGTGTGGCACCAAAGCTCCCTGTCAATGCGTGGATGCGCAGCAAACCACGCCTGATTGAGAGGATGGTCGAGATGCGCGAAGCGCCTGCCGGATTCCGCGTAGTGACGCAGTACACGTCTGAGCCCGCGACCGTTATCCTTGGCATCCAGACTGGCCGCCAGCCGCACAGCGTGAGCCGCTGCCGCCGAGCGATGGCGCCACTGATAGGGCTTGTCGATGTATGCCCACATGGCTTCCTCTATCGCACGCAATTGCATCGGCAGCAGGCGCTGCAGGGTGAGCTTGATGTGGCGATCAAGCTGGCCAGGGCGCAGCGTGAGGCGGTTTGCCAGATAGTCGCGAAGGCGGCGTGGCAGGGGGCTGTCGATGCCGGTCTCACTGCTCAGCGCATAGATGCGTCGGCAGGCTTCCAGTGGTCGGAGCGCCTGCCAGTCTGTCGTGAACCACGCCGAGTGTTGCAGGACATACGCGAGAAACTGGCGACGATGGTCATAGCCCAGCCCGCCGAGCAGGTGTGCTGTGCGCAGGAGGGAGCCGGGCGCCTCTTGTAGTGCGCGTAGGGTCCATTCGGGGCTGGCCCGGGTGAGGGCATAAAAGCCACGGGTGATCAGGGTATCGTCGTTGTCGCGGCGGATGGCTTTTTCGACGGCGAGCCAGATTGGATCACCTGTTTCAGACAGGGCCTCCCATTCCTTTTCGTTCTGACTTTGAACCAGATTGGAGAGAATGCCTCCCGGATTCCGGTCTGGCGCAAATGGCGCCTGACTCAGCCGTGTGAGCAGAGGCAGAATGTACGGCAGGCTGGCGAGAAAATCATTTCGAGAGTCCCAATCGTCATAGATCAGGCGCAGCATGCGCACAAATTTATTCTGGTTTTTCCCTGAGAGGTGAACCATAGCTGAATGGCAGGGGGCGAAGGCCTCAAGGAGGGCTTTTCCGTGTGCCAGCTGCCGGCTCTGTGACCATTCGTCCTCATGCCATGTCACGCTGTGAAACAGGCTTAGCCATTGGTCAACGGATTCCGTGTCAACCCTGTTCCAGTCGGTGTCCCGGAGCACCCGGGAGAAACCGGGAAATTTTCCGCACAGTTTCCAGACCATTGTTCCCCAGTACGCCAGATTCGCGCCAGCCGCTGCCAGCATTTTCTGGACGTCCGCCATGTGTAGATCAGTGCAGTCATGCTCCACATTGAGGTAACAAAATGAAGTCCTTTCCCGTGTTGCCGTGGCAATCATGCAGCCGGCCAATGTATAGCCCGCATTGACGCCCCGCCGGAGATTGCCGAAGAGGGCGTTGATGTATACGCCAAAGCGTTCATCGTCAGGCGTCTCTTCTGAGAGTGCGGCAAGCTCTTCCGGCTGCAGGCAATCCGCAGGCTGCTGGTAGGTTTGGTAATGCAGAATGGCACGTAGCGCGGGAGTCTGGCGCTCTGCCGGGAGTGCCGGCAGCAGCGCGCCACACCATGTAGCTGTGGGCGCGAGGGCACACAGTCTGGCAAGCAGGGCGAGCAGCTGGCCGTCGTCAGGGCAACCGAGGGCGCGCCAGATATTCAGCCAGGCGAGCCGGGTTGCGGTTTTTTGTGTGCGCAATGTCCAGTCGAAATGGTGGCGAAAGGCTGGCGGAGCCGGCTCTACTGCACCGTCAGCGCTGCCCATGCGCCATGCCAGCAGCCGGCTCACACAGAGCGGTGTGGTCTGTGGGAAGCCTGTCTCAGCGGAATCTGGGGGCAAGGTGAGCGGTACTGCCTCCAGGCGCTGGAACATGGCGTCGAGCAGGCGATCCTCTGCCATCCAGGTACAGAGGTCGAGTGCCGGTTGGGGCGGCTTGGGTGGCTGGTATCTGGTGCCCCGGAAAGCACGGGGATGGGCTGCGGTGGGAACTGGGCGGGCGACGGCCTGGACCTTTTCCGGGCGTTTCGGCGTGCCCTGTCCCGCATTGGCGGCGAGGCTGGCCCAGAAGATGTGCCAGAATGCCGGCCAGACTGTTTGCAGATCGCGCGCCTGGGTCAGGCGGTACCAGTCACGCAGCAAGTCATTGCGTGCGGGCAGCAGCGCAACTGGCAAGTCGCCTAGCGGCAAGGTGCGGAACGTGGCTGAACCCGCTTTGGTCAGCTCGCTGACAGTAGTCTTGAGGCCAGCCTCCTCGCGCCACAGCGCGATGAGCAGAGGTGTCTGGAATGCGGCAGGAGGAGAAGCCATGTTGGTCTGGTTGCATTGATTGCGGTTTGGGCGACTAAAATTTTCCTCCCGTCATGGCGGGAACGAAATTTCTGATGACGGAAGGTAGGCGATAAACTGCCCTATCCCATGAAGCCGAAGAGGGTTTGGTGTGACCTCAGGCTGTTGGCAAACAGCACGTTTAGGCTCGGTTTGTCGCATAATTATGGGTATGTCCCTCGCTCCCCGTACCGCCGAATGGCTGGCGATGCTGCATCGTATCGATGCGCCGCGCCTGCATGAATTGCCTGTTGCCGCAGCAAGGCATAGTTACGACAAGCTGATGTATGCCTACGCCGGGCCAAAAGAGGCGGTGGCGAGTGTGGCCGAGTTGCGCCTGGAACGGCGCGAGCATGAGGGTGGTGCGCTGACGGTGCGTCTGTACCGCCCTGCAGGATCAGGTGATGAAGCCTTGCCGGTGCTGTTGTGGCTGCATGGCGGGGGCTGGGTGCTGGGGAGCCTGGATAATTATGACCACTGGTGCCGTGCGCTGGCAAATGCCTGCGGTGCGGCGGTGTGTGCGCTGGATTATCGCCTGGCGCCCGAGCACCGTTTTCCCGCTGCGGTGGACGACACCTGGTTTGCCCTGCGCTGGCTGGCGCGGGAGGCTTCGAGTCTGGGTCTTGATGGCGGGGCGATCAGCATTGCCGGTGATTCGGCTGGTGGTACGCTGGCCGCTGCCACCAGCCTGTTGGCGCGGGATGCGGGCGGGCCGACGCTGCAACGGCAGATCCTGATCTATCCGGCGGTGGATCTGCTGGGGGATTATCCAAGTGCCCAGCGCTATGGGGTGGGGCACTTTCTGGAGCAGGATGCCCTCCACTGGTTTGCCCACCAGTATCTCGAAACCCTGGCGGATCGGGAGGATTGGCGCGCTTCCCCCCTGCTGGCAGACAACCATGCCGGCCTGCCGCCAACCCTGATCATCAATGCCGAGTGTGATCCGCTGGCTGACCAGGGCATGGCCTACGCGCGGGTGCTTGAAGCCTGTGGCGTGCCGGTACGGCATGTGGTGCATGTCGGAATGACGCATGGTTATGTAACCATGTTCAAACTCTTCGATGAGGCGCGTGCGGCACTGGGCGAGATTGCCCGTGCCCTGCAGGCGCCGCTGGTGTGATCAGGTCTGCCTGCCGATTCACCGTACAAGGATTGCGAAATGACAATTGATTTTCGGCCGGAAGGCTCTCCGCTGGGCCGCAAGAGCAGCTATCGCAGCGACTATGCACCGGAACTGCTGTACCCGATTCCGCGTAGCGGCAAGCGCGCCGAGCTGGGCCTGACGGAAGACAGGCTGCCCTTTGTGGGTGAGGATCTGTGGAACGCGTATGAGCTGTCGTGGCTTGGCCCGCGTGGCAAGCCCGAAGTTGCGCTGGCGCAGTTCCGCGTGCCAGCTGCTTCGCCGCAGCTGATTGAATCGAAATCGCTCAAACTGTATCTGAATTCCTTTAATCAGACGCGCATCGAGGATCTCGAAACGCTACGTACCACTATCGCCCGCGACCTCTCCCAGGCTGCAGGTGCTGCCGTGGCTGTGAGCATCGAATCCCTGGCGCAGCGGCCGCAGCGTGCTGCGGTATATCCTCAAGGCATCTGTCTGGATGCGCTGGATATCGAGGTGGATTGCTATACGCCAACCCCTGGTCTGCTGCGTGCCGATACTTCGCATCAGGTCAAAAATGAGCAGCTGTATTCGCACCTGCTCAAGTCGAATTGCCTGGTCACCGGCCAGCCGGATTGGGGCATGGTAGTGGTGCGCTATAGTGGCGCGGCGATTGATCGCGAATCCCTGCTGCGCTATGTGATCTCCTTCCGTGAGCACAATGAATTTCACGAGCAATGCGTGGAGCGCATCTTCACGGACATCCTGAGGGCCTGCGCGCCGCAGGAGCTGGCTGTGTGGGCGCGCTACACGCGGCGCGGCGGGCTGGATATCAATCCCTTTCGGGCGAGCCACGCGGGGCTGCGGCCTGACGAGGGCTTCGAGATCCGGCAGTAGGCGCGCGTCATGGGAAGTGTGAGCGTATGGAGCATCTGAGCCGCTATGTGGCGGCGGCACTGGGAAAGCCCTCAGCTGTGACGCTGTTACGCCAGGAATCCATTGAGGAGAGCTGGCCCGATCAGGGCTTCACGGTTACGCGGTGCAGCTGCACCTACTGGTTTGAGAATGGTGTGGTGCTGCAGCGTGTGGTGGAGCAGGATGATTTTCCGGCAGAACTTGCCTGTGCTGAATGCTGGATCGACTACCAGATCGTATCGACGGCAGACATTGATGTGCAGCCTGCGCAAAAGAGCTTCGACAATGCCTGTCGTGAGTCATTCTGGCTGGCCTATCATCAGGCATGAAGCCTTGAGGCAATGGCGGGTCAGGCAGCCAGTGGCAGGCTCACATAGAACGTTGCGCCTTCGCCGAGGCGGCTGATGCAGCCGACATGGCCGCCGCTGGCTTCAGTGATGTGCTTCACAATCGAGAGGCCAAGCCCGGTGGAGTGCTCGCCGCCGGTGGGGCGCGCGCTCAGGCGGGTGAACTTGCGGAACAGGCGGGTCTGATCCTCTTCTGAAATGCCCGGCCCTTCGTCGCGTACCTCAATCATGGCTTTCCCGCACTCAGCAGCCAGGCGCACGTGTACGCGGCTGCCCTGCGGGGAATATTTGACGGCGTTCGACATCAGGTTTTCGATGATCTGATGCAGGGCGAGCTTGTCTGCCATCACAGCCATGGGTTCATTTGGCAGGAGCATTTCCACACGGATATCCTTCGCGTCGGCGCGTTCGCGGAAGGCCTCGTACACGCTGTGCAGAACGTCCTCCGGGTTGATGCGCTGCGGGCGCAGGGTGAAATGTCCGCTCTCGATGGCATTGATATCGAGCAGGTTGCTGATGATGTCGTAGCTCAGCTGTGCCAGCGTGCGGATGTTGCCAATGCGTTTGAGTTTCTTCTCATCATCCCAGATCTGCCAACGCTCACGCAGCAGATCGGCGTAGCTCACAATTGCCGCAGTAGGGTTCTTGAGGTCGTGGGCGGCGATCTGCAGGAAGGCGCCGCGTTCCTCGTGCAGTTCGGTCAGTATCTTGTGCGTGCGTTCCAGTGCCTCGCGTTGCAGCCGCTGTTGCAGCACGGCTTCTTCCAGGCGGTTGGTGCGGTCGAGCACGCGGGTTTCGAGATCGGATTCCGATTCACGCAGCACTTCGATCATCTGTTGCTCGGCGATCAACTGGTCTTCACGGGCCTGGATACGTGCCTGCTGCAACAGATGCACCTTGTCGGCCAGGGCAAAGGCGATTACCACCACATTGAAGGCGGCACACACCGGGTAGACGTAGACCACCCAGGGCGCGGGGTCGAACAGATGGAAGCAGTTGCCAACATGCAGGCAGCCACCCACCACCAGGATACTGTTGGCGATCACATAGAAACGCGCGGCCCGGTTGCGCTGGAGCATCGCTACAAATCCGTTGTAGAGGCCCATTACGCCAGTGCAGGCGGCAACCAGCAGGACTGTCGGAATGGCCGCTTCGGCGCCGGCAAAGGCATACAGGGGAATCGTGGCAAGTTCGGCCAGCATGCACAGGCGCATGATCCTGTCGCCTAGCGGATAGGTGCGTTCGAGGCTCAGGAAGCGGCGGGCGAACTGGGCATAGGCCAGGGTGGCAACAAGAGGCAGCACCACATTGGCGCCAACCATGACGGCAGGGGAGAAGCCCAGCATCTGTTCATGCAGGAGCCCGAGGATATGGGCCTGCAGCAGTCCACCGGTAGCGATGAAAATCAGAAAATCAAAATAGTCCGAGTCGCGGGTGGTGAACCACACCATCAGGCTCAGCAGGCTCAGCGCGAAGAACATGCCGCCATAGGTTCCCAGCCATAGGCGTTGTGTAAAACTCGTGCGGTAGAAGCATTCGTCCTTGAACAGGCGGGGCCATACGATCAGTGGGCGTGTGGCGGCAATGCGCAGATACAGAGTGACGGTTTCGCCGGGCTGGGCAGCGTTGAATTCGAACAACTGGTTGTGATACGGCACCAGTTTGAGCGCCTGGGTGGATTTGCCATAGCCACCAGACTGGATTTCCGTTGTGCCGTCACTGCGCACGATATAGAGGGTGGCCTCGTCGAGAATCGGGTTCGCAAGTTCGAGCACATGACTGCCGGCAGAGGAGAACTTCAGGCTGGTTTTGAGCCAGGCTGCGTTCCGCGTGAAGCCATAATTCACCATACCATGACGCAGACCTTGCCAAGTCTGTGATGGTTTATGGCGAATCATGTCAAAAGAGGCGTTCTCAGTATCGAGCAAGGATTGCCAGAAGACTGGCAGGCTGCTTACTCGCTCTGGTTCGCCTGCATGGCAGACCTGAAAGACTGCCAACAGTGCGATCAGGAATGCAAGAAAAAAGCGGTACATCTGTCCCCCGTCTTTCACTTGCAGCATGGTTTTACGTGTAACCATGCCTTTTAGTGCGGCAATTCTTGCATGGTGCCATCAAAATGTGGCTTAAGGTGCCAACCATGCCACAAATTCTTGGATATTTCCGCTCAACGATGTTGCATTTGCCCTTAGCGGGAGTGATTTTTTATGGAGGCGGGTTTTGCTGGGGAGGCAGTTCCGCTGGCTGGGTATAGGTGACTACCCGGTTGCGCCCCTCGTGCTTGGCCTGATACAGGGCGAGGTCGGCTTGTTGCAGAAGCTCGTCAAGGCTTAGGTGCGGCGGGTTGAGATCACTTATACCGATGGAGACCGAGCAGGAGAACTGCACGGCATCAGCCAGACGGATGATGGTGGAGGCGAACCGCTCGCGGATACGTCGGGCGTTTGCGCAGGCGGCTTCAATGTCGGCATGCGGCAGGATGATGGCGAATTCCTCGCCGCCAATGCGGCCTAGCAGATCCTCTTCGCGCAGGCTCTGCCTGCACAGCTGCGCAAAGGTTCGCAGCACCCTGTCTCCCACCTGATGGCCGTAGGTGTCGTTGACCTGCTTGAAATGATCAATGTCCAGCATCAGCACGGTCAGGGGATAACGGTGGCGCCGGGCCTGAGCCAGGGCACGGTTGCCCATATCGAGGAAGTGCCGGCGGTTGGCCACTTCGGTCAGGGCGTCCATCTGGGCCTGCGTCTGAAGTTCCTCTTCGCGCTTGCGGACCAGGGTGATGTCTGCCCCGATCAGGATCACCAGAGGCCTGCGTTTGTCCTTGATGACAGCAGTACGCCATGCAATGACTCGCTCGTCACCATCAGCAGTGCGTAATCTGGTTTCAAAGGGCGTCGGGGTATTCGGCTGATTCAGCGTTCGGGCAAAATTGGTACGTACCAGCGGGCGTTCCGCTTCGGGAATCAGCAGGTCGAACCAGTTCTGTCCGATGACGTTTTGCTGGGAGTATTCGGTGATATTGGAGGCTGCAGTATTGAACAGCGCAATGCTGCCATCGCCACGCAGGCCCACTACAATCAGATCCGGGTTGGCAAGCAGAGTGTCAATGAAGACTCGGGCATTTTCGTTGTCGCGCCGGCGCCGGTAGCTTGCTGCGCCGTACCAGATTGCCAGCAGCGCCAGCAGAACATAGGCCCAGAGCAGATTGGCCATGCGCTTCCATGGAGCAAGCACTTCGTCGGCGTTTTCCACAACGGTGACGACCAATGCCTTGTTCAGATGGATGGATCCAGCATTGATGGAAAGGGCCGTGCCAACCTTCTTTTGTCCGTCAATCCCAGAGTCTGCCAAAAGAGAGGTCAGGGGGCGCCCGGACGCCAGGTGTTTTGAGAAAAGCGTATCTTTTCCGGTGAGAGGTGTTTCGTCGTATGACAAAAGTCTGGGGTTGCGGGCGATGATGCTGCCGGATTCGTGCACCAGGTTGATGGCCTGCGAAGGTTTCACGCGGAAGCCTGAGAGCATTTTTTCCAGACTCTCGTCAGTCAGGGTGAGCGCAGCAATCCCCCTGAACCTGCCATTGGCATCCTGTATTTCACGGCTGAGAACGATGACGCGTTGTTGCCCGAATGCGCGGGAGGGTGGGGAGACGAAAAGCTCGCCGGTACCTGGGGTGTTCCTGGGCAGAATGAAGAAGTCAGCGTCCACTACTGAATGACCGATGATGCCGGGACGAGAGGCCGCAGTGATGCGTCCATTTTCATCAGCAATGAGCATCAGGGCGGCTTCCGGCAGCACCTTTCTTTCGTTCTGCCATATGCGGGCCTGGCGGGCAGGGGCGCTGGGCCCATTTTCCTGCGACATGTCCGATAGTTCTTCCAGCACGTCGCGGGCCGCCCGGAGGGTGGAGACGAGTTGGGCTTCAGCGACCTGGGCGAGGGTTGCCTGAGTCTGATGGCGATCAGCCAGGATGAAGTCGCGCTGCCAGGTCAGCCCCCAAAGCAACAGGCCCCCGATTCCGATGAGCATCAGCAGGGACAGAAAATACTCAACAAAGAGCGGCAGGCGACCGGCAAAATGGCTAGCCCGCTGCTGCCTGTGCTGATAGGTCGAAGGGACTTTCCTGGAGATCATGCAGCCAATTGCGGCGGCTGGAGCGTGGTCTTGAGGTTTGAAATGTAGAAGAACGTGTCAGTCAGCGACTATCTGCGCAGAAAACTGTGCGCTGAACCAGTCCAGGCGGTCATGCAGGGTAACCACTCCACCAACTATCAATAACGCAGGGGGTTTGAAGCCCACGGAAGCCACTCTCCCGGGCAGGTCGGTGAGTGTGCCGATGAGGGTGCGCTGGTCTGGCAGCGTGGCGCGTCGGATGCAGGCGATGGGCGTGTCGGCGGGCATGCCGTGGGCAATCAGTTGGCTGCAGATCTGGCCCAGGGATGTCAGGCCCATATAGATAACAAGTGTTTGGCCGGGGCGGGCGAGGGTGGGCCAATCCAGGTTGCAGGTTTCGTCCTTGAGATGCCCTGTCACAAACAGGCAGCTCTGGGCGTGATCACGATGGGTCAGCGGAATACCGGCATAGGCGGCTGCGCCGCATGCCGAGGTGACGCCGGGAACCACTTCAAAAGGGATGCCCGCCGCGTGCAGGGTTTCCGCCTCTTCGCCACCGCGCCCAAAAATGTAGGGGTCACCCCCTTTCAGACGGACCACCTGTTTGCCCTGCCGACCCAGGTCCACTAGCAGCTGGTTGATATCGATCTGTGGCAAAGTGTGATTGCCAGCCTTTTTGCCGACATAGAGGAGTTCGGCCTGTTTGCCGGCGTGGGCCAATACCGCCGCACTGACCAGATTGTCATAGACCACGGCATCTGCGCCACCGAGCAGGCGCACAGCCTTCAGGGTGAGCAATTCGGGGTCACCGGGGCCGCCGCCGACGAGATAGACTTTTCCGGGTGAGCCTGCGGATTCAATGGGGGAATGTTTCTTTTCGTCCATGCCCACAGTTTAACTGGCCTGCGGAATGGGCACAAAGGGCAGGGATTCAGTGTGGGTCCTTGCGCAGCGCCAGCGTGACTTGTGCGATCACTCTGCGCCAGTCCCCGGCGACATGCTGTCGGAAGAGTTGCGCGCTGGGGTACCAAGGAGAGTCTTGCCGGCCCTGCAGCCAGCACCAGTCTGCTCTTTCTGGCAGGAGCAGCCAGAGCGGGCGGTTGAGTGCCCCGGCCAGACGGGTTGCGGCAGAATCCGTACCAATGACAAGATCCATGCAGCACAGGGCTGCGGCCAGATCCGAGAAGTCCCTGATCTCCGGACGTAGATCGGTGATCTCCGGGTGGGCAGCCAAAGCCGCGACATCTTCGGTGTGGCTGTCTGCCTCCAGCACGTACAGTGTGGGTGCCAGATCAAGGAGTGGCGTAAAGTCTGCCAGCCCAAGCTTGCCGTGTGATTTGCCGGGAAATTGCACGGACCCGGAGCAGATGATGGCTATCCGCTGCGGATGCGCCGGGATTTTGGCATGCCAGACACCCAGCCGCTCCGTCGGTGCCTTCAGGTAAGGAAGTGCTGCCGGGATCGTGGAAACCAGGGTGCCGAGTCTGGCTGGCAGATCGGCCAGCAGGCACTGATAATCTGCAGGGGGAAGTGTGGCGCCTTGACGGATTATGCTTGTGATTCCGTCAAGGCTCGTCATTACGACTTCCATGGTGGCGGGGATTTCCAGGTGAACGGTGGCACCAAGTTTTGCCAGAGTGTTTGCATAGCGGCAGAACAGGATGGTGTCGCCCGCCTCGGCTTCGGTCCACAGGAGGATGGAGCGTCCGCAGAGCGACTCTCCCCGCCAGGAAGGCATGCCGAATTCGCGCCGGTTTGAGCTTCCCTGCAGCCGATAGCGGGCGTCGTAGTCTGCCCAACCCGCAGCGAAATCTCCCAGGCGCAGATGTGCCTGGGCCTTGTTCCATCGGATCAAATGGTGTTCGGGCTGGCAGGAAAGGGCCCGGGCATAATCGCGCAGGGCGGGAAGGGTCTGGCCCAGCGCTTCAAGTGCCAGCCCCCGGTTATTGAGTGCCTCGGGGTAATCCTGGCGCAGGATCAGTGTCTGGTCAAAGGCGTCCAGTGCCTCTGCGTGGCGATTGCAGGCGGCCAGTGCCAATCCGCGGTTGTTATGCCCCTGTGGCAGACCGGGGGCGAGCCGGCACACTTTCTCAGCCAACGGCAGAGCTAACTCGCCATGGCCGAGGGTCAACAACGTATTGGCTTTGTTGTTGAGTGCCTCGACATGCTGGGCATCCAGCGCAATGGCAGATTCGAAGCTTGCCAGCGCTTCGTGCGTGCGGCCCAGTGCTGCAAGGCAGTTCCCTCTGTTATTGTGCAGATCCGCGACATTCGGCGTGAGTGCCAGGGCCGTTTCAAAATGCACCAGCGCCTCCGCGTGGCGGCCGAGTTGATGCAGGGTTAAACCAATGTCATTGTGTGTGTGGGGGTTGCCCTGCTGCTGGCCGAGCAGCAGGGTGTAGTCTGCGAGGGCCTGCTCGAAGCACTGTCTGCGCCGCAGCAGGCGTGCGCGATTGGTGAGGGTTTCGTCATGTGTCGGGCGCATTCGTAGCGCCTTGTTGAAACATTCCAGTGCTTCTTCCTCACGCAGAGCAGCAATCAGCGCCATGCCCAGGCAGTTGAGGGTGTCAGGATTGTCAGGCTGCAGGTGCAGCGCCTGCTCGGCGGCCCTGATGGCATCATTGACACGGTGAAGTACGCGCAGGCTGTTGGCACGGTTGCTGTGGCATGCGGCAAAATCGCCACGTAACTGAAGTGCCCGCGCAAATTGGCGCAGGGCCTGTTCATGGTGCCCGGTTGAGGCCAGCGCTACCCCCAGATTGTTGAGCGCCTCGGGGTTGTCGGGAGCCAGTTCGAGTGCCTGATTGAGTGCCGTGATCGCGTCTTCGTGGCGTTGCAGGTGAGCCAGACCAGATCCCAGATTCAGCCACATTGCAGGTGTTGGATTCTGTTCCAGTGCATCCCGGATCAGCTCAATCCCGTCGCCATGCTTCCCCTGCTGCATGAGCGCAACCCCCAGCATATGCAGCGCTTCCGGGTGCCTGGGTTCGTCCGCAAGGATTTTGCGGTAGAGGCTGCAGGCCTGGGAGAGATGGTTGTATTGATGGAACGACAATGCCTGCGCGAGTAATGCCGCGTTTGCATGCTCTCCGGGGTGGGGGGCCAGATTCATGGTGGTGTCCCGGATGAGTGTCACTGGCCTATGGTGTATTCCGAACGGTTGCGCGGCACCGGGAACCCTGACGCGAGACTGACCGGGCCGTTGTGAGGTGCGGAGAAATCGAGCACCAGCACGGTTTGGAGGCTTACCGATTCTTCATCGGAGGAGGTGGAGAGACGAGCCCCTTCATAATCAAAGCAGTCAGTAACCATGATGGTAGTCCTTGTTTCCGGCACCGGGTCTTTGCGCGCAGGCCTGAAAAACAGTTTGCTGTACATGGTGTGCCTCCTTGAAACCTGCACAGTGCAGGAAATCCCAGAGAGCTTGTGCATGATCTCGCCGCGAGACTGTGGTCAAGGCTCATGTGCGGCTCGAAATCCTCATTTATTCGAAGAAACTCCGGCTTCTGTGCTGTGCTTCACTTCACTGATGGCCTTCTGGCTGAAAATCATCAACAGCTTCTAGCAAAATGACGTCACTTAATCTCCTTTTGCGGGGATCTCCACTCGCCGACTGTCCAATGATCTTTGGAAAAGCGACCCTCTACATCTGCAGCAGCGTTTTCGGTAACTGTTTGCCATTTTTGCAATTTGAATTTTATTGTCAATGCATGCGGGGAAAAATGTGTGCCAAAAATCACAAAAATCCGGGTGCAAACATTCTTTTTTATTTTATCGGGATATAGATTGTGTTTTTACGTTTTTGCATCCCGGGCACTACCTGCGATTGCTGCCTGATAGTTTGCAAATGTCATTTTGTGTGGAGACTACAGAGAGAGTTTTGAGGATTTTCCCTGACTAGGGAATGTACCGATACCCTGCAAGGTGATACGACGCGGTTTTGAGCCTGACTGTTTTAGCCCTGCTGTGTTGCGGGAGAGTGAAAATATCGCTTGCACGGAAAGGCTGAAGTTGCCAAGCTTGGCAATGTGAAACCCAATCCCTGCCTCAGCTCCCGAAGCTTTGAGCCTGCAGCGCTGATTCTCGACAGTGCTGCGCTCAGAGGTGTCGAAACCCTGCATGCGCTGACCAAGCCTGCGCTGATGGAGCGTGCTGGCAGTGCTGCGGCAGTGCTTGCTGCGCGCCTTGCCGGAGCTGCCGGAGGCCGTGTGCTGGTGCTGGCGGGGCCGGGTAACAACGGTGGCGATGGTTTCGTGCTTGCGCGTGAGCTGCTGCAGCGTGGATATGTTGTGACACTTGCCAGTGTTGCACAGACCGGGCGTTACCCGGCGGATGCTGCACTGGCGCGCCAGCGCTGGCTGGATGCCGGCGGGCGGATCGAGACGGTGTTACCGGATGGAGATTGGGCCCTGGCTGTGGATGCCCTGTTTGGCATCGGCCTGAGCAGGCCTGTCGAAGGCATCTGGGCCGACTGGATCGGGCGCTTCAATACTCTGGCTTGCCCACGTCTGGCACTGGATGTTCCTTCTGGCCTGAATGGCGATACCGGGAGCCTCACCGGCCCCTGTGTGAATGCCACGCACACGGCAACCTTCATTGCGCTCAAGCCAGGTTTGCTGACGCTTGATGGGCCGGATCATGTTGGGGAACTCAGTCTCTTTGATCTGGACGTGGCTCCCACCGAAGCCGCAGGTCAGGTGCTTACCCCTGTCTGCTTTGCGGGCCATCTGCGGCCGCGCAAGCACAATGTCCACAAGGGAAGTTTCGGCTCGGCAGGTGTAGTCGGCGGCGCCGCAGGCATGCAAGGGGCGGCGCTGCTGGCCGCACGTGCGGCTCTGTATCTGGGGCCGGGAAAGATTTTTCTGGGGATGCTGGCGGAAGGTCCAGGGGTGGATCTGCTTCACCCGGAAATCATGTGGCGCAGCGCCCAGGAAACCCTGAGGCTGGCGGATGCCCTGGCGATCGGACCTGGTCTGGGGCAAGCCACAGAGGCGGTGAGTGCACTGCATGCGGCGCTGGATTTAGGTGGCCCAGTGTTGTTCGATGCGGATGCTCTGAATCTGCTGGCGAAGGAGCCGGCATTGATGGAGCGCCTTGCTGCACGTGGGGCGCCGTCGGTTCTCACGCCACATCCGGCGGAGGCTGCGCGCCTGATGGGAAGTCGTGTTGCCGATGTGCAGGCAGATCGTGTTGCGAGTGCCTTGGCATTGGCGCGGCGTACACGCGCCGTGGTGGTGCTCAAGGGCTGCGGAAGCATTGTGGCCGCGCCGGATGGCCGCTGGTTCATCAATGTTACAGGGCATGGCGGAATGGCCAGCGGCGGCATGGGCGATGTGCTCAGCGGCATTATTGTGGCCCTGCTGGCACAAAAATGGGGAGCCCTGGAAGCCACCCTTTGCGGGGTGTACCTGCATGGTGCCGCGGCGCAGCTACTGGCAGGTGAAGCCTGCGGCCCGGCAGGGCTGACGGCCAGTGAAATCCCCCCCGCAGTGCGGCGCCTTTTCAATTCCCTGGTGGGGTGACGCGTCAGGGAGGAGTTTCCCCCGGCTGTTTGGAAGGTCCACGTGGTGGCGTGGATATCCCTTTCCGGACTCTAGACTATGCCACCTGTTTGCTTTGGAAACCTCTTGTTTTCGACTGTGATTCTGCCGCCGTGGCAGTGGTTTCACGCAAGCCAAGTTGATCACTCAGGTAACGCACAAGCTGCCTGCCGATCTCGAAGCCCGCGTCGAACATCTCCGCGCGGCGCGTACTGGTGAGCCCGTCATAGTGCGACAGGGTACCTAGATTCTCGCTCAGAAAATCCAGATAGGCCGGGCAGGGCTTGCGGCTTTCCAGAGCATCGGGGTCGCCGGGATCGATAATGCTGACCGAGCGTGATTTGGCAGCGAGTTCAGGGTGATTCTGGCCGACGCCGGCGAGCTTGTTGCGAAACTCGATGGCCTCGATTTCCTTCTGTAGCGGGATGTTGAAAAGGGCATCAAGGAAACGCTCATTGAGTTCGCCATTGTTGTTCGGCTCCTGCGCTGGATGTTTGCAGAAAAAGCGCAGCAGCACGATATGGGTGGCCCCCATGTCCACAAGTGGGTTAAGTGGAGGATTGCAGCGCATTGCGCCTTCCATCCAGTACTCTGTACCATTTTCGGTTTCCACCGGGATGGGGGCAATGTAGGGTGGGCGGGCACCGCTGGCAAAGAAGAACTCCGGTGTCAGGCGGCGTACTTCGCGTTGATGGCGGTTGCCTCTGAGGTTTTCGAGCTGGGCCGCATCCGGTGCCTCCCCGCTGTAGAGGTACACCTCGTCGAGCGTATCGGCTCGCGTGGCATTGGTGAATACTGTTCCGGCGTGATTGTCGGCGCAGCACTTCTCCAGATCGCCGGATTTCCAGGCCATGAAGAAGGGGTTGAAGGCAATATTGCCCGGAATGCCGCTGCTGTAGGTGGCTACATCCTGCCAGGCGGCATTGAGTTCATTTATCGTCTGCAATGCCGACCCGGCGATGGAGTCCACGTCACCGTGAAAGGCTGCGCGGGAGCCCGCCACTCTGAATGTCCGCACCAGCAATTCCTGATAAGCCATCGAAAGGCGCTTGGATGCCTGCCCGAGGCCTTTCAGGTAACTGGTGAGGGCGTCGGCGCGGATAGCGGGCGGTGCAATGCGGCTTTGTACCCACCAAGGGGTCAGATAATCATCTTTTACCACCGCATCGCGCAATGAAATCTCGCCATGCGGGGCGTTCAGGAACAGCCAGAGCGGGGTGAGCATTTCCACGCAGCCGGATGCGAGCGGAAATTCCAGACGCTGTGCTGCGGGCACGGCGTGATTGTGCGCGCGGAAAGCATCCAGAATACCTGCCGCGTAGACGATGTGTCCGAAGGAGCCTTGCACGGCGAGCGCGAATCTGGGCGAGGCAGCAGCTTTATCTGTAGGTGCCTGCCGGGGTTGGGGTGTGGTGCGGGGTGCCTGCCTGCGTGTTTGCGTGCCAGCCATGCTGAACTCCTTGTGTCGGAATGACGCTGTCCGGGCGAATTTCTACGCGGGCTACATTGCGCCAAAGTGACGACAAGGGGGGACTGGCCGTAAGGGCAGGGAGTGCGCAAAAAGGTCAGCGTCGCGAGTCGGTCTGCCTGCCCTTCAGGATTCTCATTACCGTTGGAATATCGACAGGGGGCGTGTGCGAGAGCAGCAGAATTGCCATGATCTCGGTGTTGGCGAGCAAGGCAAAGGCACAAGTCACCCAGAGCGCGGCAACGCCCCAGGAAAAACAAAGCACGCCCAGGAAGCTGACGAACAGCACCACGCCATAAAGCTTTGCGGTAAAGGCGTGAGTGGCCGGCAGGCGGCGGAATTTGAGCACGCTCACAAGAATGCAGGCGGCTTCGCTGCCCAGCATCAGCACGATGGCCCAGACGCCTGCGGTCAAAGGTTCCGGTGCGATGTGCCAGGCGGTGAGCAACAGAAAAATGTAGAAGATTACATCCACCGTGCTGTCCAGCCGGCGCAGCCATTCCCGCGCCACGCCGAGCCGGCGTGCCAGCACACCATCGAAATAGTCCGAAAGCAGCCCTGCCACCAGAATGACCGCATACACGCTACGTGGTGCGTCTGTGAACGCAAGCCATAGGGCGAGAGGGCCGAGGAACAGACGCAGCAAGGTGAGTGAGGCCGGGATGGCAATCATTGTGGTGAAGGACGCGGGAGCCGTGCGTAATATGACTAGGCGGCCATGATTCTGGTGAGTTGGATCGGCATGAGGCGAGGTTCAGGGGTTTGATCGCAGCGGATAGGGATACAGCGTGGAGAGTGCTTCGCTGCGCCCTGACGGTTGCACGATGCGCACATGCTCGCGGCGGAATTCGCGGGCATGATGCAGGCCGCAGGAATGGGCCAGCATATCGACTTCCTGGCATAGTGAGGTGCAGTAATTGGCAACGCGCAGATACTTTTCCTCGATCACGAGTCCGCGCTGCAGGCGGGCATCATGCGTGGTGACGCCGGTGGGACAGGTGTTTGTGTGGCAACGCATGGCCTGCACGCAACCGAGTGAGAACATGAAGCCGCGCGCCGAGTTGACGAAGTCTGCACCGCAGGAAAGTGCCCAGGCCACGCGTGCCGAAGTGACGATTTTGCCCGAGGCAATCAGGCGGATGCGTGGCTTCAGGCCGGATTCGAACAGCGCATCGGCCACGCGGGGGAGGGCCTCGTCAATGGATAATGCCATGTGGTCTGCCAGTGCTTGAGGGGCTGCGCCGGTGCCGCCTTCGCCTCCATCGATAACCAGAAAATCCGGCGCGCTGTCGAAACCGCGGCGCAGGATCGCTTCGCACAGATCATTGGCAAAATACCAACCGCCCACGGCGGTCTTGATGCCGACAGGTTTGCCCGTGATGTCGCGCACGCGGGTAATGAAATCAAGAAGTTCGCCGATGTTGTTGATGTCGTAATGGCGATTCGGGCTCAGGGAATCCTCGCCTGCAGGAATTCCCCTGATATGCGCAATCTCTTCGGTGACTTTGGCTCCAGGGAGTACCCCGCCCTTGCCGGGTTTGGCGCCTTGCGAGAGCTTGATCTCGAAGGCGCGCACCGTGTCGTGGGCCGCCAGTTCGCGCAGACGCTCAACCGAGAGTTTGCCGTGTTCATCGCGTACGCCATATTTGGCGGTGCCGATCTGCATGATGATGTCGCAGCCACCTTCAAGGTGATGGGGCGAGAGCCCGCCTTCACCTGTATCCATCCAGCACCCCGCCAATGCTGCGCCGCGAGAGAGTGATTGCACAGCCGGCTTGGAGATGGCACCAAAACTCATCCCAGAGATATTGAACAGTGAGCGTGCGAGAAACGGGTGGGTACAATAGCCTTCGCCGATCAGGAGTGGCGGAGTTGGCGTACGTTCCTCATCCAGGATGGGGAAGGGGGCGTTAACAAAAATCAGGGCACCAGGTTCCTGCAGGCGGTAGGTGGAACCAAAACCGATATTGCCGCCTTCCTTCTTCGCAAGACGGTAGATCCATGCGCGCGTGGCGCGGTTGAAAGGCATTTCCTCACGATCATTGAGAAAGAAATACTGTCGAAAATACTCGCCGAGGCTTTCAAAGAAATAGCGCAGGTGCCCGACAATCGGGTAGTTGCGCAGAATTGCATGCTTCTTCTGAGTAATGTCCCGCACGTAAAGCCAGATGATTGCGGCGATGAAGAACGCCGCCAGGAGTGCGCCGACGCTGATGCTGAGAATGTGGAGGATTTCGGCCATGTATGAGGCTCCGGCGTGTACAATCGGAATATTTGCGTAACAGAAAGTTGCACCTTGCATCGGCCGCCTCGTGTAGCGTGGCGGCATCGAGTTCAGGTCTTGGTGCTCATCATAGTTTAGTTGCCGGGCTCTTGGATAACCCGGTGCGAAGCTGCCCCAGAGGGAAAAATGGATCGTTTCTCTGAACAACTCCGTGTAGAAATCATGCGCTCGGTCGCGGTGACCCTGGCCGAGGATATCGGTACGGGCGACCTCACAGCCCGGCTTATTTCTGCGGATGCCAGTGCGCGCGGCCGCCTGATCACGCGTCAGGATGCTATTTTGTGTGGAACGGCATGGTTTGATGCCGTGTTCCAGATGCTGGATCCGGAATCTTCCGTGATCTGGCACGCCAAGGATGGTGAACGCGTCAAGGAAGGCCAATCCCTGTGTGATGTGTTTGCCACGGCGCGGGCGCTGCTTACGGCAGAACGTACGGCGCTGAATTTCCTGCAGATGCTCTCGGGGACTGCCACCACTACCGCATTATATGTGGAAGCGGTAAAGGGCACACGGGCCAGGGTGATCGATACGCGCAAGACGCTGCCGGGGCTGCGCCTGGCACAGAAATATGCTGTTCGTATGGGTGGTGGTGGCAATCACCGCTTCGGATTGTATGACGGTATTCTTATCAAGGAAAACCACATCATCGCGGCGGGTGGCGTGACGCCGGCGCTGAAAAAGGCCCAGGCACTGGCGCCATCGAATGTCTTCATCGAAATCGAGATCGAAAATTTCGGTCAGCTGGAAGAAGCTCTGCAAGCCGGTGCCAAGCTTATCCTGCTGGATAACCTGACGATTGAGCAGATGTACGAGGCTGTGAAAATCACCGCCGGGCGTGCCGAACTCGAAGCCTCTGGCGGCGTCAAGCTTGATCGTGTACGCGAGATCGCCGAAACCGGCGTGGATCGTATCTCGATTGGTGGTTTGACCAAGGATCTGCGCGCAGTGGATCTGTCCCTGCGGCACATCGAGGAATAAAGGGAACCCGGCTTCCCTTAAGCGGGCCTGCGGGCCCGCTTTGCATTTTGGTGCTCAAGCTTTAAAGGCATTCGACACCTGATCACGATCGTGTTGCGAGGCCGCGAGTTGTGCGCATGCGCTTGCTCTTGTCAGCGGTTTGCTTCGCACAGCAAACCGGCTCGGAACAGACCATGAAAAGCTTCTATGGTGCGAACGCCTGCGCCATCAGTGTTGGTGGGGCAGCCTGCAGATGCTCCTGCAGGAAAGGCAGCACCCTGGCCTCGTATTCTCTGGGAGCGTAATCATACAGATCCTGATGCCCGGCGCCTCGTACCAGCCACAGTGATTTGGGTTGGGGCGCCACCTGGAAAACCTGTTCGGTTTCGCGGGCAGGCGTGAACGGGTCCAGTGATCCTCCCATAATCAGCAAATTCGAATGTAGCGAGGGTAGCGCATCTACTGGTCGCAGCAGATTGCTCGAAAAGTGCAGGCGTAGCGGGATTTGCCACTCCAGCAAAGGCGTCAGCGGTACGCTGAGCGGCCCAAGGTGTGCTGCGATGCGGTTGCGAATGGCATCCGTGATGGTGGGAAACATTGATTCCAGCACAACGGCGTCTGGCGCGGGTTGGGGGTGGGCCAATACGAGAGAGGCTGCCCCGAGCGAGAAACCGATGACCCCGATGCGGTTGCCCGGCGTGCGCTGGCGCAGGTAGCCCAGCGCGGCGTTGACGCCGGCGGCTTCCAGATATCCAAAACTGATGCGCTCACCGCTGCTCTCTCCATGCGCCGGCAAGTCAATCAGCAGGATCGAGTAGCCTTGCGCATGAAGCGTGCGGGCACGATGCAGCATATCGCGGCGATCGGCATGTACCCCGTGCAGGAGTAGGATACTGCCCGCACCGGGTTGGCCGCGCACGAACCAGCCGGCAACCCAGGCGTTTTGGCCGTAAGGGATCTTTACAACCTCTGCTGCGAGATCCGCAGGTGCAGCGCCGACCAGTCGCGGCGAAGGCGCACTCAACAGATCGCCAACCCCGAGGGTGGCGATGAGCGCCAGAGCGAAGATTACAACTGCGGCGGCAAGATAACGCCGCTGGCGAGACATAAGTGGTGAAATGCGCATGATTCAGATGTTCAGTGGGCAGACTGCCAGAAGGCTTGATCGAGTGTGATTTCCTGGGTGCTCTCGGCTTTGCCTGGATTGGCGATCACCACGCGCAGCTGCGGGGCTCCCTCGGGTGGAGTTGCCACGATCCAGGAAGCCAGCGTGTATTCGTGCCCAGTACGCCACAGGCTGTTGTTGGGGCCGGCTACATGGTCGCGACTGATGGTGGCGAAGGTCGCAGTGCTCAACGGACGTGGCGCCTGTGAGAGCAATTCATTGATACGGGCATAGCGGGTGCTGCTGCTGACTCCGGGTTTGTCCTCGAATTGCCCGGCCAGGGCCGAATCAAGATAATGGTTGGTGTGCGCAATACTGCCCTGTTCAATGATGCGGATGCTGTGCCGGCCATCCAGGCCGACTTCCACCAGCATGACCTGATGGTGGTCAGAGAGCATGAAGAAGTTGGCGTGTGACTCCGCAAAGAGGGCGTCCGCATCTTTCGATAGCTCGGCGATACTGGCGTAGCCCAGTAAGATGCGCGTCATCACGCCATGCTTGTCGGTTTGCTGGTCGCGGAGTCTTTTGGGAATATTGCTTGAGGCTGAAATGATCGTGAGGCCTTTTTTGTTGGTGCCGGCCTTCAGTCCGGGTTCTGCATTGCCCGTCGCGAAAATTCCAAAATACGCATAGCCTCGCTTGGAGCGGACAATCTTCAGTACCTGCTGGTGGTCGGGTGCCCAATCGCGATTTTTCGAGATCAGTGTGCCGCCGCCGGCAACATCTTCACCGCTGGCGCCCCACAGCGTACAGGCCAGCACTGGCAGGGGCAGCAGCCCGGCAAGCAAGGCAGGTATTTTCTTCATGCGGGCACCCTCAATGTTCTGGCAGCCGATTATCTCTCATCTGACTCTCGTTTGCTTCTCTGTCGGCCGACCCCCTTTTTCTTGGTGCCGTGGTCAGGGCTTCCCGCATGCTCTGCAATCCACACCTGTTTCAATCAACTCATGTTGTTGCGCAGGACTTGGCGCAGCGTGGGGGTATCACGATCGATCGCAAACGGATGCCGAACAGCCATTCTTTCAAAATGGTTTTCTTTTGATAATAATTACCTATTATGAATATATTGGTTGTAATGAAAGACGAACGAAGTTTCATTCCATTTTGAACATATATTGCTGTCTGTGCTAATTGAAAAAGAAAACTATATAGCATCATCACGCTAACGCTGCCCCGAAATGTTTTTCGGACTAATGGCAAAAAAAGTGATAGACGTTTTGAAATATTGTGTTTGTCATATGTTTTTGCATGGCAGCGTTAGCTTGTTTCATGCGACACTTGCGTTCCCCTTATGTGCGGTGTTAACGCCATCCACAATCCATGTTTTCGGATTTGAAACCTTCTGTCTCCCTATGACAACCGTCGACCGGCATAAAAAGTCCGACGGTCATGGTTTTATCGCCTTTTATGATGCTAACAAACATCCAAATCTGTAAAAAGCAGTAAACAACAATATATTTGGCATTAAAAATCGTCTACTCATCCGTTTGTCTGGGGAGACGTCATCCTTGTCGGTCTCATCTTAAAAAAACCTCACGTCATGACGCATGATCCGCCTCGGCGCCAATGAGGTGCCAGGGTGGTCGCGGCATGCATTCAAGGCAGGTCCGGCTTCTATCAATTGGGAGTAGACGGAGAACGGATGATGAAACTGAAATCCGCAGTCAGTACGGCGTTTGGAGCGCTCGCACTGGCCATCATGAGTCCAGGTGCCAGCGCGTACAGCGTTGACACCGATACAGGGCGCATCCTTGATGCACAGAACAAGGAAGTCAAACTTTCGGGGGTGAACTGGTTTGGCTTCGAAACGCAAAACTATGTTTTGCATGGCCTCTGGTCTGTCAGCTACAAGGATTCGATAGCGAAGATGAAGAGTGCCGGCTTCAATGCCGTGCGTCTGCCGTTCTGCCCCGCCACGATTCAGGGCGTGACACCGAACAGCATTAATTACAATGTCAACCCGGACATGGTGGGGTTGAATTCTCTGCAGATCCTCGACAAGATCGTCAATTATTTCTCGGACCAGGGTTTTTACGTCCTGCTTGACCATCACCGTCCGGATTGCAACGCGATTTCCGAGCTCTGGTATACCGACAGCTATACTGAAGCCCAGTGGATTGCCGATCTGAAGTTTGTGGCCAACCGCTACAAGGGTGTGTCGGGTGTGATCGGGATCGATCTCAAGAACGAACCGCATGGGGCCGCCACCTGGGGCGCAGGTGTCGCCAAGACCGACTGGAATTCGGCCGCCGAGCGCGCTGCCAGTACCGTTCTTGCGACAGCGCCGAACCTGCTGGTTTTCGTCGAAGGTATCGCCGCCCAGACTGCCTGCTCGGATACGCGAGCCTATTTCTGGGGTGAAAATCTTTCACCGCTCAAATGCACGCCACTGAAAATTTCGCGTGACCATCTGATTCTGGAGCCGCACGTATACGGCCCTGATGTGTATGGGCAGCCGTATTTCAGCGATTCGACCTTCCCGAGCAACATGCCGGACATCTGGACCACCCATTTTGGTTTTGCGCGTGCGCTCAACTATGGCATGGCCATTGGTGAATTCGGCGGCAAGTACGGCAAGGGTGATGCCAAGGATGTAACCTGGCAGAACAAGTTTGTCGATTACCTCATCGAAAAGCGCCTTACGAACTTCTTCTACTGGGCATGGAATCCCAATAGCGGAGATACCGGTGGCCTCCTTCTGGATGACTGGACAACGCTTGACCAGAACAAGCTGACGCTCCTCAAGCGCCTGATTGCAGCCAACAGCAGCAGCTCCAGCAGTTCCTCCTCATCCCTGAGTTCGAGCAGCGCTTCGTCGAGCAAGGCTTCGTCGGCGTCTTCCTCTTCCTCCGCAGCCAGCAGTGCCAGTTCGAGTCAGTCTTCCTCGGCCAGCTCTGCAGCAGCAGGCCAGATCCAGGTCACCTACGCGATCAATAGCGACTGGGGTACAGGGTTCTGCGGTGTCATCACTGTCAGCAACTCCGGCTCGGCAGCTGTGAGCACCTGGAATGGGAATTTCACGCTTGCCAACGGCAAGGTCAATCAGCTCTGGAATGCCAACTGGATTCAGACTGGAAGCACCGTCACGGTGTCAGCCATGTCGTGGAATGGCACGATTGCAGCCAAGGGTAGTGTCGGAGCAGCAGGCTTTTGTGCTGACCGCACCTCTTCGAGCTCGTCTTCCTCTTCCTCCAGCGCTTCTTCTGTAGCCTCCAGTGCCTCGTCAAGCAAGGCCTCGTCGTCTGCTGCTTCCTCCAGCGTGCCGGCCAGCTCTTCTTCATCAAGCAAGGCTTCTTCATCGGCATCAAGCGTTTCGTCAAGTGCCGCGTCTTCGAGCAAGGCTTCGTCCTCCGCGGCTTCTTCCAGCGTGCCGGCAAGCTCCTCCTCGTCAAGCAAGGCTTCTTCGAGCAGCAGCGTCGCCTCCTCATCGAGCAGCTCTACGCCAGTCGTCGTTCCGCCAGTCTCTTCGAGCAGCTCGTCCAAGTCGTCTTCAAGCTCCAGCGCAGCGTCTGGCGGCACCAGCTCCAGTTCTGCCAGCAGCGCCGCATCTTCCTCTTCCAGCAGCGTCAACAGCAGTGCCGGGATTACCAGCGGTAACCCTTACGCTGATGCCGGCATGTATGTGAATCCGGACTATGCCACGCAGGTTGATGCTTCGCTTGCCAAGCTGACATCGGGTTCTGCCGATGCGCTTGCAGTCGCCAAGATGAAGACCTTCCCGACAGGGGTGTGGATCGACCGCATCGGCGCAATCGATGGCGGCACCGCCAACGGTGGCCGTCTCGGCGTGGAAGGTCATCTGCAGGCCGCTCTGGCCCAGCAGGCTGCAGCGGGTGGCAAGCCCCAGACTATTACGTTTGTGGTCTATGACCTGCCCGATCGCGACTGCGCGGCTTCGGCCTCCAATGGCGAACTGAAGGCAGCCAATGGCGGTATGTCGACCTACAAGACGAACTACATTGATCGTCTGTACTCCATCTTCGCCAAGGATGCCTACAAGAGCCTGCGCATTGTGCTGGTGATCGAACCGGACTCGTTGCCGAACATGA
>DBTS01000084.1 GCA_002307175.1 Rhodocyclaceae bacterium UBA1310
ACTTGGTGTTGAAGATGTTCAGGCCCTTGTTTTCCATGGCGCCCATGTTGAAGTCGCCGACCGCCACGATCATGTAGTAGTCCAGATCCATTTCCAGGCCGAAGACTTCCTCATCCCAGCGCATGGATTTTTTCAGGGCGGCCATCGCGTGCGCACACTGGTCGAGCTTGCCGGGCTCCACATATACGGCACAGTGCACCGTGCGCCCGGAGGGGGTGACATGGGTGTCGCTCAGCACATCAAGCTTCGCTGCCACGCAGGCGAAGAGATACGCCGGCTTGGCAAACGGATCTTCCCAGGTGGCCCAGTGACGGCCATCGGCCTCGTCGCCCTGTGCCACGGGGTTGCCGTTGGCGAGCAGGATCGGGAACGTGGCCTTGTCGGCATGCAGGGTGCAGATGAAGCGCGCCATCACGTCCGGGCGATCCGGGTAGAAGGTGATGCGGCGAAAGCCCTGCGCCTCGCATTGGGTGAAATAGCCATCCTTGGAGCGATACAGGCCGGAGAGCTGGGTGTTTTCATCCGGCTTGATGCGTACCACGGTTTCCAGGCGGGCCTGATCCGGTACGTTCGGAATCGTGAGGTGCTCGGCCGTGCAGGTATACGCATCGGCACCCAGCAACTGGCCGTTGAGGCTCACGGAGACGAGCTGGAGTTCTTCGCCTTCCAGCTGCAGCGGGCCGGAGCCCAGCGGGTTGCGGCGCACATCCAGGCAGGCCCGCACTTCGGCGTGCCCGGCGTGAATGGCGATGTCCAGGGAGACTTTGTCGACCAGCCAGGCGGGAGGGGCATAGTCTTTCAGATAGACGACATGGGGGGTCGGAGCATTCATGATATTGGTTTTCTCTGGTATGCCACGCGGCAAAGACGCTAGTTTAGCGTAGCGCGATTCGCCAGGGTGGGGTGGGAACTGTTGATAAGAATCAACTGCCTTTGAGGGTAAATGTGCTTAGCTGTGTCGATAAGGACAAGCCGGAAATGCGTCAGCGTGTTTCTGCCCGACAGTTGAATTCCAAGAGAGATAGACCGTGAGAAAGCTCAGTTTGAGACTCAAGCATCTGGCCCAGGAACATCAGGCTGTGATGCACTTCATTTCGGCCATCCGTGGTGTCAATCCCGAGAGCGAAGCCGACCTGCCGGAAATTGCCCAGCGTGTACGGCGTGTGTTTGCTTCAGACCTGGAACCACATTTCCAGGAAGAGGAGCGTTTTGCCTTGCCGATGCTGCGTGAAACGGGGCATGCCGGGCTTGCTGACGAAGTGTTTGCGCAGCATGAACAGATGCGTGTGATGGATCGCACCCTGGGCGAGGCGCCAACGACGCAGCTTCTCGTGGAGTTCGTGCACCTGCTCGAAAAGCACGTGGATTTTGAGGAAAATGAAGTCTGGAATGTGCTCGATGTGGCGCTGGAAGCGCGGCAGGCAATCCGGGCGGCAACGAATGTGAATGTCTGATCGCAGGCAGATTGCCCGTGCATGAAAAAGGCCATCCGCGGATGGCCTTTCTTTTGGAACCTGTCCGTCAGGGGCAGGTTCCAGGCTGATGCCGATTACAGAGCGAGCAGGCTGGTCGTGTGGAAGGCGATCATCCATTCTTCGTTGGTCGGGATTACGGCAACCTTCACCTTGGAGTCGGCGGTGTTGATGCAGTGAGCCTTGCCGCGAACCTTGTTGAGTTCGCCATCGATCTTCAGACCGGTCCAGGCCAGCAGTTCAGCGATGCGGTTACGCACGTGCTGCGAGTTTTCACCAATACCACCCGTGAACACCAGGGCGTCGAGGCCTGCGGTGGCAACCATCAGGGAGCCGATCTGGCGGGCAGCGCGGTAGCAGAACAGTTCCACGGCTTCCTTGGCTTCCTTGGTGTCGGAGGCTTCCAGGGTACGCATATCCTGGCTCAGGCCGGAAACGCCCAGCAGGCCGGATTCCTTGTAGATGAAGCGGGAAAGGTCGGCAGCCGAGTAACCGTGCTGGTCAACCATGTACAGCAGCACGCCCGGGTCGATGTTGCCGGTACGGGTGCCCATCATCAGGCCTTCTGCAGCGGTGAAGCCCATCGAGGTGGCCACGCACTTCTTCTCAACCAGACCGGCCATCGAAGCGCCATTGCCCATGTGGGCGACGATCACGGCACCATTGCCAACCTGTTTGCCCAGCACGTCTTCGAGCTGGCGGGCAATGTAGTCGTAGGAAGAGCCGTGGAAACCGTAGCGGATGACGCCTTCTTCGGTGATCTTGCGCGGAATCGGATAAACCTCGGACTGCCACGGCTGGGTGCGGTGGAAGGCGGTATCAAAACAGGCCACCTGCGGCATGTTCGGGTACTTCTTGGCCAGGATGTAGACCGGGCGCAGGTTATGCGGCTGGTGCAGCGGGCCCAGCGGGATGAAGGCTTCCAGATCCTTGAGCACTTCCGGGGTGATCACAACCGGGGCGCTGTACTTCTTGCCGCCGTGCAGCACGCGGTGACCCACGGCAGCCAGTTCGATCTTCTGGGATTCAACCCAGTCGAGCAGGCTGGTCAGCGCCAGTTGCTGCTGGCCTTCCAGCGAGGTGCCTTCAGGCGACTTGATGGTGGTTTCGAGCAACACTTTGCCGTCGATGTCCTTGGCGACGAACTGGGTGTTGGCGCCGATACCGTCGATCTGGCCACGATAGACCGAGGGAGCATCCTTCGTCAGCGGCAGGTTGAAAACTGCAAACTTCAGGCTGGATGAGCCGGCGTTGATGATCAAGAGGGATTTCATTATTACTATTTCTCCAATTTACACAATGGCCGCTTCAAGGCGGTGGGCTACAAGACGTTTGACGATTGCGCAGGAGGCGGAACGGGCTTCCGCCCGGTCTGCGCGACTGGTCAGCACGATGGGCACGCGGGCCCCCAGGACGACACCGGTCAGCAGGGCGCCGGCGAGGTATTCGAGTTGCTTGGCAAGCATGTTACCGGATTCGAGATCCGGCACCACGAGGATGTCGGAGCGCCCCGCCACCTCGGACACGATGCCCTTGGTGCGTGCGGCGAACGCCGAAACTGCATTGTCGAAAGCCAGCGGCCCATCCAGGATGCCCCCTTTGATCTGGCCGCGATCGGCCATTTTGCACAAGGCAGCGGCAACCAGTGTGGACGGGATCTTCGGATTGATGGTCTCGACCGCAGACAGCAAGGCTACTCGCGGCATCGGGATGTTGAGGGCATGCGCAAGGTCGATGACATTTTGCACGATGTCGACCATGTCCGACAATTCGGGCTGGATGTTGATGGCCGCATCCGTGATCAGCAGCGGGCGCGGATAGCGTGGGATATCGGCCACGAAAACGTGGCTGATGCGCCGTGCAGTGCGGATTCCGGTGGTTTTGTTGACCACCTGGCTCATCAGTTCATCGGTGTGCAGGCTGCCTTTCATGAGGGCTTCGACTTCGCCGGCCTTGGCCAGCGCCACCGCTTTTTCGGCCGAGGCCACGCTGTGTTCGGTATTGATCACGCGGCAGTTGTCGAGAGATTCGCCAATCTGTTCGGCAGCCTTGCGGATTTTTGCCTCCGGCCCTACCAGGATCGGCACGATCAGCCCTTCGTGCATGGCCTGCAGGGCACCCTTGAGGGACTCTGCATCGCACGGATGTGCCACGGCGACTGTAATGGCCGGCAAGCCTTCGGCAAGTGCCAGCAACTCTTCGTAGCGACGCTGTTTGTCGGTTACCGTAACCTCGGGCAGCGAGGCACGTTGCCGGCTGATCTTTTCGGTCGGCGCGGCCACGGTGGCTTCCCCCTCGACAACCAGCACGCCATCCTGGTTGGTGACGCTGCAGGCAATGAGCAGGCGTTTGCTTTCGGGGAATTTTTTGGTGCAGGTCAGCTTGACGGTCAGCGTGTCGTCGATGTGCACGAGCGTCTTGAAACGCAGATCCTGCTCCACATAAACCGTTCCCGGTCCGGGGAACTTGTTGCCGAGCAGGGCTGAAATCATGGCGCCCGAGAGCATGCCGTGGGCGGTGACGCGGCCGAAGGTGCTGTCTTTGGCGTAATCATCATCCAGATGCGAAGGATTGACGTCCCCGGAAACCACGGCGAACAACTGGATGTCCTCACGATGGACCGTGCGCGACATGGTCGCCGTATCGCCTACCTTGATCTCGTCGTAGGTGATGTTTTCCAGTGTATCAAGCGGGGGGGTGGTGATATCCATGGACGTCTCCTCGGGCTACCGGGGATGTTTCGTTGCCGTCAGGCACAGGAACACAGCCGGGGCCAGTGTATCAATAGTAACTATCAGGGCCTGCTCTTTTGGTGATGCTGGTCAAATCCGGCGGTGAATCATGCCGCCCTGTCACAAAACAATCCGTACACCCAGGAATGATAGAATTCACATCTTCCAGTTCCGGCCATGACTGCCCGGAATCCAATCCAACAAGCAAGGCAATCATGCAAATCACGATACTCGCCGCTGGTCAGGGCAAACGCATGAACTCAAGGCTTCCCAAGGTGCTGCAACCCATCGCCGGGCAGGCCATGCTGTCACATGTGCTGTCCACGTCACGTTCTCTCGGGCCCCGGACGCTGTGTGTGGTGGTCGGTCACGGAGGGGATCAGGTGCGCGCCGCGCTGGCAGCACCAGACATCGTCTGGGCTGAACAGGCGCAGCAACTGGGCACCGGTCACGCTGTACAGCAGGCCATGCCCATGCTGGGCGACGAAGGTACGGTGCTGGTGCTCTATGGCGATGTGCCGCTGATCCGTGCGCAAACGTTGCGCAAACTGGTGGAGGCGGCAGGAAGCTCCCGCGTGGCGCTGCTGACCGTGAATCTGGCCGACCCCAGCGGTTACGGCCGGATTGTGCGCAACTTGAATGGCCAGGTGGTCGCAATTGTTGAAGAGAAGGATGCCAGCGCCGAGCAAAAGGGCATCGGTGAAGTTAACACCGGCATCATGTGTGTGCCCGCTTCGCTCCTGCGTGGCTGGCTGGGCCGCTTGCAGAACAACAATGCCCAGGCCGAGTACTACCTGACCGACATCATCGGCATGGCGGTGGGCGATGGCGTCGAGGTGGTCACGCAGCAGCCGGCGGCCGAATGGGAAGTGCTGGGCGTCAACAACAAGGCCCAGCTGGCCGAGCTTGAACGCATTCACCAGCGTAATCTGGCGGATGCCCTGCTGGCACAGGGCGTAACCCTGCTTGACCCGGCCCGCATCGACATCCGTGGCGAACTGCTGTGCGGGCGCGATGTGGAGATCGATGTTGGTTGCGTCTTCGAAGGCCGTGTTGAGCTGGCCGATGGCGCCAGGGTGGGTGCCAACTGCGTGCTGCGCAATGTGAAGGTGGGTGAGAACACGCGGATTGCCCCGTTCTGCCACTTCGATGGGGCGGAAATCGGTGCCGGTGGTGTGCTCGGCCCGTATGCCCGGCTGCGCCCTGGCACCACACTGGCCGAAGATGTGCATGTCGGCAATTTCGTCGAGATCAAGAATAGCCAGATCGCTGCGCATTCCAAGGCCAATCACCTGAGTTACCTGGGGGATGCAACGATTGGCAGTGGCGTGAATATCGGTGCAGGGACGATCACCTGCAATTACGACGGGGTCAACAAATCCCGCACCGTTATCGAAGATGATGTCTTTATCGGCTCGGATACCCAACTGGTTGCGCCGGTGCGGGTGGGCAAGGGCGCAACGCTGGGCGCTGGCACCACGCTGACACAGGATGCGCCGGCCAATGCGCTGACGATTTCGCGTGCCCGGCAGTTGACGCTGACGGACTGGCAGCGTCCGGTGAAAAAGAAGAAGGATTGATGCGTGGGCGGGCGCCCGCCGGCTGCGCTGGGGCGCCTGTTGAAGAGCGACCGTCTAGTCGATGCGCGGGAAGCTGTTGGCAAACTTTGTGATCCACTCTAGCGCGGCAGTGGCACTATCGAGTTCGCGCCCTTCGTTTTCCTTCACCTGGCGGCGGTAGCGTTCGATGTAGCAGAGCTGCTCCACCATGCGGGCGGCAAAGGCATCTTCATGATCTGCAAACTGGATTCCCAGTTCGAAGCTTGTGCGGTGCGGGTGACACCAGACGACAGAGCCGTGCGCCCGGAATGGCAGGTTGCCGACAGGGATCTCCACGCACACGTCACTGCCCACTTCCAGCGGCTCTTCCGAGCGGCAGGCAAGCCCGCCAAGGCTGATGTTGTGCAGTCTGCGCAAACCAGGGCCGTGATGCCCTTCACAATGAATGTGGATGGGCATTTCCGAGGGGTGACGCAGGAAAGCGCGTTCTTGATGCATGATATGGTGCATGGTGCTCCAAGAAGCTGTTCATGACGAATGGGGCCATTCTCATATTGGCAGAGATTGGTGATTTATGTGTGTCACCTGCCCTTGTGCCGACGACCGGTCATGGTGCGAGCGGGTGATAATCATGGTGTCTAAAGGGGTATTGCGAGTTAATATGCCGCCCTCTGAAAACATAAAAATTTGAGACAAAATGCCCGTCAAGCTCATCCAGTCGACGCCTTCGGCCTATGCTTTCCCTTTGCTGATCAAACATCTGCTGCACACCCCGCGGATGTGCGCGGGCGATCAGGAGATCACCTACCAGGGCAAGCTGCGCTACACCTACCGCACGCTGTTCGAGCGCATTGCACGGCTCGCCAACATGTTGACCGGCCTGGGGCTGGAGGCGGGCAAAACTGTAGCGATGATGGACTGGGATAGTCATCGCTATCTTGAAAGTTTCTTTGCCGTGCCCATGATGGGCGCGGTGTTGCAGACCGTGAACGTGCGCCTCTCAGCGGAACAGATTCTGTACACCCTCAATCACGCCGAAGCCGATGTGGTGATGGTCAACGTCGAGTTCCTGCCGATTCTCGCAGCGATTGCGGATCGCCTGCAGACGGTGCGCAGCTTTGTCCTGATCACCGATGGAGCTACGCCCGGCACGGCCCCCGTGAGCTTTGCCGGAGAGTACGAAAGCCTGCTGGCGGCCGCTGCCACGGACTATGACTTCCCTGATTTCGACGAAAACGCCCAGGCCACCACGTTCTACACGACGGGCACCACCGGCGATCCCAAGGGCGTGTACTTCAGCCATCGCCAGCTCGTCATGCACACCATGTCACTGGCGGCCGCGATGGGCGGCTCGGCGGTGCAGGGGCGCTTCCACCGTGAAGATGTGTACATGCCGCTCACGCCGATGTTCCACGTGCACGCCTGGGGCTTCCCGTATCTGGCAACCATGATGGGGGTGCGGCAGGTGTACCCCGGCAAATATATGCCAGAAACATTGCTGCGGCTGCTGCGCGATGAAGGCGTCACCTACTCGCATTGCGTGCCCACCATCATGCACATGCTGCTGACGCATCCGCACGCCAGGGAAGTCGATCTGTCGCGATGGAAAGTCTTGATTGGCGGCTCGGCCATGCCGCAAACTCTTGCTGCTGCTGCCCTGCAGCGTGGCATAGATCTGTGCACGGGCTACGGCATGTCGGAAACCTGCCCGGTGCTGACCCTGGCGCATCTGACGAGTGCCGATCTGCAGGGGCCGCAGGAGGAACAGATCACTTTGCGCTGCAAGACGGGCTTGCCCATGCCGCTCGTGGATCTGCGCATTGTCGGTGAAGCGATGGCCGAGGTGGCGCATGATGGTGTCGCCAGTGGCGAGGTGGTGGTACGCTCGCCATGGCTGACCCAGGGCTATCTGAAAGCCCCGCAGGCATCAGAAGAGCTGTGGGCCGGCCGTTATCTGCATACTGCGGATATCGGGAATATCAATCCGCGTGGCTACCTGAAGATCACCGACCGCATCAAGGATGTGATCAAGACGGCGGGCGAATGGACTTCCTCCCTGCAGCTGGAGGATGTTGTCGCGCGGCATGAGGCCGTGCATGAAGTGGCGGTGATCGGCATCCGCGACGAGCGCTGGGGCGAGCGTCCGCTGGCACTGGTGGTGCTCAAGCCCGGTTTCGAGGGCAAGGCCAGCGAGCACGCCATCCGCAATTTCGCCGCACGCATCATCGAAACCGATGGCATATCCCGGTATGCGGTGTTGTTGCAGGTTGAATTCGTCAAAGAGCTTTCCAAAACCTCGGTCGGAAAGCTCAACAAGCGCTTGATGCGTGAAGCGCGCGAGCAGGCTGGTCAGGCATTGCAGTGAGATCATGAACAGCCTTCAGGGCAAACGGACAGCAAGAGGGTGGTATGAAATCGAAAGGCGGATCAGGCGGGCTGGTCTATTCTACTGAGAGCGGGCGGATCTGCCCGGATTGCCGGCAACCGGTTGCCGCCTGCACCTGCGCCAGGCAGAAGGCGGCCCGCCCTGCCGGAGACGGCGTGGTGCGGGTGCAGCGGGAAACCAAGGGGCGCGGCGGCAAATGCGTTACCCTGATAACCGGAGTGCCGCTTGATGATGCGGCCCTGGCGGTGCTGGGCAAGCAGCTCAAGGCCGCCTGTGGCACAGGTGGTACCGTCAAGGACGGCGTGATAGAAATACAGGGCGACCACCGTGATACGGTGATCGAGAAGCTCAAACCGCATGGCTGGGTAGTCAAGCGTGCGGGAGGCTGATTGTTTGTTGCGAATGCTCACTACGGGCCAGATGGATACTGATGAATTTTGCTGAACTTGGTTTGATAGACCCGTTGTTGCGGGCGCTGGAAATGCTTGAATACCAGACGCCCACGCCTGTGCAGGCCCAGGCGATCCCGGCCATCCTGAATGGGCACGACCTGATGGCCGCGGCACAGACCGGCACCGGCAAGACCGCCGGCTTCGCCCTGCCCCTGCTGCAGCGGCTGGCCGGGCAGACCCAGCCGGTGGCGAGTAACTCGACACGGGTGCTGGTGCTGGTGCCCACACGTGAGCTGGCCGAGCAGGTTTTCCAGAGCTTTTGCGAATACGGGCATTTCCTGCCCCTGCGTGTCACGGCAGCCTATGGCGGCGTGAGCATGAATCCGCAGATGATGCGCCTGCGCAAAGGTGTGGACGTGCTGGTGGCCACGCCAGGCCGCCTGCTGGATCTGTACCGGCATAACGCCGTGCGCTTCGATCAGCTGCAGACTCTGGTGCTTGACGAAGCTGACCGCATGCTCGATCTGGGCTTCTCGCGTGAACTCGATGCCGTCTTTGCCGCACTGCCCAAGCACCGGCAGACCCTGCTTTTCTCAGCCACGTTTTCTGATGCGATCCGTACCCTGTCGGTGCGTCTCCTGCATGAGCCGGTGCGCATCGAGATCGGTGGGCGCAACCAGACGGTGCAGGGCATCAAGCAGTGGGTGATCACGGTCGACAAGAAGCGCAAGACAGAACTATTCTGCCACCTACTCAAGAAAAACCACTGGGGGCAGACGCTGGTATTCGTGCGCACCCGGCGCGGGGTCGATGCCCTGGTCGAAACACTCAAATTCAAGGGCTATCAGGTAGACGCCATTCACGGTGAGAAAGTACAGGCCGGGCGCCAGCGTGCATTGGACAGCTTTAAAACCGGACAGGTGCAGATTCTCGTGGCCACCGATGTGGCCGCGCGCGGGCTGGATATCGATGATCTGCCCCTGGTGGTGAACTACGATCTGCCGGATGTGGCCGAAGACTACGTGCACCGCATCGGGCGCACCGGCCGGGCGGGTGCCAGCGGTGCGGCGCTGTCCCTGGTGTGTGCCGATGAAGCGGCATCGCTGCTGGCGATTGAAGCGCTGACCAAGCAGAAGCTCAGACGCACCGAAGAGCCTGGGTTCTCGGCAGAGCATCGCGTGCCGCAGGGCGGGGCGAATGAAGGGCGTGGCGCCGGCAAGAGCAAAAAGCCCAAGAAGCCCAAAAAATCCAAACTCGCCGCCGCCGGCAAACCGGCTGGCAAACCCGCAGGCAAATCCAGCGGCAAGCCCTCTGCGGGTAAGCCTGCTGGCAAGCCGGTGGTGAAGCTGGGGCGCAGTGGTGCGCGCCGGGAGAAAGCCACTGCTGATGGGGCCAAGCCAAAATCCAGCCCCAGGGCCGCACCGCGCAAGCCACGCTGATCGTACCGCCGATTTTTCGGCGGCGATTTCCCATACTTCCTCGGCTTCCTCTGCTACCTGAAGGTGTGGCCTCTCCAACCGGAGGGCGTCCGCATCTTCAGGTGCGTGGCGATTTGCGCAGCGGGTCGAGCAGTGCGCGCAGATTGTTGTGGTCGAGTTCGTACATCAGGGCGAGCAGCTGGCCGATCTCGCCTTTGGGGAATCCCTCGCGCGCAAACCACCCAAGGTAGTGCCCCGGCAGGTCGGCAATGATCCGCCCCTTGTATTTGCCATAGGGCATTTCGCGGCTGAGGAGTTTTTCGAGCAGTTCCGGGTTCATGCCTGCAAAGCCTGTGCGATGAAATGTTTGGCAACACGCGGGCGCGGCACATGCTGGTTGAACCAGCGGCGCACATCCTGCTCCACGCCGATACCGTGCATGAAGTTGTAGAGTGCCTTGGCCAGATCCTGCCCCAGCGAGTCGTGATCCACACCGGTCGGGTCGGTGAATTCCACATCGTTGCGCGCAAATGGCGTGGGCGGCAGCGGTTTGAGCTTGATGCCGTAGTCCTGCGGATTGCGCCCCACAGGGGAATGCACAGAGCATACGAAACGGTGAAAGAAGCCAGACTGGATGCAGCCATTCTCAAAGAGCTGACGCACATACTCCAGTGCATCCACAGTGTCCTGCACCGTCTGGGTGGGGAAGCCGTACATCAGATAGGCATGCACCAGGATGCCCGCCTCGCTGAAGGCGTGCGTGACACGCGCCACCTGTTCCACCGAAACGCCTTTCTTCATCAGTTCGAGCAGCCGGTCTGAAGCCACTTCCAGCCCGCCCGACATGGCAATGCAGCCACTCTGTGCGAGCAGATCGCAGAGTTCCGGCGTGAAGGATTTTTCAAACCGGATATTGCCCCACCACGAGATCGCCAGATTGCGCCGCAGGAGTTCCTCGGCCAGTGCGCGCAGCATCTTGGGTGGCGCCGCCTCATCCACAAAATGGAAACCGGTCTGCCCCGTCTCGGCGACGATGGCCTCGATGCGGTCGACCAGAATGTCGGCGTTGGCCGCTTCGTAGCGCGAGATGTAATCCAGGCTGGTGTCGCAGAAGCTGCACTTCTTCCAGTAGCAGCCATGTGCCACGGTCAGCTTGTTCCAGCGTCCGTCAGACCACAGGCGGTGCATCGGGTTGAGCATGTCGAGCACGGAGAGGTATTGCCCCGGCGGCAGCCCGTCCCAGGTAGGCGTGCCCACTTCGCCGAAAGGCACATCCAGTTCCGGGAAATTCACATGCCGCACCACTCCGGCTTCGCGCCGGAAAGTGCGCACGAGGCGTTCGGCCGAGCGCTTGCCGGCAAGGTGATCGAGCAGGGCGAGGGTGGGGCGCTCGCCATCATCGAGGGTGACGAAATCGAAATAGTCGAACACGCGTGGCTCTGCCAGCTCACGCAGCTCGGTATTCACGAAGCCGCCACCGAGCGCCGTAACAATCTCCGGGTTGCGCGCCTTGATCGTCTGCGCGATGCGGAAGGCACCGTATACCGTGCCCGGAAACGGGATCGAGATCATCACCAGCGTGGGCTGGTGTTTCTCCAGTGCTTCGATGGTGAGGGCTTCGAGCATCTCGTCGACCAGCGTTGGTGCTGCCGCGAGCGCCTGCGCCAAAGGATCGAAGGTGGCTTGCGAACGCGCAATCGATTCGGCATAGCGCACGAACTCGAAACGCGGATCGATGCCGTCGCGCACCACGTCGGCCAGATCGTTGAGATACAGCGTGGCAAGGTGGCGGGCGCGATCCTGCAGGCCCAGCGACCCAAAGGCCCAGGCCAGCGGATCGTTGCCATCGGGGTCGAGATACTCGTCGAGCGGTGCGAAGCGTGGCCCTTCCGGCAGAAAGTTGCGCCCGCTGATGCGATACGCCAGGGTTGAATCATGGCCCTGCAGGAACGCGATGACGGGATCGATGGTCGCCCGGTAGTAGTCGAACTGTTCCATGAACATCGCCACGCTCGGGCTGGCCTGCGCCCTGCCGGTGGCTTCAATGGCCTGATGGATGCGCTCCAGCCCGCTGGCGGAGAACAGCCGCAGCACCAGATTGATTGCAAGGTCGCTTTGCTCGGCGTGGAAATCCCGGCTGCGCAGGAATCCGGTCAGATACGCGGTTGACGGATAGGGAGTGTTCAACTGCGTCATGGGCGGAATGAGCAGCAGAATGCGCGGAGTTTGAGAGGCGGGCATGCAATGGACCTGCCCGGGCAGACGGGCGACAAATGGGGAATATGGCAATTTTAGCCTGAGAAGCTGCTCACGATCTTACTGCGGAGGCGTGATCGGGCCGACTTATTGGGTACATAGGCTGCTCGAAATCCTCATGT
>DBTS01000124.1 GCA_002307175.1 Rhodocyclaceae bacterium UBA1310
CTACAGATCGTGAACAGCTTCTAAGCCGGATTTTTTGCCGGAAAACGGCGCGCCCGGCTCAAGCTCTCGGAGCCAATACCGTTAAAGGACGGTGGGTATTGGTGCCCATTATCTCGGGGCTTTTGCATGGCACGTCGTCGCCGGCATGAGGAAGAATTCGAAAATCACGAACGCTGGATGGTGTCCTATGCGGACTTCGTCACGCTCCTGTTCGCCTTTTTCGTGGTGATGTACGCGATCAGCTCGGTGAACGAGGGCAAGTATCGCGTGCTCTCTGATTCCATGGTGCAGGCCTTCCGCAGCATCGACAATCAACCGGGCGCCACCGTGGTGACGCCTCCCAAATCGGTCGGTGCGCTGGTGACTCCGATTATCTCGCACCAGCCCAAAGCCAATCCCGAACTGGAAGCCAAGCGTGCCGAGTACCGACAGCGCATGCGCGACATGGCCGAAGAGGTCAAACGCGTGCTTGCTCCGCTGGTGCGCGGTGGGCAGGTGCGGATTACCGAGGGAATCCACGGCATCTCCATCGAAATCAATGCCAGTGCGCTATTTAGCCCCGGTGAGGCTCAACTGGGCGTGGAGGCGGTGCGCGCCTTGCGCGCTGTGGCGGAGGTGATCGCCAAGGGGAGCTTCCCGATCAAGGTGGAAGGTCACACGGATACCTTGCCGATCAGTACGCCTTATTTTCCTTCCAACTGGGAACTGTCTGCCGTGCGGGCATCTTCCGTGGTTCGCCTGTTTGTGGAGTCCGGTGTGGCGCCAGCGCGCCTGACGGCTGCGGGCTACGCCGATCAGCGCCCGGTGGCAGATAACGGCACGGCAGAAGGGCGGGCGCGCAACCGCCGGGTCACGATCCTGATTGAGTCGATGTCCCCGGATCTCATGGATAGTCCGTCGGTGACGACTGAAGTGGGAAGCAATTCATCGATGAAGAACGTCGATGGAGCCTTGGGAACACCGGAAAATATCCGTCTGGTTCCTTCGGCAAGCACATCTGCTCCGTGAAAAGCTGCCTGCGATCCGTGGGAAATTCCCCGGATGCGCAGCAGTAAACAGCGTATTCAGGCAAGCCTGATGCAGATGCGGTGTCTGGCGCAGGTATAATGCGGCAACCCGCAACCTGTGGTTCTTACCGTCCCGGATTTCCGCGTGCCACATACATTTGATTCCATTTCGCGCCGCATTGCCCTGGTGATTGCCGGTGTCATGCTTGCGGGATGCGCAACTCCTCCCGTTCCAGATCTCTCCGTGCGTACGCCGGAGGCCTGGTCGCAATCTCCGACGCCCGCCGCACCTCCCGCGCAGATGCAGGAGTGGTGGAAAGCCCTGCACGATCCGGCACTCGATGCCTTGGTCGGGGAGGCATTGAACAAGAATCTGGATATCGCGCAGGCAGCCAAACGTTTGCAGCGCGAACGTATCTTGGCGGGCCATGCCCGGGCGCATTTTCTGCCTGTGTTTTCAGCCGGGGCGCGCAGCCTGCAGGATCTGTCGACGGCAGACGATTATTTTCAGGCCAGTCTGGATATGGTCTGGGAACTCGGCTTGTTTGGTGCCGCTGAGAGCACCCGGCTGGCCGCCAACGCCGATCTGCATACCGCCCAGGCGCGCGGGCAGGGCACGCGCGTGGCGGTGGTTGCCGCTGTGGTGCGCGCCTATCTGGAGCTGAAGACTGCGCGTTATCAGGCCAGTTTGTTTGCCAATATGCAGACGCTTGATGAGCAGGCCGACAAGCTCGCACAGGTGCGGCTGCGTGCGCATATCAACGAGGCCGATGAGCCTGTGCAGATCACCATGCGAGCCGCGCAGGCGCGTGCAGCACGGGCCCAGGCGCTGGAAGCGGCCGACACGGCGGCACTGTCACTGGCTGTGCTGCTGGGGCGTGAAACGCCTGATCCGGCTTGGGCCGAGGCGGCTGCGGAACCGACCGAGCCGGAATTTACCCTCAGTCAGCTTCCTGCCGATCTGCTGCGTACACGCCCTGATATCCAGGTGGCGGAGGCTGAAGTTCTGCGCGCTGCAGCAACGCTCGGGCTGGCACGCTCAGCGCTGTATCCGCGGTTTGCCTTGAGCGGAGCCTTCACCTATTCCTACAACCTGACGCGCAGCTCTCATGTGTCGGGTGATAACACGCCTTCCTTCGGGCCGGTCATTGATATTCCACTGTGGGACTGGGGCTTGCGCCGGGCTCAGGTTGATGCGGATGAGCAGGAGCTTGATGCGGCACTGCTGGGGTATCACAAGGCCGTGCTGGATGGCGTGGCGGAAGTGCAGGGCGCACTGGCTGCGCTGGCGCGCCAGCACGAGCGGGCCGCAGCGTATGAAGAGGTGCTGAAAGCCCGGCAGGCAGGCCAGCAATCCCAGGGTGTGCTGCTGAGTCAGGGGCTGAGCAGCCAGTTTGACGGCTTGGGCGGGCAGCGTGCGGTGCTTGAAGCACGGATTGAGCTGGCTTCCGCGAGAGCTGCCCAGGAGCAGGCTTTCGTTGCGCTCTACAAAGCGCTTGGCGGGGCTCCGTTGCCTCCGGCAGAGGCTATGAATCCATGATTGCCCTTGCGCGGAAGACATTGGTCTATGAGTGGCGGCGCTTCGTGCCTGCCGTTCTTGCCGTGGGGTTTTCGGGTTTGCTGCTTGCCGTGCAGGCAGCTTTGGTGCTGGGGATTTTCGGGAGTGCAGCGCTGTATGTGACAGCTTCCTCGGCTGACTTATGGGCAGGTTATCCAGGCACGCAGAGTGTGAACTTCGGCCGCGCCATTGATCCCGGCGTGGAGATGCGTTTGCGCCTTGATCCCGAAATTGCGGCTGTTGAACCCTATCTTTGGGTGGATGGGGAGTGGAGTGCCGGCAGCGTTTCCAGCGGCAGTGTGTCGATCTATCTGTCGGGTATTTCGACGCGGCCTGATGCCCTGATGTTTGCGCAGGTGTTGCCGACAGCATTGCGGGATCGCCTGCGGGAGCCCGGTGCGGTGATCGTTGATCCGGTCGATCTCGACACGCTTAGCGTGGAAGTGGGGGGCCGCGCCTGGATCAATTCGCATGCCGTGCATGTGGTGGCGGTGGTGCCCGGGCTGCGCGGCCTGGGGGGTGTCAATGTGCTGGCTTCCCTGGATACGGCACGCCAGATCGGCGGGGCAGATGCCGCTGCCGGCAGCACCTATTACGTTGCGCGTACGGTTGGCACGGGCCGGGCAGAAGCTGTGCGTGCCCGCCTGATGGCCGGCAGGGGCAGCATGGGGCCGGTGGAGTTCTGGACCGCCCCTGAGTTTGCGCAACGCTCGCAATGGTACTGGTTGCTGGATACGGGGGCCGGTGTGGCGGTGCTTTTCATGGCCTTGATCGTCTGTCTGGTCGGAGCCGTGATCACAAGTCAGTCTCTAGCCTCCGTGGTGGCCAATTCGGCACGCGAGTACGCCATGCTTAATGCCCTGGGGGCGAGCCGCTGGGCGCTTGCCCGTGTGGTGGTGGAGCAGTCTTTCTGGATTGGTGGTTTGGGCCTGCTGCTGGCCCTTCTGGCGAGTTCGGGGCTGCTGCTGATTGCCGCAGCCTACCATGTGCCTGTCGCCATGACGTTGCTGGTGGCACTGGGTTGTGTGCTGCTGGTGGCGTGTCTGGTACTGTGTTCCGGGCTGGTGGCGGTGCGCGGTCTGATGCGTGCCGATCCCACGCTGTTGCTGCGTTAAAGGGAGGGAGAAGTGATGTCTTCAGAAACTGCCACTGTGCAGAAAACTTCCGCAAATCCCAAACCGAGCCTGATGGCCGAAGGGCTGGACAAGGCCTTCATGTCTGGCAAGATTCGTGTCCAGGTATTGCAGTCGCTCGGCATCTCCATCTATCCCGGTGAGCTGACGCTGGTTGCCGGCCCCTCGGGGTGTGGCAAGAGTACGCTGATGTCGCTGCTGTCCGGCCTGCAGCGTCCCGATGCTGGGCATGTCTATGCCCTGGGGCAGGATATTTCGCACCTCGACCGGCGTGAGCTTGAACGCTTCCGGTTGCTCAATACAGGCTTTGTGTTTCAGGGCTTCAATCTGTTTCCCGCCCTGACCGCGACTGAGCAGGTGCAACTGCCCCTGGGGTATATGGGGGTGGACGACAAACGTAGCGCAGATCGTGCGATGCGTGCGCTTGAAGAGGTGGGCATGGTTCATCGTGCCAACATGCGCCCCGCAGAACTTTCCGGGGGGGAGCGGCAGCGCGTGGCGATTGCACGCGCCATCGTCAAGGAGCCGCCGCTGCTTTTTGCCGATGAACCCACCAGTGCGCTGGATGCTGAAAACGGCCAGCGCGTTATCGACATTCTGCATCGCATTGCCGGCACCCACGGTGCCACGGTGCTTTGCGTCAGTCATGATCCACGTCTGATCCGTCACGCAGACCGTGTGCTTGAAATGGAGGACGGTGCCATCCGCAGCGATCGTCGCTCTGGTACCCACGATTCCCAAGGAGTTTGCGCATGATTTCCCGCTCACAGGTGCTTTGGTGTTCTCTCTTGCTGTCGGCCGGCATTCCGCTTGCGGCTTGCCAGGACAGCCAGGGAAGTCCCGCCGCTGCAGCCTCGCCTGCCGCCCAGTCGGGGGCGCGTGAAGTGGCCATGGCACGTGGCAAGGTGGAGGTGCAGGGAGGGCTGATCGAAATTTCGGCGGCACAGGAAGGGGTGGTGCAGCAGCTCTCCGTCAGTGAAGGGCAGGCGGTGCAGCGCGGCCAGATACTCTTCCGTCTCGCCGGTGAATCTGCCGAGGCTGACGTGCAGGTGGCAGAGTCTGAATTGCGCCTGGCGCGGGCGCGCCAGAAGGCTCGAACCGAACGCCTGCCTGCACTACGCCTTGCTGCAAAGCGGCTCGATGAGGCAGTGCGGCAGGGGGCAGCCCAGGCGCAACGTAGCGATGATGCGCAACAGGCCTTGCAGGAGGCTGAATCCGATGCCGCAGTGGCCGCCGCTGAAGTTGATGTGGCACAGGGGCATCTCAGGCAGGCCAAAGTGCGGCTGGCCCAGCTGGAAGTGCGGGCTCCAGAGAATGGTACGGTGGTGAGCCTGGGTGTTCAGCAAGGCTCCCGCGTGACGGCCAGTGGTGCCGCACTGGTGCTGTTACCGCAGCGCCCGCTGATTGTGCGTGCCGAAATCAACGAAACCTATCTGGCCGCGGTGCATGTGGGCATGCGGGCAAGCGTTGTTCCCGATATCGATGCGAATGCAGCACCACTGCCGGCTGCCCGCGTGGTGCGCGTGAGCCCGCTGTATGGCAACGGCCGCCTGCAGGAGGATTCACAGCGTGGCCCGGTGCGGGTCGTTGAATGTATTCTCGAATTCGAGAAAGCGCCACAGGCACGCGTTGGTGAAAACGTCAGGGTGAGTTTTCACGATTGACTGGTGGGCGAAGACAGCATCTGCCGGGCAGGATAAAACCGGGCCGGCAGAAAAAGGCGGAAAAGACCGAAAGGGCCGAAAAGGCCGGTTAGTAGCTGCCGAGCAGGCGTGATCCGGGGCGGGTGCGCGAGGCGCCATCCGGTCCATACACCGTGGGCTGATCGCTATGCGCCATCAGGATGGCGAGTGCCTGATGGTTATGCGCCAGGCGTGCCGTGATGTGCTGGCCATTGGCCTGATTCAGGTCGTGCGCCCTGGTGGCGGCAGCCAGGTAGCTGTTCCAGATCTGGTTGTCTGCGGCCCCCAGCAGGTTTTCAATACCTTCACGCGAGCGTGGCATTCCGGCCTGTGCCAGGATAGCCGCCCGGCTGTCAGCAAGCTGCTGGAGCTGGCGAACGTAGCGGGTCTTCTGCCCGGCAAGGACAAATAGCGGTTGAACATCCTGCCCAAGCAAGACGCGCTGCTCTTCCTCAAGGACGGCAGTAAATTCCTTGATCTGCTGCGTCTCCGCCACGAACAGTGCCAGCAGGCGCTGTCGCAGGGTATTGATGTCTACCGTAGTGGCCGTCACACGCTTCCTGTCTGCGCCGACAACATGCTGCGGACGCTATCCAGCAAGCCGTCAGCAACCTTTTCCGGATCCACCTTGAACTGCCCTTGTGCAATGGCGGTCTTGATTTCTTCAACCTTGCCACTGTCGACAACCGGGGTGTCGGCAATTGCCTGTTCAAGTTGTTGCAGGTGACCGGAGAGCGTTGACAGCTGAACCTTTGAATCGCCCGACGTTCCTGAGTTGCTCTTGGCCTCTCTGGTCGAGCGGGTCTTGGTGTCACTGCTGACAGACCCTGGAGATTTGATTGAATTATCGATTTTCACAGCGTTTCCCTTCGGCTCAAGGCGTGGTTGTTCCCATCAAGCCATTTTTATGTGCAGCATTCGAGATGCCTTGAGTGGCTTATCGGAGTTGCCGGAGAAAACTTTAGGCGATTTTGAGGTAACTGACAACCGGTCTGCCCTGCACCCCCAGCGCCATGCTTAATGACTGATTTCTACGACATTTCTGGCTCGAACTATTCCACTGACAATGTTGCCGCCGGGCATACGGATGCGGATTGTCTGGCCCTGCATACCGCTGGTGATCGCCTGCCCTTCATTGCTCACCGAGAAACCTTCGCCACCGGACACCACCTTCACCGGCTGCCCCGCCTGAACGAGTGCCTCCTGGCGAAACAGCATGGCCCGTAGCGGGCGTTCTGGCGGGATGCTGGTCCGTGCCACGCGGCCTACAACCTGATCGGCGTCCACCAGCAGATCCGGGGCCTGGGCGGTCAGTTCCCCCTGAATGGCCTTGAAGTCTTCAGGCTGAACGGTTTGCCCCAGCGGAATTGCGCGTGCAGCGACCAAGTATGTCCCAGAAATGATGACGCGCGCGCGGGCATAGAAAGAAAAACTGCCGCCCGCCACGCAGCGTACGCCCACCGAGACATTCCCCCAGGCTTGGGCACCTTGTGGCAGGAACGCCTGCCAGGCTTTGCACGCGGTGTATTTCTCGGTAGGGGGCAGGGCGCCGGTTTCCACGCGGGCCTGGCCCTTGTAGCCCGCAGTCTGCTTGAGCAGAAAGCCCTCGATAGCGCGATTGATGTCGCTGGTCATCGTGGTCGGCGCGCTTTGCGTGGTCTGTGCGAGCGACACGCCATTCAGGCAGGGGAATAACAGAAGACAGAAGACAGTAGTGGCACGCATGGCTGACCGGATAAATCCAGGGGGTGTAGCCGCATTTAAGCATGGCGACGGGGCAGGGTTCAAATTGCCGGCCTTTTGCCAACCGGCAAACATTGCCGTGGAAACCGGCGATGGTCTGCAGGAATGCCGCCGCTTTTGCCGTCTTATCGGCGCCTGAAGCCCGCTGTTGGGCCTATACGATGCCTGGCATGGAAGCTGCAAAGAGGTTGTCGCACTGGCGTGCATAAGCAAGCCGAGGATGACGACCATGTTTGAAGAAATCTTGAGCGGAGTGGAAGAAATGAATGTTCAGCTCGATAACGCCCTGCGTTTTCATCAAACGGCGCTGAATCTGCGGGCCCAGCGTCAGGAAGTTCTGGCGGCCAATATCGCCAATGCAGATACGCCAAATTACAAGGCCCGTGATTTCGAATTCGGCAAGGCGCTGGGTACGGCGATGCAGGGTGGTGTGCCGGCGGTGAGTCTGGCAACAACCTCGCCGCTGCATATCAGTGCGAGTGCGCCGGTCACCAATCCGCAGGTGAAGTATCGCTCCGAAGAGCAGGCGAGCGTGGATGGCAATACGGTCAACATGGATACCGAGCGTGCGGCATTTGCCGAGAACGCTCTGCAGTATGAAGCCAGCCTCACGTTCATCAATGGGATGTTCAGCACGATGCAGAAGGCAATCTCCAGTCAATAGATCGGGATTTGAATCATGAGCTCGTTTGAACTTTTCAATATTGCTGCGTCAGCCATGAATGCCCAGTCGGTGCGCCTGAACACGACTGCCAGCAATATGGCCAACGCTGAAAGTGCCCTGGGGGCCGATGGCAAGCCCTACAAGGCCAAGCAGGTGGTGTTTCAGGCTGTGCCCATGGATGCATCGGGCAAGGGGCAGGGCGTCAGGGTGCAGCAGATTGTTGAAAGTGCCGCGCCGGGGCGGGTGGTGTATGACCCCAAGAGCCCGGTGGCTAATGCTCAGGGTTACGTGACCATGTCGAACGTTGATCCTGTTGAAGAAATGGTGAACATGATCTCGGCTTCAAGGGCTTACCAGAATAATGCAGAAGTCATGAGTACGGCGAAAACCCTTATGCAGAAAACGATTTCTCTGGGGCAGGGCTGATCTTTGAGTGAATGGAGCGTGTGAGATGAGTACAACTTCCAGTGTGAGTTCGAACCAGCAGGCAATTTATGATGCGCTCAATGGAACCTCGGGTTCGAGCTCCAGCTCGTCGAGCAGTTCCACTTCCAGTTCAAAAGCCCAGCAGCTGTCTACAGAGTTCATGACGCTGCTGACGACGCAACTCAAAAACCAGGATCCGACCAATCCGGCAAGCAGTACCGAAATGGTCTCGGAGATGGCTCAGATTTCCACGGTGGAAGGCGTCTCCAATCTCGGGACGAGTTTGTCGACACTGATGGCGAATATGCAGAACACCGATTACATCAACTCTTCGGCGTTGGTGAATCAGACGGTGCTGGCGGATGGCTCAAAGCTTACCCTTTCTTCCGGCAATGCCGCGGGTGGGGTTTATCTGAATTCGGCGGCCGATTCGGTGGTGGTGACGATCAAGGATTCCAGCGGGAGCGTGGTCAATACGGTTGATCTGGGCGCACTGGATGCTGGCGTGAATACCTTCACGTGGGATGGCAAGAATGCTGCCGGAACGGCTGTGGCAGATGGCACCTACACCGTGTCGGTGAGTGCCAAGGCCAATGGTACTGCGGTGACGGCAAACGCCTTGCAGCTTGGCACCGTCAACAGCATCTCGAAGGCCAGCGACGGCTCGGTTGAAGCAAATGTGAGCGGCATTGGAACAGTGCCTGTCAGCGACATCAAGTTGATTCTGTAATCAGGAGAAGCAATCATGGCATTCCAGCAAGGGCTGAGCGGACTGAGCACTGCATCTGATTCGCTGAACGTCATCAGCAACAATATCTCCAATGCCAGCACGGTCGGCTACAAGTCTTCGAACGCACAGTTCTCTGATGTGTATGCCTCGGCGTTGAATGGCACCACCTCGGGCAACCAGATCGGGATTGGTTCGAAGGTGGCGGCCGTGTCGCAAGCCTTCACGCAGGGTGATATCACCTCAACCGATAATCCGATGGACATCGCCATCAATGGTGATGGTTTTTTCCGCATGGTGTCCAACGGCACCGTGGCTTATACGCGGGATGGCCAGTTCCACGTCAACTCCAGCGGCTACGTCGTCAATTCGATGGGCTACGAGCTGACGGGCTACCAGGCGGCTGCCGATGGCACCATCATCCAGGCTTCGCCGAGCCCGCTGTTCATTGATACGGCTGCGATAGCACCGAAAGAAACCACATCGGTCAGTCTGGGTCTCAATCTTGACTCCACCGATACCGTGCCAAGCACAGCCTGGACCTATGGCACATCCACCCCGGCGGTCGGCTCGTACAACAACTCGACCTCCGTCAGTGTGTATGACAGCCTGGGCAATTCGCATACGCTGACGATGTATTTCCGCTCCATGGGGAACGGAGACTGGAACACGTTTTATCAGCTCGATGGTGGTGCCACCGAGCCCGCTGCAGCTACCGGGACGGCTGATCTCAACTTCAGTTCCACCGGTGCACTGACCACGACCATGCCCGTGACGCTGAATGGTCTGGCGGTATCAACCGGCGCGAATACGCCGATGTCGATTTCCCTGAATATGACGGGAACAACCCAGTACGGCACCGCTTTTGCCAGAAACAGCATGACGCAGGATGGCTATACCTCCGGTTCCCTGTCCAGCACCACGGTCGACAAGGATGGCGTTCTCGTAGGGAGTTACAGCAACGGGCAGACCCGCAATCTCGGGCAGGTGGTGCTTGCGAAATTTGCGGATCCGCAGGGCCTGACGATTCTGGGCAACAACCTGTGGGCGGAGTCTTCCGCCTCGGGGCAGCCCAGCATCGGTTCGCCCAACTCGGGAACCCTTGGTACGGTGACTGGTGGTGCTGTTGAATCCTCTAACGTGGATCTGACCAGTGCCCTGGTCGATCTGATCACGGCCCAGCGCGACTATCAGGCGAATGCCCAGTCGATCAAGACGCAGGATTCGATCATGCAGACCTTGGTCAATCTGCGTTAAGCCCACTGAGACAGGATAGGCAGCATGGATAAGCTCATCTACACGGCAATGACCGGCGCCAAGGCAACAATGGATCAGCAGGCTGCGGTTGCCAACAACCTGGCGAATGTCTCGACCTCCGGCTTCAAATCCGAACTGCACCGCCTGCGTGCGGTGCAGGTGCAGTCGCAAAGCCTGCCAACGCGGGCCTTTGCGGTGGATGCGACGGTGGCAACGGATTACACCCCCGGCACCATCATGCAGACCGGCAGCGCCCTGGATGTGGCGGTGAATGGCAAAGGCTGGATCGCCGTGACAGCCCCCGATGGCAAGGAAGCCTACACGCGTGGGGGCAGCCTGACGCTGGATCAGAATGGCATCCTGCGAACGCAGGATGGCCTGGAAGTGGTTGGGGATGGCGGGCAGATTTCGATTCCGCCGGACAATACCATTGACATTGGTGCGGATGGCACGATCTCCACGGTTCCATTGAATGGGGCGCGCAATACGGCAACCACTGTTGGGCGGATCAAACTGGTGAATCCCCCGGAAGGCCAGCTCAAGCATGGCGACGACGGGCTGTTTCGTCTCTCCAGCGGTAATCCCGCCGATGTTGACGAGAGTGTGCGCGTGGCCGGTGGTTATCTTGAAGGCAGCAATGTCAATATGGTTGAACAGATGGTCAGCATGATTTCGCTGCAACGCAATTACGAACTGAACATCCGCATGCTCACGGGGGCGCAGGATAACGACAAGACTGCCACCCAGGTGATTGCATTCAGCAGTTGATGAGGATTGGCGGGTGTTTGTCGCGGTATTCCCGCTTAAGCCCGATGTGTTGATGTTTTATGCTTTGGTACCGACTGGAGAGAAGCAATGATCAGAGCCTTATGGGTGGCCCGGACCGGCCTGGATGCACAACAGACACATCTGGATGTGATTTCCAATAACCTCGCCAACGTCAGTACCAATGGCTACAAGCGCGAACGCGCCGTGTTTGAGGATCTGCTGTACCAGACTACGCGCCAGCCCGGCACGCAGAGCTCGCAGAGCACTGCCGTCCCTTCCGGCCTGCAGGTGGGTACAGGGGTGCGCACGGTGGCCACGCAGCGCATCCTGACGCAGGGCAATCTGCAGCAGACTTCCAATTCGCTGGATATCGCCATCAATGGTGAAGGCTATTTCCAGATCACGATGCCGGATGGCACCACGGCATACACCCGTGACGGCTCCTTTCAGAAGGATTCGCAGGGGCAGGTCGTGACGTCCAGTGGCTATCCGCTCTCGCCCGCGATCACGATCCCCTCGGATTCCACCAGCCTGACCATCGCCAAGGATGGCACAGTAAGTGTCACCCAGGCCGGGTCTGCAACATCGAATCAGATCGGCACCATCCAGGTGGCGACTTTCGTCAACCCGGGCGGTCTGCTGGCGACGGGCGAAAACCTGTTTCTCGAGACGACATCGAGTGGTACGGCCAGTGCAGTGACACCGGGCACCAACGGTGCCGGCGTGCTCAACCAGAATTATGTCGAAACGTCGAATGTGAATGTGGCCGAAGAGCTGGTCAGCATGATTGAGGCGCAGCGTTCCTATGAGCTCAATTCGCGCGTGGTGACCACCGCAGATGCAATGCTCGGGAAACTGTCCCAGATGTAACTGGAAGTGATTACTGAAGGAGATGCCATGATTAACCGCATCCTTCGATTTACCGCCCTGGCGTCACTGGGGCTGTTGGGGGCAGGCTGCAGCATGCTGCAGCAGACCACCAACGTACATCAGCCGATGACGGCCCGGCCCATGCCACAGCAGGCATCGGCTGATGGCAGCGGGGCTATCTTCAACGCCTATACCCGCTCCCTGTTTGAAGACCGGCGGGCACGCTATGTGGGCGACACGCTGACGATCAATCTGGTGGAAAAAAATACCGCCAGCAAGTCTTCCAATGCCTCGGCCAACAAGGCTGGCAGTATCGCGGCGACGGCGCCGGTCATCACCGGCCTGCCGGGGGCCTCGATTCTCAACAGGATCGGGGCAACCGCGAGCGACACCAACACCTTCTCCGGCAAGGGCGCAGCCGCTGCCAACAACGTGTTTACGGGAACCGTGACCGTGACCGTGATCGAGGTCTATCCGAATGGCAATCTGATGGTGTCGGGTGAGAAGCAGGTGGCGATCAATCAGGGTGACGAGTTCATCCGTTTCTCCGGTGTGGTGAATCCGGTTTATGTAACGTCGCAAAACACGGTGCAATCCACGCAGGTAGCCGATGCCCATGTGGAGTTCAAAGGCAGTGGCTACATCGACGAAGCCCAGACCATGGGCTGGTTGCAGCGGATCTTCCTGAACGTGTTGCCGTTCTGAACGGGCAATACGCAGGATGGGCAGCAGGATAAGAGGCAAGAGAATGTGCAAATTTGACCGGCAAGGCGTACTGATGCGGTTTCTGGGGTTGCTTGTCAGCATCGTGATGTTGCTGCCGGCGGCGCATGCTGAACGCATCAAGGATATTGCCACGCTGGCAGGCGTGCGTAACAACCAGTTGGTGGGCTATGGCATTGTGGTGGGCCTGGATGGCACGGGCGACCAGACCTCGCAGGCGCCTTTCACCACACAGACGCTGATCAACATGCTCGGCAACATGGGCATCACGATCGCCTCAGGCACCTCGCTGCAGCTCAAGAATATTGCCGCCGTGATGGTGACGATGCAGATGCCGCCGTTTGCCCAGCCGGGGCAGCAATTTGATGTGACAGTGTCATCAATGGCGAACGCCAAGAGTCTCAAGGGCGGCACCCTGCTGATGACCCCCATGAAGGGGGCAGACGGCCAGATCTACGCCATTGCGCAGGGCAACATGATTGTCGGCGGAGCGGGTGGCCAGGGTGGGGGTGCCAGCGTTTCCATCAACCAGTTGGCTTCGGGGCGGATTCCCGCCGGGGCGACGGTGGAACGCGCCGTGGCATCGGCGGTGGGCAACGAGGATGGCCTGCTGTATGAACTGTCCGTCGCCGATTTCGGCACGGCCCAGCGCGTCGCCGATACCATCAATACGGGCATAGGCCGCATCGTGGCGATGCCGCTGGACGGGCGCCGCATCAAGGTGCTTGCACCGGATGCCCCGAACGAACGCGTGGCTTTCCTGGGGCGCATCGAAAATCTGGATGTCATGCCACTGGCTTCCGCGGCGAAGGTGATCGTGAATTCGCGCACCGGCTCAGTGGTGATGAACCAGTCCGTGTCGCTGCAGGAATGTGCTGTGGCGCACGGCAACCTGACGGTGTCGGTCAATGACAACAACCAGGTCAGTCAGCCCAATGCGCTCGCCGGTGGGCAGACCGCAGTGACCCAGAACGGTCAGGTGGATATCAAGCAGGACAAAGGTGGTCTGGTGCACTTCAAGCCCGGCGTGAATCTGGCCGAGGTCGTCAAGGCACTCAACGCCGTCGGCGCTTCGCCGATGGATCTCATCAATATTCTGCAGGCAATGAAGGCTGCTGGTGCCTTGCGTGCCGATCTGGAAGTGATCTGAGCCATGGTCAGCCAGCTCAATGCCCTCGATCCGAATGCGCTCTCCGGCCTGAAGCTGCAGGCCAATGATCGCTCCCCGGAAGCCAACAAGGCGGTGGCCAAGCAGTTTGAAGCCCTGTTCCTGCAGCAGATGCTCAAGGGCATGCGACAGGCGATGGCCTCTGGTGACGGGCCTTTCGATAGCGAAACCACGCATTTCTACCAGGGCATGTACGATCAGCAACTGGCCTCCGTGATGGCGCAGAATGGCGGCATCGGGCTGGCCAAGTATATTGAGCGCCAGCTCAATGGCGAGGCCAGCGCACACGTACCCACTTACGATCTGCCCAGCGCGCCTGGCAGTGGCGCTTTGCAGTCCGCACCGACGCAGGGTGCCAAAGACTCGGTGAGCTTTTCCGGCGGCAATTCCGGCTTTGTCTCGCAGGTGTGGTCGCAGGCCCAGACAGCGGCCGACAGCCTGGGTGTGCCGGCACACTTTCTGGTGGCACAGGCAGCGCTTGAAACGGGCTGGGGAAAATCCGTCATCCAGTGTGCAGACGGCAGCTCCAGTTACAACCTCTTCAATATCAAGGCTGGCAAGAACTGGACGGGCAAAACCGTCGAGGCGCGCACCACGGAATACGAAAACGGCCAGGCTGTCTCACGCGTGGAGCGTTTCCGGGTATATGGCTCGTACGACGAATCCTTCCGTGATTACGCCGCCCTGGTCGGGAAATCTTCGCGCTACGCTGCTGCGAAGGGGCAGACTGATCCGCAATCCTTCGCCCGGGCGTTGCAGAGCGGTGGCTATGCCACCGATCCCGGCTATGCCGACAAGCTGGTACGCATCATCAACGGCAAAACCATGCGGCAAGGGCTGCTGGCTTCAAACGCCTGATTCGGCCAGGGTTGCCTGGAGTGCGGCCAATGTGCCGGTGCCCAGGAGCTGGCACTGCTCTTCATCGATGATGTAAGGCGGCATCCAGTACACCGTATTGCCAATCGGGCGCAGCAGAATGCCCCGTTCCATGGCGTGCTGATGCATGCGGCGCGAGAAATCCGGCGCCGGGGTCTTTACATCGAATGCCAGAATCATGCCCTGCTGGCGCAGGTGGCTGACTGCGGGATGTTCGGCAATAGGTGCTGCTGCCTCTGCCAGCCACTGGGCGCGGGTCTGATTGCGCGCAATGACCTGCTTGGTGTGAAACAGTTCAAGGGTTGCCAGAGCCGCCGTGCACGCCAGTGGATTACCGGTGTAGGAGTGCGAATGCAGAAAACCCCGCACCGTTGCATCGTCGTAAAAGGCCTGATAGACCGTATCGGTGGTGAGTACCAGAGAGAGCGGCAGGTAGCCCCCTGAAATGCCTTTCGAAAGGCAGAGAAAATCCGGCCAGATGGCAGCCTGTTCGCAGGCGAAGAAGCTGCCGGTGCGCCCGCAGCCCACCGCAATTTCATCGGCGATCAGATGTACCTGATACTGGTCGCACAGCGTACGGGCGCGCTGCAGATAGATCGGGTCGTACATCACCATCCCGGCGGCACATTGCACGAGAGGCTCCACAATCAGGGCGGCGGTTTCCGTATGGTGTTCCATCAGGAAAGCTTCCAGCACTGCTGCCGCACGCAATGCGACATCGCGGGCCGACTCGCCCGGTTGTGCCTGGCGTGCGTCCGGCGAGGTCACGGTGGCGGCTGCGCGTACCAGGGGCGCGTAGGCTTCGCGGAAGAGAGGGATATCCGTTACCGCCAGCGCCCCGACTGTTTCGCCGTGATAGCTGCCGGCAAGACTGACGAATCGGGTTTTCTGCGGCAAGCCCGAGTTGCGCCAGAAATGCATGCTCATCTTCAGCGCGATTTCCGTGGCGGAGGCGCCATCCGACGCGTAGAACACATGCCCCAGGGCATGCCCGGTGAGGGTTCCCAGTTCTTCTGAAAGGCGCACCACAGGTTCGTGCGTGAAGCCTGCCAGCATCACATGTTCCAGGCGTTCAAGCTGTTCGCGCAGGCGCTGGTTGATGTGCGGGTGACAATGCCCGAAGAGATTCACCCACCACGAACTGATGGCATCCAGATAGCGCTTCTCCGCGCCGCTCATGAGCCAGACGCCTTGCCCATGGGTAATCGGCACAAGCGGGAAGGCCTCGTGCTGTTTCATCTGGGTACAGGGATGCCAGACAGCATCCAGCGAGCGGGTGAGGAGATCGGTGGGGGTCATGAGACTGCGCAAGCGGTAAAAACGGCAGTCTACGAGCCTTTGCGGCGATAGAAAAGGGTAAGTGCCAGGGGGACTGTCGAATCAGTACAGTGCGATGGCGATCAGCGGAGCCAGAAACATGGCGACAACCGCAGCACAGATGCTGGTATCGGCAAAAAAAGACGCCGATGTGAAGGCAAAATCGTCCTTGTGGTGTCTTTGCTGTGCGCTGCTGTTTGCTGCGGGTTTGGCCATGGACTGAAACGCCTGAAAAAATTCGCCGTGAGAAATACGATGTGCGTCAGGCTGGCCTGCATCAATTGAGTCTCTGGAACGTTCCAAACCGGGGCTCCTGGCGAATTCCGGGCGCACGAAGCGCTTACCAGAGTGATAACGGCTTGTCAGAGCGAAGCTTCAAACAAACTTTTTTAGAAGCGCATCAACGATATTTATCGAAAATCCAGACGATAGTGACGGCGCCTGCCTTGGTCTGTGAGCTATCCGTTATCATCAAAGCTTCCAATAAGACAGATATCTCCCGACAGCCATGCTTATCGTTGTTTCCCCGGCGAAATCTCTCGATTATGAGAGCCCCCTGCCCGTGAGCACCCATACCCAGCCACAGTTTCTCGATCATTCTGCCGAACTGATCGAAATTCTCCGTCAGCTTGGGCCGGTCGAGATTGCCCGGCTCATGGATATTTCCGACAAGCTTGCCGCCCTGAATGTTGCACGCTATGCCGAATGGGCGCAGCCATTCACGCCAGAGAATGCCAGACAGGCAGTGTTCGCATTCAATGGCGATGTGTATGAGGGGCTGGATGCGGCCACACTCACTGCGGCGCAGATTGAGGTGGCACAGCAGACCCTGCGCATCCTCTCCGGCCTGTATGGCGTGTTGCGCCCGCTGGATCTGATGCAGGCCTATCGGCTCGAAATGGGCACCCGTCTGGCCAATGGCCGTGGCAAGGATCTGTATGCCTTCTGGGGGGATACGATCAGCAACAGCCTCAACGAGGAGCTGGCTTTGCAGGGTGGCGAGCCGGTGCTGGTGAATCTGGCCTCCGAAGAGTATTTCAAATCCGTACAGGTGAAGAAGCTCAAGGCGCGCGTGGTGACGCCCGTGTTTGAGGAGCGCAAGGGGGATGGTTACAAGATCATCAGCTTCCATGCCAAGCGTGCCCGTGGCCTGATGAGCCGGTATGCCATTGCAAACCGGCTGAAACGGGTTGAAGATCTCAAATCTTTCGATGTGGAAGATTATGTCTTCGAGCCCAGAATTTCCGATCAGGATCGCTGGGTTTTCCGCAGGGGCTGAACTTCCGTTTCCGGTTCGTTTTGCAGGATAGAAAAAGAATGAGCATTCAGATCAGCAGTAATTTCGACAGTGGCAATATCGAGGTGCTTGATGCCACCAACCCGGCCAATATCCGCCTGCGTATCCGCCGTGATGCCGGCAGCGAATTCATGCAATGGTTTCATTTCCGGGTGCAGGGCGCGCGCGGGCAGGCTTTGCGCATGGTCATCGAGAATGCCGGCGAATGCAGCTATGCCGATGGCTGGCACGGCTATCGCTGCGCCGCGAGCAATGATCATACAGACTGGTTCCGCATTGCAGAGACAAGCTACGACGGCAAGGAACTGGTGATCGAGGTCACCCCGCAGCATGACAGCCTGTGGCTGGCTTTCTTCGAGCCGTATTCGCAGGAAAGGCACCTGGATTGCATCGGCCACTGGCAGTGCTCACCGCTCGTGCGGCTGGAGAACTTCGGCAGCACCCTGCAGGGGCGTGATCTGGATGTGCTGCATGTGGGTGAGGGTACCCGCCACGTGTGGGTGCAGGCCCGCCAGCATCCCGGCGAGAGCATGGCTGAATGGTTCATGGAAGGTTTTATCGAGCGTCTGCTCGATATGGCTGATCCGGTGGCCCGGGAGTTGCGCCGTGTTGCCACGGTGCACCTGATTCCGAACATCAATCCGGATGGCAGCATCCTGGGGCATCTGCGTACCAATGCCGCAGGCGTGAATCTCAATCGCGAATGGCATGCTCCCACACTGGAGCGTAGCCCGGAAGTGTTGCTGGCCCAGGCCGCCATGAAGAAGACTGGCGCCAGCCTGTTCCTCGATATCCATGGGGATGAAACCTTGCCGTACGTGTTTATCGACGGTGCCCATATGGTGCCCGGCTACGGTGAGCGCAACCTGGTGCTGCAGGCCGCCTTTTTGGCGAATCTGCTCGAAGCCAGCCCGGATTTCCAGACCACCCACGGCTATCAGGACGACCGCTTCACCGGCGAGATGATGACGCTGGCTTCCAAGTGGGCCGCTGCCGAATTTGGCTGCGTGTCGCTGACGCTGGAAATGCCCTTCAAGGACAACGCCAATGCGCCGGATCAGGTGAGGGGTTGGGATGGTGCCCGCAGCAAACGCCTCGGTGCGGCTTTCCTGCTGCCGGTGCTGCAGCATTTGCGCGCACTGGATTGAGAGGCGGGTGAGCCAAACTAAAAAGGCCGGCGAATTGCCGGCCTTTCAGTTTTATCGTGCGAGGCGATGCTCAGTCGATGACATGCGAAGCCATGCCGTCGGCCAGCTTTGGCTCGAACCAGGTGGATTTCGGCGGCATGATCTTGCCCGCGTCCGCCACCGACATCAGATCCTGCATGGTGGTGGCATACATGGCAAAGGCGACAGCCATCTCGCCACTGTTGACGCGCTTTTCCAGCTCCGGCAGGCCGCGGATGCCGCCCACAAAGTCGATGCGCTTGTCGCGACGCAGGTCGGCAATGCCCAGCACCGGGCTCAGCACATGTTCGGTGAGCAGGCTTACGTCAAGGCGGGCCACCGGATCTGCCGGGATCAGTTCCGGCTTGATCGCGAGCTTGTACCACTGACCGGCCACATACATGCCGACTTCGCCGTGGGCGGCCGGCTTCACCGGTGCACTGGCAGGCGTCACTGTGTAAGCGGCACTGATTTTGGCGATCAGTTCGTCTTTGGAGAGACCGTTGAGATCACAGGCCACGCGGTTGTAATCCATGATCTTCAGCGCGTGTGCCGGGAAAATAACCGACAGGAAGTAGTTGTAGCTCTCGTCCCCGGTGTGCGTCGTATTGCCACTGCGGCGGGCAGCGGCCACGCGTGAGGCAGCTGCGGAGCGGTGATGGCCGTCGGCGATATACAGTGCGGGCAGGGCGTCGAAGGCGCGCGTCACCTGCGCAATCGTGGCGTCGTCACGGATCACCCACAGGGTGTGACGGATGCCATCATCGGCAGTGGCATCCGCATCCGGCGTGCCGGCCACGGTGGCCTGCAGAATCGCATCAATGGCGGGCGCATCCGGGTAGGCCAGGAATACCGGGCCGGTCTGGGCGTTGAGAGCCTCAATCTGGCGCACGCGATCGTCTTCCTTGTCGGTGCGCGTGAGTTCGTGGCGCTTGATGCGGTTGTTGTCGTATTCCGCCACCGAAGCTGAAGCCACGATACCGGTCTGCACGTGCTCACCCATGATGATGCGGTATACGTAGTAGCAGGGCTTGTCGTCGCGCACGATCACACCGGCGTCGAGCATCTTGTGCATGTTTTCGGCGGCCTTGGCGTACACGCTGGGCGAGTAGGCATCCGTGCCCGGAGGCAGATCGATTTCCGGCTTGGAGATGTGCAGGAAGCTCCAGGGCTTGCCTGCAGCGCGCGTGCGCGCTTCGTCGGAAGACAGTACGTCGTAGGGAGGCGCAATGATGTCGGCAGCGCGGCCGGTGGCCGGGCGTAGCGCCTTGAACGGGGTAATCAGGTGCATGGTCTCAGGCTTTCATTTAAAACGGGAATCTTACCGGGCTTTCCGAAGCTGTTACAGGTCGTGAGCCGCTTCTCCGGCTTTGCGGGCGGCAACTACGTCATGCAGGGCGGTGCGCATGTCGCGCAGCATTTCCTGGGTGGTCTCCCAGCTCACGCAGCCATCGGTCACCGAGCAGCCATAGCGCAGATCCGCGAGATTCTCGGGGATGGGCTGGTTGCCGGCTTCGATGAAGCTCTCGATCATCACGCCGACAATCGAACGACGCCCGTCGCGCACCTGGCTGACTACATCCTTGAGCACCAGTGGCTGCAATTCTGGTTTTTTCCAGGAATTGGAGTGCGAGCAGTCCACCACGATGTTCTGTGGCAGCTTGGCCTTGGCCAGTGCCTGCTCGGCCAGTGAAACGGAAACCGTGTCGTAATTCGGGCGTCCGCCACCACCGCGCAGCACGATGTGGCTGTAGCGGTTGCCGCGGGTGCGCACGATGCAGCTTTCGCCGGCATCGCTCAGCCCGAGGAAACTGTGCGGATGGGAAGATGAGAGGCAGCCGTTGACGGCGGCTTCCAGCGAGCCGTCGGTGCCATTCTTGAAACCCACCGGGGTGGAGAGGCCGGAGGCGATCTCGCGGTGTGTCTGCGATTCGGCTGTACGGGCGCCGATGGCCGCCCAGCTCAGCAGGTCACCATAGTATTGGGGGGCGATTGGGTCCAGCGTCTCCGAGGCGGCAGGCAGGCCCAGCTCGGCAATGTGGAGGAGGAACTTGCGCCCGCGCAGCATGCCTTCGTCGATGCGGAAAGAATCATCCATGCTGGGGTCATTGATAAAACCCTTCCAGCCGATGGTGGTACGGGGTTTTTCGAAATAGACGCGCATCACGACGTAGAGGGTGTCGGCCACTTCGTCAGCGAGTGCGCGCAGGCGTTTCGCGTAATCAAGGGCGGCGACGGGGTCGTGGATTGAGCAGGGACCAACGATAACCATGGGGCGCGGATCCTTGTGATCAAGGATATCCATGATGGTGCGCCGGCCACTGGCAACCGTAGCGACTGCCTGATCGGACAAAGGCACCATGGCCTTGATGTCAGCAGGCGAGGGCATTGCATCAAAAGATGCAATATTGATATTTTCGGTTGGATCGTGCGTCATGATGGTGTTGAGGCGTCGTGAAAAAGCAAAAAGCCCGCTTGCGCGGGCTTTTTGACAGGTACAGCAGGTCGGAACCAGCCGGTGAGCTTAACGTGCGGGCCGCGCCACGCACATAGAGCTTACTTGAGCTTGGTTTCCTTATAAGCGACGTGCTTGCGCACAACCGGGTCGTACTTGACGAATTCAAGCTTTCCCGGGGTGGTGCGCTTGTTCTTGCTGGTGGTATAGAAGTGGCCGGTTCCTGCAGAGGATTCCAGCTTGATCTTTTCGCGACCGCCTTTAGCCATTTTTAATCTCCGCTAATTCTGTTGAGTCTGGCGCTCAGAACTTCTCGCCGCGGGCACGCAGCTCAGCCAGGACTACTTCGATGCCCTTCTTGTCGATGGTGCGCAGACCAGCGTTGGAAACGCGCAGGCTAACCCAGCGATTTTCGGCTTCAACCCAGAAACGACGGTTCTGCAGGTTCGGCAGGAAGCGACGTTTGGTACGATTGTTGGCATGGGAAACGTTGTTCCCAACCATCGGGGCCTTGCCCGTAACTTGACACACTCGAGACATTTCTCGCTCCGGTACGTGGTTCCGTAAAGCCCGCGATTATAGCTGAATTCTGAATAGGAATTCAAGCGATAAGGCGGCGCTGAATTTCGAACTATAGCAGGCCACGCTCGGCAAAGGAAATAGGGGCGAGCTGTCCGGCCACGATAAAGTGATCCAGAACCCGCACATCCACCAGTGCCAGCGCCTGTTTCAGGGTCTGCGTAAGGGTTTCGTCGGCACGGCTGGGTTCGCGCGTGCCAGAGGGGTGATTATGCGCCAGAATCACCGCGGCTGCATTCTTGGCGAGCACCAGTTTGACAACTTCGCGTGGGTAGACGCTGGCCTGGGTGAGTGTGCCCCGGAAAAGTTCGCAGGCCTCGATGAGCCGGTTTTGCGCATCCAGCAGCAGTACCATGAACACTTCGTGGGGCAGCTGGCCGATGTTCAGGCGCAGCCAGTCGCGTACGGCGCCGGGGGAGGAGAGCATGTCGTTTTCCCTGAGGGTTTCCGCCAGCGCCCGTTGTGAGAGTTCCAGTACGGCCTGGAGCTGGGCGTATTTCGCCGCCCCCATGCCAGGAAAGGCGGCGAAGTCTGTCATTGGTGCAGCACACAGCTTGCCCAGGCTGCCAAAATGACTGATCAGGTCGCGGGCCAGATCCACTGCGCTCTTGCCGCGCACCCCGACGCGCAGGAAGATGGCGAGCAATTCTGCGTCGGAGAGCACCTGTGCCCCCTGGCTCAGCAGACGTTCACGGGGGCGTTCATTTTCGGGCCAGTCTGTGATTGCCATCGCGCTTGTGGATAAAATGAGTTGTAATCCGATCTTACCGGACTGACAGGAAATGCAGAATGACTGAACTCACAGGCAAGACCATTGTGCTCGGAATTTGTGGCGGGATTGCCGCATACAAATCCGCCGAGCTTGTCCGCCTGCTTGGCAAGGCAGGGGCAGCGGTGCATGTGGTCATGACCGAGAATGGCGCACGCTTCGTGACGCCTACCACTTTCCAGGCCCTTTCCGGCAACCCGGTGTGGACCACTCCCTGGGACGACCGGCGTGCCAACTCCATGAGCCATATCGAACTCACGCGCATGGCTGATGCCCTGCTGATTGCCCCCGCTTCAGCAAATATGCTTGCCAAGCTCGCCAATGGTATTGCGGACGATCTGCTGTCTACATTGGCGTTGGCCCGTGATTGCCCGCTGCTGGTGGCGCCGGCAATGAATCGCCAGATGTGGAACAACCCGGCCACGCAGCGCAATGTGCGCCAGCTGGAGGCAGATGGCATTGCCCTGATCGGGCCGGATTCCGGCTCCCAGGCCTGCGGCGAGGTGGGCGAGGGGCGCATGAGTGAGCCTGACACCATCCGTGAAGCGCTGACCGTCTTCCTGCAGCCCAAGCCTCTGGCGGGAAAAACCGTTGTAATGACGGCCGGCCCAACCTATGAGCCGATTGATCCGGTGCGTGGCATTACGAATATTTCCTCAGGCAAGATGGGCTATGCTCTGGCCCGTGCCTTGGCGATGGCCGGGGCACGCGTGCAGCTCATCAGCGGACCGGTGAGTCTGCCCACCCCTTGGGGCGTGGAGCGCACCGACGTGCGCACGGCGCAGGAAATGCATTTGGCGGTAATGCAGCATGTGGGCCAGGCCGATATCTTTATTGGTGTGGCGGCGGTGGCAGATTACCGTGCCGTGCAGGTTTCCACCGAAAAGATCAAGAAGTCGGCGGATACCCTGAGTATCGAGCTGGTGCGCAACCCGGACATCCTGGCCGAAGTGGCGGCATTGCCGGCGGCGCCTCTGTGTGTCGGCTTTGCTGCAGAGAGTCAGAACCTCGACGAATACGCTGAGCGCAAGCTCAAGACCAAGAATCTGCGCATGGTTGTCGGCAATCTTGTGCAAAACGCCATGGGTGGCGATAACACGCAGGTCGTACTTTATGATGCGCAGGGGCGGCACCCGGTCGAGCCCGGCAGCAAGCAGACTGTCGCTGGCAGAATCGTCGCCCATTTAACCAACATGCTTTGAATGCGAAACACAATGCAAAAACTCGATATCAAGATTCTCGACGCACGTCTCAAGGAAACCCCCCCGCAGTACGGTACTGCCGGTGCTGCCGGGCTGGATCTGCGTGCCTGCCTCGATGAAGCGCTGACCCTGCAACCTGGCGACACCCATCTGATTCCTACCGGGATGGCGATCCATCTGGCTGATCCGGGGCTGGCGGCATTGATCCTGCCGCGCTCGGGCCTGGGCCACAAGCATGGTATCGTGATGGGCAATCTCGTCGGGTTGATTGATTCGGATTATCAGGGGCAGGTGTTCGTCTCTACCTGGAATCGTGGCAAGGAAGCCTTCACCATCCAGCCGATGGACCGTATCGCGCAGATGGTGGTGGTGCCGGTGGTGCAGGTCGAACTCAACGTGGTCGAGGATTTTTCGGCCAGCGAACGTGGTGCCGGCGGTTTTGGCAGTACCGGGCACAAGTAATATTTGCAATACAGCGGGCCGAAAGCGGCCCGCGATCCCTCAGGGCTGCGCGGGAAAGCGCAGTTCCTGCGGATAAGGGTAGAAATCCTCGATATGGCCAGCGCGCAGGCGATCCTGCGTAGCCTGCCAGAATTCAGGCGTCAGCAGATCGGCGTGGTGCCTGAGAAACGCGGCACGCACTCGCGGCACGCCAAGCAGGAAGGTTGCAAACTCTTCCGGAAACACATCCTTCTCCGCTACCGAGTACCAGATCTCTCCGCTCATCTCGGCTTCCGGGTTCGGTGGTGCAGGAATATGGCGGAAGTTGCAGTCGGTCATGTATTCGATTTCATCATAATCGTAGAACACTACGCGGCCGTAACGCGTCATCCCAAAGTTTTTCCACAGCATGTCACCGGGGAAGATGTTTGCCTGACTCATCTCGCGAATGGCATTGCCATATTCGATGATGGCCTGCTCAGTTGCGGCGTCGTCAGCGGTATTCAGAAAGATGTTCAGCGGTGTCATGCGCCGCTCGATGTAGAGGTGGTTGATGACCACCGAGGCTTCATCCTCTTCCAGGCTCTCGCTGCAGAGTGTGCGCAGTTCGGCCAGCACCTCCGGATGGAAACGCTGGCGAGGTAGAGAAACCTTGGAAAATTCCAGACTGTCGGCCATGCGCCCGACACGATCAATCTGTTTGACGATCTGGTACTTGCGCTTCACGGTTTCCGGCGTCATTTCCTTTCGGATGCTTCGAGGGTCCTTGATCACCTTGAAAACGTACGGGAATGACGGTAGCGTGAATACCGCCATGACCATGCCGCGAATCCCTGGTGCGATGATGAACTGGTCACGCGAGTGGGTGAGGTGGCTGAATAGGTCACGGTAGAACATTGTCTTGCCCTGCTTGCCCAGCCCGAGCATGGTGTAGAGCTCTCCGCGCGGCTTGTTCGGCATGATCAGGCGCAGGAAATTCACATAACCGGAAGGGACTTCCATATCCACCATGAAATAAGCTCGTGACATCGAAAACAGCAAGGAAATGCGCCATGATTCAAGCAGGATGGTGTCTACGAACAGTCCGGTGTCATGGTGCCGCACCACGATTGCAAACGGATAGTCCTGATACCCGTTGATGCCGCGCCCGATCAGGTAGGCCGTCTTGTTGCGGTAGAACGGAGCATGCAGAACCTGGATCTGGAAATTGACTTCAGGAACCGGCCATTTGCCGCCACAGTGACGCAGGATTGCCTGTGTCATGTTGTGGATGTCGCGCGAGATGTTCTCGAAAGGTATTTCCCAGCCCGGATGCTGCAGGATCTGCGCCAGGGCATTCTTCAGGCCGTGTTCCTGCGGGTAGTAGCTGACGTAGGTCGGGGGGTAGGAACTGATGAACTCCGTCGAGATGGCCGGGCGGGTAAAGATATAGTCGTTGTGGAAGTAGGTGCGGTGCAGGATGCGGCAGCATACCGAGTTAAAAAAGGTTTCCGCCAGCTCGGGCTGCTTGTGGTTGATCAGGCGGTTGATAAACTCAAGCTTGACCTGTTGCCAGGTTTCATCGGCAAGCGTCTCGGCAGAGTGCTCGTGGCGCAGGATGGTCACGGTTTCTTCGACACGTTCGTCATAGAACTTGACGCGATCCCGGATGGCGGCGAGTTCACCGCTCCAGTCCCGGCTCTCGAAGCGCTGCTTGGCCTGACGGGAGGTGTCGCGGAAGATGCGGTAGTGGTTGTCGAAGCCAGCAATGAGGGTTTTGGCGATCTGTCGCGAAAGCGGCGGACCAAAAAGGGTGCGAAGGCGGTTTTTCATGGAGAGCTCTCCGCTGGAAGTCGGGTTCTCGGTGCTGTACTGTCAAACACCTACTGCAAAAGCGGTTAACTGGTTCTACAAAGCAAGATTGGTGGCCCAAATCACTAGAAATTGCGCCATAATGGACAATTGCACTTTCTCAGGTTGTTCCGTGCTTTTGATCCTGCCCATGAGTCGGTGCTTGGGCTGGGGCAGAAATAACTGAGGATTTATCCCTGTACCGAGAGGACACACATTCCATGAGCGATTCCCTGATAAAGGTTCCCGCCGGTGGCCAAAAGATCATTCCCGGCCAGCCCGTACCCAATAATCCGATCATTCCTTTCATTGAAGGCGATGGCATCGGGGTGGATATCACCCCCGTGATGAAAAAAGTCATTGATGCGGCAGTGCAAAAAGCTTTCAATGGCCAGAAGAAAATTTACTGGATGGAAGTCTATGCTGGCGAGAAATCCACCCGCCTGTACGGTGAAAATGAATGGTTTCCCGCCGAAACCTTTCAGGCACTGAAAGACTATTCGGTTTCGATCAAGGGGCCGATGACGACTCCTGTTGGTGGTGGCATCCGTTCCCTGAACGTGGCATTGCGCCAGGAGCTTGATCTGTACCAGTGCGTGCGTCCGGTGCGCTATTTCACGGGTGTGCCTTCACCCCTGAAGCGTCCGGAACTCGTCAACATGGTGATCTTCCGGGAAAACACCGAAGACATCTATGCCGGGATCGAATGGCAGGCTGAAACTGATCAGGCCAGGAAAATCATTAAGTTCCTGCAGGACGAAATGGGTGTCAAGAAGATCCGTTTCCCAGCAAGCTCCGGGATCGGCATCAAGCCGGTGTCGCGCGAAGGTTCCGAGCGCCTGATCCGCGCCGCCCTGAAATACGTCGTTGATAACGACCGCACGAGCCTGACCCTGGTGCACAAGGGCAATATCATGAAGTTCACGGAAGGCGCTTTCCGTGACTATGGCTACGAATTGGTCAAGCGCGAATACGGCGCAGTGGAAATCGACAAAGGGCCGTGGTGCAAGTTCAAAAATCCGAAGACGGGGCGTGAAGTCATCGTCAAGGATGCGATTGCCGATAACTTCCTGCAGCAGATCCTGTTGCGCCCCGATGAGTACGATGTGATTGCCACGCTGAACCTCAATGGCGACTACATTTCCGACGCCCTGGCTGCCCAGGTTGGCGGCATCGGTATTGCTCCGGGTGCCAACATCTCCGACCAGTACGCCTGTTTCGAAGCCACGCATGGCACGGCCCCGCGCTATGCCGGCAAGAACATGGTCAATCCCGGCTCGCTGATTCTTTCCGCTGAAATGATGCTGCGGCATCTGGGCTGGACAGAAGCTGCCGATCTCGTGATCAAGGGCATGGAAGGCGCAATTGGTGCCGGCACCGTGACCTATGACTTTGCGCGTGCTACTGAGGGCGCCACCGAAGTGTCGTGCTCGCAGTTCGGCGATGAGGTCATCAAGCATATGTAATGTGTTTGCTGATGTCTCTGGCAAGCATAAAAAAGCCCTCGGATTCCGAGGGCTTTTTTTTGGGCTTTGGTGGTGGATCTGTGATGCTTGCCTCTGTGGTCAGCGACTGGCCGGCTGCGTTGCCACCTGATTTCATTCACGCCGCGCAAGTCAGAAAGGCAACCGTCGCCTGGGTTGCACGGGCTGTTTCTCAGGCGCTTTGGGCGTGGCTTTTTGCGGTTTGCGCGGCAGGTTCATCTCATCGTGGGCGAAACGTACTTTGCCTTCCAGCTCACAGCCGCGCATGCCCGGATCGCACCGGGCACCCAGCACGCGTTGGCAGACGCCATCCAGATCATGGGGGCAGCCCCATACGTTGTTGTTTGTCGACAAGTTTCCAGTCCTTTGTGGATGCTTTCCCTGCGTGTCAGCGCAGCATCTCATCCAGATCCTTGTTGAGCTTGTGTACGTAATCCCGTTCGGAGTTGTCCGTGCCCTCGGCTCGCCGCGTGGAACTGCTGCCACCGGGGTGTGCGGTTTTTGTCTTGCGGGTAGCGTTTGCAGCGACTGAATCGGTCTTGTCCGTGGCAACAGGCTCCAGGCGTGTTTCAGGCATGCTTTGCGTTACCAAGGGGGGCGCTACATTCGCAGTCTGGCTCGCAGATGTAGCCTGGGTCTGCTGTGCTGCCACGGGTGTTTGTATTTGCGGCGTGGATTGAGTATTTGCCACCGGTCCGGTAGGGGCGTTGCTCACCTCAGGCTGGCCCGACGCGGGGTTATTTGTGAGGAAATACCAGGCTCCGCCGGCAAGGCCTGCACAAACAACAAGCGCAGCAACTCCCACCCCAATCAGTCGCCCGGATTTAGCCCTGGTGTGGCTGTCAGTCGCCGGTGGCGTGCTTCGTAGGGGCGCTACCGCTGCAGGGCCAGCGACAGCCTGCGGCCGTTGGAGGGGCCGGGTTGGAGTAGGGGCAGCAGTTTGCAGGTGAGCTGTATCGACTTCCGGCAGAGAGATCAGAATCTGGGTGGATGCTGTTGTTGTGTTCTGGCCAAAGATTCCCAGTAGTTCGCGCATTTCCGCGATAGTTTGCGGGCGCTGTTCCGGCCTTACGATCAGGCACTTGTCCACGCCGCGCAGGAAGGCATCGGAATAGCGCCCTTTGGCAGTCTCAGCCAGGGGGACATAAGTGTCCTGCATGATGCGGCTGACCGATGGCGGTGGCAGGCGCTTCGATACAGCGTAATACACAACTGCGGCCAGGGCATAAATGTCGGTCCAGGCGCCCTGGCGCATGTTTGGCATCTCGGCGTATTGTTCGATTGGTGCGTAACCCGGCTTCAGGATCACGGTGAGAGCCTGGGTCATATCACCAATGACACGCCGGGCTGCACCGAAGTCCAGCAGAACCGGGCGTCCGTCGCGCAAGAGCATGATGTTGTCGGGGGCAATATCACGATGGAAGCAGTTATGCGCATGGATGGTGGCAAGTGCTTCGGTGACGGGATCAAGAAGTTTTTTAAGCCAGGCTTCGTCCGGGTACTGAGGATTACGCTGCAGGCTATCCCTTAGGGTGATGCCATCATAGTAAGGCATGGCCATGTAGGCGGTGGCATTGGCTTCCCAGAAGCGATAGACCTTCACCAATGAAGGGTGGTCGAACTGTGCCAGCAGGCGCGCTTCATTGACGAAACTGCGCCGTCCGATTTCGAAAGTCTCCTGCAGGCGCTCACTGCGTACGGTGACACTGGCGTTGAGTCCCCGTGAAGCCAGAGACGCCGGCATGTATTCCTTGAGGGCAACCTTGCGCTCAAGCGAATGATCCTGGGCCAGATAGACAATCCCGAAGCCGCCTTCACCCACCAGGCCGATAATTTCGAATTCGCCCATGCGTGTGCCGATGGGGAGCGCGTTCTGGACTTCATTTCCGTGAGAGGAAACCGGAATTGGCAGTGCGTCAGAGGGCTGGGCAGCGCCACCAAGCACCACGGTATTGTTTTCGTTTGGGGTTTCCGTCACGGCGAAGATTCCATCAGTTTTGAGCCTAGGCTACTTATTGGGCAATCTTACCGTATAGCTGGGGTTTGGTTCTCCTGACCAACCTAAGGTCTGGACGCACGGAGTGGGGTCCGAATGCGCCGCACCATTTGTCAGTAGTGGTGGTGTTGCCGGAAAACGCTGCAATTCCCAGTCTGCGCTCTGTGGGTCTTCTTGTGCGGCGGGCAGGCTTTTGAGGTGAGGCGCGATACTGACGGGTTATCGCACGGGGGAAGTTTCTCGTAATACGATGAACGGCACTTTGGCCTGTGTGAGAGCGATCTCTATTGCCCTAGGGCAAGCTTGCAAGGCGGTATTGCCCCTTTTCTTGTCACCTAAGACACTAGTCTGGGATATTATGCTTTTGGCTTACAAAATAAATTAAAGGCCCAAGTGGGTGGATTGCAGACTCAATTGAATATGGCACACCTTCCGGGTTTGTAATTCTTGGTTGTGTGTAAGAATTTGTCTTACATTAAGTAAGACAAATTCTTTTATATTGATTTGTTTTCTTTTTGTCGTAATTCTGTGTGTATGTCTGGCATGCTGAAAGGATTTATACTTCGCGCCGGAATTCTCGAATTTCGCATTTTTATCAAGTCCTTCGGCGTGCGGGGTATGAACGGCATTGCCGGTTTATGGGGGCTTGCGAGAACGCTTGAACGAGGTTCCGGCTATCTACCGACGAACGGTTTTTTTGATTAAAACCTTGGATATGTAAGCAGCGAATTGACATAAGTACGAAAAAATATACGCAATAAGAATGTCGATTGCTCGCTTTATGTTGCGGTGATAGCCTAAAATCTTTGTCAGAAAAAATCTTACATGCAAATTGGAGACGTGGCCTCATGGCAATTACGGGCGATCAACGTTTGCTCAAACGGATCAACCGCATGGCTTTGGTTCGGCTGGTTCGGAGCCAGCCGGGGCTTTCGCGTGCGGAGTTGTCGGCGTCGACGGGGCTGACGAAATCCACTGTCAGCTTGTTGGTGCAGGAACTCATTGATGATGGTTGGCTGAGGGAAGATTCTGTTCTGGTGACAGGGGCCATCGGCCGTCGGCCGACGCCCCTGCGTCTGGATGGGCGCAGGCTTGTTCTGATCGGGGCAGAGCTGGGCGTCGGGTACGTGCGGGTTGTCAGCATGAGCCTGGACGGAGAGATCCTGTATCGTGATGACGCTGATATATTAGCCGGGGCTGCGCCTGAGGTGGTGTTGAAGCAGCTTGCCGAAATGATGGCGGAACACATCAATAAGCTGGTTGATGGGGGACGCGAGATTCTCGGGATCGGGGTCGGTGTGTCGGGTGCGGTGCAGGAAGGAACGGGGGTTCTGGTAGTGGCGCCAAACCTGGGCTGGCGAAATGTGCCGGTCAAAGCGATTCTGGAGGCCAGCCTGCAATTGCGCACCAAACGCGAGTTTCCGTTGTTCGTGCAGAACGACGGCGATGTGGCGGCCCTGGGGGAGGTTGAGTTTGCCAATGGTGCGGTGGGCGATCCATTGCTGTTTGTCGGCCTGGGAGTCGGTGTTGGTTCGGGTGTGGTGGTTGGCGGGCGCCTGTTGCTGGGGACTCGCGGTTTTGCCGGGGAAGTGGGGCACATTCAGTTGCAGCGCAATGGCCCGAAGTGTACCTGTGGGCGGATGGGGTGTGCCGAAGCCTATTTTGGTTTGCAGGCCATGGCGGATATTCGCCGCTGCAGCATCTCCGAACTGAGGCAGAAAGCCGCTGCGGAAGATCCGCAAACGCTGGAGGTTCTGGCGCAAGCCGGCAGGCATCTGGGGGTGCTGTTGCACAATCTGTGGACCACGCTTGACCCGGCCCTTATCGTGCTCGGCGGGCCTTCATGCCGGCTGGGCAAGGCGTTTCTCCAGCCGGCGCGGGATATGTTCGAAGAACTTGCACAGGAAGCCAGGCTGGAGATTCCGCCCGTGAATGAGGCCCGTTTTGGCGAGCTTTCTGTTGCAGTAGGGGCCGCAGCATTGGCGTTGCATGAGCTGTTGCTGCCGATCTGAGCGCAGCGCTAAGAAGCTGTTCATGATCTTACTGCGAAGGCGTGATTGGGCCTCATGTGCTGCTCGAAATCCTCATGTATTCCAATACACTCCGGTTTCTGTGCTGCTCTTCGGCCCACTGACGCCTTCTCGCTACAGATCGTGAACAGCTTCT
>DBTS01000127.1:0-33796 GCA_002307175.1 Rhodocyclaceae bacterium UBA1310
TTTGGAAAGCCCGACAGACTCCTAGGCGGCATTGCGTAGCGTCCGGCAACTGCGTAGCCGGCAGATCGGAGTTACCGAGCAGAACCTTGTAGACCTCGAATCTGAGCATCAGCTCCTCAATGCTGGCCAGCTCGAATGCAGTGCGTCGGGAGGATGCAGCAATGGCCTCCCGCATCTTTCGGGAATTCTCGAAAAGTCCTTCCATCTCGCGCATGGCATTCGTGCTATCAGCGCTGTACGTGGCGGCACTGGCGGCACCATCCTGCATGATTGCCATTGCTGCGCCGGTTTCTTCGCGGATTCCGGCCACGCGTTCACCTATCTCCGCCGTGGCGCGTGCAGTGCGCTCGGCGAGTTTGCGGACTTCGCCGGCCACAACAGTGAAACCACGCCCGGCATCTCCAGCCCTGGCGGCTTCAATGGCAGCATTCAATGCCAGCAGGTTGGTTTGCTCGGCAATTTCCTTGATGAGTTGCACAATGCCGCCGATCTCGCTCAGACGCTGCGACAATCCGCCCATGCTGAGGCTGGCTGCATCGATTCGCTGATGCATTGACTGCAGGTTGGAGGCAAGGCGGGCAAAGGATGCACGACTGCCGGCTGATTGTGCCTCGGCGACCTGCACCATCACCCTATCCGCCTGAAGCTGCTCGGCGAGCGTAGCAAAGGAGTTGCGAAAACCCGCCACAGAATCGCCGAAGTGCGGCAGATTGGCGACGACGCCATCGATGAGTTCGTAGCCGGCGCGAAGCGTGTGAAGTTCTTCTTGCGCAACATTGAGTTCCGAGGTGCGCTGCAGCAGTTCGTTTTGCAGGCGCTTGAGGTCTTCGCGCAATTGTGTGTTTGCGCTCCGCAGTGTAGAGATTTCCTCGCGGTTCGTGTTCCGAACATTTTGTTTTCCTTGATTCGGGTTGTCATGCAGGCGATGGCTTATCCGGCCCACCGCCTTTAAAGATGTATTTTACTTGAATCTTTAAAAAGATGTACGTACTATACATCTTATAAACACCTCTCAGGAGTAACTCTCAATGGAATCGCAACGCAGGCTCTGGCGGTGGCTGGCCGTCATCTTCTTTCTTTCGTTTGCCGTGCTGGGCTGGATCGGGCGCGAGATTTATCTGGCGGCGCCGCCTATTCCACAGCATGTGCTGAGTGCCGATGGCAGCGTGGTTTTTGGCCCGGAGCAGATCATGGATGGCCAACGGGCGTGGCTTGAGGCAGGCGGGCAGCAGCTTGGTTCGGTGTGGGGGCATGGCAGCTATGTGGCGCCAGACTGGTCAGCTGACTGGTTACATCGGGAAATTCTCGCGCTACGCGACAATCTTGCGCAGCAACGCTACGGCAAGCCCTTCGATCAACTCGACGCCGCGGGGCAAGGTGCCATCGGGGAGCTTGCCAAGCGCGAGATGCGTGCCAACACCTATGATGCCACCACCGGTACGCTTACGCTGAGCCCGGCCCGTGCTGCGGTTGTGCGGACCTTGGCGGCACACTATACGAATCTCTTTGGCGCCGATCCGGCGCTTGACAAACTGCGTGACGATTACGCGATGGTATCCGGCACGTTGCGCAACCCGAAGGATCTTGCGGCACTACCGGCATTCTTCTTCTGGTCTGCATGGTCAGCGGCGACAGATCGGCCCGGTGTGACGCATTTGTCATATACAAGCAACTGGCCGCACGAGCCACTCATCGACAATGCGCCAACGCCGGGCAACGGCATCTGGTCCGTCATCAGCGTGGTGCTGCTGATCGGGGCGATTGCCGGGATGATCATCTATCACAATGTGCATCGTGAAGAAGGAGACCCGACACCACCCAAGGCCGACCCACTTTTTGATCAGCGCCCTACCCCGTCGATGCGCGCCACGATCAAGTATTTCTACGTGGTGATCGGGCTTCTGTTGCTGCAGGTAGGCATGGGAGCACTGACCGCGCACTACGCGGTGGAAGGCCGCAGTTTCTTCGGCATTCCGCTTGCTGAAGTACTGCCCTACACGGTGAGTCGCACCATCCACACGCAGCTTGGCGTGCTGTGGATTGCCACTGCATGGTTGGCAACCGGGCTGTACATCGCGCCGGCGCTGACTGGGCAGGAGCCGCGGTTCCAGCGTCTGGGCGTGAACATTCTGTTCTATGCGCTGTTGCTGGTGGTGGGCGGCTCAATCGCCTGCGGCTGGATTGGCACCCAGATGCGTCTGGGATCGAACTTTGCCTTCTGGCTGGGTAATCAGGGACTCGAATACACGAGCATGGGCCGCATTTGGCAGTATGGTCTGTTTGCCGGGCTGATGATCTGGCTGGTGCTCATGGCGCGTGGCCTGTGGCCGGCACTGCGGCATCCGGGCGAGAGTCGTGGGCTGATCATGATGGTCTTCCTCTCGGCGCTGTGCATCGGCGGCTTTTACGCCAGCTCGCTGATGTGGGGTCAGCACACCCATTACTCGATGATCGAATATTGGCGCTGGTGGCTGGTGCACCTGTGGGTTGAGGGTTTCTTCGAAGTGTTTGCCACCGCCGTGATCGCACTGATCTTCTCGCGTCTGGGCTTGATCCGGATCGCCACGGCAAATGCGGCCATCATCATGGAAACCATTGTGTTCCTCTTCGGCGGCATTCTTGGCACTTTGCATCACCTCTACTTCACGGGCACGCCAACTTCGGTGATTGCTGTCGGCGCAGTGTTCTCCGCGCTCGAAGTGGTGCCGTTGTCTCTGGTGGGGGTGGAGGGTTGGCGCAACTATCAGCGCAGCAAGGCAATGCCCTGGGTGGCGAGCTATCGCTGGGTGATCCTGTGCTTTGTGGCTGTGGCCTTCTGGAATGCGGTGGGTGCCGGTCTGCTGGGCTTCTCGATCAATCCGCCGATTTCGCTGTATTACGTGCAGGGGCTCAACATGACCCCGGCGCACGGCCATGCGGCGCTGTTCGGGGTGTATGGCATGCTCGGTATCGGCCTGATGCTGTTCTGTCTGCGTGGGTTGATGCCACGCGAGCTGTGGCGCGATGGGCTGATCCGCTACGCTTTCTGGGGGCTCAACATCGGGTTGGCCATGATGGTGTTCATGTCGCTGGTGCCGGCCGGCATCTATCAGGCCTGGGCAAGCGTCAGTCAGGGTTTGTGGTATGCCCGCTCGCCGGAGATTGTGCATTCCGCACTGATGACCGATCTGGTGTGGCTGCGGGTGCCTGGTGACATCGTGTTCGCGCTTGGCGTGATGAGCTTGGCTGTGTTTGCGCTGCGCCTGGTCTGCCCGCGTTGCCGTGCAAGGCTCGCCGCCAAGGCTGCCGATGCTGCGACCGCAACGCGCTGAGTGTGGATTTCCGGCCCGTGGTAGCCTCCATGGGCCGTTTTCTGGCCCGAAACAAAATGTCCTATTTCGCCATCCGTGACGTTCATATCACCTGCGTGATCCTCAGCATCAGTCTTTTCGTGCTGCGCGGCGGGTTGCAACTGGCAGGAGTCGATTGGCGGCGCTGGAAGCCGCTACGCTTCTTGCCTCATATTGTGGACACAGTGCTGCTTGGCTCGGCAATCTGGCTGGCCTGCCTGTTGCATCAGTACCCCTTCGTGAATACATGGCTTACCGCCAAATTTATGGCACTCGTTGCGTATGTCCTGTTAGGCAGGCAGACCTTGCGTGCAGGCACACGGATGCTGCGTCGTGCGGTGTTTTTCGGTGCGGCGATGGTAACGGTGGGTTATATCGTTGGCGTGGCGCTGACGCATTCGGCGAACTGGGGAATTGGGGGGTGAAGCACAGGGTTGCGCCTGTCTTGATGCTTTTGGCATGTCAATAAAAAGGCCGCCTTGCGGCGGCCCATGTTCGTGAGGTGTCCTGTGCTTAACGGTGCAGATCGAAGCGATCCAGCTCCATCACTTTGACCCACGCGGCAATGAAATCCCGCACGAACTTCTCCTGCGCGTCGCTTTGGGCGTACACCTCGGAGAGTGCCCGCAGCTGCGAGTTGGAGCCGAAGATCAGGTCGACACGGGTGGCAGTCCACCTGGGGGCGCCGGTCTGTCGGTCAACGCCTGCGTAGGTGTCTGCGGCCTCGCTGGTGGGATGCCAGACGGTGCCCATGTCGAGCAGGTTGATGAAGAAGTCGTTACTCAGCACCTGCGGACGTTTGGTGAAAACGCCATGCGTGTTGCCAGTGTTGGCACCGAGCACGCGCAGGCCGCCGATGAGCACTGTCATCTCCGGTGCGCTCAGGGTGAGAAGCTGGGCGCGATCAACGAGCAGTTCCTCGGCTGCCACGGCGTAGGCTTTCTTCTGGAAATTGCGGAAGCCGTCGGCAACAGGTTCAAGCACGGTGAAGGATTCCGCGTCGGTCTGTGCCTGGGTGGCATCGGTGCGTCCCGGCGTGAAAGGCACTTCCACGCTGTGGCCGGCGGCCTTGGCGGCCGCTTCGACTGCCGTTGCCCCGGCAAGTACGATCAGATCGGCGAGGGAGATTTTCTTGCTACCGCTCTGCTCCGCGTTGAACGCCGTCTGGATGCCTTCGAGTTTGGCAAGTACGCCTGCCAGCTGCTCCGGCTGATTGGCTTCCCAATCCTTTTGCGGGGCGAGACGGATGCGTGCACCATTGGCGCCGCCGCGCTTGTCCGAACCACGGAAGGTGGAGGCTGAGGCCCAGGCCGTGGCGACGAGTTCGGCCACAGTGAGGCCGGAGGCAAGTACCCTGGCCTTCAGGGCGGCAATGTCTTTGGCATCCACAAGGGGATGATTGACTGCAGGTACCGGATCTTGCCAGATCAGCTCTTCGGCGGGCACATCGGGGCCGAGATAGCGGCTCTTGGGGCCCATGTCGCGGTGCGTGAGCTTGAACCATGCCCGTGCAAACGCATCGGCGAAGAGTTGCGGGTTCTGATGGTAGCGGCGCGAGATCGGTTCATAGATCGGGTCGAAGCGCAGGGCGAGGTCAGCCGTGGTCATCATCGGCGGATGTTTCTTCGAAGCATCGTGCGCATCAGGGATCAGGTGTTCGGGCTTGCAGTTCTTCGGCGTCCATTGCTGGGCGCCAGCGGGGCTGTGGGTGAGCTCCCATTCGTAGCCGAAGAGCATATCGAAGTAGCCCATGTCCCACTGCGTGGGGTTGGGTTTCCAGGCACCTTCGATGCCGCTGCTGGTAGTGTGCACACCCTTGCCGGAACCAAAACGGTTAGCCCAGCCCAGGCCCTGCGCTTCCAGCGATGCACCTTCGGGCTCAGCACCCATCAGGGCCGGGTCTCCGGCGCCATGGGCCTTGCCGAAGGTGTGGCCGCCAGCAACAAGCGCCACGGTTTCTTCATCGTTCATTGCCATGCGGGCAAAGGTGTCGCGGATATCGCGGCCTGAAGCCACCGGATCAGGTTTGCCATCCGGGCCTTCGGGATTCACGTAGATGAGGCCCATCTGCACGGCAGCCAGCGGGTTTTCCAGATCGCGCTCACCGGAGTAACGGCTGTTTGGCTTGTCGCTGGTGGCGAGCCATTCCTTCTCGGCGCCCCAGTAGATGTCTTCCTCGGGGGCCCATACGTCAACACGTCCACCGCCAAAACCGAAGGGCTTGAGGCCCATGGATTCGAGCGCACAGTTGCCGGCAAGGATCATCAGATCAGCCCAGGAGAGCTTGTTGCCGTACTTCTGCTTGATCGGCCACAGCAGGCGCCGAGCCTTGTCGAGGTTGACGTTGTCAGGCCAGGAGTTAAGCGGTGCGAAGCGTTGCGTGCCGTTGCCAGCGCCGCCACGGCCATCACCCGTGCGGTAGGTGCCGGCACTATGCCAGGCCATACGGATAAAGAGGCCGCCATAGTGGCCCCAGTCTGCCGGCCACCATTCCTGTGAGGTGGTCATCAGCGCGAAGATATCTTTTTTGACAGCGCCAAGATCCAGCTTCTTGAATTCCGTCGCGTAGTCAAAGTCCGCATCCATCGGGCTGGACGCCGGCTGATGCTGGTGCAGGATGTGCAGGTTCAAAAGCTTCGGCCACCAGTCGCGGTTTGAACGGGCTGTCGTGTTCTTGCGCCCACCCTGGTTCCCGGAAAACGGGCATTTCATTTCATCGCTCATAGACTCTCACTCCGTGAATGGTTTGTTCAACGGATGAAAGAGTAACGAGACTCTGTGTCAGTTCATATTGAATTCGCCCGATGGGGATGATGTCTATAAACTATCGGTACGGTGTTTTTTGATTTTAGATGCCAATGAGTCCGTTTTTCTCCATCCAGATCCTGGTTTCCAGATCAAGGCAATAGGTGTCAGTGTTGGCGATGTAATCTTCCTTGCCAGAGGCACTCGTGACGATGCATTTGCCGCCAGAGACCAGGATGCCCTGCCCCGCAACAAATCTGGCACGGTGACGACTGATCCAGCCGGGCATGATGCCGGTGGTGACAAGGCGTTCGATCAGCATGGTGCGTGTGTCAAGGCGGTAGACGGGCGTGAAGCCGGGACGACGCTGTGCCGGGTAACCCAGATTGCCGATGATATACAGATGGTCTCCCACCAGGGTGGCTGTATGGGAATCTGTTGGTGGAAACACATCTTCCGGGTAGCTGAAGATGCGGATGCCACCTTTCCCGTCGAACACCACGACATCGTTGTAGATGCAGAAATCCGGATCGTAGAAATCTTCGTGCTCACCGCCAACTTCGATGATGCGGCTGTCCGGCATCAGCGTGGTGCTACGCCCGAAGCGCTCGTAACACCACTTTGGTCTGTTTTCTGTAGCGTCTGTCTTGAAGTATTCATCGGCTTGCCACGCGGAAGCCCCTGAGCGGATCATGGCAAGCCAGTGATGTTTGCTGGTTTCTTCAGCGTTATGGCGGCCAAATTCGCGGAAGCGTGCAGTCAGATATTCTTCTCTCGAGGAGTCAGGTAAAGCGCGGAATTGAGTGCCAACAAGCTCGGCGTGTATTTCTGTGCGTACTCTGGAGATGTCTTCATCATACTCCACGAGCAGTTTCGCAATTTCCACACTTGCGGCATGCCAGATGAAATCGCCATCCGATTGCGCCGGAATCTTCGCGCCAAGCGCAAGGAGCCTGCCAACGGCCGGGGCATACCCGTCACTCACGGCACAGGCCAGTGCCGTATCGCCAAGTTCGTCGGTAGCTTCCAGATCAAAGCCTTGCCGGACCAGCCATTCCAGCATCTCCAGCTGATTGGCGTGGGCGGCATGCTGGATTGCGGTCTTGCCGCAACGCCCCACCACGCTACGGTCTGCGCCGTGGCGTAGAAGGAGTTCGACTCTGGCGATATCGCCTCTCATCACCGCAAGCAGGAAAGGCGTGCGTTCCCAGAAGTCCCTGATTTCGAGTTCTGAACACGAGGTTCTGGCGAGGTGGGCCTCAATGCCGGCCAATGCGCCGTATGCCACGAGATGCGCCGTATCGGACCACTCCAGCTGATACTCGGCAGCCCCCTCTTCCAGTAGACGCTGGACTACATCAAACCGGCCATTGCAGGAAGCTACCCGTAGGGGCGATTCTCCATACTCTGTGATATCGTCGAGTCGCTCGCCTGCCTGAATGAAGGTCTCCACCTGTTCCATCAGATTCGGCGCATTGTTGTAGATGGTTTTAAGCAGACTGATGCTCATGTAACTGAAATACGTTCATGACAAGTATCCAGCATAACACCACCTGCGCAGACTGAGGCTAAGCCACTGCGGTCAATATGCTTTCAAAACACGGAAACAGTTCGCGCTCCTCGAAGCGCACATGTACCGCAAGCAGTTCGCCGAATGGTGAAAGTGCTGCCAGATCGCCGGCCTCGATACGTTTGAGCAGCGTGCGCAACTGGGTGTGTTCCTCGAACAGGCGCAGGATCAACTCTGGTGCAACGGGAACAATGGCGCCGGGAAGCTCGCGTTCCTCAATGGAGAAGTGTTCGAGCAATTCAGCAGCGTGCTTCGCCAGGATATGGCCGCGCAGGGCTGCGGCATCGCCCGGATTGGTGGCGCAAGCGCGTGCGTGTTTAGCCAGAACTAGGGCGCCATGATGCTCACGTGATAGTTCGATGAGTGGGGTTGCGCGTTTCACCAGTAGTTCTCGAAAAGCATGCTGCCGGCAAAGCCACGACGGCAGGGTTGAAAATCGCGTTCGCCCAGCAGGCGCCGCATGTCGGCGGTGAAAGCCGGATTGCCACAGACCATCACGCGGCTATTGGCTGCATTGAGAGGCAGGCCGACATGGGCTTGCAGTGTTCCATCGGCGAGGATTTGCGGAATGCGTTGATGCATTGCACCGCCGCCTGCTTCGCGGGTGACGGTGGGTATGTACTGCAGAGATTCCGGCGAGTCTGCTTGATGTCGGAATATCTCCTCCGCATATACAAGCTCATGCTGTCGGCGCACGCTATGCACGAGAACCATGCGGGACCAGGATTTCCGGACGCTGCCCTCGCGCAGCATGCAGATATACGGGCCAAGCCCAGCCCCGGTGGCGAACATCCACAGATCTTTTCCCGGGCTCAACTGGGTGGGAACAAAGAAGCCGCAGGCGGTGGTGTCCAAGGCCAGTGTGTCTCCGGGTTGAAGCACGGCAAGTCGGCTTGTCAGCATGCCACCTGGAATGACTGTGATAAGAAATTCGAGAACAGGTTCGGCAGGCGCGGACACTATGGAATAGGCACGCCAGATGATAGTGTCGGGTCCGGAAACCGGCAGACCGAGGCGGGCGTAATGACCCGGCTGGAAAGTGAAACCGGATGGCTTGCGCAGACGCAAGCTGCACAAGCCCGGAGACCACCAGCGAATCGAAGTGATGGTTTCGAGTGAATGACGTGCCGGGCGGGGTTCAGTGCGCATGTCCATGTGTGACCTCCTGGTTGGCCTGTTTTCCGTTGGGGCTGGCGAGCAGGCTTTCGATAACCATGGTGAAGAAAATCAGCAGCGCAATGGCGTTGCCGATGGAGCCCCATTCGCGCCAGGTGAAATTCTGTTGCCAGATGCTGGCTACCCGTAGTGCGAGTGTGAGGTGCAGCGCCGCCAGTGGCAGATAGAAACCGTGGTGCCAGCGCATGGCCTGACGTGTCAGCGCGGGGATGATGATTGGAGCATGCCCGAGCACCATGGACATGACAAAGCCAAGCAGGACGGCATGCAGTGCTGCGTCGCGCAAGGGAGAGCCGACCTGGAACGCGCCGGCAATGCCAAAAGCTGCACCGATGGCGAGCCAGACGTAGCCCGAGAGCAGGCAGATTGCCATGTAGCGTGTAAGGCCAGGCGTGCGCACGGTGCGCCGGGCCACGTCAAAGCGCAGCAGCCAGGCGGCAAGCATCAGCAATGCCATGGCGTAGACGCGAAGTGCTGACTCGCCAAGTTCCGCCCGGTTCAGGCCATAGAGTGTGGCGGCGATGACCAGTAACGTGCAGATGGAGACCAGCAGCAGGCGCGCCCTGTGCGGCGTAGGCACGAAGCGGGAGAGTTCCAGTCGCTCACCGCCGATGGTGAGAATCAGAAAGGCCATCCACAGTGGCACGGCTGGAATCAGGGTGCCGGCAGTGAGCCATACGGCGTTGCCGATGGACCAGGCAAGTGAGGCGGCGCAGAGCATGGCAAGGTGGCTGGCATGCTGACTGAGCCAGACCCCCAGACAGACGATTGTCATGATGATCGCAGCTGCCAGCATCAGCCATGCGCCTAGCATGCTGGCGGGGGCCACAAGCAAGCTTACCGCCCCTGCCCCGGCGCATGCCGGTGCCAGATAGGGCCAGCCTTTGCCGAGGGCGACGGCGCGCTCCAGGCCGATCAGCGTGCCGAACACCCCGCCCACCATCAGCGCGCCGTGCACCATCGTGAGGCTGCCGAAGTACGCCGGCAGCGCCACGCCAAGGCGCGCCAGCCCTGCGAAAATGCCGATGATCAGGGTAGCAATGGCCGGCAGGGCCAGCACGATACGCAGGCGCTTGATCGGGATAAAGGCAGACGGCATGATGGTATCCGGGCGTTGATTGAGGAGGGATCAGCCGCAGCAGCGGCTATCTGCACCCAGATGGCCACAGTCACCTTCCTTGCCAATGCGGACTTGCCAGATTTCGGGACCGGACTGCACATAATCCCAACTGAAGAGGCCGCCGGATTCTGCCTGGAACTGGTAATACAGAGGCTTGGGGTCGTGATCGTTGGTGAGCATCAGCGCCTGTCCAACCGGAAGACGTTCGAAAATGCCAAAGATCAGCGGATGGCGGTGACGGGGCTCAATGGCGCGGACGTCGAGCGTTACAGCGGTTTGTGTCATGATTGGATTCTCCAGAGAGCGAGGGGTTTGAAATTAAGGTTTTTGGGGAAATTCGGGGCTGCGTTTACCAACCAAAGTGCGCACGTGCGTGGTCGCTCAGGCGTTCTGGTGTCCAGGGTGGGTTCCATACCAGTTGAACTTGCACTGGCGTACCTGGAAACGCGGTGATAAGTGCCGCCTCTGCTTCCTGCGCAATCCCCTCCCCCATTGGGCAGGCTGGTGAGGTCATGGTCAGCTCCAGTTCTACTCCGGCCTGGGTATGTTCAAGGCGGTACACCAGCCCCAGATCGACGATGTTCATTCCAACCTCGGGGTCGATGACCTGGCGTAACGCATTCTGTAAGTTTTGGGTTTCGGTAGTCATGGTTAAGGTGTATTATCAATACACCTTTACTGTATGCCTTTGCTTTTCCTAAAGCAATACTTTTTGTACATCTTATGAAACTGACCAGCTTCACTGATTACACGCTCCGTGTGCTGATGTATCTGGCACTGCATCAGGAGCGGCTTGCGACAATCCAGGGGATTGCCGGGGCGTATGGAATCTCCGAGAACCACCTCATGAAGGTGGTGCACCATCTGGCAAAGTCAGGGATGGTTGAATCCCTGCGTGGCAAGGGTGGCGGCATCCGTCTGGCACTGCCGCCCGAGCAGATCCGGCTGGGTGTAGTGGTGCGCGCTGCCGAAGGGGATGGCCCTGTCGTGGAGTGTTTCGGTGCGGACAACGCCTGCCGGATCACGCCTGTTTGCAAACTGATCCCTATCCTTGCTGAAGCTTTTGATGCGCTCTATGCGGTGCTGGACAGATATACGCTCGCCGATCTGGTGGCGCAGCCGGCATCCATGGCAAAGCTGCTGAACATAGATCTGGTGTGGTAGGCGCGGAAGCCCCATCCCGCCCTGTCCAGGGTGTTGCAAACCTGTTCATGTGGGCATGGAAATCTTTGTGCAAAAAGATTGGCCTAGATTCCTCTCTCAGGAGCGTCGAACACAAGACAGCGAAGTGTTTCCAGACAGGTATCGCGTTCACCGCATGAGAGCGCCGGAATCTGCCTGAGCCATTTGTCAGGCGCTCCAAGCTGCTGGAGGACAGGAGTGCCATCTATGACGATTGTGACGGATCTGGAACTGGAAATTCCGCGTGTTTTTGCTTCAATCAGCTATTCCTGGGAGCTGAGCCTGCGGGAGCACAACGGCAGATGCAATCTGCGCTGGAGTACCACAGCCCCATTTCGTACCGTGCAGGGGCGCCTGTGCGTGTATGCCGGAAGCTTTCCGTTGGACCCCGCAACGCATATCAAGGCGTGCAGCCGGGATGATGTGCGCGGCGGCAGCTACATTACCGAACTGCCCTGGGGGCCAAACTGGTGTGCCGCCTGGATCACCCGCTCCGCCGCTGATGGGCCGTATGTGTATCTCGCCAAAACCGGGCTGACCAGCGAAGACTGATTGCGTGGGTGCAGAGTCCGATCGCGGCCTCGCTGCCAGCGCATGAAAGCTTCTTGCTGCGGTGATCTATGCGGCTGATGACATCTCCCAAGCTCACGGCCTTCCTGCCTGTGATTTCCGGATGGCAGAGAAATCCCACCACGGGCGTGGCGGATTGCCCAACAAAAAGTCGGTAATTGAAGTGAACACATCAAGTACACAGGGGTCCTGACGGGCTCCTGTGAGAACGCAGAGACGCTCGTACATGTCATGCGGGTCTTGCCCGGCGATCTGTTCGGGCGTGCTGAAACCGAGCCGGCGCAAATCCGCCGCAGCGGTCTTGCCGATGTTGGGCAGATCCGTCAGGGACCTGACTTTTTCCCGAACCACCTTGTCTGGCGCCATCTGGCATGCTCCTGGTGTGACGGTAATGGTGACTTTTGCATGCATCTCTGTCTTCTACTCTAGCATGCCCTCTGCCGGGCATGGCATATCCGCGAAGCATGAGAGAGTGCCACAGATAGCCCGTATGGTTACATTATCAAAATGGTCTTGACTTGCGAAGATAAAAGGGTAAACGTATACCTGCACTGATCACGTCCCCTCCCCGGTACGCGGCTGGCATGACATGCCGGGAGGTTTCGTCCGCCGTTTTCAGGCTCCCCGCCTGCGGCGGACATTTTGTTTTGTGGCCGGACTGGCAGCTGTACCTGCCAGTATTGACTCACTGTGAAGATGTTCAGATGACTCTTGTCATGAAGAGGCTGTTGGGGTCTTCGATGTACGTGGCAAAGGGCGGGCATTCGGTGAAACCGAATGCTATGTAGAGCTGCCTTGCCGGCGCGAAGAATGGCTCTGTGCCGGTTTCCAGGCTAAGGCGTTGGAGACCTCGCAGGCGGGCTTTGTCGATAAGGTGGTGCAGCAGCTTCGGGGCCAGCCCCTGGCCGCGAAAGGCGTTGCTGGTACGCATCGATTTGATTTCGCCAAATTCCGGTGAATGCTGTTTGAGTGCGATGCAGCCGGCAAGTTCCTGCGCCTGCCAGAGCGTCCAGAAGGTGATGTCGGGGGCACGCAGGGCTTCGAGATCAAGCGCATGGACGCTCTCGGGGGGAGAGATGCGGTACATGTCGGCCAGGTGTTCATCGAGCAATGCGGCAATTTCTGGGCCGCGCAGGTCGTCGATACGGATTTCCATCTTGTGTGACTCGGTTTTGAATTGAGGCTATTGAGGGATCAGACGAGGAACAGGTAATACCGCGCCCCATCGGGGCCGGCGGTGAACTGGTCGCTACCGTTGAGGCGGAATCGCAGGCAGTCACCAGAATTGAGGTGATATGCGCAGTCTTCCAGGGTGAGCGTCAGTTGCCCGGCGAGCATTACCAGATGGTGTTCGAGCAGCGGGCGTGGGGGCTTGTCGTAGGCGATGTGCGCATTGGGCGGCAGTTCGCATTCGATGACTTCGCCTGCCAGCTCTTCGCTGGGCGGTGAGACCATGCGGCGAAACTGCCCGCTTTCTGCATCGTGCCAGACAGGCTGGGCATCGCGGCGCAGCAAGGGGTCGAAAGTGGATTCCACGCGCATGAGCAGGCGTGATAGCGGCAGGCCGTAGGCTGCACAGAGCCGGCCCAGCACCACTGCCGTGGCGCTGACCTCGGCATTTTCGATACGCGAGAGCGTGGCGCGGCTGATGCCGGTTTGCGTAGCCAGCGCATCAAGCGACCAGCCCCGTCCCTGACGCAGCAGACGCAACTGCTGGGCGAGTTGCTGATCAAGATCAGGAGAGAGGATTGGTAAAGAGGTAGGCTGATTGATTTCCATATACGAGAAATTATCTCACATATGGAAATAATGCAAGTGCGTCGCCTGGGCGCTGTGCCAGCCCCCTCCCCTGCAATCAGATTGCCGCCACCTGGATTTCCCGCCCTTCCTGCATGCTTTGTGCCACGGCTTCCGTAAAAGCCATGTATTTCACGCCATCGGCAAAGGTGGTGTGGGTAACGGGCTCCAGCCCACGGATGGCGCTGATGAATTCTTCTTCCACGCGCCAGCCACCCTCCTCGCCTTCCTGTGGCACGACGGCGCGGAAGCCCTCTTCGCCACGGTGGGCTGCCGTGAGGATGCCATCGGCAAAACGCAGCGTGGCTTCCGACCCATACAGCACAATTTCGCCGAGCTTGATACCGCCGCAGACGGATGTCACGGTGAAGCTTGCCTGGGCACCACAAGCCATATCGGCGAGCACGGAAACGTGCTCGGGCACGCGCACACTGTGCAGGCGGCCATCTGCGCCCAAACGCTGGGTCACGAAAGTGCGCCCCTTGGCAACGAGGCTGGTGGCCTCTCCCACCCAGCGCATGACAGCCTCGTACCAGATGCCCAGACTCATCACATTGAGACCGGAGAGCCCGCTATCCTGCCGCCATGAAAGCGGTGCCGCCGGATCCAGGAAGCGGCCATCGGCCACGCGCACCTCAATGGCCAGCAGGCGCCCGAGAAAACCTTCCCGCAGCAGGCGCTGTACGGTTTTGTCCACGCCCAGCGTGAATGGCGAAGGCACCACCTGTGCGATGAGTTCTGGGTGAGCCCGCTCGGCACGCGCCATCTCGCGAGCCTCGGCCAGATTCAGGGCCAGACGGGCTTCGCAGAGCACATGCTTGCCTGCCTCCAGTGCTGCCAGCGTGATAGGTGCGTGCAGATAGGGCCAGGTGCCGATCATCACCGCATCAATAGATGGATGGTTGACCAGGGCACGCCAATCAGGCGCGATGCCAGGGATGTTCAGTTCGGCGGCGGCCCGGGCCGAGGATTCGGCGCTGCGGTTGGCCACCTGCACGATCTCCACGCCGGCTTGCGCGCGCAGCCCGGGGATGTGGCGGGAACGGGTGTTGGCACCCGCGCCGACGATGCCGACGCGGATTCTCTGTTTGTCTGAGCTCATGCGTAATCTCCAATCGGGAAAAGCGGGCGGTTTTTATCCGGTTCTTCTGTGCCTGGGCGTACCATGCGCCGGGCGACGATACTGCACCGGGGAAGATGGCTGTATTTTCAGGCGTTTAGTGTTGCGTAGAGTGCAAACCGGTGCATGATCTTACTGCACCGTGCGGGAGAGCGGGCTTGCCCTGCCCCTTTTTGGGCAGAGGCGCCATGCGAGGGTTTCCCCCAGGGGTTAAATTATTGACGGAGGTCAACGTGGATAATGGATTCTCTTCTGCTGCAATTGTGATCAACAACAACGGCATGGGGTATGGCGACGATGAACTGCGTGCGCACCTCTTGACCAGTTACCTGCGCACACTTGTGGATCTGGAGCAGGCACCGCAGGCGATTCTGCTCTATGCCGAGGGTGTAAAAATGGCGACGCTGGAATCCGTATGCCGGGTGCAGCTCGATGAGCTTTCGGATCGTGGCGCGCTGATCATCATCAGCCGCACCTGTTTGGAGCATTACGGGCTGCTTGAAAAAGTACCGTCTCCCGAGATCGGCAACATGGCCATGATTGCCGAAGCCCAGAGCACGGCGGAAAAAGTTGTCACGCTGTAGGCATACACAAATCGCGCAATTATGACGAAATAATGCACGAAATTAGGCATCAAAAAGGTGCTTATGCCCTGTTTTGGACAGGGCTTGCGGCTCTGTGTAACACGCCCGTAAGATGGGCATGTTTACTTTAAAAAAACAGGAGATGCCACAGATGAAACAAACCCTACTGGCGCTGGCGATCGCCGGCCTGGCGGTCACCGCCCACGCTGATGTTACCGTCAAACTCGGCGCTGCCGGGCCGTTGACTGGCCCGCTTTCACACATCGGCAAGGATGGCGAAAATGGTATTCGCCTGGCCATCGAGGATGCCAATGCTCGTGGCATCGTCATCGGTGGTCAGAAAGTCAAGTTCGAACTCGATTCTGAAGATGATCAGGCCGATCCGCGCATCGCCACCACCGTGGCCCAGCGCCTCGTGGATGCCGGCGTGAAAGGGGTGATCGGGCACGTGACCTCCGGCGCTTCGATTCCCGCCTCGCGTATCTATGAGCAGGCCGGCATCCCTGTCATCACCCCTTCTTCCACGAGCCCGGCGTTGACACACCAGGGGTTCAAGGTGACTTTCCGCGTGATCGCCAATGACCTGCAGCAGGGCGCCGCCATGGCCAAATACGCCACGCAGAAATTCAAGGTCAAGCGCGTTGCCGTGATTGACGACCGCACCGCCTACGGCCAGGGTCTGGCCGACGCATTGGCCGATGCCATGCGCAAGGATGGTGCCCAGATCGTTGGGCGTGAATTCACCAATGACAAGGCCACCGATTTCACCGCCATCCTCACCAAGCTCAAGGCGCAGAATCCGGATGCCATTTTTTACGGCGGCATGGATGCTCAGGGTAGCCCGATGCTCAAGCAGATCCGTCAGTTGGGCATGAAGAGCCTGTTCCTCTCCGGCGACGGGCTGTGCACGGCTGAAATGCTCAAGCTCTCCGCCAAGGAACTCGACGACCGCGTGTACTGTACGCAGGCCGGCATCCCGATGACCAAGATGCCCGGTGGCGCCAAGTTCAACCAGCGCTTTGTGGAACGTTACAAGGGTGAAGTGCAGCTCTACGCTCCATACAACTACGATGCCACGATGGTGCTGATCGAAGCCATGCAGAAGGCCAATTCGGTGGAACCCGCCAAGTACCTGCCGGCACTCAAGGCACTGAACACCAAGGGTGTGACGGGGAATATCGCGTTTGATGCCTATGGTGACATCCGCGAAGGTGGTGTGAGCTTCTATGGCTACAAGGATGGCAAATGGGTACCAACGGAATAATCCGCTGAGTTTCCGCTGCTGTTTTCGTTCAACAAGGCCCCGCGAGGGGCTTTGTTATTTGGTTCTTCAGGTTTCTCATCAGTTGACTGTACCAACGAGGTCGCTTGTCGTAGGGTAGCGTAGCTGGAACAATGGAGCGTAGCGCAATTGCGCCGATCAAGCCTCCGCCCGGAGGGCGCAAACTTTCTGTGAAGGCGGATCTGCCGAAAGCTGGCTGAAGTGCCGGGTGAGCCGTATTGTCGAACGCCAGCAGGGGGAACTGCACCCGTCGGCGCCTCGCAAGCGGTCATTTCTGCAAGTGAAGTTTTTGGTCGGCTTGTGCAGAATCGGAGGTTTATCAGCACTATTTCTGCGGAAGATTGAAAAATTGGCGATTTTTGTGCTACCGCAAGCATTTCTCTTTCTGTATGCCTTCTTCTGGTGCGTAGACTTGCCGGCACCAATCCGGGGCCATAATATGGGCCTTTTGTGTGGAGAAGTCTTTCATGAAACAGATCGCACTTGCGCTTGCGCTGGTCGGGATGGCAGCCGTTGCCAATGCCGACATGGTCGTCAAGCTCGGCGCTGCCGGCCCGCTGACCGGCCCCTTTTCGCACATTGGCAAGGATAGCGAAAACGGCATTCGTCTCGCCATTGCAGACGCCAACGCCAAGAATCTGGTGATTGGAGGGCAGAAGGTCAGGTTCGAGCTCGATTCTGAAGACGACCAGGCCGACCCCCGCACTGCCACCACCGTGGCGCAGCGGCTTGTGGATGCCGGCGTGAAGGGCGTGATCGGGCATGTGACTTCCGGTGCTTCGATCCCCGCCTCGCGTATTTATGAACAGGCCGGGATTCCTGCCATTTCGCCCTCTACTACCAGCCCCATGCTGACGCGTCAGGGCTACAAGACCACCTTCCGCGTGATCGCCAACGATCTGCAGCAGGGGGTGATCATGAGCCAGTACGCCACGCAGAAGCTCAAGGTCAAGCGCGTGGCCATCATCGATGACCGCACCGCGTATGGTCAGGGCCTCGCCGACGCCGTGGCCGAGAATATGCGCAAGGCCGGTGCCCAGGTGATCGGGCGTGAATTCACGAACGACAAGGCCACCGATTTCATGGCCATTCTCACCAAGATCAAGATGCAGAATCCGGATGCCATCTTCTACGGCGGCATGGATGCCCAGGGCAGCCCGCTGCTCAAGCAGATCCGCCAGCTTGGCATGAAGAGCCTGCTGCTCTCCGGCGATGGTTTGTGCTCGGCCGAAATGATTCGCCTCTCCGCCAAGGATCTGGATAGCCGCGTGTATTGCACCCTGGCCGGCATCCCGATGAACAAGATGCCCGGTGGCGTGCAGTTCCAGCAGCGCTTCAAGGCCCAGTTCCACGCCGATGTGCAGCTCTACGCACCGTATAACTACGACGCCACGATGGCGCTCATTACTGCCATGCAGAAAGCCAATTCGGTGGAACCCGCCAAGTACCTGCCCGCCCTCAAGGCATTGAACATGCAGGGCGTCACGGGCACCATCGTCTTTGATGCCAACGGCGATGTGAAAAATGCGGGTGTGACGCTCTACACCTACAAGGCCGGTGCCTGGACGCCGGTTGACTGATTAGGTCTGGATAGTCCGCTTGCCAGGGCCGTCGCATCGCAGGATGCGGCGGTTTTTTGTTGGCCGTAGCCATGGTTTCGCACCACCCTGCGAAACCCGTTTTGATATGCCGAAATAGTAGAGTGGTTTGCGCAGCACCTCACTATTCTGCGTGCGGAATCGGTGCCGGCACGGAGTCATCCAATAACTGGTATTGGCGCCCTCCGGGCGGAGGCTTGGCCGGCGCAATTCCGCTACGCTCCATTGTTCTCGCTGGCGCGGCGCCCTACGCAAACCGGCGCGGTATGCCAATGCTGTAGTGTGTCCATGAGCGCAGCGAATTGCACCTTCCGCGTGGTTTTTACATCGCACAAGCCTATCCAGACGTTTCATGGCATTGAGAGGCAAAGCGGCATCTGCGACAAGTCGCCCCTTTGAGATGGACGAGGTCATAACGGCATGTCCAACATTGACACTCAGGTCGGATGAGTCACGAAAAAGCCCCCTGCTCCGTGAGGAGGCAGAGGGCTGAAGAACTATCTGAGCTGTGCAGGTGGAACAGGTATTCCTCCTGCCGTGCGGGTGTTTAACCCTTGATGCACAGCACCTGTCGCAAGGTGTGGACGATCTCGACGAGGTCGGCCTGGTTCGCCATCACCTCATCGATATCCTTGTATGCAGCGGGAATCTCATCGACCACGCCGCCATCCTTGCGGCATTCAATACCCTGGGTCTGATCCATCAGATCGAAGCGCGTGAACTTCCGCTTTGCCGCACTGCGACTCATGCGCCGCCCTGCCCCGTGCGAGCACGAGCAGTAAGATTCGGCACAACCCAGCCCGCGCACGATGAAGGATTTCGCCCCCATGCTGCCGGGGATGATGCCCAGCTCGCCCAGGCCGGCGCGGATCGCCCCTTTGCGCGTGATGAACAGCTTTTCGCCAAAGTGCTCCTCGCGTGCCACGTAGTTGTGGTGGCAGTTGATGGCTTCGCTTTCGAGTTTGAACGGCGGCAGGAAAGGCCGCATCGCCTCGACGATGAGGCCCAGCAGCATGCGACGGTTTTCCATCGCATAATCCTGCGCCCATTCGAGCGCAAACACGTAGTCATCAAACAGCTCGCAACCTTCTGCGAAGTACGCGAGATCCTTGTCTGGCAGATTCACCTGATGGCGGCGCATGTCCTTGCGCGCCGCATCGATGAAGTAGCGCCCGATCACGTTGCCGATACCACGGCTGCCGGAGTGCAGCATCACCCACACCTGCTGTGTCTCATCCAGGCACAGTTCGATGAAGTGGTTGCCGCCACCCAGGGTGCCAAGCTGGCACATCCAGGTTTCCGTGAAGCGCCGCTGCATCTTCATGATGCCGGGATGACCTGCCACGATCTGGTCCAGCCGCTCGTTCAGATGGCGGGCCATACGCTGGTGCGCACTTCCCTTCACCTTGCTGCGCTCATGCTGGTTGAAGCCTACCGGCACCATGCTCTCGATGCCGCTGCGCAGGCGCGCCAGATTGTCCGGCAGATCCTTGGCCTGCAGCGACAGCCGCACGGCATTCATGCCGCAACCGATATCCACGCCGACAGCAGCGGGAATAATGGCGGCTGCGGTCGGAATCACCGATCCCACGGTAGCGCCAATGCCAGCATGTACATCCGGCATGGCGGCCACATGATGCCGCACGATGGGTAGTTGCGAAACGTTGAGCAGTTGGGCCAGGGCCTCGTGCTCGACTTCGGGCGTCCATACCTTGACCGGTACGCGCCCCTTGTTCAGTGTCATGCTGATGGGCATGTCTGAAACTCTCCATAACGGGCAGATTGCACGGCGGCACAAAGACACGTTGCCAATGGCACATGAATGCCATGCAATCCGCAAAAACAAAAAGCCCCGGCCAGATTGCCAGGGCTTTGTGGGGTCCCGTTACAGGGTACCGCTTCCTTGCTCTGGCCGGGGGCTGACGCCGCCGGTCCAGACACGCATGCCTATGCCCGACGCGCTTCAGCGCTCGATGAACTCCTGGTTTGTCGATACGGGCATGGGTTTCTCCTTGAAGGAAGGGGTGAGTCGGATAGATAAGCAGCATAAAACCAATCACGCGATGCGTCAAGCACTGCTCGTCGGGCTCTCCTGAGCATTCGTTCGGTATGTAAAAATGAAGCTGAGTTTTTAGTCGTTTGGCTGTGTGGGCACCGCATTGATCGAACTGTTTTTTTCGTATCGTAATACATTTGAAACTGTTTGCTGCGTCACTCCAACAATGTCGGCGATCTGGCGCTGACTGAACTGGGTATCGCGAAGTTTTAGGATGATGTGATTTCGTTCTTGCTTGCTTAATGAACCCGCCCGGATAGGGTTTTTGAATTTAAATTCATTGTCAACACACCTAAAGCAGGCTTTTTCCAACGCGCCTGTACCTTCTCTAATGATAAAGATAAAAAAAACATCCTTTTCGTATAATATATTAAAGTGATCGCCCGGCTTTGGAGGTGTTATACCTATTGACTCGAAGAGTGAATGTATTGCCGTTTTTAACATGGTAAAAATAGCCTGATCTTAAATTACATTAAAAAACACAAATACTCTTTCGGATAGTTACGCTTTAAAATGGCATAAAAAGGCATCGTTGTACATGCAACATACGGGCATAATTTCAGCGCATTTAACTATTCCTTGGTAAAGATCCGCAGTTACATGAAAGGCATTCAGAGGATTTTTACCCTTGCCTCCATCGGTTTTACGTCCAAGGAATTCGCCACGCGTTATGGTCTGATAGATGAGTTTACGCAATCCAGGAAGTAGTTTGGGGTGGAAATCTCCGTTGAGGATGTCGGCTTTCCCCATCCGTGTTCGGAAAATCAACATGCCGATGAGCATGTTGATTTTCATGGCTTTTGATCCAGCGCAGGCGCTCACGTAGATCACGGTGCACCAATCGGGCTTTATGGGCGGTGCTCACAGACAGGCATCAAGAACACCCCAAGGGCTCAAGCTCGGACGTGATGACATGTTTTGGGGTAATTCCTGCCTGGCTGTGTCTTGAGGCCAGATGGGCGAATCTTCTTGATCTGTATATTCTCAAAATCCCGTTCTGATACGCCTTGAATTGACAACACCACGACACATCGCCCCAATTCGAGCTCGGTATGTATCCCGATACTGAGCGAGTGCTCCCTTCCTGCCCAAGCTCTGCTCGCTCTTATGAGTGTGATCGAAGAGCCGGTACATGCTCCATCCGCTACAGGCAGTAGGAATGCCCGCCGTGGGCCTCTCATCTAGTTTCTGAGCCACCTTGATCGATTGTTGATTCAAACACTTACTCCCAAACTTGTACTGCAAAGTTCTTCCGCTGCTTACGATCGCATGATTGCTCTCGGGGCTCAAGGAACAACGACCGTGCAACAGGTATGCCGGTTTAGCGTCAATAGCTGATATTTCGCGTCAAACGGAAATCACTATGTCGAAAGAATCTCTCACGAGGCTGCGCATTAGAGATCTCTTTAATTCAAAAGCTATCTTTTAACGTCAGATAGATTGAGGCCCTACTGTCGTCACAAGTACTAATGTTCCGCAAAAGGCATTGCTATCGCATGTTTTAATGCGATTGACATTCTTCGATCGCTAAGTTGTCCAATCACCAGGTTACCCAATCACGATGATTGTGTTCGCGAGGAAAATCCAGCGGTTACGTTATCAGAAATCGTGGATTATTTGTAGATGACACAAAAACATTCGTTACTGTAGGGTCAAATCCGGGGATCGAATTTTGTCAACTTATACAAAATTTACCAAAGAACAAATTTTCAGCTTTGTATTCAGGATATTTCGTGATTTATTTCTCCTTGTGTAACAGTACGAAACACAAATCGAAAGTGGAACGAGTTACGGTATAAAAAATCGCCGGAGTGCCAAAATGCGCGGAAAGTTGGTTGTAAGACTGGAGTTGGTTGACGGTACAAACGAAACCTTTCTCTTACCTGTCAGGAATAATAGCGAGATGATAGAGAAGATAAGATTTCGGGAGTTGTTCCAAAGCAACTACCTGACTTTTTCCACAGAGGATGATGTCTTGATATTTCCGGTTTGTTCTGTACGGAGCATGAAAATCTCCAAACATTCTATTTACGGCCTTATTGAGGATCTGGACGCCATTCTTCCTGTTTCAACGTTTAAAAACGTAAGCCGTATTTAATATGTATAGTAACGACATAAATTCATTTAATCTTAATGCAACAAAATTAAATGGAAGTGGTGTTGCAACGTTATTTGAAACTCTCGATTCAATTTGTTTGAGCCCGTCGGACAGGTTTTGCCTGGATTATATGTGCGGAGTCGTTGTTGTGACCATAAACAGGTGGAATTCTGGGCTGACTGAACGCATTTTTTTTAAATGCAACCAAAGTATGGGTTTGGGAGAGTTTGAGTTGTTTGACCCATCGTCTCTTAGTCGGAAAGAAAGAGATAAATTTATCAGAGCGATGCGGGATAGAAATGTGAGTCAGAGAAAAATAGCTGAAATAATGGGCGTAACCCAACAGGCTATTTCACATATATGTAGAAAAAAAGCTTGATGCAGGCGAAGTGCTGTTGTCTGTCTTGTCACGATGTGCTGAGGTGGCGTTAATTAAATCTATTTTTCATGGTAGTGTCGGCTTGGCTAATGATTTGTAAGTATTTGAAACTGATGGGCTTGAAGAGCCTAACTCCTCTCTGGATATAAGGGAATGTGGTAATTCTCTGTTTTTACTGGGTTTTGATGGTCAAATAAACAAATTATTCTGGGTTGCGTTTGTTTGTTTGTATGTGTGTGTGACTTTCAAAGTGGCTATACCAAAATAAAACCGTACTCAGCTTTATGGACGAAAAATGGATAGTGTTTGCCAAATGTCCCCGCAGAGAATGGAATCGGTTCTTGTAAGCGGTCTCGCCGTTCAGGTAGCTGGTTTTCCTGAGATGATGAGTTGCAAGGATGTATACGAATCAATCCGTCTAAGAAAACCTATAGATGAAGTTCCGATTGTCACTGCAGATGGAGAGATAATTGGGCTGATACGTACGGTTGATGTGCTTCAAAAGTTCTCAGGCAATGAAATTGATGAAAAATTAGGTGGTGTGTCTTGTCGAAAATTCGTCAAAAATCCAATCCTCGTTTTTGACGAAAAAATGCTTCTGAATGAAGCTTTTTCAAAGATATCTCGGACCGTTGATGAGGAAATGCCGGATTATTTTGTTGTGACGCGAGACGGAAAGTATTGGGGCTTGGGGAAAGTGAGTTATATTTTAAAGCGTTGTGCGCTGCTGCAAATTCAGCAGGCACAAAACGCCAATCCTCTTACCCTGTTGCCAGGAAATCGACAGATTCAGGAAAACTTGCAATATCGACTCGATGGCCGACAGGAGTTTTATGCTATTTACTGGGATCTTGATTTCTTTAAAACATACAACGATAAATATGGTTATGAGTCAGGGGATCGTCTGATTCTTCTCGTTGCAGATATTCTTAAGGCAATATTTGTATCACCTGGAGATTTTGTTGGGCATATCGGCGGGGATGATTTTGTAACCTTTACTCAAGGCCACGACTGGGAACGCAGGATCATCGACGTACTGCGATGCTTTGACGAAAAGGTTGTGCATTATTTTAAACCCAGAGATCTTGAATTGAAGGGTTTTGTAGGTAAGGATCGACAAGGGAATACAACGTTTCAGAATCTTACTGCCCTGTCAGCAGGTGTCGTGCAAGTGTATCCGGAAAAATATCGTTCCTCACACCAATTGGCACTTGCAATGAGTAATGCAAAAAAATTTGCCAAACAACAGCAAGGTTCCAGCTATTTTGTCGAGCGCCGTAATCCATCGTACCTGTTGGATGATTAGAATATTTTTTATGTAATCCGGTCCGCCTGATCCTGACGGCTTGGTAAGAAGTTGATGTGACGTGCCGGATTATCCGGCAGATCCTGGGCTTGCAGCGACGGGCGTAAGGCATTCATGCCGCAAGTGACATCCATGCCGAATGCAGCAGTAATGATGGCAGTGGGAGTTATCGATCCACGGTGGCACCAATCCCCGCGTGCACACTCGGCATTGGGGCACATGATGCCGCACGATGGGCAGTTGCGAAACGTCGAGCAGTTGGGCTGGTGCTTTGTGCCCCAGTTCGGGCGTTCAAACCTTGACCGGCACGCGCCATTGTTCAGTGACATGCGAATGGGCATGTTTGAAACTCTCCATAACGCGCAGAGCGTACGGCGGCATAGTGTTTGCCGATGAGACTTTGCTTATGGTATAAATTCCATGCAATTCGCAAAAACACAAAGCCCCGGCCAGATTGCCAGGGCTTTGTGGGGTCCCGTTACGGGGTACTGCTTGCTTATTCCCGCCGGGGGCTGACGCCGCCGGTCCAGACACGCATGCCTTTGCCCGGTTCGCTTCAGCGCTCGATGATCTTCTGGTTTGTCGATACGGGCATGGGTTTCTCCTTGAAGTAAGGGGTAAATCGGATGGGAAGTAGCGAAAAACTAAACAAGTGATGGCGTCAAGCACGGACCATCGCGATTTATTCAAATACTCATTTGCGCTGAGGGCCTTTCTCCTGCGCCTGCTGTTTGGCAATCATGGTATCTACCACGGCGATCTTGTCCTTGGAATGCTGATAGCCCTGATTGGCTGCGAGAACCAGCCACTTTCGGGCTTCCTGCAGATTCACCGGATAGCCATGGATGCCAGTCATGTAGTCATAGCCGATGTTGTTCTGGGCATAGACGTAGCCGAGCTTGGCTGAAATGGCGAGGTCGGAGAACATGCGGTCGTGATCTTGGTAGACCTCATCGGAGAGCATGGCACGGTTGAAATAGGCTTCGTATTCTGTATCCCTGATGCCTATTATTCTGGTGAAGATCTGAATCTCTCTCGCCTTGTCCCCCGCGTCGCCGGCGGCAAAGGCGGCTTTGTAGAGCCAGCGCAGGTTGCCTGGCTTCGGGTTGACTTCATACGCCTGAATGTAAAGATCTGCCGCAGATCCAAGATTCTCACCGTGAAAAACCAGCTCGCTTGCCTGTCGCCAAAGCAACTCAGCATGCATCTGCTGCAGTATTTGTGTGCTGACCTTTCCGCTCTTGCGGGCCTGATCATAGATTTCAGTGAGCCGCTCAAAACTGCCACCCCAGCGGGGTACGTTGAACCAGAAATACCTCGAATAGACATCCATCATGTCCGGGTCTACCTTGATGGCGGCGTCGAGTACTTCATCCTGGAACGCATTCTGATCGACTCTGCATCCGCCCTTGATTTCGCTTTTTACATTACAGGCAGGGACTGCAGCTTTCCCTGGGTTGAAGACAAACGGTCCCCCAAGGGCCTCGTCATGTATCAGCGTGATGTAACTGGTGACCGGCTTGCCATACAGTGGCAAACTTTCCATCGTCGCCCTGTAGGCAAGTGCAGCATACTTTTTGGCTTCTTCGAACCTCTCTTGTGAAGTGCGATTCGAAGTCTGATTGCCTCTGGCCTTTGCCGCCAGTTCGAGGTATTGGCGACCCAATACATACCAGGCTGCATAGGATTTTGGATTGGCCTGGGTCCAGGCCTTCAGGTCTTCCAATTGCGATGAGCCGCTTTTCAGCGGCACTATGCTGAACATACGACTGACAAATTCATCGCCATTGATCTTGCGGGCGGAATAGTCGCGCATGAACGCCGCAGCTTCCTTATCCAGCGTGGCAAAGTCGTGCATGCCAATCAGTACGGAGTAGCGTGTGCGCTCTGCTTCCCAATGAGCACCCTTTTCATCCTCCGGAAATGGCGCTGGTTTGGCTCTCGCTTCTTCCGCTAGTGGTGTGGGGTAGTTTCGTTTGACCGGTGTATCAGCGGCATTGGCAGCGGTGAGTGTCACCAGAAGGCCGGTAAGTGACAAAATAGCAAGCGTGTGCTTCATGGGATGATGATTGGGTTTTGATTTTCCCTATCTTCCTCCAAACAAATATCATATGCCTGCGGGCGGCCTGGTTTTTGGGGCTTAAACTGGCTTTGCGTGACACTAAAACCACAGTGCGGCCGGCAATGGCGGCGCTGCAGAGGGCGTCGTCGCCTGCCGTACGCCCTGTCCGGCCCTGCCCCTGTGGCATTTTTCTGTGAGATGACAGACGCCACAGATGGCTGCTGCGCCGAGTGTATAGGCACCCAGATCGTGCACATCAAACGAAGTGCCCAGCACGATGCGGGCGATGTGGTTCTGACCGAGGCCGATCAGATCGACAAAGTGGAGGTATTGCCCGAACTCCACGGCGTAGCAGAAGATCATGGCGCCCAGTGCGGCCAGATACGCATTGCCCTGCACGAAGCTGCGCCAGAAGGCCCAGACGAGCACGACGACCAGCGCATCACCCCCGAGCGGGCGGACGAGATCATCGTGGATATAGATGGCGATGCCGGCCTCGATCAGGAACAGGCAGGCAAAGGCGATGGCGTGCGGCAGGCTGAAGCGGAACTTCATGGGTGGGATGAGGTGCGCAGTGGTGATCGGCCACAGTTTACTGTGCTCCCGGGCGGTGTGCGCCGAAACTGCGCGCTCCGCGCGCCCGGCGGTAGCCGCTGCGGGTTTTAGCGAAGCTCGGCGCGGTAGCGTGCCGGGGTGATGCCAAAAGCCTCGCGGAAGCGGCGGTTGAGATGGCTGGCGTGGGCGAAGCCGCTGGCCGCTGCAATCTGCTCAATGCCTGCGGGCTGGTTTGCCAGTAGTGCCCTCGCCCGCTGCAGGCAGCGTTGTGCGATCCAGGCATGCGGAGTAACGCCCATGGAGGCGCGGAACATGCGGGCGAAGTGAAATTCGGAGAGTGCGGCTTCGGCGGCAAGTTCGGAGAGCGTGAAATCATCCTGCAGATGTGCTTCGATCCATTCGAGGATACGCCGCCGGGTGGCAGAGGCCAGGCCTCCGTGGACACGGTCTGCCGCCTGCCGTTGCGAGGGGCGTGCTGCCTGGAGTACCAGCGAATCGAGTGTCTGATGGCAGGCTGCCTCCGCTGCCAGACGCCCCTCCGGCGTATCCCAGCCAGCCCGGGCCAGACATGCGGCCCATTGCGTCAGTTTGCGGTCGTCTGCGTACAGTGCTTCATCGAGCGATACGGCACGGGGTTCGGCATCAAGCACGCGGACAACGCGCTCGGCCCAGGCAAAGGATGAAATGTAGAGATGGATGAAGCGCAGCGGCCCATCCACGATCCAGCGGTATTCGCCCTCTGCGGGCATCAGGAAGGCTTTCCAGGGGGCGCCGCGCTGATTCGGGCTGTGCTCCAGAAAGGTAGAGAATCCGCCTTCCAGATACACCGACAGGGTGTGGTGGCCCGGCGCACTGTAGGTGGGGGCGTCCTGGTCATTGTGCCACTGCGCAAGGTGCAGGCCAGGGCCCAGCAGGCATTCGCGTTCCAGCTCGGCGCATGACGCGCCCAGCACCTCGAAAACAGGGCGGCCGGCATTGGTGGCGGAAGGGTTTTGGCCTGCTGGATTCATGGCCCTATCGTACTGCGATCATTGACTGGCAGACCATCTTCTCGCGGATTAACCGCAGGATTGTGCACCCGGGCAAGAGGTGATCCGGTGCATAGTCGGGGGATTGTCTGGTACCGGAGACGGTGAATGAATCTTTTGCTCTACGTAGTCGTCGTGCTGATCTGGGGAACCACCTGGATTGCGCTCAAATGGCAGCTCGGCATGGTGCCTATCGCCCAGTCGATCGCCTACCGGTTTGCGCTCGCCGCCCTGATTCTCTTTGCAATTCTGGTCTGCCGGGGCGGCGTTGCACGACCGCGTGGCAAGGCTGCCGTGCTGGTGGCCTGGCAGGGTTTGTGCCTTTTTTGTGTGAATTTCATCTGTTTCCTGAATGCCAGCGAAGTCTTGCCCAGCGGGCTGGTGGCAGTGGTGTTTTCCACGGCGGCGGTATGGAATGCCCTGCTCGCGAGAGTGGTTTTCAAACGCCCGATTGCGGCCAGCACGCTGTATGCCGGGGCCTTGGGGCTGGGCGGCCTGTTGCTGCTGTTCTGGCCGCAGGTGGCCGGGCAGGCCCCTGCGCTGGCCACGCTACAGGGCTTAGTGTGGGCGCTGGGGGGAACCCTTTGTTTCTCTGTTGGCAATCTGCTCTCTTCCGCTTTGCAGGCACGCCAGCAAAGCCCCTTACAGACGAATGCCTGGGGCATGCTGGTGGGAACGCTGGTGTTGCTGGGGGTGTGTCTGGTGCAAGGCAAGCCCCTGGCGTTTGATTTCAGTGGGCGCTACATCGGAGCGCTGGCCTACCTTGCCATTCCCGGCTCGGTGATCGGCTTTACGGCGTATCTCACGCTGGTGGGCCGCCTTGGGCCGGAGCGTGCCGCGTATTGCACGGTGCTGTTTCCCATCGTTGCGCTGAATGTATCGGCGGTATTCGAGGGTTATCACTGGAGTCTTGCTGCCCTGAGCGGCCTGATTTTGGTGGTGCTGGGCAATGTGGTGGCGTTCCGGCGCCGCCCTGTGCCAGTTTAGATCTGCCCCGTTTGCCATTTGCCGGTGCCGAATTTCTTACGTGGCGAGCAGTGTGCCCGCGAGTTTGCGTACCAGGGCTTCGAGAAGTTCGGTCGGGGTGTTGCCGTAGCCAAGCACAAGACCATTGTCTTCGCGCTGTGGTGCCAGTGCAAAATCAGACAGGGCGAAGGGATTCAGCCCCTGGGCACGAAGCGCTGCGGCAATGCTTTTGTCGTTCCATGCGGGTGGCAGATGGATGGTGAGGTGCAGACCGCAAAGGCCACCATCCAGGGTGTGCGGGATCTGCAGATGTTTGTGCAATGCCTCGCGCAGCGCGAGCTGGCGGGCGCGGTAGAGCCGCCGCATGCGCCCCAGATGGCGGCTGAACTGCCCGCTGCTGATGAAATCGGCCAGTGCCAGCTGGTTGTGGCGCGGGCTGCAGCGCAGCAGCTCGCCGAGTGCTGACCGGGCGGCAGACAGAAGCTGGCGTGGCAGCACGACAAAGCCCAGGCGTAGGGATGGGAACAGGGTCTTGCTGAAGGAGCCGATGTAGAGCACCGGGGTGTGTTCGAAGAGGCCCTGGATCGCGGCAATCGGGCTGCCCGCATGGCGGAATTCACTGTCGTAATCGTCCTCGATGATCCAGGTGCCGTGCTTTTGGGCTGCTTCCAGCAGACTCAGGCGGCGCGTGGCGCTCATCACCGCACCGGTCGGGTACTGGTGCGAGGGCGTGGTGTAAATGAGCCTTGGCTTTTCACCCTGCCAGTCCTGTGGGCTGATCAGGATGCCTTCGGCATCTACGCGCCTGGGCAGCACCTGCAGGTTGCCAGCCTGCAAGGCCGCCTTGGCACCACGATAGCCGGGATCTTCAACCCAGGCCGTGTCACCCGGATTGGTGAGAAGGCGCACGCAGAGCTGCAACGCGCCATGTGCGCCGTCGGTGATCACCACCTGATCGGGTTCGCAGCGCACCCCACGGGCCGGCCCGATGTGGTGTGCAATGGCTGCGCGCAGGGCAGGTTCGCCCAATGGGTCGCCATAGTCCAGCGTGGCGGGGCCACTCGCATGCAGTGCGCGATCCAGGGAACGCTGCCACGCCGCTACAGGGAAATGGGCCAGATCCGGAATGCCGGGGCGCAGGTAGGCCGGCGCCTCAAGGCGGGTATGGGTGGCGTGCAGCCCGCCGAGGCGCTCAGCCAGCCTGGGCGGGGGCAAGCCGGCAGATTCTCCGGCTGGCCGGTTCAGTGCCCGGCTCAGGGCGAGCACGCGTGTGCCCTGCCTGTCGGATTCTACATAGCCTTCAGCGAGCAATTGCTCATACACCGCCGCAACCGTATTGCGCGAAACCCCCAGGGTTTCGGCTAGTGCGCGGGAGCCGGGCAGATGGCTGCCCGCCGATAGCCGGCCATCCAGAATGGCCTGATGCAGCCGATCATGTAACTGGCGCTGCAGTGGCAATGCCCCAGTATCACGCACAAGCGGCAGTTCGAGAAGGCTTTGACTGGCAGGTGGCGGTGGGCGCATGAGAAGCATCCGCTGATTCGTGGCACCATCAAATGTACTCCTCGTGGCTCTGTTTGGGAGGCCTCGATTGCGTTTATTCTGGCCTGGATGACATTGCGGAAAGCGCCAGATGAATCAGCACGCCAAACAAGCTGTTTTTAATGAATATTCCCAACCCATCGGCCCCGCCCTGCCCGGCTGGAAGCCAAGCATGTCACCGCAGCCATGCACATTGCAGGGGCGGTATTGCCGCCTGGAGGGGCTGGATCCGCAGCGCCATCGGGAGGATCTGTCTGCTGCCTACAGCATTGCCAGCGATGGGCGGGATTGGACTTACCTGTTTGCCGAGCCGTTCACCGATGCAGCTGGGCTGGCCGTATACCTTGCCGCCGAAGCCGCCCGTGTAGACCGAGTGAGCTTTGCGATCATGGATGAGGCCAGCGGGCGGGCATTGGGAATTTTCGCCCTGCTGCGCATCGATGCCCCTAACAGCGTGATCGAGATGGGCAACGTCAACTTCTCTCCTGCCCTCAAACGCACCCGCATTGCCACCGAGGCTCACTATCTGATGATGTGCCATGTGTTCGGCACTCTGGGCTATCGGCGCTATGAGTGGAAATGCGATAGCCTCAACGCGCCTTCACGCGCAGCGGCAGAGCGCCTGGGCTTTTGCTTTGAGGGAATTTTCCGGCAGGCCGTGGTGTATAAGGGGCGTAGCCGCGATACCGCCTGGTTTTCGATTCTGGATGGTGAATGGCCAGGGCTTCGGAGTGCATTCGAAACATGGCTGGCGCCAGAAAATTTTGACAGACAAGGTCGCCAGAAACAGGCCCTGGCGGATTTACGCCGGGCCTTGTGATGTTGTGATGCTGCGCACCACACTAACCGGGCTTCGGTCTGGCTATCCCGATCCCAGCTCCCTGCTTCCCGCTCATTTCACGCGGAAACGCGACACGTTGTCGATCAGTGCTACGGTGAGCTGATGCAGGCGTTGCGAGCTTTCGTTAACGTTACCGATGGCGCGATTGCTCTCGGCACACATGCTGGAGATCTGCTCAATCTGGGTGGCGATGGTCTGGCTTGAAGAGGTTTCGCGGCGCAGGGCTTCGTTGATGGCCTGGCTACCTTCCGAACTCTGGCTGGCGGCACCCTGCACGGCATCAATCGCGGTTTCGATGCGCGCTGATAGACGCACCTGCTCTTCGAAATCAGTCACCACCAGACGCATGCCTTTAATCGAGTTGACGGCGCTGGCGTTGATCTGCTGCACCAGGGTGCGGATTTTCTCGGTGGAGCGGGTGGTTTTTTCTGCGAGTTTGGCCACTTCATCGGCCACCACCGCGAAGCCCTGCCCGCTTTGGCCGGCTCGGGCCGCTTCGATGGAAGCATTGAGGGCCAGGAGATTGGTTTGATCGGCAATTTCACGCACGGTCTGCACGATGCCGGATATTTCAGAAGCATGCGAGCCCAGTTCGTCGAGCGTGCGGACCGATTCCTGCACACGCACCGTTGTTTGTTGCAGCTGGGTGTTGCCTTGCTGTGCCGCTGCACGCCCATCACCCACGGCAGCATGAGACTGGCGCGAAATCTCGCTGTTTTGCTGGGTGTATTCGCCCACCTGTTCCACGCTCGCACTCAGATCACGGATCGCCGAGGAAACCGCCGTGGTGGCAGAATCCTGCACGCCGATGGAGTGCACCACGCGACGCACTTCGTTTTTGATGGCATCCGCCTGTTTGGCAACGTCTCCACTCTGCTCGCTGATCTGCCTCACGATGCGTTGGAAGTTTTCCAGCAGGGCATTGACGGCCCGGGCGCACTGCGCCAGTTCGTCATTGCGATGGATGGGCAGGCGGCGCGTAAGATCGCCGCTTGTTTCAACATACTGTGCCGTGCTGCGGAGATCTTCGAGTGGCCGGGTGATCGAGCGCACCACCCGCCAGCCGCCCAGCAGCAGGGCTAAAAGTGTCGTGATGACACCTGCCACCAGCCACAGCGTTGCCTGTTCGATGACTTTGGCGGCCCGCTGCGTGCGGGAATCGGCGTCTCCCGCCACGTAGCGACTTACCGTTTCACTCAGGGTGCTCATTGAATCGCTCAGGGGGCGATCCATGCCGCGCACAGCAAGATCCACTTTTTTGCCGGCTTCGGGGTCGGCGGGGTCAAACGCCTTGAGTGCGGTGCGGTACTTTTCGCCAAGCCGGGCGTGCTCTTCCAGCGCCTTGCGCACAGGGCCTGCATCCTGGCCAATGGTGGCAAAGCCAGTGGCAAGTTTCTGCAGCGCTTCGCGGGTGGCGGCCTCTTTCTCTTCAAACTGCTTGAAGTAGCGGTCGTACAAGGCTTTGTCGTTACCCCGGAGGAGCACATCCTTCCAGTTCTGCACCTGGGTCTTGAAGCTTACCTGTGCCACTGTGGAGGCGTCTTCCAGCGAACTGATGGTTTGTGCCATGGTGCTGGATTGCTGCAGCTCGCCTGCCACGATGCGCACCTGCAGCAGCGCATAGCATCCGACTGCACAGACTGCGAGGCTCCCCACTATCACCAGCAGAATCAGTTTTGTCTTGATTGTCAGACCCATGATGTTTTGCTCCTGCCGGTGAGCCGGGTTTTGCTGCTCCCCCAAACCAGCCTTTACGGAAGGTGCGGGCCGTGCTGAAGGTGGCGTGGCTGCAAAACCCCGTTCTGCCCGATAGGACGGAGCCGTTGGCCCCATTCAGTGGCCCTCCGAAATAACAAATTACAGTGGTTGACTAGGTCTGGCGAGCATAGGCGGCTATCATGCGAATCCTTGTTGAAGTCGCCTCTGAAGTCCCTCCCCATGATTTTCGTAAAAAATGTCACGCTGCGTCGCGGCGTGAAGGTCGTGCTTGATAGCGCGTCCGCCACCTTTGCCCCGGGTGAAAAAGTGGGTCTCGTCGGGCGCAATGGCGCCGGCAAATCCTCATTCTTCGGTCTGCTCAATGGCACACTGCATGAAGATAGCGGCGAATTCTCGATTCCCCGCCAGTGGCGCATGGCGCAGGTGGCGCAGGATATGCCGGAGACCGAGCAGAGCGCGACCGACTTCGTGATCGAGGGCGATACCGCGCTCCTCGCTGCACAGGCCGAAGTGGCCGCCGCAGAGGTCAGCGGAGACGGCATGCGCATGGCCGAGGCGTACATGGCACTCAATGATGCCGGTGCCTACGATGCGGCTTCCCGTGCCCAGGCCCTGATTCTCGGCCTGGGGTTTTCCACGGCGGAACTGGATAACCCGGTCAACAGCTTCTCGGGCGGCTGGCGCATGCGCCTGCAGCTGGCGCGCGCGCTGATGTGCCCGTCCGACCTGCTGCTGCTCGACGAACCCACCAACCACTTGGACTTGGACGCCCTGGTCTGGCTGGAAGCCTGGCTCAAGCGCTACGCGGGCACCATGGTGGTGATCAGCCATGACCGCGAATTCCTGGATGCCGTCACCCAGGTGACGGTGCACGTGGATAACGCCAAGCTCGTGCGCTACGGTGGCAACTACAGCAAGTTCGAAGAAATGCGCGCCGAACAGATGGCCCTGCAGACTGCGGCAATGGCCAAGCAGGCTGACAAGATCGCGCATCTGCAGAAGTTCATCGACCGCTTCAAGGCCAAGGCCAGCAAGGCCAAGCAGGCGCAGAGCCGCGTCAAGGCGCTGGAACGCATGGAGAAGGTGGCACCGGTGCTGGCGGATGCCGAATTCAATTTCGAGTTCAAGGAGCCGCTCAACATCCCGAACCCGATGCTCTCGATGCTCAATG
>DBTS01000127.1:34087-34209 GCA_002307175.1 Rhodocyclaceae bacterium UBA1310
CCCGCCCCTGGCGGACGCCCCCGCCGGCACACCGCCAACGGTTATCGTGCACAACATCAACCGCTCCGTGCTTGCCGGGCAACGTATCGGCATTCTAGGTGCCAACGGCCAGGGCAAATCCA
>DBTS01000127.1:34556-34715 GCA_002307175.1 Rhodocyclaceae bacterium UBA1310
GTTATTTCGCGCAGCAGGAACTCGATGTGCTGCAGCCCAATGAGTCCCCGCTGGAACACATGATCCATCTGGCCAAGGCCATCCCGGCGAATATGCGGGCACCCGGGCAGAGCACCAGCGAACAATCCCTGCGTACCTTCCTGGGTACCTTCAATTTCG
>DBTS01000070.1:0-17735 GCA_002307175.1 Rhodocyclaceae bacterium UBA1310
TGGTGCGCGACTGGTTCATGATCGCCCGCTCGATGTTCTGCCGTATCCACCACGTAGCGTACGTGGAGAAGCGGAAGCCACGTTCGGGATCGAATTTTTCGAGTGCGTGCATCAGGCCCAGGTTGCCCTCTTCCACGAGGTCCAGCAGGGGGATGCCACGGTTCAGGTAGTGTTTGGCGATGTTGACCACGAGCCGCAGGTTGCGTTCGATCATGGTCTGCCTAGCCTTGAAATCGCCCTTGCGGACGCGGCGTGCGAGATCGGCTTCTTCCTGCGCGGTGAGCAGCGGGTTGATGCCGATCTCGTTGAGGTAAATCTGGGTTACGTCATTCAGGTAGTCATTTTCCGGCGGCGGCGAAGGCAAAGCCTCGGAGAATGCCTCCAGCTCCGGAGGCAGATCCGTTTCCTTGTCTTCGGCATCATCGAGGAATTCCGGATCATACATGGCGGTACCCCTAACGTGGTGGCAAATACTTCATTGGGTCGACCGGTTTTCCCTGCCGACGGATCTCGAAGTGCAGCATGGGCTTGTCGGAATCGGAGTTGCCGAGCAACGCGATTTTCTGCCCCTTCTGCACCGTCTGTTTCTCCTTGACCAGAACCTCCTTGTTATGCGCATACGCACTCAGGAAGTTGTTATTGTGCTTGATGATTACGAGATTGCCGTACCCTCGCAAACCCGAACCTACATACACAACCTGCCCGCCACTTGCGGCAAGTACAGGATCACCGATACTGCCGCTGATGTCCAGGCCCTTGTTGGTGCTGTCGTTGAAACCTGCCAGCACCTTGCCGCTGCCCGGCCATATCCAGTTGATCCCTTCCTCGCCTGCCGCAACAGACTTGCTCTCTGACGCACGCGGTTCGCTCTGAGCTTCGGCCTTGCCCGTTGCTGCGGGCACGCTTGCCGGGGCTGTTGCAACAACCGTCTTGTCAGCGGCCTGTGCATCTTTCCATGCCTGCGCCGAATACGCCAAACGTCCGCCCTTTGGTTCAGTTTTCTGGCCCGCAGGGGCAGTACCTGCTATGCCCGTATCGGTCGATGCCGCGACCGCTGCGGAAGAGCCGGATTTGCTGGTAGTCAAGGGCGTGGCGCCGAGTGCATCAGATTTTGGCAAGGCCACGATAGTTACATTATCAGATGACGAATCCCCTGTTGCTGGAGTGGGTTCCTGTCCAGGAGGAACAATGCGCAGTTCCTGCCCTGCGCTGATGACATTGGGATCGGTCAGCTTGTTCCACGCAGCCACTTCTCGATAGTCCCGCTCGTACTGGTGGGCGATGCTGTAGAGCGTGTCGCCACGCTTGACGATGTAATACCCGGGGCGGGCAACTGCAGGTTTTGCGTCGGGTGCCGGCGCGCGCACGGGGCCACGCGCCTCGATCGGGGCGGGGGCTTCGGAAGCGCATCCGACAAGCAGCATGGCGCCAGCCGTCAAAACAGACAGGCAACGCAATGACTGAAGAATTTGTGACATTCCAGACCTCATTCTATTCCCGGCAACAATGGTACGAATCGTACCGCATCCAGACGTGTTTCTTTGAGTGTCCCACTGGACATACGTTCAATCAAGAGGACAACCTGATCCCCACCCTGACGCACCTGTGGCATCACCATCCGCCCCAGAGGCGCCAGTTGATCAAGCAGAGCCTTGGGGACGGTCGCCGAGGCGGCGGCAAGGATGATGGAATCAAACGGCGCCACCTCGGGCAGTCCCAGGCTGCCATCGCCATGTTTGAGGCGCACATTCGGCAGGCGCATTGGGCGAAGGTTGGAGCGGGCCTTTTCGAGCAGCTTGCCGATGCGCTCAATGGCATACACATCGCTGGCCATATAGGAAAGCACTGCGGCCTGGTAGCCGCAGCCGGCGCCCACTTCCAGCGTCTTGCCCATGGCGCGCCCGCCCGCCACGAGAAGCTCGGCCATGCGTGCGACGACAAAGGGTTGCGAGATGGTCTGCTGAAAGCCCAGTGGCAGGGCCGTATCTTCATACGCGCGGGAGGCCAACGCCTCTTCGACGAAGACATGGCGGGGAACCTCATTCAGGGCACCGAGTACCCTGTCATCACGAATACCATCACTACGCAGGCGCTCGACCATCCGCGCCCGCGCCCGCGCGGCAGCCTGAAGTGTGGCTTGAGAAGGAACCGGCATAATCAGCGTACCAACCAATCCTGAACGTCCCCGATCTGGGAAGTGTGAGTCAGATCGATCTGCAGCGGTGTGACAGAGACATAGCCCTCGCCAACCGCATGGAAATCAGTGCCATCCCCCGCATCGGCAACATCGCCGACCGCACCGATCCAGTAGATCGTCTCCCCACGCGGGTTAGTGGAGCGAATGACGGATTCAGCCCGATGGCGCCGCCCCAGCCGCGTGACACGCAGACCACGCAAACTCTCATAGGGCACGTCGGGCACATTCATATTGAGCAGCACAGGCTCACCAAAAGGTGCGCGCTGGATGCGCTCAACCATTTCGCGGGCAAGTTTGGCTGCGGTGACGAAATGGGTGGGAGAGCGCCCCACCAGTGAGACAGCCAGCGAGGGTACGCCGAGCAGATAGCCTTCGGTTGCAGCGGCCACAGTGCCGGAATAGACGGTGTCGTCCCCCATGTTGGCACCGTGATTGATGCCGGAGACAACCATATCCGGCATCACATCCAGCATACCGGTCACCGCCAGATGCACGCAATCGGTGGGGGTGCCATTCACATAGTGGAAGCCGTTTGCTGCGCGCCGCAACTGCAGGGGGCGATCAAGCGTCAGCGAATTACTCGCCCCGCTGCGATCCCGCTCGGGCGCCACGACGGTGATTTCCGCCACTTTGGATAGTTCCGCCGCCAGGGCTTGCAGACCGGGCGAAAAATAGCCATCGTCGTTCGAGAGTAAGATCCGCATGCACCACCATCAATTGGACAGACCCCACATTATAAAGGCGCTTGGGCTGACTGTCTGTATTACGCCTGCCGCCCGGCGGGAAGCCATACTCTTTATTGTGCGCCGCACAAACCACATAAACCGAGGCTGCCCATGCCTTCGCACTGCGTTTTCTGCCATGCAGACTGCCGCCGCCAGTAGCAACACTTTGCCCCTTAGAGCCTGTTCACAGGCTGTCGCAAGCGTCTGGCCGGGGACACAAAGCATCTTATGCCTGCGCGGAAAGCCTGCCTACAGGATAGTACCAGTGCTTTGTTAAATTGCTTGCCCCTAATTGTCGGCACAGCCACTCTCCGACTAGATTTCACTCCGACGCAGTTGTAAACGGCACACCCGTCGAAAGGCGGGGTCGCAAAGTTTCCGGTCTAAGGGGTCACACCTAGGATAGCGGGGCCGCCAATTCCCGCTCACTCTCGTGGTGAGCGTTTATTGTTGCGGGCTACGCTTTACCCGCCCTTTCTCCGGACGCATTCACCGGAGAATCCATGCCCGCAAACGCCCTGCTTCCTGACCCGCTACGTCAACGCCTGCTGCCGCTCGTGCTGGCAAGCCTGTGCCTGCCGGCAGGGGCACAGGCTGCCACGTATGCGCCATGGCTTACCCAGATCGGCGTCAACGATACGGTGATGTCTGCGGGCCGCTGGGGGGCAGGCACGCTGCTCGGGGTGGTGGATAGCGGCATTGTGCCGGGCAACCCGACCTTTGCCAGCGGGCAGGTCTCAACGGCGCTATCAGGCTGCGCCGCCCTCACCTTCCGCTGTTCCAGCGGCTACACCGATGACAACGGTCATGGCACGGCAGTAGCTTCCATCGCGGCAGCCAATAAACTGTATATGGCAGCATCAAACTACGGTGGTTACCTTGTGCAGGCCGGCAGCGTGGTGGGCGTGGCCCCCAATGCAAATATCGTTGCGGAAAAGGTGCTGAACGCGTCAGGTTCAGCTTATTCCTCCGATGTGGCTAACGGCATACGCAAGGCCGCTGATGCCGGGGCGCGTGTCATCAACGTCTCCATCACCTACGGAACCAGCGCGGATATCGTCGGTGCCATCAACTATGCCACCACACGCGGCGCCTTCATTGTCTGGGCGGGCGGCAACAGCAAAATCATCCTAGCCAGTGGCATCAATACCTCAGGGCTGAGTCCGTCGGCGCTGAGCCGCATCGTCTTTGTGGGGTCGATGGACCCGACAAATGTGAAATCCTCATTCAGCAATACACCAGGCGGCGCACGCCTGATCGCCACCAATGGCAGTGCAATCAACTACGCTTCACGCTGGCTGATGGCGCCCGGCGAATCCATTCTTGCGCCCTCGGTCACCGACGGCGCGAGCGCGTGGAGCTACTGGTCTGGCACCTCAATGTCTGCCCCTATCGTGGCAGGCTCGCTGATTCTGCTTGAAACGGCGTGGCCGATTCTGCATACCAACGGTTCCGCAGAAAACCTTCTTCTGGTGACGGCCACCGATCTGGGGGCCAAAGGCGTCGATTACACCTACGGTGCCGGCCTGCTGAACCTGGCGGCGGCGTTCCAGCCGGTTGGCACGCTGACCGTAAGAAAATCGAATGGGCAAAACATTGCGGTCACCGGGCTGACCAGATCGATGATCACTTCAGGCGCCCTGGGCAGCCTGGCTTCCGTACAGGCCAGACTGGCCGATTACACCGCACTGGACAGCTATCTGCGCAACTTCTCGGTGGATCTTTCCGGCCTGATCAAGACGCCATCATCAGCGGCAAAGCTCAACGCTCTGCCGACAAACACCAATACAGGCGTCAAGGCAATCAAGTTTGCCGATGGCCGTTATCTGGAGTACTGGGACGAGAATGACATTAGCATTCCTTTCCAGGGGATCACACCGGCCCAGGTGCAGCATCTCGGTGAATTCGGCTACAACGAAGACATCAGGGCTCCACGCCACAACGCTTATGCCATGCTGACAGATACACATGGCAACGTCACTGCTTTCGGCTTTGGGGCGCCCACGCAATATGCTTTTGCGCGTGCCCTGCACGGTGATGAGGCCATTGCCAGCCTGGCTGCCGAAAGCGGTGTGAGCAATTTTGGCAGTATCGCGCAGAGTGGCAGCATGGCGACGTATGGCACTTCGCTTGGCGAAGACACGCGACTGGCGGTGACCTGGAGCAGCACCACGGATACGCGCATGGCTGTGATTGGCGGCAATGCGCCGGCCTGGGTCGCGCCGGATGCGTACAAGGCCGGCGTGGGTCTGAGCCACCGCCTCAGCGATACGCTGACGGCAGGTTTCACGGTAGGAACGCTGGAAGAAAATCACGGCCTGCTGGGCAGCACCTACAATGCCGAGTCGGCACTGAATCTCGGGCGGCATGCGCGCAGCATGAGTTATGGCACTTCACTGGCGTATCGCATCAATCGCGACGAAAGCCTGCTTGCCGAGGGCGGCATGGTGGAAACCCGCAGCTCGAACCCCGGTGGCCTGTTTGCCGAGGTGGGGCGCCTCAGGGCCTATACCTGGAGCCTGAGCTACCAGCATGAAAACCTGTGGGCCAGGAAGGATCGCCTGAGTCTGGGCGTCAGCCAGCCTCTGCGCGTGGCAAGCGGCCAGGCGGGAGTGATCGTCACGAACATCGATGAGGATGGCGTCGCACATTACGATACGGAGCGTGTCGGCCTTGCCCCGGATGGGCACGAACTCGACTACAAGCTTTCCTACAATGTGCCGCTGGACCGTGCCAGTTCGCTGTCGGTGCGGGCGGCTTACCGCAAGGATGCCTACAACATCAAAGATCGCACCGACGCGTCCGTCACCACCAGCTGGACGCGTCGCTTCTGAACCAGAGCCACGGGCCGATGGGCTCCGGGCTGCTCGAGAAGCCCGCTGCTGAATAGCGTTTCTCCGGGTCGCACTGCAGGAATGGATTTCTTCCCTGCGGCCCGTGTGCTCTGGACCACTGAGTACCAACCCTGTCTCCTCCTCCTCCGGCCTGGCAGGGGCCGGTTTAAGGTCCCGGAATGATTCCGGGACCTTTATTTTTTGGCCCTTCAGACTTTCGTGTGGGCCGCAAATTGCTTCTGCAGAATCCAGCGCGGGGCCGACACCGTAGGGCGGAGGGAGCGTAGCGATTTCCGCCGCAACCTCCCGAGCGGGGGCGCCGCCGCCAATTGAGGTCAGCCTTGAAAAGGCTTGCCTGATAAGGGCAAGTTAACCTCTTGACCCGCCAGATTGGACGATCTGTGTCCGGCGGAATTCGCTCCGCTCTCTCCGCCCTACCCTGAATGCTCGCCACGTCTGGCTTAAGACATGAAAACATGCCCACGCTAAAGTCTGAAGGCCCTTTTTTTGACCCTTCAGACTTTTTTGTGGGCAAGTAGCACCCTCTCGCGTATCACACCGTAGCGAACGAAGGAGAAAACCCACGCGTGAAAGGGTGCAATGCGGCGTAACAAAGCGTCGGAAGGCGCCTGCGGCTTTTCCAGAATACGCCATTGTCCTAGCATGCCGGTTTGCGTAGGGCGCGCGAAGCGGAACAATGAAGCGTAGCGCAATTGCGCCGGTCTAGCCTCCGCCCGGAGGGCGCAAACCAGGATCGGCATGCCAACATTAAGCCACACTAAATAAAGTCGGATGAGCCTTGTTTTTTTGGTTCATCCGGCTTTGCACGGTGTTCGTTGCGCCCTACCAGCGCACCGTCACCCCACCGCCAAACTGATACAGTGCCTCTGCCCGGTTCAGGCCATGCCGGTAGCCGATATCCAGATCAAGCTTGTCCGTGGGGCTGTAGATCAGGCCAACATTGGCGAAGGCCGGGTACTTCTTCGAGGCCGGATCGGAGTTGGTGTAAGTACCCAGTTCGGAGACAACGCGCAGTTTTTCCGTCACCCCGAACTGCACGGCGGTTGACGCACTCCAGATATCCTTGCGCTGCCCATCTGGATTGTCGGCATACTGATAGCCCAGATTGCCAAGCACCGTCAACTGATCATCGCCCCAAGCCCCCACGCTGGTGAGCGAGGGCTGGTAGCGATCACTCCCGATTCCTTTGGCGTGATCTCCCGTGGGAATGTTCAGTTGCGGTTTGAGAGCGAAGGAATATTTCCCCTGCTCCCAGGCCCGCCACTTCAGGAATATCGCCGTATCGCCCCAGCCACGCTGGGTTTCGCGTGGATCATCGCCACTTTGCAGGCGTAACCAGACCATGTTGACGGCGAGATCGAGAGAATCGGAGAGCCCGCGCGTGAGCGTGGCATTTACGGCAATATCCGCATTATGCGTATCGCGTTGTCGTATACGATCCGAATTCAATTCCAGCTGCCAGTTGCCGGCGCCCTGCACGCCGGTATCCTCGCTACTCAGGGGGTGTGCAGCAAAAGCGCTCAAGGGGAAAGCGCAAGGCAGCAGACAGACAAAAAAGTGCGAAGACATCAATCGTGCGTACTTCATGTGATAACTTTCTTTGAGTTGGGCTTTCAGGTTACAAGAACCATTTTGTAATGGCTCGCAGGTTACCATGCCAAGAAAAACCCGCAAGGCCGTGTCTGAACACCTGCACCAAAGAGCAGCGCAAAAGCCATGCCGGCCGCAGCCTGCGCGCATGCCGGGATGAATGCCGGTTGACGCAGCTCAGCCTGCTGCTGTTTGCTGCATGACAGACACTTCACACAGGCATACCTTGCTGCAAATTTTCTATCGAGACGGAGCCACACGCTTATGCAGACCCCGCAAAACGGCACGGCAGCACACCGCGCCCCTGCCATGACAGCACTTTCCGGCAACGAAATCTATTGTATGCATCTCAAGGGCTACGTCCCGTTGGGCATCTGTATCGGCAACAGCATACAATCCATGGGCTTTCTCGGGAGCCTCGGCAGCTCGTTCAACAATGCCCTGGGTGGAGAAATCGATCAGGTGACGCGCACCATTCATGATGGGCGCGTTGCAGCTTTTGCCCGACTGGTGGAAGAAGCCAAAAGGGAGGGCGCTTCCGGCGTGGTGGGCGTCAGCTCAGACCTGCGCAACCTTGCTTCCAATACCGAATTCCTGTTCGTAGGCACAGCAGTTACCGGCCCTAACGGGAATCCTGATGGCCAACCGTTTACCAGTGCTGGCGATGCGCAGGAACTCTACTGCCACATGGACGCCGGCTACATGCCGCTGCACTTCGTGTTTGGCAACATTGCCTACTCCATCGGCCTGGGCGGGAATCTGCTGGCATCGCTACGCACGCTGATGCGTGGCGAGGTACGTGAGTATTCCGACATGTTCAATGCCACCCGCCATCTGGCGCTCTCGCGCCTGTGTGACCACGCCCGCCAGTGTGGCGCGAATGCCGTGGTGGGCATTCGCACACACATGGGCACCATCACCGGTGCCCACGAAATGTACATGACAGGCACCGCTGCCTTCCATCGTGGGCTGGCGCCGCACCCCCACGGCGAGCCGGTGACCAGCGATCTTACCGGAGAGGAATTGTGGTCACTCGCGAGCATGGGCTACATGCCCATCAAGCAACTCATCGCCACCTCGGTGTACTCGCTGGGCGCAGTGGGGCAACTTACGGCCATGTTCAAAGGGCTCAAACGCGGCGAAATCCCGGAACTCACCAGCCTCGTCTATGAAGCCCGCGAAAACGTGTTCGACCGCATGCAACGCGATGCCTCGGCTATCGGCGCAGAAAAGGTGGTGGGAATCAAGACCCACATCGTCGAGCTTGGCCAGAATCTCATCGAAATCCTTGCCGTAGGCACGGCTGTGAAACGTGTGCCTGGGATCGGCGTGGCAACCCCGAACCTGCCGGCGCAAGCCATTATCCGCGACAAGAACACCTGGATGAGCAGCATCTGGGATATCGGCGTGCTCAACAGCTGAGAAGCTGTTCACGACAGTATTGGTGACTGTGCCAGATGTGATCCTGCCGCCGCACTGCTTCAGCGAAGCATGTGTGAGGCGGCAGTGTTGACACCTACCAGCGGAAAGCAGCACCGGCGCCAAGCGAATACAGCGTGGATTCGCGGTTGAGCCCGTGGTGATAGCCGATATCCAGATCAAGATTGGCCAGGGGGCTGTAGATCACGCCCACACCACCTACACTCTGATACTTGGCCGAATCCGGATCGTAGTTGCTGTGCGAGGCGATCTCGCCCACCACACGCCACTTTTGGGCCAGACGCAGACGTGCGGCGCCTGAAGCGGTGACGATCTCGCGGCGCTGATCATCTTTGTTGCGATTGTCAAAGTAGCCGACGTTGCCAAGAAAATTGAGACGCTCGTCGCCCCAGGAGAAGACACTGTTGATCGCCGTCTGCACGCGATCCTTGCCAAGGCCTTTCTCCTGATTGCCGGTCGGGAAGATCGTTTCCTCCTTGAGGACGAAAGCGAACTTGTCCTGCTGATACACGCGCAGTTTCATGAACACCGACGTGTCACCCAGCCCATAGTAATCCACACGTGGATCATCACCGCGCTGGCGTGCCATCCACGGCGTGCTCAGCGCCACTTCGAAAGCATCGGTGATGCCCTGTGTCAGCGTGGCCTTGGCCTGTTCGGTGGAGTGGTGTGTCGTACGTTCCAGATCGCGATCAAAACTTACTTCCACCTGGGAATGGCTTCCTCCCAGTTCATCAGTATCTTCAGAGATCAGTGGATGCGCTGCCAGCGCAACAACGGGAAACGCGCAAACCAGTGCGCAAGGAAACAACCGCAAAAGAAACATGAAACACTCCACAACGTCGGCCTCAGAAGCATGCGAGGCAATTGACTCAGCAGCACTCCATTGCTCCGAACAGACCTGTACGGATCGGCTTTGTGGCAATTATGCCTTAAGTTGTATTGTGTCCTTGCCTGGATAAAGCCTCGAAAATCCACGCTATTAGATCAATCACAGGCAGCGCAGGCGCTGCCCGAAGCTCCCAGCCAGCGGCCGGATTCAGGTTTTCTGCTCCGCCGGGCGACCGCACAGGGTGACAATCGCACCGAGCACTACGGCAAGCGCAATGATCCAGGCCATGGTCCAAGGGGTGCCGTCACTGAACCACGCCAGCAACAATGACGAAACAATACCGCTACCATACTGCAGGGAGCCTATCAACGCCGAGGCCGAGCCGGCGATTTCCGGCATGCCATCCATTGCGGCTGCCGTCGACGTGGCGGCAATGATGCCGTTCATCGAGAAGAAACCGAAGATGCTCACAATGATCAGCCAGATGCCACCGATTTCCATTTTGACGCCGATAGCCAGCACAAGCACGGCAGCCGCAGCAAACAGGAATGCGTAGCGCAGCAGCGTGTCGAGCGAGTGTTTCTGCACCATCCGGCGATTGACGGCGCTCATGCCCATGACACCGACGATGTTCAGCGCAAACAGCCAGCCGTAGTGCTGCGGAGCAATTCCGTAGTAGTTGATATACACAAAAGGCGATCCGGCAATGAAAGCATAGGCCGCGACATAGAAGAGCGTGACGCCCAATGTGTAGCGCATGAAGGTCCAGTTCCCCAGCAGCCGAAAGTAATTGCGAAAGGCCACGCTCAGCGAAGCGTGCTGCCTGCGCTCAGCGGGAAGTGTTTCAGGCAGCCACCACAGCGAAATGAACATCAGTGTGCCAATCACTGCAAGCAACCAGAAGATCGCACGCCAGCTCCCAACGCGGATGATCTGCCCGCCGAGCAGCGGCCCGACGATAGGGGCTATGGCCATGATCAGCACCAGTGTGGAAAGCATCTGCGCTGCACGCGTGCGCGGAAACAGATCACGTACCATGGCCCGCGCCAGCATTGGCGCCGTACACGCACCTACTGCCTGAAATGCCCGCCAGAACACAATCTGGTGGATATTGCAGGATAGCGCGCAGCCTGCAGAACCTATCACGAACAGCACCATGCCAATGAACAGTGGAATCTTTCGCCCGAAATGATCACTGATCGGCCCCCAGATCAACTGGGCAATGGCAAACCCAACAAGAAAGCCGGTGATGGTCAGTTCCACATTACCGTGCAGATCCGTTGCCATGACCGGCATTGCTGGCAGGTAGATATCGGTGGAAAGCGAAGTGAACGCCATCAGGGCCCCAAGAATGGCGATAAAGATGAGGCCGGGGTCATTCGCCGGGGCGCCGGAAGCGTCGGTGGTTTTTAAAGTCATGGGATGGCAGCGTATGCGGGGGAAGAAACCAGGGGAGTAGATCGGGAAGGAAAACCCAACCGATCCCAGCATAGCGCTGACCGTGGACTTTATTTACCCGGCTTACGTCGCAAGCAGTTATGAGCCAGACTAATCAATCCGTATCGCCCCGGCTGCCCAAGCACATTCCGCCGGGTTCTGGCCCAGGGGCGACCTGATGGTGATCAGCGGTTTGGACGGGCATGGCGTGGCGCGCCAAACAGCACGATGGCGGCACCAATGAGGATAGCCACGGCGATGATCCAGGCTATTGCCCACGGCGTACCATCCGAAAACCAGGTGATGAGCAGCGACGAGAGAATGCCGCTACCATACTGAAGCGAGCCGATCAGTGCCGAGGCTGATCCGGCAATCTCTGGTACGCCATCCATTGCCGCCGCCGTGGAGGTGGCAGCAATGATGCCGTTCATGGAAAAGAAGCAGAAGATGCTGGCGATGATCAGGTACACCCCACCCAGCTGCAGCCTGACGCCGGCCACCAGCACGAGCACGGCCACGCTGGCCACAATGAAGGCCGCACGCAGCAGATCATCCAGCGAGTACTTCTGCACGAGACGGCGATTGATAAAGTTTAGCCCCATGACACCCGCCACATTCAGGCCGAACAGCCAGCCATAAGACTGCGGGGCAATGCCGAAATACTTGATGTAAACGAAGGGGGAGCCGGAAACGAAGGCATACACGGCCACGTAGAAGAGCGTAACGCCCAGCGTGTAGCGCATGAAGACCCAGTTGCCGAGCAGCCGATAGTAGTTGCGGAAGGCATTCCCCAGTGATGTGCCCTGACGCCGTTCCATCGGCAGGGGTTCAGGCAGCAGCCATAGCGAGCCGAGCATCAGCACGCCAATGACCGCAAGCATCCAGAAGATGGCCTGCCAGGAGGCGAAGCGGATGATCTGCCCGCCCAGCAGCGGGCCGATGATAGGCGCTATCGAACCAATCAGGATCACGGTGGAGAGCATGCGCGCAGCGCGCGTGCGCGAGAACAGATCCCGCACCATGGCGCGGGCCAGCATCGGTGCCGTACACGCCCCCACCGCCTGAAAAGCCCGCCAGAACACGATCTGCGGAATCGTAGTGGAGAGCGCACAGCCAGCCGAGCCGATGGCGAAGAGAATCAGGCCGAGAAACAGCGGAATCTTTCTGCCGAAATGATCGCTGATTGGCCCCCAGATCAGTTGCGCCACGGCGAAGCCGGCCAGAAAACCGGTGAGCGTGAGTTCCACATTACCATGCAGATCCGCCGCCATCACGGGCATCGCCGGCAGGTAGATATCAGTGGAAAGCGAGGTAAAGGCCATCATCGCGCCGAGGATGGCGATGAAGAGCACGCCGGGGTCGCGGTCGGCAGCGGGGACCGGGGCACCTTGCGAAATCTGGGTCATTGTGGAACGTACAAGAGGGAAATCTGCAGGGAAGACACAACAGAGGTGAATCGGTGAAACATCTTTTGTGCAGTATAGCGCACGACCAAGCGTCCCTTGCCTGTCGCTAAGCTTTCAGCTGCGTATTCTGTGCACGCAATCCGCCAAGACGCGCATTCACGCCATCAGCGTCAGTCCCGGCCAGCGCGCCAGAAAATGCTTTTCGCTGACGCGCCGAAGGAATATCTCACGGCTCACCAGCCGGGGATTCCAGCGCAGACGCTGAGCGAACAGATCTTCCAGCCCGAGCGGAGCCGCCAGCGTCAATGAGTCATCGGCCTCCAGCCGCACCCCGACAGCGGTTGCCGTTTCCGGCCACATGGAGATACCGTGCAGTGTGGAGCATAGTGGCGAGAGCTGCGGAGCATTGGCCTGCCCTGCTCCATACCAGGTATGCACGTGCGCCTGATTGGTGACATCCCACATCTGCCCGGGCGTAGATGCAGCAAGCTGGGTCTGCAGGCGCGCATCAGCAGCACGCGGCAGTGTCCGGGAAAAATGTACGAGATCGATGTCGGCAGGCCTTGCGCTGCAATCGCGTCCGTGCAGATGATCCCACACGGCATTACGGATCGCCCCTGCAGCAATGAACCAGTCTGTCAGGTCGAGCTGACGCGCTTCGCGCAGACAGGCCATGAGCCAGGGTACGCTGCGCACGATGGTAAAAAGCTGCTCTCGATGTGCGGGGGAAACTATCGGCAACGCTTCGGAAGGAAGATTCTGCATGGCAATTCAGAACAGTGAAGGCTGAGCGGGGTCGGCTGCCTTGGCGACAGGCTGTGTATCAATCCAGCGCATGATGGTGGCAATCACGTGGGCCTGTTCGGCTTCGCTCAAAACCCGCCCGGCCTCGATATGATGCCACTTGGCAAGACAGCCCCGGCAGCAGGTGGCGGTAGCGTGCTGGGCAATGAACACAGGATGCCCGCGCATCGGGGTCTGTTTGCCATCGTTGTGAATCTCGGCGGGCGCAAGGCGCTGTGCAATCAGATCACGCGCATGCGCCTCAACCACTTCCCGCCCGCGCTGGGCAACAATGGCCTGCTCCTGCGGACCAAGATGAAAACGGCTGCGAAAGCGCGACTGCGCGAGCGCGGCAAACAGTTCATCAAGATTGCGCATGGGGGTTCGGGAATCGGGCAGGAGCAACTTGCATGGGCTGCATTATAACGACCAACCCGCTCTCCACACGGCCTTGATCGTTACCACGGTCCTCCGTGGACACGATAAAAGTGCAATTCATCTACGCGGCATGACACGCGACGAAGGCTAACTCGCAATGCGCTCTGCCGCCCGTGCCTTGCCCACAGCAGCCCAGGTGGCGTCATCCGGCTCCAGCTCTGGAAATGCGGCGGTAGCCGGGTTGATAAGTTCTACCATCACACTCGCCATGGCCTTGCCAAAGGCATGCTTGATCGCTTTCTGTTCATTCGCCGGCAAACCATCAATGGCATCCCGGATTCCACTATCCAGCGCGGTCATGGCATCAATCCCGGCGTCTCGCATCATGCGGGCGCTTTTGATGTTGGACAGTTGCATTTGAAGCGTTTCCTAGACTCTAAACGGAGTTTCACTTTCGGAAGCAACGAAAAAGGGGTTGAATGCGGCGTTGGCTGAGTACTTTCGCCTGACAGGTCTCAGCGAAACAAACCCTAATGCGCTGTTTCATCACCGCCTTGCGCTCTTCGGGCCTCCCTGCCGGCATTGCGGCAAGTTGCTACGCAGCCCCAGGGCTGGCTATTGCGCAGCGTGCGGTGCCGCAGTCTGCCCGGCAATATCCGAAGGATGATCTGACTGGCAATGCGCTGGCCCATCCGGCGACTGATGTCTCCGCGCGGCCCCGACCAAGGCTCGCCCGCGTTACAATACCTAAAAACTACGCGATCCGCCCTGCCCCATACTGTGTCTGCGCTTCGCCCCTTATGGAGAATTCGATGAGCAGTGCCAATATTCCCGCAAATTTCCCGGTTTCCCGTCTGCGCCGTCTGCGCCGCACGCCTTTGCTGCGCGATCTGGTGCGCGAAACCCACATCAGTGCCGACGATCTGATCTATCCGGTTTTTGTGGAAGAAGAGATCGACACGCCGCAGGACATCGAGAGCCTGCCCGGCGTGCAGCGTATCCCCGAGAAGCTGCTGGCAGACGAGGTACGTGCGATTGCCGCCGATGGCGTGCGCGCCATCCTGCTCTTCGGTATCTCGCATCACAAGGATGCCACCGGCTCGGATACCTGCAAGGATCACGGCCTGATGGCACGCATGGTGCGCATCGCCAAGGAAGCCGCGCCGGAGATGCTGGTGATCACCGACAACTGCTTCTGTGAGTACACCGACCACGGCCACTGTGGCGTGGTGCATGAAGACACCGTCGATAATGATGCCACGCTCGAACTGCTCGGCCAGCAGGCCGTGGTGGCCGCGCGTGCCGGTGCCGACATGGTGGCCCCATCTGCGATGATGGACGGGCAGATCCGGGCGATCCGCCAGGCGCTGGATGCTGCCGGCTTCCCGGATATGCCGATCATGGCGTATTCCTCGAAGTTCGCCTCTGCCCTCTACGGCCCCTTCCGCGTGGCCGCCGGCAGCGCGCTCAAGGGCAACCGAGCCACCTACCAGATGGACAGCATGAACACCCGCGAAGCCATCCGCGAATCAGTGCTGGACGAGGCTGAAGGCGCCGACATGCTGATGGTAAAGCCCGCCCTGGCGTATCTCGACATCATCGCCAAGCTGCGCGAGCGCACCCTGCTGCCACTCGTGGCTTATCAGGTGAGTGGCGAATATGCCATGATCAAGTTTGCAGCCGCAGCCGGCGCGATTGACGAAACGCGCGTGGTGAACGAAACTCTGGGCTCGATCAAGCGTGCCGGGGCCGATCTGATCATCACCTATTTCGCACGCGACTACATCCGCAGCCATCGCTGATCCGCCGCAAATCATCGCCCCCGTTCGCTGAATGGCGCGGGTGCGATGCAGGCGCTCTCCTCTCAGCTATGTAGAGACGCCACCCACGCCTCGAAATATGCACGCTGGCGCTCGACGCTCGCCGGGACGATGTCTTCCCCCTGTGAGAAGATGGGGACAAGATTTTCCTTTTTCGCGGACCTGCCCATTTCCATTCTGTATGCTGAATGCCCCAGCCCCATCTCGCGCGCCATAGGGGAAGGAAATACGTTCAGGCTGGCACCATAGCAGAATGGAATCAGATTTTCCTTTTCGAGCGTCAGGCGGATTATGCAAAGGGCTTCAAAGAAGTCACGCGCCTTTGCGAAAATCACTTTACCCCGATATTCGCAGTTCAACCGGCAAAGGTTGTTTTCTGTGCTGACGGTAAACAGCGCCGTTTCCTTATCGCCGCTACCAACGAGGGAGATACAATATCTTTTTATATCCATTATTGGTTCTCTTTCTCTGACTGCACAATCGCTATAGAACCATCATGACCATCCGTTGTAGCGCCATGTGCTATGCCGAGGCAATGCGCTGGAGTAGCCTTTTGCTTCATGTGGCGCTAGCCGTGATTCATGCCCCGCACCCAGATGCCTTCGTGACCAACAAAATAGGTGTGAAAATCTTCAACTTCGAGATTGAAGACCAGCGGGCTGTAGACATCGAACTTCACGCTGACGCAGACCGCTTTTTCGCCATTGAAAGTCAGGAACTCATCGTCAGGTAGCAGTTCTGCTGCCTTGACCCAGCCCTTCCCTTCAACCCGGAAGAAGTGATCCGGCGTGACGAAGAATCCTTCCTTTTTGCCATTGGCATGGGAATAGGTGATGAAACTGGTTGAGGCGATGCCGGTGAATACCCTGGTGACGCATTTGTAGGCGATCTCTCCGGTGGCTTCGCAGCGGGCCAGGACTTCGTCTCCCACGGCAATCTGGTCGATCTTGCGCACGGGCTTGGTGGCATAGGATTCGGTATCAAGACGCAGCACGACGGGCTCGACCCGCACGAGCGTGTCACCATCGAAACACTGGCTGGCGATTCTCGTATTCTCGGCTGTGGCGCCAGTGAGGCATTCGGCGTGATGCACCCATACTGCGGGTTCGCCAACGCGGCAAAAGGGATAGCCTTCACCCAGATCGAAATGGTAGACCGGTGTCAGGAAAGGCTCACGCAACACCGACGGCGCTATCTCTGGCCCGCCTGCGGCATCCAGTGGCCTGGGCTGGCTTCGAGCCAGATCCACCAGCATGGCGGTACCCGTCTGCCGGTCCAGCGCCCGCCCGATAAGCGGATTGCGGGTTCGCAGCACCAGGCCGACGGCGGTGATGGTGGGATGACGCACATTCTCTGCCTGCCCGGCGACCGGCAAAAGATGGGAGCTCGTGGCAAACACGGTGAGGGGAATGCCGTCACTTGCGCCATTGATCCGAACGGCATAAACGGAATGATCCAGTTGAGCCAGCGTGTGAATCACCGTGCGATAGGCCGGCGCGCTGCTCTCAGCAGTACGCGCCAGCACACGCATGCCCACACGCAGATTCTCGACGGCAACCAGCCCCTGCTCCGTGTGCACCTGCGTACCTGGAGCAAAGCTGATGCGGGTTCCCGCTTCGCCAGCCGGGCTCATGCCAAGTGCTCCCGGCGCGGCGAAGACTGCCTGGCTATATCCAGGGATTGAAAACTGTAACTCATGCTGCGCGAAACCCAAATTTCCCGACCGGGCAAGACATGCATGAACCATTCAACAGTCAGGAACGGCATGCGCCAATGCGGATGACCGGCGCAAAATGACGCCATAGCGTCAATCAATGCATCGATTTACATCCATTAACGCCATTTTACAGTAATAGACAAAGGAGCCAATACCGTCCCTCGGCCTGCCATCGAAGGCTTTCGCCGACCCATCTGTGTCGGAATTCGGGTTGTGACGCAGGAATTGATACCGGAAACGCCATGCGGAAGATGCAGAGCAGGAAAACTGTAGACACTGCAGGTATCAAGCGCCACTCGTCGTGTAGAGGAGGCTTTCGCCAATCAGGCTTGGTTTATCCGGCGGTAGTGCGGCTCAATGTTTGGCATGCCGGTCTTGCCCCCCACCCGAGTCAAAAAGGCTGTTTGTCATAGGGCGAGAGTGCAAAAACCCGCCGCAGACGCCTGCCGGCGTATGGGCATAGGAGCAATCCGGTGGCGCAGCATGCGTCGGTGCTGGTACTGAATGGTCCGCTATCTGATGTTTGCACCCTCCGGGCGGAGGCTTGACCGGCGC
>DBTS01000070.1:17985-40236 GCA_002307175.1 Rhodocyclaceae bacterium UBA1310
CCCTCCGGGCGGAGGCTTGACCGGCGCAATTCCGCTGCGCTCCATTGTTCCGGCTACGCCGCGCCCTACACAAGCCGATTGGTATGCCAATGATGTATATACCGTCTCTACTGTCAATGCCAGGAAACTTCCGAATGGGATTGTGCGATGTAAAACCACGCGGAAGGTGCAATTCGCTGCGCTCATTGACACCCTACGAAAATCGCGGCGCGAAGGCGTATCAATGGCGTAGGTTGGAAAAGCCGAAGGCGTCTCGCAACTCACTGGAAGGCGATGCGTGCGATTTTCGATGCGCATCGAATACGGCATTGGCATTCTCTCCAAAAAAGAAGGCGGAAAATAATATTTCCCACATCGTTCGCTGTGGGGCGACAGGCAAAAGCGCACGTACGGGTTCGGGTTGTTCACGCAAAAGTCTGAAGAGCCTCAGGCTTTACGCAAATAGGTCAGAACGTCTGCCTGATGTGGAAATTGCCCTTTCGCCAGCAGGCTCAGATAGGTAGCACTGCTTATTCGCTGATTCCTGATGTTGATTTCTGTCGCTTCGTAGCCAACACCAAGGCAATATCCGGCATCCCGATTCCCCAGCAGTGCCGACCGGGCGTACCACTGTGCCGCCACGGCCAGATCTATGCTGACGCCTAAGCCGTGCTCGTACAAGGCTGCCAGTTGACACTGCGCAGCAGAACCGTTTTCGAACATATCTGAAGACTGCACCGGGCTACGTTCCGCCTGCACAGCAGCGGCCAGGAAGCATTGGAATGCTCTGGCATGATCCGGGCGTTGCCGATGGGCAAAATAGTAGCCCAGTGCGTACTGGGCAACCAGATCGCCCTGCTCCGCCGCAAGCTGCCATTCTGCGAGATGACCATCAAGTGCGCTTGAGTCTGCTTGCTGTAGGGTGAGGATAAGCCTGCGGACAATGGAGTCCCCGCAATCGGGGGAGTACTTGCCATCTCCATGCCCCCAGACGCGGACAGGCACAATATCGGCAGGCTGCAGGGATTCGTGTTCGGCAAATCGCACACCTGGAAGCGTTTGCACAAGTGGCACGGTTTCGCTTTCCGGGCGATGTGACACCTGAGCTCTCAGGAGCGTGGGAGGCAGACCGGTACGGGCTTTGGGAGGGCTCTTGAGGCGCCGGTATTGATCCGGGAAGCATGGCGCGCAGAGTTCGTCAGCTCTTCGAATGGAATGGCGATCCGGCTCAGCTTCAAACAGGTAAAGGCCAAACAGTTCGGTCATCCAGACTTCGTTATCCCAGCTATCACCGGGAATTTCGCCCCATCCCAGCAGATAGCCTTTCTTGAACAGGATCAGTGCGTCAAGCAGATCAGCCTCAAGCACATAGATCAGCTTTTCAGCATCCAGCCTGATGCACAGTGTGGGATTGTCGATCACATAGAAAGGGTTCTCGCAATCACGGCCAACACAAAGTCTGGTCTCATCGAACGCATAGGGAACCAGAGGTTCGCCTAGCCAGACGAGCATGCGCTTCCACTGACTCTTTGCTATGCCATCGATCACCATGCCAGCTCGGGTATGGCGTGAGTCGTGCACGGCAAGAGCAATCGCCTCACGCTCGGCTTCCGGGCGTGCATTCAGCAATGCTTCCAGCGCCGAGCTTGTCGGGCCAGAGGGAAACAGTAGCCCCTCAGCCAGAAATACCGGAATGCCGAATTCGTCTTTCTCAAGACAATCAAAAAAATCATGGATCGAAAGCTGTTCAAGCGCTGTCTGGGGAATGGCACCACCTTCCCCACTGCACAGCAGCGCGACCTGCCCGTCTGCATCGACAGCAAACCATTCGGTATCCATGCTGTGTGCGGCAGGGTAATCTTCGGGATCGGCAACAGGAGTGGCAAGCTGCATCAGATGACTCCGCAAAATGACAATACCTATGCAGCACGTAGCCTTGCACAGTGAATAACATCCAGGTCCTGCAATGCGGCAAGCAACCCGGCATGGGTTAGCGCAGGCAAAACACGGCGCGCCTCAGTGTAGGAGCACCACGCGGCAGTCTTATCCCACGAAATGGAACAAAAACGTGGGCTTGGGCCACAGCGGGTGAGGCAGCTCATGGACTGAAACGGCGCGCTGGCCAGCTTCATGATATCGTTAGCGCTCGGGGTGTTGTCTCCCCGCTGCGGCAGATACACGATGCGCCGATTATCCAGCCCGGCCTCGTGGAGCCAGCTTGCCGCTGCCGATGCGGCCACAAGCGCGTCGGCAGACACCAGCAAATTCACTCCGCAGACAATTCCCGCCGCTTCCAGGGCACCAATCTGGCGGACGACTCTGGACACCTCTGCCTCCAGCCCCGGTTGGTGGATGGAGATCTGCACCTTGTCTGGCTTGGCTGCGACCAGGCGGGCAAAGAGAGTCGCATCGTCCAGCAGCAAGCCGTTGGTTGTCAGCGAACGGAATACCCGCCCCTGCAAACGATACAGAATCGCAAAGAGATCCGTATGGAGCAAGGGCTCGCCACCACCGAACGACACGGCGCGCGTCCCCTGGCTAACGCAATCGAGCACGAAACCCACCACCTCATCTGCCTGCCAGCAGGTATCGCCTGCCGGATGACTGTGGTTGTAGCAGAAGGCACAGGCCTTGTTGCAGCGATTTGTCAGTTCGATGGAGAGGCGCTCGATGTGCATGGGAAGCTACGGTTTATGGGCAAACAGCAGGCGGAATGCAAAAGCTCATGCGAGTGTTGCGTTGCAGACTTGAATCCAGCTGCTTTGACGTTACGCTACCCGCACGTAACTTTTTGCAGTGCAGAAATCACAAAAAATCTTTCTTTCACATACGGTGCCACTTGAAGAAAGAATTTCTTCAACATGAAGATGGCCTTGTTTGCAGTCCGGACAAACCACTTTGGCCTGCGGATCTCCCCTAAGAAAATTGACTGCATCAACCCAGCGCTTGGCTCTTGAATCAAGCATCGCATTACTCAATCATTCAGTTAGCCACCTATGTTACACATTTTTCCGTAATACATATCCGTATAACATGAAATATTGATGTGTGTGCCAACGACAGAATCAGACGGCGATTCTCCGTGCCAATATTTTGGTACTCCCCAGGTTTGCACCCTCCAGGCGGAGGCTTGACCGGCGCAATTCCGCTGCGCTCCATACGCCACACCATACGCAAACCGGCCTCGGCGGCTAAGGCATTCGTTTCGGGGATGCGGGGCTATATGCCAAATGTTTTTATTAGGGCGCCAATGGAGCGTAAGCGGAATTGCGCCGCATGAAGAATGGGGTGCGGTGAGACTCCTGTCTGGATAGCCCGTGCGACATCGCCAAATGAGCTTTGTCCAAACACAAACGACACTCGTACAAACCGCTCAGAAAAAATGCACACGCCGCCGGAGACCCACACTGAAGTCAAATGAACCCATACTTTTAGGGCACATGAACAGAACGTACTTCAAACAGGTAAGTCCAGACCGGGTATGCGTGACTTTGCGCCTACTCCGCGACGAAATATTCCGGATAGTTTCCGGAGATTTTGGGTAGTGAGGAGACGATCTCGCGGACGTGGCTGCGCATGGTCTGTTCGGCGCGATCGGCATCGCCCGCCTTGATGGCTTCGAAAATGTTACGGTGCTCGACAATGATACCGGCAATCGGGCTGGCGAAGTCATAGGTGAGGAAGCGCACGCGGTCCATCTGCGCCTTGATGCTTTCGGCTACCCGCCAGCAATACTCTCTGCCTGCATACAGCGCCAGAGTGCGGTGAAATTCCTCGTCCAGCCGGAGAAAGCTCTTGCTGTCGCCAGGAGCCACTTTTTCCTGTTCGGCCAGAAGGTGCTGCAGGGTGTCGAGCAGGCCATCATCGTGTTTGAGCGCCACTTCACGGACGATGGCCACTTCGATGATTTCGCGCAGGTACTGGGCGTCCAGCACTTCCTTGACGGATATCTTGCGCACATAGGTTCCGCGTTGCGGCAGCACTTCGATCAGGCGTTCCTCGACGAGCTTGATGAAGGCCTCGCGCACGGGCTGGCGGCTGATTGAGAAGGTCTTGCTCATCTCGATTTCGGAGATGGACTGCCCCGGCTTGATTTCCCCCTCGATGATTGCGCTACGCAACAGCCGATGCAGTTGGGCGCCAATCGATACGGATTCTTTCGTGCGAAAGTTATCCGAGCCCAGTTTGTCCAATAAGCTACTCACCACTTTAGTGATTTCCATTGTTTTTGATTGTCGCGCAGCTAGGTGTTTTCCCCGACATCAGGCACCGCTTCCCCAACACTTTGTCACAGATGCATCGCAGCATTTTGCCGATGCCCATCCATCCATCGGGAAGAGCTCCCTTACCGCGCAGATCCCATTAAAGCGTGATCTTCACGCCCAGGCTAGTGTAGGCCAATCCCCGAACTTTGGTATCACGAGCGCATTTCTACAAATACAGTTACTTCTAGGTTCATAGATCTATTCTATCGCGCATTGCATTTGCAAGAGTTGTTCTCTACCTGTTGCACGACTAGGATGCATTGCATGTCGACTTGTATACAAGTCGACATGCACAAAAGGCAACGGACATTCCGCCTGCCGGATGCATCAAAACTAAAGGAAGAGGCAATGATCTTCGGAAACATCAGGGACTATGAATCCTTTGCGTGGCTGCCCGAGCCCCTCAAAATCGCCGTGAACCACTTGCGCAATACCGATTTCAAAGCGCTCGAACCGCAGAACTACGAGCTGCAGGGGCGGGACATCTATGTTCAGGTGTTCGACATGAACACCAAGCCTGTAGCCGAAACCCAGCCAGAAGTGCATGTGCAGTATCTGGATGTGCATTTTTCGGTGGAAGGCAAGGAGAAGATCGGCTTTGCCGGTGAGACGGGCGACAATGAGGTGGCCAAGGATCTCCTCGCGGAACGCGATCTGATGTTTTACACGGATACCCGCAACGAATCCTGGGTCGAGATGACGCCGGGCAGCTTCGCGGTGTTTCTGCCCAACGATGTACACCGCCCGGGCTGCGCGCTGGAGAGCCCGGCCGCCATCCGCAAGGTGGTGGTGAAGGTGCGTGTTTCCCTGCTGCAGGGAGACCGTCCATGAAGACGGTGCGCTGGGGCATGATCGGCTGTGGCGCAGTTGCCGAGGTCAAGAGCGGGCCGGGTTTCTACAAAGCGACGAATTCCGCGCTGGTTGCGGTGACCAGCGCCGATCCGGCGATGACCGAATCCTTCGCCAAACGCCATCAGGTGCCCCGCGCCTACGATAGCGTCGAAGCCCTGCTGGAGGATGCCGGCGTGGATGCCGTCTATGTTGCCACGCCGCCGGCTTACCACAAGCCGCTGGCGCTCCAGGTGGCGCGTGCCGGCAAGCATGTGTACGTGGAAAAACCGATGGCGATGCGCCATGACGAATGCCGCGAGATCGTCGATGCCTGCCGCGACAACGGTGTGCGCCTCTACGTGGCCTTCTACCGGCGCGCCATGCCGCGCTTTCTGCAGATCCGCGAGTGGCTGCAACAGGGTGCCGTCGGCACGGTGCTCTGCGTGCAGGCTATCCAGCACCAGCCGCCAGCAGCAGAGGATCTGAAGCGTGAAACCCTGCCGTGGCGGCTACTTCCAAAGGTCTCGGGCGGCGGCAAGTTTCTCGACATGGGCATCCATACGCTCGACATCTTCGATTTCCTCTTCGGCCCGATTGAGACGGTGCACGGGCTGGCCGCCAATCACGCCGGGCTGTATGACGTGGAAGACACGGTGACGGCAAGCTGGCAACACGCTTCCGGCGTGCTCGGGCACGGCTCGTGGTGTTATGTGTGCGATGAATCCCGTGACCGTGTCGAGATCATTGGCACCGCCGGCCGCATCGAGTTTGAATTCTTTTCGGACGCACCATTGCGCCTGATCCGGGGCGGCAAGGTCGAGGAACTCCGAATTCCCAATCCGCCGCATGTGCAGCAGCCTTTCATCCAGAGCATCGTCGATGATCTCAATGGCCTTGCGCCCTGTCCTGGCAACGTGGAGAGTGCAATGCATTCAACCTGGGTGGCGGACGAAATCCTGGGAACCTATCGCCTGTCGAAAGGCTACTGAATCAGAACGGCAGTCCATGCCGGAGGAGCACAAGCATGCAACGCATCAAATTTGAAGACCTGAAAGCCGAATTCAAGCGCGTACTGATCAAGAAGGGTGCCGATGAGGCCACGGCTGATCTCTCGGCGCAACTGATCGCGGAAACCAGCTGTGATGGTATTTACTCTCACGGGGTCAACCGCTTCCCGCGTGTGGTCGAGTACATCGACAAGGGTTACATCAACCTCAAGGCCAAGCCAACCCGCACCAAACAGATGGAGGCCTTCGAGCGCTGGGATGGCAATCTGGGGCTGGGCAACGTCAACGCCAAGCTGGCTATGGACCGAGCCATTGAGCTGGCACGCAAATACGGCATCGGCGCGGTGGCCCTGGCCAACACCAACCACTGGCTGCGCGGCGGCACGTACGGCTGGCAGGCTGCGGAAGCCGGTTGCGTGGGCATCTGCTGGACCAACACCCAGCCGAACATGCCGGCCTGGGGAGCCAAGGATCGGCGCATCGGCAACAATCCGTTCATCATGTCGATCCCGCGTGAGGGTGGCCACGTGGTGGTCGATCTGGCCATGGCCCAGTTCTCCTACGGTCAGATGGAAGCCACAGCGATGCGCGGAGACATGCTGCCGGTGCCGGGCGGCTATGACGAAAACGGCGATATCTCATGCGATCCAGCCGCCATCTCGAAAACCTGGCGCGTGCTGCCCATCGGTTTCTGGAAAGGCTCGTCGATGTCGATCGTGCTGGATCTGGTGGCCGCCGTGCTCTCGGGCGGGCGCTCGACCAAGCGGGTTGGCGATCTGGGCAGCGACGAGTACGGCCTGTCGCAGGTGCTCATCGCTCTGGATGCCACCCAGGTGGCCGGCGAAGACTATCTGGCCGAAGCGGTGAATGAGGTGCTCGACAACATCCGCGCTTCCGAGCGCGTCGATCCGGACACCGCCATCCGCTATCCGGGCCAGAAGGAGCTCGCCACGCGAAATGACAACCTCATAAACGGCATCCCCGTTGATGATGCTGTCTGGAACAGGATTCGCGCGATGTAAGCATCCCGCGCCCCCCTTCCCCAACCCATAAACAGCAACAGCGGGCGCCCTGCGCGACCCCGCCAGGCGGAGCCTTGCCCGCAGCCGGGCAAAACCGCCACCTTTGAAAAGGATTGAATCATGGAAACACGTGCCTGTGTATTGCACGCCAAGGAAGATGTGCGGATCGAAACCCGCGAAGTGCCCGCTGTCGGGCCCAACCAGGTGCTCGTGCGTGTCGGTGCCGGCGGTCTGTGCGGCTCGGACATCCACTATTTCTGGGAAGGCGGCATCGGCACCATCTGCGTCAGCGAACCCATCATCATGGGTCACGAATTTGCCGGCACCGTGCAGGCGGTCGGCGCTGGCGTGACCAAGGTGCGCGCCGGCCAGCTGGTGGCAATCAATCCCAGCCAGCCCTGCGGCCATTGCCAGTATTGCCTTGACGGTCTGCCGCAGCAGTGCCTGGATATGCACTTCCTGGGCAGCGCGAGCCTCAAGCCACACACACATGGCGGCTTCCGCGACCTGATCGTGGTGGATGCCGTGCAGTGCGAAGCGGTCGGCGAGCTCGTCTCGGTCGGCGAAGCGGCCTGCACCGAGCCGCTGGCCGTCGGCGTACATGCGGTGCGGCGTGCCGGCAGCCTGTTTGGCAAGCGTGTGCTGGTCACCGGTGCCGGCCCAATCGGCTCGCTGCTGGTTGGCGCAGTGCGCCACGCCGGTGCGGCGGAAATCGTTGTCACCGACATCTCTCCGGCGCCGCTCAAGGCAGCCCTGGCGATGGGCGCCACCCGTGTCATCGACACCCGTGCCGAACCGGATCGGCTTGACGCCGACTACTCGGCCAACAAGGGGTACTTCGATGTTGCCTTTGAATGCACAGGCGTGGGGCCGGTGCTCAAGAGCATTTTCCCGGTAATCCGCCCCCAGGGCACCATCGTCCAGGTGGGCGTCACGCCTTCCCCGGAAATCGCTGGCAACGCACTGGTGGCCAAGGAGATCGCGCTGATCGGCACACATCGCTTCCATCCGGAATTCGCCCAGGCTGCGCGGCTCATCAGCGATCGCAGCGTGGATGTACGCCCGGTGATCTCAGCCACGCTGCCGATGGAGCAGATCCAGGAAGCCTTCAACCTGGTACGCGATCGCAGCACCCAGATGAAAGTCCAGCTCAGCTTCGCCTGAGCACCGCCCCATGACCTGCCCGACAACGTATCGGGCAGGCTGGATTCACAACAAATAACCGGAATCAGCCATGCGCATCAAGGAAATCCGGGAGCGAGACAAAACAGCCAGCCAGACACCGCGCGGGGTTCGCCTCCGCACGTCACGGATTCACACCTGTCCGGTCTGGTTGTCACCCCCTGTCTCCTTCCGGGCGAAATCAAGCATACAACCCGAAGCAATCTGCCACACAAGGAGGCAACATGGATAACGTCGCAACCAGCCACACGGCTGCCGTCCCCACGGGGAGCATCCCCAACAAGAGGTGGTTCCACATCCTTATCCCGGTGATGATTCTGTGCATCATCTCCTATATGGACCGGACCAATATCAGCTTTGCCATGGCAGGCGGCATGAGCAAGGAACTCGCCATGTCCGCGTCATTCAGCGGCTTCGCGGCGGGCATCTTCTTCATCGGCTACATGTTCCTGCAGGTGCCGGCCGGCCAGCTCGCCTCGCGTGGCATCGCCAAAAAGTTCCTCACCTGGTCGATGGTGGCCTGGGGCGTGCTGTGCATCCTCACCACCTTCATCCAGAATGAAACCCAGCTCGTGATCCTGCGCTTCATCCTCGGCGTGGCCGAAGGCGGCATGCTGCCCGTGGCGCTGACCATCATCAGCAACTGGTTCCCCGATCACGAACGGGGCCGGGCCACTGCCGTCATGATCATGTTCGTGCCGATCGCCAACATCATCTCCGGCCCCATCGCCGGGATGCTTGTGCAGAATCTGGGCTGGCGCCAGCTGTTCATGTACGAGGGGATTGCCACCTTCATCCTGATTCTGCCCTGGGTGCTCATGGTTGAGGAAGACCCGCGCCGCGCCAAATGGCTCGCCCGCGAAGAGCGTGACTACATCGTCAACAGCATCGCCGCCGAACAGAGTGCTATCGCCGCAAGCCAGAAGACCCGCCAGACATCCGTTCTCAGCCTTCTGGCGAACGTCTCGATGTGGAAGCTCATCATCATCAACTTCTTCTACCAGTGCGCCATCTTCGCCTTCGTGATCTGGCTGCCGACCGTGCTCAAGATACTCACGAAATCGGACATGACCAATGTCGGCCTGCTCTCCACCCTGCCCTATGTCGGCACCATCATCGGCATGTATACCATCGGCCGTCTCTCTGACAAATCCGGCAAGCGCCGCAAGTACGTGATCATCCCGCTGCTCAGCTTCGCCCTGGCGCTGCTGCTTTCCGTGGTGTTCGAAAACCAGCCCTGGGTATCCTTCGCCTTCCTGGTGCTAGCTGGCGCCTTCCTGCAGGCAGCTGCGGCAGTGTTCTGGACCATCCTGCCGCAGCTGTTCAGCACGGAGGTTTCCGGTGGCGCACGCGGCCTGATCAACGCCCTGGGCAACCTCGGCGGCTTCCTCGGCCCCTTCCTGGTGGGTTTCCTCTCCGACATGTTTGGCGGCACCAAGCAGGGCATCCTGGCCCTGGTTGCCTTCCTGATCATCTCGGCCATCATCACCGCCACCCTGCCCAAGGAAAAACCAGCCGCCTGAGCGCGGTTTTCCTCCCCCTCGTCCGCCCGGCATGGAAACATGTCGGGCGGATTTTCGACAGGCACGGCAAAAGAACCCATCACGTGGTGTCGGGTGATGGGTGGGCAGGCTTTGGTAGGGCGCACTGGAGCGAAGCGGAACTGCGCCGCATGGGCGGGAACATGCTGGCGCGAGCGCCCAACGGGCACTACGATTCACAAGAATGGCAGCCTCACACCGGTCGGTTGCGCAATCCAGCGAACTTGCCTCTCATATCCGACATGATCACGGCGTGAGAGGTATGATGTGGCCATGCTGGCCGACTTGATCAGTTGGCTGCTATCGGTCATCAGGCGTCTGTCAGGCGATTAAAAAGCGGACGGCTCAACGTTAGAATTCAGCGGCTGCCGGAGGCAGTCCGCTGCAATGATGGGTTAGGTTTCAATGAGCGCCTTTACCTTTGAAGTAAGATCATCGCAGAACAGAGCATTGGCTCGAACCCACAGAGCAAGAAACGCCCCACGGACGACGGCCTCGGGAACGAAGCCAATTTTGATGCCGACTTGGTTGAAGAGCAGGTGCGGGTCTCGATTTGTTCGAGCCACTTCATCGAGCGCACTGCGTACAAGTTCTTGCACTTCCGGGGGGCGCTGACAAGAAACAGTAAGGATCGCGAGATCTTGATCTAGTCGAGCCGTAATTCCCTCGAAGACTGCGAGCTCTGGCTGACCACCGGGCAAGCGGATTACGCCGCCGTCTGGGTCATCCTGTTGTTGCGAGTCACCATCAATAACGCAAAGGGACTTGAAAACAACTGCTGGACTTGCCATGTGCCCACGATGGGTGGCAACAGCATTTCCGTCTCCGTGCACGGCGTGAACCTCGACTTGGTCGTAGTCGGTACCCAGAGTTTCGCGAAGAATCGTGGCTACCCAAGCCTTAGCAAATTCGTCTTCTACGAAGATAGCAAGTTTCTTGTCCACGCGGCCTGCTACGGCGCGCAATGCCTCTACTGAAAGCTTTCCTTGCCGCAGCTTCCCGGCAATGCTTGCCCAGATGGCCTCGTTCGGCAGCGGCGATATAGCGTAGTCGCTGTGAGTTGTGAAGATCGTTTGAATGGACTTACGCTCTGCGACGTCGATGAGATATTCGACCATTCGTCGTGTGGCAATCGGATGGAGACCATTTTCGATTTCTTCGATGAGGATAAGACTATTCTCTGGGGCCTGTTCAATCTTTGTGATCATCCGAATGATTGACGATTCACCAGCGCCGAAGTGAAACTCTGAGAATTGACTGACGCCGGTACGACCGACCAGAAATCTGTCGTCTGAGCCGTAGCGAGTGACTCGATAGTCGGCCACTGACTTGCCGAGGATATGTTCGACCTGAGTTGCAACGGCAGCATCGAGCGGCTCCAGCGGTGGGCGGTGCACATATGTAGAGCGCATCAGTTTCTTGTATCTTGTCTTCTCACCCGCGGGCACTGTGCGTTCAATGCCAAAGAAGAGGACATTTCGATCAGCAACGTCGGCCCGCACCCATTTCGCCTGTCTGAAGTTTGAAGTTCTCTTAACCAATTGTCGCGAGTTTAGTCTCTTGTCAATGAGGTCGTATTCCACGCGCCATCCGGACATCGATTCGTCACCAACGGTGCTCTTCGGAAAGAACATTCCGGGCTTTATGGGCTTGTATGCGCAACCCGCCACACCCAGCACTGATGACTTACCACTACCGTTCGGCCCGATGAGTGCAGTGACAGGGAACTCAAAGGTGATGTCTTCGCCTTCGAACCCGCGGATCTTTGTGATGCTCGCCTTGTACAGATACTGGCCGTAATCGTGTCGGCGGACCTTCTCAAGTAGTCCGGCTTTCGTTGAGTCGCGTATCTCGCTCATTGTCATCTTCTTGTTTTCCTAATAACAGATAACTCAGTGTATGGACTTGAAACCTAACGAATAGCGTTTATCCGCCGTGCGGCAATAGTTGAGTAGAGCGTGATCTTCATCGCGGCGGATAAACCTTGTTGGACTAAACCGCCGGGCTGGCGGTGAATATGGGGATTGTAATCCAGAGCGGGTGGATTTCAAGTAAATGGCATGTACCAATCGCTCGTTGCCTGTGCTGCCGAGAGCGTCCTGAGGGGTCGATTGGGGCGCTGGACAACGGTTTTGCCCCGATTTGACGGTGGCTGCGGGGTGATGTGCGTGCAGGGGGAGAGCACCGACCTGCCCGGTGAGAGCATGCGTGCTGGACTTGCAAACTTTGAAGTGCGGTGGGTTCGTCGTCATGGTGGCCCCGTGTGAGCAACTGCGATGCCGGCTGACTCGGCGACAGCGGTATCAGGCGCAGGCCAACGTGGCTATAGCACTTTGCTTGCACTATCACTGTTGCAAAAGCGGTTGGACGCTGTTTCTTAAGAATCTAACTGTTTGTCTGCACTGTAGGCGGGGGGTAAGATTCTCATGGCTTGTCGCAATGGATTACACACCAGTTGACGGCATATTTTGTATCCAACATGTCCCATAAACTTTTATGCCCCCATGTGGGGGCTACGTAACGTTGGGCCGTCTCGGTGTCGCGGCTCGGACATCTCCTCTGGGATATTCGGAAGAGCTCAGCGTATTCATAAAGTTCACCTGTAGATAAAAAGACGGCTAACCCCAGCCGGAACGCATCGAAATTGGAGACCCAATGGCACGAAGTCCAAGACTGGACCATGTGAGATCGAAGGTTCAAACACGCGGAGACGTCCACGAGGTTGGATGGCAGTACCTGTCTCGGCTCTATCCGGTCGTGCATCACATGCACAAAATACTGCACCATCTCTCGACGGATACGGCCTCGCTTGAGATTGGCAAGCGACAATATGTGATCGCAATCGCCGGGCATCTTGAAACGTTCTTTCGCGACATCTTTCGATACGTCCTCGAAAACGATCAGCGCGTTTACGATCAGATCGTATTCGTATCCCTGCGGAGCACGATTTGGCGGTTCAGGGAGTAACACGCCACGACTTCGTTGCTGAGGCGCTTACATTGCAAAGCGCCGGATCCATCGCGAGCGCTCTTGACTCCATGTTTTCACCTAACGGGTTCCGATTCGCCCTCGAACATACACAGCATGCGTACGCAGTCCCTGCCAGATCAGCTTGTAGTCGCGGTTTTCCGCTGTCTGCATTTCCTGACTGGTGGCAGGATCTATCGAAGATTTTCGACATGCGGCACGAGCTCGTGCACGACGCTAACTCCACTGCATCCGTCAGTTCCGCCGAAATGGCGAGATTGGAGTCGCTAGCGGTTCTGTTGCCCCAGTATGTGACCATGATGGTGGGCGCTGTTCGCCTAGTTGCAGCAGATCCGGTACATGGGAAACTGCCTGCCATGCTTCTGGTTGAAGACCTGCTCGCGGATGACTGGCAAACAGTACCGGAGCCTGATCCTTCAACCGACACGCCCAACTAATCGTTCGAGGGGACGTCCCTTAGCGGACCGCCCCTCAACAAAGTGTTAGGCATTGGGCTTGTCCGAAAATCTGTGTAAACCGGACGTTTCAAAACAGGCATCGCAATGGCCACTTTGGCCGAAGACTTGCCAGTGAACCGTCGTCTGGAATGTCTGTTGTACCCAGTTTCCTGCCGCTAATGGCCGACAAGACGGAGCGTCTGAATTGGGGCGGGGCTCCAGCTCAGCCGACTCAGTTGAGTTGGCCCAGACCTCCTGTCGCTGGAAGTTACCAACATAGATACAAGGTACCGGAATCCGGGAGCGTGATACAACAGCCACCTGAAAGAGAGGGGGGTGATACGCATGTTCATACAGATACTGTACAAAACCACAGCATTTCACAATGGATACGTAGCACAGCCCCTTTCGGGGCTGAGATTTCTCAACTGGCGCTTCTGGACCAGATGATCAACACCATGATAATGATGATGACCATCAAGCTCCGAAGCGCCGCTTTGTGGCGCTTGGGCATCATTCCCTCCTAAACCCGCCGAACGTTTCGGCGTAAGGAGGACTGACTTACACGAAATGATATTTCCGGATTTCCTTCGAATTTTCTGAAAAAAACTCCACTGGCAGGCGAAGCAGGGCTTGATCCCACAACCCGCGCCACTCGTCCAGCACCTCCAGATCATCCATGGCGTAATCCTTCTGATCCTCCGGACTGATGCGCAGGTAGCGCTCTCCCAGCAGTTCGCGGCACATGAAGGCATCGCGCTTTTGCCCGCCTGAGAGGTCGGACTTGATCACCGGGCTGAGCCAGGAAGTCAGCAGCATGCCCTCCGATACCTTTGGGTTCTCCCAGTAACTGCCACCGGTGGCGAGCGAGAGCATGCGCACGCTGGCCAGATCGACCAGCCCCGCGTGCACGGCGCCCATCAGGCCGATCATGCTGGGGTTGTTCGCGACCAGCCCGCCATCCACGTAGCGGTTGTGGCGCGGCGTGAAGTAGGTCGGCGCGGCAGAGGTGGCGAGCGCAATATCTGCCAGCGTGCAATCGTCGGTATTGTCGAAGATCTTGGGCTGGCCGGTGACCATATCGAAGGCCGGGATGAAGAACGGGATCTTCGCGGCGCTGGCGGGCACGCCGAGGTATTGCGCGCAAATCTGCTCCAGCGGCTCGGCGTTCCACTTCGGGCCGATCAGGTTCCACTGGCGCCGGCTGAAGATGCGCGGCACGGCGTGGTCGGCGATCAGGCTGATTTCCTGCCAGCGGTAGCCCACCGCACGCAGCAGCACGAGGAGACCGCCCACCGAGGTGCCGGTGAGCACGTCTTCCTGCAGCGGGCCGCGCGCGGCTTCGAGTCTGGCGAGGAAGCGCGCCGGGCCGACGCCCAGCGCGCCGCCACCATCGAGCGAAAGGATTAGTGCCGGACGACCCATAGGTCACTCGCGAGATCAGGGTTGGTGAGATAGACATATGGCAGCCAGAAGTAGCCCGCCTGCCCCCAATCGGCGCCCCAGGAGTTGCGCACCAGCACGGCATCCTTTGCGTCGTCGTAGCCCACGGCCAGCACGGCATGTCCACCCTGGCAGGATTCACTGGCGGCGGGCATGGGTACCACGCCAGTCGCGGCCACCGCTTCGCCCAGGAAAGAGTCATACACCGTCATGCCGAACACGATGGGGAAGCCGGAAGCGAGCACGCTGCGGATCTGGTTGCGATCCTGCGTAACCCGCGCATACTCGGTGACCCGGCGTTTCGTCGCATTCACAAACGCCTCATGGCTGGGGCGTTCGCGCCAGCGGGTTTCGTCGTAAGGCCAGAGCGTTTCCGCGCACACCCCAAAACTCGCCACCACCTTGATGCCATCGCGAATGTAGGCACCGGCATCCTGTTCGGTGGTACCTTCGAGATTGCGCTCGTTCCAGTACACGAAGAGCCGCGAGAGGTCGATCAACGCACCCCCGGCCTTGTTTTCCAGCACTTCGAGGGCGCCGACAATGGCGTTGCCGGTGCAGGAGCTGATCTGCCCCTGGTTCTCCACGGCGGAGCACTGCGGGCGCAGATCCACCGCCGCCGGAATATCCATGGCTTGCAGGAAGGGGCTCCCCAACTTCACCCGATGGTCACGAAAATCCGGCAGATCCGGCCTCCAGCCAAGTTTGCGGGTGGCCGCCATCACTTCACCCCCTGTGCCGCGTGGATCTTCAGCGCCAGCGGATGCAGCACGGCCTTGGCGGCGGCGCTCGTGGTGGTGGAGGCATCAAGCTGGGTCACAACCGTATTGATGGCAACCTGCGCAATCGCCAGCGCCGCGAGTGCCGTAGCCTTGGTGGTGGCGTCAATGCTGAGCCCCTTCACCACCGTGATCAGATCCGGGAGGGTCATCTGCGCCAGCTTCGCAATACTTGCCACATCCACTGTTGCGCCTGCCGTGCAAAGATCCGCCACCACGGCAGACGCGCTACTGATCGTCTTTGATGTGTCGTCATCGTAGGCAGCCGACACCGCCGCGATCACCGTCAGCGCCGATTGCGTGTTGGTGCATACGCTGGCGAGATTGGGCGTGGTCACCGTCGTATCCGTGCTGGTCGTGGTGGTGGTCGCGCAAGCCGCAATCAGGCACATGCACGAAACCGCGCCCAGCACGGCCAGCAGATAGGGCTGCACAAAACCGCCCTGCTTCGGATCAACATTGCCAGCGTCCCCCGATGCACTGCCATACTTGCCCACGGCATGCACACCAATGGCAGCCAGGCCAGCGAATACCGCCACCTCCAGCACATCAGCCGGCACCTTGCCGAGATACACAAAAAAGCCAAGCAAGCCGATCAGGAACAGACCTGCGACATATTTCAGAACGAGAGAAAGCTTATCCATTGCAATGGACTCCTTTAGGCTTCAGAACGGGAAAGATCCGCACCGGCCAAGACCGGCAAAGGATCGGAAGGAACCGCGATACCGGCAGGCCAGCGAAGGCCCACGATACGGTCAGTCTTGAAGGCGGCAATGCACACGCAATCCCCCTGGTTGCCGCCCAGCACCTGCAGGTGGCCGAGCTTGTCGCGGCCCACGACAAAGCCAACATGCCCGCCACCATCGCGCGAGAACACCACGATGCAGCCGGCAACCGGCACATTCAGAGGCGTGCCCCAGGCGAGATACGAACGTGCCGCGCCGGAGCGTGTGGAGGTGATGCCGTTGCGCTCCAGCATGGCGCCCACAAAGGCCGCACACCAGGCGGTTTCATCGTCCTTCACGCCGGAGAGATGCACATCCTTCCAGTAGCCGACAATCGCAGGATTGTTCTGCGTGCCATGAATTTCGCGCACGCCGATTTCCTTGCGGGCGGAGATGATCCAGGGGGATTCAGTCGGCATCATCGGGCTCCCGCTGCGGGGCATGCCGGGTCAGCACATCAAGTGATTTGCGCTTGTAGTACCAATTGATCAGGAAAGTGCCAACACCCAGAAAAGCGCCGATCTTGCCTTCGGTAGGCATGCTCGCAAAGGCGCTTGCCGCCGAGACGAACAGCCCTTTTATGAAGAGCAGCGCCGAGGTCGCGTAGGATGCAATTGATGTGCCGTGACTGCTCATCGCAGAGGCTCCCTGTGAATTGACAGGGCATACTTTGCGACAGCATGGGAAAAGGGGCGAACCCTACAGAGGGTGCTGAAGGTTTACTGAGGGAAGTTCAATCTTTGCGCACACCGGCATGCAGAGACTCACCGCCACATGCCTATAGCATTCAACGACTAGCCTCGCGTTATCTGCTCACACTTCAAAACCAAACCATAGCGGGAGATGTGGGTGGGTGTGTTCGAGCGAATCGAGTACGGTGAAGGCGGCAGTCAGATCGGGGGCAACAAGATCGGGCACCACCACCACCGGGATTGCCGCAGCCCTGGCTGCGCGAATGCCGTTGAGGCTATCCTCGAATGCAAGGCAGTGCTCCGGGGCATGCCCCAGCCTTTGCGCAGCGAGCAGGTACACAGCGGGGTCGGGCTTGCCGTGGGCAACTTCATCACCTCCTGCAAGCACCGAGAAAAATTCAATGATCCCCACTGCTTTCAAACGCCTGCGCACTTCTGAAATCTCGCTGGAAGAGGCTACCGCACAGGGAATCTGACGCGCCGCCAGGCGCTCAAGCAAACCGACCGTGCCGGGTTTGAGCGGGAATACGGCATTGCTGAGCTGCCCCTGCACATGTTCCCGGGCAAGCTGGAAGGCCGCTTCGCTGCCCAGGCGGGAGAGCAGGAAATCGTAGCAATGCTGGCGCGAACTGCCCACGAGCGGCAGATACTCCCGCTCGGATAATGGCGCCCCGACCACCTGTGCAGCAGCAATCCAGGCGCGCATGATGGCGCGCTCGGAATCGATGAGCAGCCCATCCATATCGAAGATTGCGGCGTGAAACACGTGTTCCCCTTATACCGGAGTCTGGCTTGCCGCCAGATATTCGCGTGCCACAAAGCGCGCGCCCTGGGCCAGATCCGGCAGACCGGCAATGTGCAGCACGGCATCGGCGATGTGCCCGGCACTTGCCAGTTCGCCATCCTGCTGACGCTGGCGGAAACGCTGCACATCGGGAAATTCCTCTGTGGGGCGGGCACGGATGAATTCCTGCATGCCCGTATCCATCACACCCGGATCAATCGTGATGGGCGTAAACGGATGCGCCTGCAGCGCCTGTTCCACTCCCAGCCCACGGACAAAGCCCTCCATGCCAGCCTTGGCGGCACAGTACAGCGTCCACCCGGCAATGCCACGCACCGCCGCACCTGAAGAGATGCTGACGATGGTCTTGGGGCAATTCAGGGCGCCAAAGCGGGCGACGATCTGATTCAGAAAAGCCACACCGGAGAGCATGTTGATCGCCAGATTCTGCTCGACAGCTGACCATGCCTGCGAGCCGGCAAGGCCTGTCGCCTCCAGCGTGCCGGCGTTGCTGATGACCAGCAGCTCTTCAATTCCGGCGAGATCAACTGTCGCCAGCCGCTCACGCACGGTCTCTGCGAAAGCCGCCGGATCAGCGAGATCCGCTTTCACCGACCAGGCGTGTGGTGCAGACCGCGAGAACTCGATGAGATGGTAGCCGCGTGCCTGGAGCTTTTCGCACAGAGAGAGCCCGAGGCCACGGGAGCCACCGGTAAGTATGGCCAGACGCATGACTTGCTTCCTGTTGATGCGGGGGTGATCCGCATTCTAACAGGCGATGCATGGGCGTGGCACAAGGCCCGGAGAGCGTGCGCAGACCTGCTTCGCAGCATTGTTCCCCTTTGGCGCCCCGGCAACCGATAGTCTGACCGAAGATTGAAATCTTTATGGCATAAAAAAACCGCACCCTCAGGTGCGGTAACAAGGACTACTCAGGGGGAAATGTTTTCTGCTTTTCTGCGCTCTGTTCTGCTGTGCGGTGTTTTTTACAGCGTGCCGGCTACAGTGACGAAGCGCGTTTCCAGATACGATTCGATGGCTTCCGAGCCGCCTTCTGTACCCATGCCGGAATCCTTGGTGCCGCCGAAGGGGACTTCGGGCAGGCTGATGCCGACGTGGTTGATGCTGAGCATGCCGGCTTCCACATCACGCCCCAGGGCGATCACGGTGCTGGCGTCGCCAGTGTAGGCGTAGGCGGCAAGGCCATACGGCAGGCGATTGGCCTCGGCAATTGCTTCGGCATAGGTATCAAACGGCGTGATGAGCGCGAGCGGGCCGAAGGGCTCATCGTTCATGGCGCGGGCGGCAACCGGCACATCGCGCAGCACGGTGGGCTCGAAGAAGTTGCCAGGGCGCACAATGCGCTTGCCGCCAAGGGCAATCCTGGCGCCTTGCGCAACGGCATCTTCAACCAGACTGGCAATGTGCTCAACGGCACGGGCATGCACGAGCGGGCCCATGGTGGTGGTTTCCTTGCTGCCATCATCCACCACGATCTTTCCGGCAGCAGCAACAAACTTTTCAATGAAAGCTTCATACACCGGGCGCTGCACAATGAAGCGCGTGGGGGCCACACAGATCTGGCCTGCGTTCATGAATTTCAGGTAAGCCATCTGGCGTGCCGCAGCTTCAATATCACCATCGGCAAAAACCAGCACCGGGGCGTGACCGCCCAGTTCCATGGTGATCTTCTTCATGTGCTGGCTTGCCATGGCAGCAAGCTGCTTGCCCACACGCGTAGAGCCGGTGAAGGATATCTTGCGGATATCCGGATGCGGAATCAGGTAGTTGGAGATTTCGGCCGGCACGCCATACACCAGGCCCAGTACCCCAGCCGGCAGCCCGGCATCATGGAAAGCGCGGATCAGTTCGGCAGGCGATGCGGGAGTTTCTTCCGGCCCCTTGATGATGATTGAGCAGCCGGCGGCAAGTGCTGCGGAGAGCTTGCGGACGATCTGGTTGATGGGGAAATTCCACGGCGTGAAGGCGGCCACCGGGCCAACGGGCACCTTGATGGTCTGCTGGATCACGTTGGGCGAGCGTGCCGGAATGATCTGGCCGTAGGTGCGTTGTGCTTCGCCGGCAAACCAGTCGATGGTATCGGCAGACTTGAGCACCTCATCGCGGGCCTGGGCAAGCGGCTTACCCTGCTCTGCCGTCATGATGGCTGCAATGCCTTCGGCACGTTCGCGCAGCAGATTGGCGGCACGGCGCATCAGCTTGGCACGTTCAAAGGCCCCCGTGGCACGCCACGTGGCAAAGCCCTTGCGCGTGGCTTCAACGGCCAGTGCGAGATCCGCTTCGCCGGCATGGGCCACATAGCCAATGACTTCGCCCGTGGCTGGGTTGCTAACGGCAATACGCTTGCCAGCGATGGCCGGGCGCCATTCACCGTCGAGATAGAGAGGGGTATCGATGTTCATGCTGGAGTCCTTGATGGTGAGAGCCTGTCGGCAACAGGCTCTCTTGTTGGAGTTGGTGTTTTAGTTTTTGATGAGGCCGGCAGCTTACTGAACGCCTTCGACAAGAATTACGCGGTAATCCGCACCAAGATGGCGGTGCTGCTTGGCAGCCTGATACGCGGGGCTTTCGTACCACGCGCGGGCTGCCGCCATATCCGGGAACTCCAGGATCACGGCGCTTTCAGCAGCGGCCCCTTCGAGCGTGACGGTTTCACCGTAAAAGGCCAGTGGCCTGATCTCGTGCCCGGCACGTGCGCCCTTGGCGGCCTCGGCGTACTGCTTGAGTTCATCCGGGTTGCGGGTGTGTTCGCGGGTAATGATGACGTATGCGCTCATGTTCAGGCCTTTTGCAGGTATTCAATCAGAGCCTTGGCGGCAGGCCCCGAGGATGCAGGATTCTGGCCGGTGATGAGCAGGCCGTCGGTAACCACATATGGCCCCCAGTCTGCGCCACGACTGTAGACACCGCCATTGGCCTTGAGCATGTCTTCAACCAGGAAGGGCACAACCTTGGTGAGTTGCACGGCTGCTTCTTCCGAATTCGTGAAGCCGGTGACTTCCCGTCCAGCCACCAGCGCCTTGCCATCAGTACCCTTCACATGGCGCAACACACCCGGGGCGTGGCACACCAGCGCAACGGGCTTGGCAGCAGCAATTGCTTCTTCGATCAGGGCGATGGACTTCTTGTCTTCGGCGAGATCCCACAGCGGGCCATGGCCACCAGGGTAGAACACGGCATCGTAATCACTGATGTTCACATCGGCCAGTTTGCCGGTGTGGGCCAATTGCGCAAGAGCTTCAGCATCGGCCTGGAAGCGATGGGTTTCTGCTGTCTGGAAATCCGGAATATCGCTCTTGGGGTCCAGCGGAGGTTGGCCACCCAGAGGGGAAACCAGCGTGAGAGCCGCACCGGCGTCCTTGAATACATAGTAAGGGGCAGCGAGTTCTTCGAGCCAGAAGCCGGTTTTCAAACCTGTGTCGCCAAGGCGATCATGGGAGGTCAAAACCACCAGTACTTTGAATTGCTTGTTCATCTCTGTTGTCCTTGCTGATTAAATAGACCGGTCGTCTAGTTTAAATTTCAAAAAAACGTCGGCGAACCGACGTTCCACTGCGAAAACAAATGCCTATCCTTCAATTCCGAGCAGCCCGCGTGTGGCAACCAGCGCATTCTGCAAAGGCTCGCTGCCGCGCCGGATCTTGGCCATCAGCGCCGCACCCAGCCACAGCAGATAGAGTGTTTCGGCAAGCGCTGCGGTACCCTGCCCCGGCACGCCAATTTCGCCATTGGCAACCGCTGTCTCCAGCGCACGGGCCAAACGTTCCATAATACGCCGCGTGCCACGATCCAGCACATCCCGCATGGATTCCGAAAGATCGCTGACTTCGGAGCCGAGCTTCACCGCGAGACACTTGCGGCGACTCTCGGCGTCCCCCGCCTGGGTGCTCACCCACGCCTCAAAATAGGCCAGCAGATTATCCACCTGGGTGCTGCGAGGCCGGGAGAGTATGGTGAGCATGGCATGATCGTACTCGGCAAAGTACTCCTCAAGCATGGCGACGCCAAACGCTTCCTTGGAGGCGAAATAATGGTAGAACGAGCCCTTTGGCACCTCTGCAGCGGCCAGGATCTCGGCAAGACCGACCGCAGTGAATCCCTTGTGGGCGATAAGCTGCTGCCCCACTTCGAGGATGTGCTGGCGGCTGTCGGAGGTGTTTTGTTTCGTTCCCATGGACTGCATCATAGCCGTAACTAGACCGGTCGTCTAGTACTTTTTGACAGAAAGTTTACGGGCGACACAGTGCTCCGCAGTCAGCGTGGAGTGGAATGCAGATGACAGGCAAGCGCTGATCCTGCAACCCGGATTTCCATATCGATTTGCATTTTGGAAAATTTGTTTAATTTTGGTCTAATACGACAATATAAGTCGCGAGTGTAACTATTCTGTGATTTGAATAAAGGTAATTTTATTTCCCCCGCCATTTATATTCAGAAGAGATTAAACTGTCCCTCGGTGATTTATATAGAGCCTCTTGCAAAAGTCTGCGTAGTCGGGAATTTACTTGCCGAGAAACGGCGAAATAGGCAGGAGCAGGCGGCCATTTCTGGCATG
>DBTS01000153.1 GCA_002307175.1 Rhodocyclaceae bacterium UBA1310
TCGAGTCCCGTCCACTCCGCCAGTAATACGCAAATGCCTTGTAATATCGTGGTTTCACGAGATTACAAGGCTTTTTGCTATGAAAGTGTTACACATGGCGAGAATGAGGTGTGGGATCGCGAGAAGCCCGATCGGTTGCCCTTAACTCACTACTTCCGCACACTTCAAGAAGCATCAGAAATGTTCTGGAAGATTGCGTCTGGGATCAGGCGCTGCCGGTATTTGGCAGACGGGGAAGCAAATAGCTCAGGATGCTCAGACGGCCAGTTTCCTGAGGATCCTTCATCTGCTGCGGACGCAGCAGAATCAAGGTACGGGTCGAAGCAAACCAGTGCACAGATACTTGACGTCACAGCCGAGCATGAAAAGCGCTTTTTCCGCTTTGATGAAGTCCGGATGAGGCCCAGACGCTGCAATTGCATATTGAATAAGCTCCGCCGAGCGACGGGCGTACCACGCTCGTACTTCATCGCGGTTACTGGTTTTCAATGCAACATGAAGTGCTTTTGAGAAAATTCCACTATGTCCATTCATTGGAGGAAAAGTGATGACTGGAATGCTCATGGACGGATTTCGCTTGTGACTAATACCGCCGTCACTACGCAAAAAAAGATACCCGACAGGCTGCGCACTGCCGCGAATCGCTACCGGATACAGCAAACGCCGCGCAAGTAGCCCCAAGGCCGATCCGACGCGGCCATCATAAATCAGTACATCCTGTCTGGGTGAAGCAACGCCACCCGACAAATCGAGCGCAGCGGCGGAAAATATTTTTGTTGTACCCGAGTTCATCGGTACTAGGCCACTACTTATATCCCCAAACCACCCGCTTCCCCAAGACGAATAGGGGATGAGATTTGCTGCAGAATTGATGATGTCCTGGCGGAGATTAGAAGACCCGTTTATCCATTTGATGGAGTCTGTCGATTTTAATCGCCCCTTAAAGACACCACCCCAGTCAAGTATTTTGCAGCAGACAATCTCCGTCAGGGATTGGTTGCCTAAGCGAATGGCTGACTGCAGTGCAGCCGACAAGTGATTGAAACTCCCGCCTTTGTAGGGAGTCCAGCTGTAATGATCTGCAGCCTGTTTGATCGAGTTACACCACCAGTGATGAGGACTACTATGACCGTGCTTTGAATTACGCCATGTTTTCCATTCACGGCCACTCGAAATTTTGTAACAATGAAAATGCCCAACTCCGCAGGAGCAAGTGCCAGTTGGCAGTGCAGCACCACTCCACCAGCCGCGGAGGGTATCCGCGCATTCATCAGAAAGCAGTGGGGACTCGTTCCTATTCTGGGCTGCAGCCTCCCTTGCATCTGCAATAGGAGTAAGAGGATCTGGGCGCTTCTCTACCCTCCAGTCCGGATACGCGTCAGGTAGTGGCTTCCATTCACCCTCCCATTCGCCTTCACCTTCCACTCCAGGATTGCAAGGAGAGACCTTAGGCGGCGTCCAGCCTTTTAGGACGGACTCAAGAGCGTTCTCATTCATTTTTTGCTTCCACTTTATTCATCGTGACGATGCGTGAACACCGGCAGCCTTAGTCAAAAAGGTTGTACTAGGGCCTAGACTAACTCTCGTTGCATATCGTCTCAATGGATTTTCGTCACTTCATGCATGGTTATTGATCGGAGCCACCACCTGTATGCTTCCCTTCTTGCCGAAGGCCGGCTGACCGATTTCCCATGTATGATCCTCCCGCGCCTGAAGCATCTCAGGGCTGGTGTCTGGCGCGTACTCAGCACAAGTGATCTCAAGTTCAAGGCCCAGCCCGCGCGTCCAGTGGCTCAGTTGCAAGGCGTAAGGCTGATAACGTTGGAGGCCATGCCCTCCTGCCGACTGCCCGCCACCACTGATGCGATGCCGATGATCGGATTCGATCATTTGACCGAGCATTTGCCCTACGAATGGATCGAGCAAGCCTTGGTTGCTCAGGGAGTGGAGAGCGGACGGTGGCGTCGCCTGCCTGCCGAGCTGGTACTCGTTCAGGGGCGTTTTGCTTTTCCGTTTCTTTTCGACTGTTTCGTATTTGCTGCACCGGTCGATAGGACTGCATCCGGCTTCTGGCTCTCCGCCAGCGGCTCAGGCGTTAGCGATCAAGCGGGTTTCCCAGACCAGGAACGATCCTTCAAGCGCAATGGAGGCTTCGGTGATGATCTTGAACGTCCTGTCGCTTCTGTAGTTCGGCAGATATTCCGCGAAGCCCTCGAAAAACAGCGACTCTGCGCCCTCTGCATCGTTCGGGATGCGTAACTGGATATCCCGATTGCCGACGTACCAGAATGGGAAGGGCAGCAGATCATCCTCGATGTGGATGGTGATGAATTCGATATCTTTCCATGCCAGGGTCTGCGCGGCCTGCCCATCGATGGTCTGGGTGATGCAATCAGCGTCGTAGCCGATCCGTACGGGAACAGGCAATCCATCAGGTGCCGGAAGCTGGTGCTGAGCCTGTGGCGACTGAAAGGCGGAAAGAAGCTGGCTGAAAAAACTCTGCATACAAGGGAAAGGCCATTCTGTTGGGATGCACCCGCGTTCAGCTGACATCTGATACTGCGGGCTGATTATCGACTTCGTATTGGTCTCGATATGGCTCATGTTTTGAAGGGTTTTTGAGCCTGGCCTATGTGCCTATGTGCCTATGTGCATATGGCGCTAAATCGTATTCTGTTTCTTGCTCCGGGCGTTGGACTTCTTAGATGAAGAAGTATCAGTCGGGGTGTAACGCGTATCCTTGCTCTGTGCTTCGCCAGCCTTGCCCCGGCTGTTGTCGGTACTGGCAAGATTGCTCAGTGAGCGCTCCATCTGCGAGACGATTTCCTGTGCTGTGGCGCCGTCGAGCATCAGCATGTTTTTGCGGGCAGTGACATTTACGCGAGTCAGATTTGAAGACAGCGTCTGAAGTTCGATCGTTACTGCAAGATCTCCGACCTTGCCCTTGGTGATCTGGCCGTTATCCACGGCTTCAACAGTATCAATGTCAATCTTCAGCCGTTTGCTGGTGAGGAGTACCGCACTGTCTACGCGATCCAGTGGCTCGGAAAAGGTCCGCGAGGCCGTGCCATTGACCTGATGACTGATCCCCGCGCCTGCGCCTGCGCCGGCGAGGCTGACAGCCAGTGCAGCGCAACCATTGAGCGAAAGCATGACGGCAGCGCAGGCTGCAATGCGGATCAGGTGTTTTGAAGAGTTTGTCATGGTCACGGGCCGTTACTCCTGGGCTGGCGGTCCGCTCAGGTGAGCGTGTCTGCACGGATTATCTAAGCAGCAGCTGTGCCGGTTACCAATGGGTAGGTGGCTTTCTGACGAAAGCGGGGAAAAAAACATTGAATGGTTTAAAAAAGCGGATAAGCGTTACCGGGCAGGATAGGAACGGCCAATCTGGCATCACCGGAGGGTGAGAACCCCGCCGAAATTGGGCAGGTCTGCGCCGTAGTGTGGCAGGGATATTCCAAGTGCGTGCATATCAGTGTGTGGTCGAGTGCCGCTAGCCTACCTAACTGCCTGAGTTTTTATCGGAATCTGTCTGCCTGTAGGTTCTGCCTGGGGAAAGCGTCAGCTCATGCATGCCATACTCGTCACCGGCGCTTTACGTGTATCGAATCCCGAAGGTGGGAGCGCGATGGGTGTTCGTGAGAATCTGCGCAGAGGATTTTTCGGGTTGATTTTTCCATTGGGCGTCGAGGCATCCAGATCCGGTTTCTTTGTTTCTCCCGAGGTAATGTCAGCACTGCCGCTGGCATTGATCCTGCTTTTGAGCACAAGGTCTGCATGTTTCGTTGCCGGTTGAGTGAATGATCAATATTCGTGTTTGCGGGTTGGTGTGGCCGGTGCCATGCTGATAATTGAATGGGTGGCGTCCTTCTGGGTGGAGGGTTGCCGGGCGGATGGCGCCAAGTGTGCTCAAGGGAGCGTCTGGATGAAGAAATACACCCCGCAGATAGCCATGAGTGCCACGCTGATGGGCGTGTCTGTCTGCGCACGCCTGCTACTGGACTGGACTCCATTCCAGAGCTGGTTTCCCAGCCTGATGTGGCTGCACATCGCGCTGATTGCGCTGACCCTGTATGGCATTGTCGTCATCTATACCGCACGGGCGCCTGTCAAGACCACCTTTCTGGCGTTCCTGCGTGGCCTGCCGGTCTGGCTTCTGGTGCTTGCCCTGCCTGCACTCGTGGCGGTGGTGTCGCTGGCGCGTGAGGAAGCCACGACGCAGGCCGGCTTCATGGGCCCGCAAGGTGTTCACTGGCAGGCAGAGGGCGGGCGTTACTACTATGCGCAAGACAACCAGCCCAAAGTTGAAGTGTCAGAAGCGAATTTTCGTGCCGGACTTCGGCAGGCTTACGCCATTTTTGCCGATGGCTGGATCATCTTTTCTTACGTGCTGCTGATCCTCTGGAGTGCCATCCGGCGGCGTGAAGAGCTGACCCGCAGCGGCTAGCCCAGTGTGGCGCCCGGCATGAAGTCATGCTTCTCAGCAGCACTCCTCCTCGATGCGATCGAGTAGTGCCAGCGCCATGGCGTCTTCGTGCGCTTCGAACAGCTCACGTATCTGGTTCAGGTTGCTGTGCACCAGGAACAGATCGTCAGGCTTGGCGCCGCTGCCGCCTTCGGCCTTCTTCTTGAAGTATTCCCAGAATGCATTGGTGTGCTGCGGATCATCGATGTAACGGCGGATGCAGGCCATGATCTCGTGTGCCTTGGCGTCACAGTCGAGGCCGACAAAGCTGATGTAGCGGTCCGGTTTTTCTTCTGTTTTTGCGGCGGACTGGCAGGGGCAGGGGCAGGGCGTGGGCATGAGGCTTCCTTGGTGGATACGTGATGTCTCCATGCTATCCATAAGCCGCTCATCAGGATGTCGGCTGGCCGACATCTTTCATTTCCAGCCCCTCCTGCCAACGGATCAGGGCTTGTGGATCACTGATACAGAGTTGATGCTGGCCAAAACGTGAAATGGTGTTCTCACGCTGCAGCCGGCCCAGCAGGCTCGATACGGTCTGGCGCGTGCAGCCCAGGAGCAGGGCTATTTCGCTGGCGGAAAGATCCAGCGTGAACTGCATGCCCGGCATTTGTGCCACGCCCTGCTGGCGTGCCCACACCAGCAGGAAGCGGGCAAGCCGTCCGGCCACATCGCGAAAGGCCAGATCCTCGATGATAGCGATGCTGTTGTCGAGAATCCGCCCCAGTACCGGCATGACCAGGCCCAGCATGCCCGGCTCGTTGGCCAGGCTGCGTGCAAATTGCGCAGTCGGCATGCCAAGCAGGGTGCAGGCGCTCTCGCAGCGCAGATAGGCTCGTGTGTGGGTGCTGAACAGCTCCCCCGGCGCAAGGTAGGCCAGGGTGAGTTCCTTGTCTTCGCTGGCGACAAAGACGCGGATACGCCCCTCGCGCAGAATCAGGATGCGATTGTCTGTCGCATGTGGAGTGCTGACGAGATAGCCACGCGCCAGGCTCTGGCTGCTGAAGCGCTCCAGCAGAGACTCTGGCAGGGGAGGCGTGTCATGCGTGGGCGAAGGGTGGGCGTGCATGCGACAAAACCGACAGGAACACGGGATTACCGGAGCTTCGTGCAAGGAGCGTGCCGGTTGGTGCGAATTGTGTGGCCCAAATGACAAAGCCCCAAAATGGGGCTTTGTGTGTGCTGCGACGGATAAGGTGGCGTGCCGATTCAGAGGCGCGGATAGTCGGTGTAGCCGACGGCAGGGTCTGGCTGTCCGTAACCGTAAAAAGTCTCCGGATGAGGCGTATTCAGTGCCGCCCCGCGCTGCATGCGCAGTGGCAGATCAGGTGTGGCGATGAAGTCTTTGCCGAAAGCCACGGCATCGGCTTCTCCCGCCTTGAGCACAGCCTCGGCGGTTTCACGCGTCAGCTCCTGATTGGCAATGAAAACGCCACCGAAATCTGCCTTCAGCGCCGGGCCGAGACGCGGTGCAGCCTGGGATTCACGTGCAAACACGAAGGCGATCCGGCGCTTGCCGAGTTCCCGTGCCACATAGCCGAAAGTGGCGCGTGGATCGCTGTCGCCCATCGTATGTGAGTCACCGCGAGGGGCTAGATGCACGCCCACACGCCCGGCGCCCCAGACGCTGATGACGGCGTCTGTGGCCTCAAGGAGCAGACGTGCGCGGTTCTCGATGCTGCCGCCATAGCTGTCGGTGCGCTTGTTGGTACTGTCCTGCAGGAACTGGTCAAGCAGATAGCCATTCGCGCCGTGCAGTTCGACGCCATCGAATCCGGCTGCCTTGGCGTTTTCTGCGCCACGCCGGTAGGCTTCAACGATGCCCGGAATCTCTTCGGTTTCAAGCGCACGCGGTACCACATATCCGCGCAGCGGGCGCAGCAGGCTGACGTGCCCTTCTGCAGCCAGGGCACTGGGGGCCACCGGCAGCTCCCCGCCGAGATGTTCGGGGTCGGAGATGCGGCCCACATGCCAGAGCTGCATGAAAATGCGCCCACCGGCCGCGTGAACCGCCTGCGTCACCAGCTTCCAGCCTTCAACCTGCTCATCAGACCAGATTCCGGGGGTGTCGGGATAGCCCACGCCCATCGGTGTTACGGAAGTGGCTTCGGTGAGAATCAGCCCGGCGCTGGCGCGCTGTGCGTAGTACTCCGCCATCAGCGCGTTGGGAATGCGCCCGGGGGCGGCACGGCAACGTGTCAGCGGGGCCATCACGATGCGGTTGGGCCAGGTGAGGTCGCCTACCTGGATTGGGTCGAACATGCTTGTTGTCATGACGATATTCCTTCTGTTGGTGAGGTTGGCAGGGTTAAAGCACACTGGGCATTCTGTGCAGGAATGCCTCGATGACAGATTCATTTCTAGAATAGAAGATCCATTGCCCGATTTTCTCTGTACGCACAAGTTCGGCGCGTTGCAGCACCGCCAGATGCGCCGACATCGTTGAAGCTGAGAGACCGGAGCGCTCGTGGATCTGGCCGGCGCATACGCCTGGTTCGAAATTGTGTTTTTGCCCAGGGAAATTGGTGGCGGGCTGTTTCAGCCAGACAAGAATTTCGCGGCGCAAGGGGTGCGCCAGCGCCTTGAGGATTTCGTCGATCTGTAGAGAGGTGAGTTCGTGCATGGGATTTATTTCGCCGTTTTCCGAATCATATTTCGCAAATAAACGAAATACAAGGAGAGAATTCCGTGTGGTTCGCTCATCAAGAAGCTGAAAATGCAAAACAGGTAAGTGGAAGAGTGGTAAATAATAACCATTTTGCCTAAATGTTATGCATTGTAATGACGCAAAGCATTGATATAAAAAAGTTCTTTACTAAAGATAACTTTGTTGTTGCGAATAATTCTCATTAGCGTTAGGATTTTGTCACGAATTCAAATCCATTTTTCCGGGGTAAAAAATGTCGAAATCATTCTTTTTGCGTTCCGTGCTTGGCACTTGTGCAGGCGGCGCCCTATTGATGTGGGCCGGGTTTGCCTCGGCCATCGAGTATCCGATTGGCAAACCCCAGCAGATGGCGGGCATGCAGATTGCCGCAGTCTATCTGCAGCCGGTGGTGATGGAACCGGAAGGCATGATGCGCGATGCGAAGGACTCCGACGTGCATCTGGAAGCCGATATTTCCGCCCTCGCCAGCAACTCCAACGGGTTCCCGGAAGGCTCCTGGGTGCCGTATCTGGTGGTGGGCTACGAGTTGACGAAGAAGGGTTCGAGCGAGGTTCTCAAGGGCGACATGATGCCGATGGTGGCCAACGATGGCCCGCACTATGGCGACAATGTGAAGCTCAACGGCCCCGGCCAGTATCACCTGAAGCTGACGATTGCCGCGCCTTCCGCCAACATGCATTCGCACTTTGGTCGCCACATTGATCGCCAGACCGGTGTTGGCCCGTGGTTCAAGCCTTTCGTTGCTGAATACGATTTCACCTTCGCCGGTATCGGCAAGAAGGGTGGGTACTAAGATGCGTGCGACAAAGAAACTGCTCGTAGTGGCAGTGTTCGCAGCATTGCCGGCATTTCCGGTCTGGGCGCAGGATACCGAGATCGAGGAGATGAGGGCGCAGCTCAAGGCACTGACCGATCGGCTCAATGCACTCGAAGCGCAGAACAAGGCACTCGAAAAGGCGCTGGATAGCGAATACCTGCGCGAGTCTGATCCCGAGATTGCCTCACGCGTGAAGGTGCTCGAATCGCAGACTTCGGAATTGCGCGAGAAGAAGGGTATTCTTGATTCCCTGAGCGGAGTGGCTGTGCATGGCAGCCTGACCACCGTGGGGCAGGGGGCGGATTCCCACGCAACCCTGACCGAGCGCTCTGCTTCAGAACTGAACTGGCGTGGAGACCTGACCATCGAGGCCCCTGCAGGAGAATCCGGCGACACCAGCGGCAAGATCTTTGCGCATCTGCGCGCAGGCCAGGGCGACGGGCTGGGTTCCAAACTCAAAAGCAGCTATACCGCCAGTGTGAACTCCACGGCTTTCCGGCTTGGTGGCAATTCCGATGCATCGGATTCAACCGCCCTGATCGCCCAGCTCTGGTATCAGCTCAACTTCAATCTGCGTGAGCCGGGGCAGGATGAGGCACATCGCCGCTTCGAACTGACGCTGGGCAAGATGGACCCCTTCGTGTTCTTCGATCAGAACGAGATCGCGGATGACGAATCCACCAAGTTCATCAACAACGTCTTTGTGCACAACGCCCAGCTTGATTCGGGAGGGGATGCCGGGGTGGATTCCTATGGCTTCTCACCGGGCGTGCGGCTGGCTTATCGTGATGAATCCGAGGGGACCCAGTACTGGCAGCTGTCGACAGCGGTGTACGGATCAGGGAATGGCGCCACCTACGATACCAGTTTCACCACGCCTTTCCTGATCGCCCAGGCGGAACGGGGATTGAAGCTCTTCAGCGGGAAGGATGGCACTTATCGTGCCTATGTCTGGCGCAATGGCCGGGCCACTGATTTCACGGGCGAGCAGGCTCCGCACTCGGGCTGGGGGATGTCGCTCAATCAGCGGATGCCGTGGGGTGTGACGCTATTCAGCCGTTACGGCCAGGAAATGAGTGGCAAGGTCAAGTTCAACCGTTCCCTCACGCTTGGTTCCGAAATTTCAGGTAACGCCTGGGATCGTGGTGCGGATGCCATTGGCCTGGCCGTCGGCTGGCTGTCGACAAGCCGGGCGTGGAAAGAAGCCTCGCAGGAAACCGAGGGCTATCAGGCCGGCGGCAGGGAGAAAGTCTATGAGCTGTACTACCGCTATCGTGTGAATCCGGCCTTCGAACTCAGCCCGGATGTGCAATATATCCAGAAGCCTGCTGGCAATCAGGATGCCAAGGATGATTTTGCCTACGGTCTGCGCGCCAAGGTGAGTTTCTGATGAATGCGCCACGCCTGATTCTTCTGCTGATGATGCTGCCGTTGCTGTGCCTGGCGATGGCAGCAGCGTCGGCTGCCGAAATGCCGACTTTTATGATTCTCGGGCAGGGCGGGAAACTGATCCCCGCCACACTGAAGATTCCCGCCGGGCAGCGCGTCAAGCTGGTGTTCCGGAATCTTGGCCCAGGGCCGGAAGAGTTCGAGATCACTGAAATGCGCATCGAAAAAGTGCTTGCCGAGGGCTCCGAGAGTTTTGCTGTGCTGCCGCCGCGCAAGCATGGTGATCGTATCCGGCTGTTCGGGGAATTTCATTCCGGTACAGCCGAATGCCTCATTACGGTGGAATGATATGTTTCTGAATGCCTTTATCATTACCTGGCGCGAGAGTCTCGAAGCCCTTCTGGTGGTTGGAATCCTGCTTGCCTGGGCAAACACGCGCGAGGATGCTGCCCGCTATCGCCGTGTCGTGCTGGCCGGTGTGGCAGGGGGTGTGCTATGTGCCATTCTGGTGGCGGCTGGCGCCATGCTGGCACGTGAAACCCTCTCCGGCGATGCGTTGGATATCTTCCAGATTGTGCTGCTGTTCGCTGCCTGGGGATTGCTGACACAGATGATTCTGTGGATGCATTCTAATGCTAAAAGCATGGGAAACGAACTGCGGGAGCGTGCCCGCAGTGCCGGGAATGCCTGGGGTGTGGCATTGGTGGCCGGGCTGGCGGTGGCGCGGGAAGGTATCGAAACCGTGATGTTCCTGTTCGGTGCCTTTTTGCAGGCCCGAGGCCAAGCCTGGCTGGAATTGGCCGGCGGCATGGTGGCCGGCCTGGGGCTGGCCTGTCTGGTGGCAGCCGTGGGGGTTCGTGGATCGCGCTATCTGCGCCTGGGCTGGCTATTCCGGGCGAGCGAAGTGCTGCTGCTGGCGATTGCCAGTGCCATGCTGGCAACCGGAATAGACCGCGTGCTCGGGCGCGATTGGCTGACGATGCTGGCAGACCCGATGTGGGATGCCGGAGCCTGGCTGGATGATACGCATGGCTTGGGCGGCATTCTCGCCAGCTTTGCAGGCTACCGTGCTCAGCCCTCCTGGCTCTGGGGAATCTGCTATGTAATCTATTTGGCATTCATTGCCTGGCGCCTGTGGCCACGGCGGGAAGTTGTCGCGAAATGACGGGCGGTGTGCAGTGATGACTCGCGGCAAGATGAAGCTGGTGCGCCTGCGCCTGCACCTGCGTCAGCGTCTGGATGGCTGGGTCGAGCAGCTTGGCCTGTGGATGGCGCGTTATCGCATGGTCATCACGGCCATGCAGTGGGTGGTGGTAGGCATCTATTTTGCACTGCTCATCATTCCCGCCACGCTGCCTTTGCCGAATGGCGTGGCCCGCATGACACAGAGCCTTACCCTCATTGCGCAGTTTGTATTCTGGGGTATCTGGTGGCCCGGCGTGATTCTCGCCACCATGAGCGTGGGCCGCCTGTGGTGTGGCACCATGTGTCCGGAAGGCGCCCTGACTGAGTGGGCCAGCCGCTTCGGGCGCGGTGCCCCCCTGCCCGCATGGCTGAAATGGCCGGGCTGGCCGACCCTTGCCTTCATCACTACCACCCTGTACGGGCAACTCATCAGCGTGTATGACTACCCCCGGCCCGCCCTGTTGATTCTCGGTGGTTCCACTCTCGCGGCAATCGTCATCGGTTTGCTCTACGGGCGTGGCAAGCGGATATGGTGCCGGCATTTGTGCCCGGCTTCCGGTGTGTTTCATCTGCTCACCCGCATGGCGCCGCTGTACTTCAAGGTTGATCGGCAGGCCTGGGATCACTGGCAGCCTGTGCAACTGGTTGGGCGTGGGGAAGCGCAGCTTGTCCCCATCAACTGCGCCCCGCTGGTGGATATCCGGCGCATGCGTTCTTCTGCCGATTGCCATGCCTGTGGCCGCTGTGCGGGGCACCGCAATGCCGTGCATCTGGCCCTGCGCGCCCCGTCTGCCGAGATTCTCAGTGCTACACCGGCCAGCGTCACCAGGGAAGAGGTGTTCACGCTATGCCTTGGCCTGCTTGGCGTGGCGACAGGCGCTTTTCACTGGTCAATGAGCCCGTGGTTCGTCACCGTCAAGGAATGGTGCGCGCAGTGGCTGGTGAGTCATGAGTGGTGGTGGGCACTCTCAAACGATATTCCGTGGTTCGTGCTGACCCATTTCCCCGAGACCAACGATACCTTCACCTGGCTCGATGGGGCGATGATCCTCTTCTATATTGCAGCCACCACGCTGGTGGTTGGTGGCGGTACGCTGCTTGCCAGTGCGCTGGCAGCGCGGGTATCTGATGGCACGCCTGGGCGCTGGCGGGTACAGGCGCTCACCTTGCTACCTCTGGGCGGCGTCAGTGTGATCGTAGGGCTGTCGATGACCACGGTCACCCTGCTGCGCGGCGAAGGCTTCCAGCTAGCCTGGATCAATTTCTCGCGCCTCATTCTCCTGGGCGGTGCCGGTGGCTGGGCCGCTTCCCTGGCAATCCGTCAGGTTTGGCGCGGCCGCGCCTCCCCCCTGCGCCGTGCCCTTGCCATTCCCCTTGCACTCGCAGCACCGGCGCTCGTTTGCAGTGCCTGGTACGTCGCCTTTCGGGTTTGGTAAGTCACCTCTTTTTTGAGAAGTATTTTTCTTGCAGATCAGGTGAGAGAGGTCGCGATAACAAAAGGAGCTGCCGTGGCCTCGGCAGCTTTTTCATCTGTACGGCCCCCTGAATTTTCAGTCCAAACGGGTTGTCTGGCACCGCGGCGATAGCCACTTTAAAAAAGTGGTTTTCCTCAAGGATAGGCTGCCGCTTACGAGCGTATGCGCCAAGTTGGTGCATATGTTAAAGTTGTTTTACGTGGTTCGTGCCTGGATAGTGATAAGGATGGGGGGATTTTTGGCGTGCGAAATGTTTGCCCATAAATTTTGCATTAGTGCGATTTATGTGCAAAAAAATAATCGTATCCGCAATATTTTTCCAGAAAAGGCTTTTTAATCCCACTTTTAAATTGTGGTTAAGCGTCTCCCTGTTGTCCGGGGGAAAACATGGTGCGAGCCTGATTGTCGCGGGAAAAGCGTCCGATAGTTGAGAGTCTTTCGTGTTGCAAGACATTGATAATAAATGAATAAAGTTATTTATTCATGCTGAAATCATTTCGAAAGCCTGCACTGGCAGATCCAAAGTATTTGTCCTGCACTGTGTATGTATATGCGACTTGAACTGACGCAGCCATCTGCCCGATAAGTCTAAAGACATACGTACCAGGAATTGGGTTTTGTAGTTCTTGGCGCTGAAAAAGGTGAGGTGTTGTTCATGATTGGAAACATGAACTTAATGATTATTAAAGAATTTTTACAGTTTTATATCCTTATCTCAATAAGTTATTTGTATGCAAATAAGTGGAGGGCATAGCCTTTCGACCTTCCACAAAAAATGGCGAGACAGTTCGTGCCTCAAGTTGGTTTGACCCTAAGGTGCAGAATGGTGCAGAGGTCTGATGAGGTAAATTTTCCCTGTTTGGCCCTATTTATTTAATGAAGCAAAAACAAGGCTTTGCATCTGGTTGTATCGCCGATGTCGTTTAGGCATGCCTGTTGCTTTGGTCAGCGCCAAAGCCAGGGTTGCTACTCGGCCGGGCAGGTTTTGAGAGTGGCCGATGTCTCGTCTACCGGCGGGGCTTCGGGGGGTGCGGCCAAAAGCCGCTGTTTGTTTCAAGTACTGGGAGGACCGGGAATGAATAACTTTACTAAGCGACGAATTGCATTTGCTGTGGCAACGATCGGGTGCGTCTCGGCTATGGTGCCGGCGTACGCTGCAGATGACGCCGTTACAGCGGCTCCAGCCACATCGGCCGACACATCCAAGCTGGATCGTGTTGAGGTTGTAGGCTCCAACATCAAGCGGTCTGTATCGACGCAGTCGACGCAGGTTGAGGTCTACAAGACTGAAGATTTTTCCAAGCAAGGGCTGACGAGCGCACAGGACATCATCAACTCTCTGGCTTCGAATCAGTCGTCTGTCGTGGGAGCCAGTTCTGTTGGTTCGGATACGGCTGGGGCCTCTTACGCCAACTTGCGCAATATCGGGGCGCAGTACACGCTGGTTCTGGTTGATGGCCGCCGTGTAGCCAATCAGCCAGGTGGTACGGGTGGGTATGCCGTTGACTTGAATTCCATTCCGGTTGATGCCATCGAACGCGTGGAAGTGCTTAAGGATGGAGCTTCTGCCATCTACGGATCGGATGCCATTGGTGGGGTGATCAACTTCATCACCAAGAAGAATTACCAGGGAGCTTCCGCCAGCATCAATTATTCCAAGCCTACCAAGAGTGGTGGTGGTCTTGAGAAGGGTATTTCGATTGCAGGCGGAGTCGGTGATCTGGACAGCGACGGCTGGAACCTTCAGGGCACTTTTGCTGCGTCCAAGTCAGATGCTCTGATGTCGAATGGGCGTTCTTCGGTAGTTGCCAGTAATCCGCAATGGAGTAGCAATTCACCCGGAAACTATCGAAGCAATAAGCTCAAAGAATACGTCAATCCCAATTATGGCGCCTGCACGGGCGGGGGAAGCAAGAGCAACGGTGATGGTACCGGATATTGCAAAGAAAATACCAGCCAGTATCTGTCTCTAGAGCCAGAGGTGTCGCGTTGGTCGGCTACGGCAAAAGCGACAAAGCGAGTGTTTGACGATTCAGAGTTTTCACTACAGTACATTCATTCACAGACCAAAACTCAAGCGACGATGGCTCCCACGCCGATGGCAGGGGATGTTACCTTGTCGAGCTCCAGTCCGTACTATCCGTCTGGTGAAACTGGCGACCTGTCTCTGTATGGGCGCACGGTAGGGGCAGGGTCGCGTATCGAGAATTACACGACAACGATGGATCGTCTGCAGTCCAATCTTGAAGGCATACTGGCTGGCTGGGACTATAAGGCTGGTCTGGGTTATTCAGAAAGCATGGGTGAAGCGACGCTCAAGTCGGGCTGGATTAATTCATCTCTGCTGCAGAGTGAACTGGATAATGGCACATTCAATCCGTTCGGCAGCAATTCCAGCAGCGTCTGGGACAGTCTCTCTTTGGCCGGCCTGCTTAACAAGTCGACGATGAAGGAATATACCGCCGACTACAAGATGAGTAAGGATGTACTGGCGCTGCCCGGCGGCAATATGGCAATCGCAGTCGGGTCAGAAATTCGTCGTGAAGAATTGAATTCCTGGGTCAATACTGCACTGGCGACGAATGCCATGTCTTCTGGCGAGGAAGACAGCAAGAGTACGTCAGGCGGGCGCACCGTATACGCCTTTTATGGTGAAGCTTTGATGCCGGTGATCAAGGGATTGGAATTCAATCCCGCCGTGCGCTATGACCACTACAGCGATTTCGGCGAGTCAGTCAATCCGAAGATTTCTTTCAAGGCTACCCCGATTAAGCAGCTCATGTTCCGTGGTTCGGCCAGCACCGGTTTTCGCGCGGCGACACTTTACGATATGTATAGCCCGAGCTATACGACCTATACGGGAAGTAAGTACTCTGATCCGTTGGGATGCCCAAGTGGCTCGGGTTCTGCTGCCGCTTGCCAGGCTACCCAGCAGAAAATCATGTACGGTGGTAATACCAACCTGAAACCCGAAAAGAGTTATTCAACATCCATTGGGATGGTTGTGCAGCCCAGCAAGAGTTTGACGGCCAGTGCGGATTTGTGGACGACCGTGATCAAGAATCAGATTGGCGTTCTGTCTGCCTCGACGATTTTCAGTGACCCTGAAAAATACAAGAGCCTGCTGGTTGCTGATTCCAGTGGCAATCTGGCGTATGCGCAAGACTTGACCACCAATCTGGGGGAAGTGCGTACTTCCGGGGTGGACCTTGCCGGTGCATGGCGTCTACCGGCAAGTGTGCTGGGTAACTTTCAGCTAAGCGTCAATTCCACCTATACACGCTTCTATCAGTATCAGGTTGAAAAGGGTGGCGCTTGGTACAACAACCTGGGCGCATATTCCAATGACTCGGTTGTGTTCCGCTGGAAGACCAATACCACGCTCGACTGGACGCGTGGTAGTTGGGGTGCTACGTTGGGAGCCAACTACATGTCCGGCTATACGGATGCGTATACCAATGATGATGACTCGCGTCATGTGGTCCCCAGCCTGTTGCTCTGGAATGGCTCGGTGACTTACAAGGTGAACAAAAATGCGACGGTCACATTGGGTGCCCGTAACATGTTCGACAAGAAGCCCCTTTACAGCAATCAAGACTATACCTTCCAGACTGGATATGATCCGCGTTATTCCGATATCTACGGACGTACCCTGTTCTTCAACATGACTTACAAGCTGTAAGACTGGTCAGTCAATGGTCGGGTGACTGACTGTTCGCTCCCATACTATGTTGAAGTAATGCAGTCTGTCCGGCGCAGTTCTCCGGACAGACTGCAATGTTGGTTCGACCTTGTCGGGCCTGAAGGTTTGGTTCATGGCTAATTTGAATTACTCAAACAACAAACCCAAGTTCAACAGCAGGGCTGCGGGTTTGGCCGGCGTGGTCATTTTTCACGCGCTGTTGATCTACGGGCTGATTTCCGGACTTGCCCAGACTGTGGTGCAGGTCATCCAGAAGAAAGTGGATGTGGCGATCATCAGTGAGCCGCCTCCACCGCCGCCGCCCCCACCGCCGCCAAAAATCGAGAAGGTGGTGAAGGAGCAGGCCCCCGTGCCGCAGCCCAAGGAGGCCTATGTGCCGCCGCCAGTGAATCCGCCCCCGGTGACACAGGCTCCCCAGAATGCGATTGCGGCCACCACGGCTGATCCGACGCCGCCGCCGCCAGTTACGCCAGCGCCGCCTCCGCCACCTGCGGTGCCGGCCGGCCCCGTCTCGGCAAAGGCCAACTGCAGCCAGCTTACCTCGCCGGCCTATCCTTCGAAGGCTGAGGAGGATGAGGTGCAGGGTGTGGTGCGCGTGATCTTCAGTATCGGTGCTTCGGGCAAGTTTGAAAGCATCCAGAAGATCAGCTTCGATCACATTCCGCCGCGCTACCAGAATGCATTCAATAGCTCTGTAACAGCGGCGCTGAAGGGTTACACCTGCAAGCAGAACGCGCTGATGGAGCAGGAGTTTGCTTTCAGGTTGAATGAATAGTCAGGACCCGCATGCTCTCAGGCATGTTTTGAATACATACGTCATTATATTTTCAGGAGTACTTTTCCATGAACAAGCATTTCAAATTCGGTTTGGGCATTGCCTTGGGTCTGGCTGCCAGCTTTGCAATTCCTGCTTTCGCGCAGGATGCTGAACCTGTCAATAATCCGTATGGCATCAGTGCGCTGTGGGAGCAGGATGGGATTGCCCGCGCCACGCTGATCATTCTGTTGATCATGTCGGCTTCGACCTGGTACATCGGCGTCGTCAAGCTCATCGAGCAGGCCCGCCTGCTGCGCCAGGGCCGCGCGCTGCTGGCCCTGCAGGGCTCGGATCTGCAGGCCAAGGCTGCGGAACTGCCTGATGGTGTTCTGTTCAAGTCGGTTGCTGACGCCGGCGTTGAAGCCACCAAGGAACACCAGGGTGAGCTGGCCACCAAGGTGGATCTGAATACCTGGGTGTCGCTGGCAATCGGCAATGCACTTGATTCTGCCAGCCATCACATGCAGGGCGGCCTGTCGGTGCTCGCCACGGTGGGTTCCACGGCTCCCTTTATCGGGCTGTTTGGTACCGTGCTGGGGATCTACCACGCGCTGACGAAGATCGGTATGTCCGGTCAGGCTTCCATCGACAAGGTGGCTGGCCCGGTGGGTGAAGCGCTGATCATGACGGCTATCGGTCTGGCCGTTGCTGTGCCGGCCGTGCTGGGTTACAACTGGCTGGTGCGCCGCAACAAGGTGGTGCTGGACATGGTGCGCGTGGTGGCTACGCGTGTGCACGTTGGCGTTCTGAACAGCAACGCCCGCTAAGAAGCTGTAACAAAATGATTCCGGCGTTGTTGCGCCTCCTTGCCGTACGCTTTGTACTGTCTGCGTCGGCGCGCCTAGCCGGAACCGTTACGCTACGCTTCACTTCTTTTTGTCACAGCTTTTAAGAGACAGGGATACTGCCATGAGCGGGTATCAGACCTATGGCCGCAAGTCGGCGGCCGACGAGGATGCCGTCCTCTCAGCGATCAACACGACGCCTCTGGTGGACGTGATGCTGGTGCTGCTGATCATCTTTCTGATCACAGTGCCGGTTGTCACCCAGACGGTGAAGATGACGCTGCCCAAGGAAACGAATATCCCCACGCAGACGAAGCCGGAAAACGTTGTGATCGGCATCGGGCCGGATAACAACATCTATTGGAATACCCTGATGCTGCACTCGCAGGATGATCTCCTGCAGCGCCTTGTCAAGGTCGCCAAGATGGATCCGCAACCTGAAGTGCATATCCGCGGTGATGCGGGGGCCAAGTACAGCCCGGTTGGCCGGGTTGTGCTGGCCGTGCAGCAGGCCGGCATCGTGAAGATTGCATTCATCACCGAGCCTCCGCCACGCGGCGAGTGAGTAGCGTGCTGAATCTGCAAAGAATGAAGGAATCGTGAAATGGCAATGCAGGTTGGTTCCAATGATGATGACATGATGGTCGAGATGAACACGACACCGCTCATTGACGTGATGCTGGTGTTGCTGATCATGCTGATCATTACCATCCCGGTGCAGACGCATGCGGTCAAGCTCGATATGCCCACCAATGCTCCCCAGCAGCCGCTGGAGAAGCCGGTGGTGGTGCAGATTGATATTTCTCCGACCGATCAGATCCTGTGGAATGGCGAGCCAATCGCCAGCGAACAGGATCTGGATTCGCGGTTGGAGACCGCAGCGGCACAGACCCCGCAGCCTGAGGTGCATATCCGCCCGAACAAGGATGCAACCTATGCGCCCGTGGCCAAGGTATTGGCTGCTTCGCAACGGCTTGGGATGACCAAGCTGGGGATTGTGGGTTCCGAGCAGTTCCTGCAGTAACGGGGTCTGCCGGGGTACGCCGGAAAGTAAAGTTACCGTCGTCATCAGTTCCCTGAAAAACCGGTTTGCCTGCCAAGGCAAACCGGGGGGATGTGCTGAATGTGCGGTAACTGAAATACCCCTGTAAAGGGGGCGTAAACAAGATGGGGATGTCCGGTCGCCAGTCGCAAGGCTGCAGCGGAGAACATCCTCACCATTTTTGAAAACGAGGAAAGGTTTTGAAGCGGTGGCGCCTGGCTGTCAAAAGCAGCTGTCGGAGCACCGGCTGCCAAAAGCAGCTGCGGGAACACCGGTTCAATCCACTGATATGAAAAAGACATGTCTTGTGCTGGGTTTGTGGCTTGCGGGCTTTGGGGCGCAGGCTGCGCCGCTGGTCTCCGGGATCGACCTGAGTGGTGCCGATCCGGCCGTGCGCATGCAGGACAATCTGTATCTCGCCGTCAACGGTGGCTGGCGCGCAAAAACGCCAATGCCCCCCGATGAATCCTCGATCGGGGTAACGCGCGAAGTATTCAATCTCACCCAGGCCCAGTGCCGTGAGATCGTGGAAGGGCTGAATGCCGATGCCACAGGTGAGGCTTCCCTGGTGCGTGCGATGTATCGCAGCTTCATGGATGGCGACCATGCCGACAGCCTCGGCCTTGCGCCACTTTCGGAACAGCTCGATGAAGTGGCTGCGGTTACGGATCGTGCCGCGCTGACCCGCCTGATGGGCCGCTGGCAGCGGCAGAGTCTGCCCCTGCCGCTGACGCTCTCTGTCGATGTCGACAGCAAAGCGCCTACACATTACCTTGCACGAATCGAGCAGGGTGGGCTGGCGATGCCGGATCGGGATTACTATCTCGATTTCGACGCCCGCTTTGCGCAAGCCCGTAAAGCCTATCTCGGGTATCTGCAGGCATCCTTTACGGCATTGGGCTTCTCTCGCCCCGAGCAGCGCGCCCGCAGGGTGATGGCGTTGGAAACCGCGATTGCCCGTATTCAGTGGGATAAGGTGGCGAATCGTGATCCCGTCAAAACCTATAACCGGTTCAGCCGGCAGGAGCTTGCCCGCAAGCTGCCCGGTTTGGATTGGGAGGCTTTTCTGGGCGCTGCCGATGCCGGGAAACTGGGGGCCATCGGTGTCAGCCAGCCTGGGTACGTCAAGGCGCTGGCGACGCTGACTGCGCGCACGCCGCTGGATACCTGGCAGGATTACCTGCGTATCCGCCTGCTCAACGTCTACTCACCGTATCTCGACGAAAAAACAGCGGCACGCCAGTTCGCTTTTTTTGGCACCGTGCTGAACGGGATGACGGAAGACCGTCCGCGCTGGAAGCGTGGCCTGCGTCTGGTCGATGGCAGCATTGGCGAAGCGCTGGGCAAGCTGTATGTGGAGAAGTATTTCCCGCCTGCCAACAAGGCGCGCGTGCTGGAGATGGTGCATCACATCATTGAGGCGTACGGGCAGGATATTGATACCTTGCCCTGGCTGCAGGACAAGGGCAGCCGTGCTGCCGCGCATGAAAAGCTCGCCAGGCTGATGATCAAGATCGGCTACCCCGATACCTGGAAGGGCTATGCGGGGTTGACGCTGGATGAGCATGATCTGCTTGGTGATGTTCAGCGTGCTGCGGTCTTCGCCTATCAGCGGCAGATGGCCGAAATCGCCGATCCGGTGGATCGCTCGCGCTGGGGTATGACGCCGCAGACGGTGAATGCCTATTACAACCCCACGCTGAACGAGATTGTGTTTCCGGCGGCGATTCTGCAGCCCCCGTTTTTCGATATGCAGGCCGACGATGCGGTGAATTATGGTGCCACTGGTGCGGTGATCGGCCACGAAATCAGCCATGGGTTCGATGATCAGGGCAGCCAGTACGATGCCGAGGGGCGTCTGCAAACCTGGCTGGATCGTGCCGACCAGCAGCGTTTCAAACGCATCACCTCGCGCCTGGTGGCGCAGTACAACCGTGATGAAGCCCTGCCAGGCCGGTTCGTGAACGGCAAGCTGACTCTGGGCGAGAATATTGCCGACGTGGCGGGGCTGGTGATTGGATTCAAGGCCTACCAGCTATCGCTGGGGGGCAAACCGGCACCGGTCATGGACCGGTTCACCGGCGCGCAGCGGTATTTCGTTGGCTATGCCTTGAGCTGGCGCAGCAAGGATAGGCCCGAATCGCTGCTCGGTCAGATCACCTCCGACCCGCACGCGCCAGACGAATTCCGTGTCACCCGGCCCGCCGCCAACTCTGATGCTTTCCAGGAAGCCTTTGGCGTGAAACCGGGAGACCGTATGTATCTGGCACCGAAGGAGCGCATCCGCATCTGGTAGGTGAGTGTGGCAAGCACTCAGGCTGAGTTAAACAGGTAGGTAAAACAAGGGAGGCAGTGGCCTTGCAGCGCACACTGCAAGGCTGGCTGCCGTGTAATGTCAATGATTGAAGGGTGACCTCCTGGCTTGCGCTAAGATGGCTTCTTCGTTTTTCAAACCGGATTGAACGCCCATGAAAAAACTGCGTAGCTGTCTGATTTTGAGTGTGTTGCTGGCAAGCATTGGAGCACAGGCTGCTCCGCTGACTTCAGGCGTGGATGCCACAGGAACGGATCCCACGGTGCGGATTCAGGATGATGTTTTCCTGGCAATCAACGGGGGCTGGATCAAAAACACCCCGATTCCGGCAGATGAATCGCGCATCGGGGCTTTTCTGAACGTCTATAACCAGACGCAGGATCAGATCCGCACCATCGTTGAGGGGCTGGACGACAAATCCACGGGTGAGGCACTCCTGGTCCGCTCAATGTACCGTAGCTTCATGGATACGGAACGCACCAACGCCCTTGGTCTGAAGCCGCTCGCGCCGCAGTTCAGGGAAGTGGATGCGGTCAGGGATGTACCTTCACTGATGCGTCTGCTAGGGCGCTGGCAGGGGCAGGGCATTTCCCTGCCGCTGGAGCTTGGCGTGGAGCCCGATTCCAAGGCGCCGACACGGTATCTCGCGGTGGCTTCACAGAGTGGTCTGGCAATGCCGGATCGTGACTACTACCTGGAATCTGATGCGCGTTTTGCCAAGGCGCGTGAAGCCTATCTGGGCTACCTGAAGGATTCTTTCGTCGCTCTCGGGCTCAATCAGCCCGCCCAGCGCGCGCAGCGCGTGCTGGATCTGGAAACGGCAATTGCCCGCATCCAGTGGGACAAGGTCATCAACCGTGATCCGGTGAAGACCTACAACCGCTTTACGCTGCAGGCTCTCGCGAAGAAGGTGCCGGGTGTGGACTGGAATGCCTTCCTGCAGGCGGGCACCACACAGAAGCTCAGTGCGCTGGATGTGAGCCAGCCCACCTATGCAACAGCACTTGGCAAGCTCATCAAGGCAACGCCTGTTGCCACCTGGCAGGATTACCTGCGCATCCATGTGCTGAGCGCCTATTCGCCCTGCCTCGATGACAAAACGGTGGAACGCCATTTCGCCTTCTTCAATGGCACCCTGCATGGCATGACGGAAAACCGCCCGCGCTGGAAGCGCGGCCTGCGCCTGATCGACAGCACGGTGGGTGAGGCGCTGGGGAAGATCTACGTCGACAAGTATTTCCCGCCCGCCAACAAGGCGCGCATGCTGGAACTGGTGCACAACCTCATCGAAGCCTACGACCAGGATCTGGATACCCTGACCTGGCTCAAGGACAAGAAGAGCCTTGCTGCCGCACACCAGAAGCTTGCCAAGCTGATGATCAAGATCGGGTATCCCGACAAGTGGCGTGGCTATGAAGGTCTGGTGGTGGACGAGAAGGATCTGCTGGGCAATGTGCAGCGCGCTGCCGCGTTCGAGTATCGTCGCCAGTTTGCCGAAATCAATGAAACGGTGGATCGCACACGCTGGTGGATGAAGCCGCAGACGGTGAATGCCTACTACAACCCGACCATGAACGAGATAGTGTTCCCGGCCGCCATTCTGCAACCCCCGTTCTTCGATATGCAGGCGGATGACGCTGTCAATTACGGTGGCATTGGTGCAGTAATCGGGCACGAAATCAGCCATGGTTTTGATGATCAGGGCAGCCTGTTCGATGCTGACGGCAAGCTTGAAACCTGGATGGACAAGGCCGATAGTGATCGTTTCAAGGAAATCACGCATCGCCTCGTCGAGCAGTACAACCACTACGAAGCACTTCCCGGAAAGTTCGTGAATGGCGAACTGACCCTGGGCGAAAACATTGCCGACAATGCCGGACTGGCGATTGCCTACAAGGCCTACCGGCTCTCCCTGGCAGGTAAGGAAGCTCCGGTGATGGATGGCTTTACAGGGGATCAGCGCTTCTTCATCGGTTTTGCGCAGGTGTGGCGTGGCAAGGATCGCCCCGAAGCCCTGCTCAACCAGATCACTTCCGACCCGCACTCCCCTTCGCGATTCCGCGCCATTGGTGCGACGGTCAATTCCGATGCATTCGAGAATGCTTTCGGCGTAAAGCCGGGTGATGGCATGTACAAGGCGCCAGAAGAGCGTATCCGTATCTGGTGATGTCCCTATAGGCCACGGCACGCTTTGGCGTGCGGTGACCTATTTTAAAATGAGAATTGCGATGATAAAAAAAGGCTTGCTGATTGCCGCACTGCTGATGGGAGCTGGTCTTGTTCCCGTTTATGCTGCGGACATGAACAAGGTGCTGCGTGTTTCCTACCCGGCCCCAGAGGTCGGTTTCGACCCGGTCAAGACCACTGATCTGTATTCCAGCTCAATCAGCTCGAATATCTTTGATACGCTGGTGGCCTACGACTACCTTTCGCGTCCACTCAAGCTGATTCCCAACACCATCTCGGCAATGCCCGAGATTTCCGCTGATGGCAAGGTCTACACTTTCCATATCAGGAAGGGGATCTATTTCGCGGATGACCCTGCATTCAAAGGCAAGAAACGTGAGCTGACGGCTGAAGATTATGCTTACAGTCTCAAGCGGCTGGTTGACCCCGCCGTGCATTCACCCACAGGCTACCTGGTTGAGGATGTCATCGAGGGGCTGCACGATTACGTCAAGTCGCTTAATGGCAAAGCGCTGGATTACGACAAGCCCTTGCCCGGCCTGCGTGCGCTGGACCGCTACACGCTGCAGATCCGCCTCAAAGAGCCCAATAGCAGTTTCATCTACATCGTAGCCATGTCACATCTGGCTGCTGTGGCACGTGAGGTGATTGAAGCCAACGTGGCCAACACCATGGCGCACCCGGTGGGTACTGGCCCCTATCGTCTGGCTGAATGGAAGCCAGGCAACAAGATTGTGCTTGAAGCCAATCCGAACTTTCGCGATTACACGCTGCCGACAGAGGGGAGCGGCAAGGGGCTGGATGCGCAGATTGCTGCCGATCTGAAGGGCAAGAAGCTGCCACTGGTGGGGCGTGTGGAAGTCAGCATCATTGAGGAGGAACAGCCGCGCTGGCTGAGTTTTGTGAATCAGCAGCTTGATTACGCGGGAGTTCCGTTCTCTGCGGTGAATACCATCATGCAGCCGGACCCGGCACGTCCGGGGGCATTCAAACTGTTGAAGAAATGGTCGAATATGGGCATCCAGCTGCAGCAGGAGCTGGCACCGGAAGTGACTTATACGTACTTCAACATGAAAGATCCGGTCATTGGTGGTGAGGATAAGCAGCATATCGCCCTGCGGCGCGCGATCAGCATGGCCTATGACGTGCAGCGTGAAATTCGTGATATCCGCAAGGGCCAGGCCAAGCCCATGCAGAACATTATTCCGCGTGGCTTTGTCGGCAACGATCCGAACTACCATGGCGCGGTCGATTACGATCCTGCTCTGGCCAATGCCCTGCTGGATGAAGCCGGATACAAGATCGGGCCGGATGGCTTCCGTGCCAATCCGGATGGTTCGCGGCTGGAACTTGAAATGGCGACGAGTCCGAGTGCGCTTGATCGTATCTATAACGAAGCCTGGCAGTCTGCATTTGACCGCATAAAGATCCATCTGCGCTTCAAGGTGGCCAAGTGGAATGAGCTTTACAAGGCAGCGACCGAAGGCAAGTTGCAGATGTGGGGGTCTGCCTGGACCGCCGACTACCCAGGGGCTGACAACTTCCTCCAGCTCCTGTATGGCCCGAACAGTGGTCAGACCAACAACGGCAACTTCCAGAACAAGGAATACGATGAGCTCTATCGCAAGACGCTGAGCATGCAGGATAGCCCGGAACGCAACGCGATCTACCTGCGCATGAACAAGATTGTGACAGGGCTTGCTCCATGGGCGTATCAGGATGCGCGGATCAACAACTACGTAATCAATCCGTATGTGCACGGGTTTAAGCAGCATCCGATCTATTACAGTCCGTTCATGTTCATCGATATCCGGAAATAAATGCGCTCCATTGCAAGGAACTGACCAATCATGCTTGGCTATATCATTCGAAGGCTCTGGCAGATGATTCCGACATTGTTCGGGGTGATGCTGTTGGTATTTGTTGTTTTTAACTGGGTGGGGGGAGATCCCAGTTACATTCTGGCAGGCAAGCGCCTGTCTCCTGACGCGCTGGCCGCGATCCGTGCCCAGCTCGGGCTCGATCAGAGTCTGCCGGCGCAGTTCTGGCTCTTCGTCAAACAGGTGGCGCATCTGGATTTCGGCCTTTCCTGGTCGCTGCAACAGCCGGTGACCAGGATTCTGGCTGAACGCATTGGTCCCTCGCTGACGCTGACAGGCACCCTGCTGGTCGTCGAACTATGTGCAGCGTTGCCGATTGCCGTGCTGGTCGCTTACTACCGCGCCAAGCTCATTGACCGTGTAGTGACGATTGTATGTACCGTGGCGATGTCGGTGAGTTCCCTCGTCTATATCATTGTTGGCCAGTATGTGCTGGCCTACCAGGCAGACTGGTTTCCGGTGCAGGGCTGGTATGACGATAGCCTGCTGCATAGCTGGCTGGTGTTCGTGCCGCTGCCCCTGATCCTGGGATTGGCGGTTTCACTTGCACCGGATGTACGCTTCTATCGCAGCTTTGTGGTGGAAGAACTGCAGCAGGATTATGTGCGTACGGCACGTGCCAAGGGGCTCTCCGAGCGCGTAGTGCTCTTCAAGCATGTGCTGCGCAATGCCCTGATTCCGGTGGTGACCACCGTGGCCAGCTCGCTGCCATTCCTGGTGCTGGGCTCCATGCTGCTGGAGCGCTTCTTTGGTATTCCCGGCATGGGCAACGAACTTTTGGCTGCTGTCGACAAGAGTGACTTCCCGATCATCAAGGCCATCACCATCACGATTGCTGTGGCGACGATGGTATTCAATCTGTTGGCGGATGTTCTTTATAAGTGGATTGATCCGAGGGTGGAACTGAAATGAGCGAGGTCATCATGCCAACATCAAATGTGGCTTCGTCTGCGGCGACGGAGCCTGCTTCGCGGTCCCTGTGGTCCCTCGGCTGGCAGCGTCTCAAGCGCGATCGGGTGGGCTACGTGAGCCTGTGGGTCGTTGTTTTCTTCATGGTGCTGGGGGCTGCGGTGTGGTCTGGCCTGCTGGCACGCGGTTGGGATCAGGAGGTCGGTAATCCGAATACGGCACCAATGTGGGCCGCTCAGGAAAAGCTGCAACACACAGGGACGAGTGACGGCATGGAGGGTGCTACCGGGCCCATCATCCGTCTGACACCAGCAGAGGATCCGATTGCCGATATGCTGGCGGCGGCAGAGCATAACAAGTCCAAATACCAGACCATGGAGGCGCCGAAGACTGATGCTCTGATTCTGGGCTCGGACCAGAGAGGTCGCAGTGTCTTCGAGAAGGTACTGCAAGGTACGGGGACTTCGATGCTCGTGGGGATATTCGGAGCACTGTTGTCTGTGGCGCTTGGCACGGTGCTGGGCGCATTTGCCGGCTACTTTGGCGGCAAGACCGATGATTTTCTGATGTGGTTCTACAGTGTGTTCACCTCGGTGCCAGACATGCTCCTGCTGCTGGCTTTCGCCGCAGTGGCGGGGCGCGGCTTTACCACGCTGATCCTGGTGCTCTCTTTCACGAGCTGGACGGGCGTATTCCGCCTCGTGCGTGCCGAGTACATGAAGCAGCGCTCGCGCGAATATGTGCAGGCGGCAGACGCGATTGGCGCCAGCCATCTGAGCCGGATGTTTGTACACATCCTGCCGAACATTTCGCATCTGCTGCTCGTGCAGTTCTCGCTGCTGCTGGTGGGCCTGATCAAGTACGAAGTGATTCTCTCCTTCTTGGGCTTCGGTGTGGGCGTCAAGCAGGTGAGCTGGGGCTCCATTCTGGGTGAGGTGCCCACCGAGCTGATGCAGGGTTACTGGTGGCAACTGCTGGGCGTGGTGATCATGATGTCTACCCTGGTGACGGCAGTGAGCATGCTGACCGATGCCCTGCGCGATGCGCTGGACCCGAAAGTGAAATGAGGTAGCCATGACTGATCGTGAAATTCTTCTCTCCGTGCGTGATCTGAAGGTAGGCTTCAGGCTGGAGGACGGTGGCCGTTTCGAGGCACTCAAGGGCATCAACTTCGATATTCCGCGCAATCGCACCGTGGCGCTGGTGGGTGAGTCCGGTTCGGGCAAGTCGGTCACCTCCATGGCGATCATGCGGCTGCTGCCGGAGTTTGGCTGCGAAATTGATGCGGCCAGCGAGATTCTCTTCGAGGGCAAAAATCTCCTCAAGGCCACCACTGGCGAGATACGCAGCCTGCGCGGGCGCGATATCACCATGATCTTCCAGGAGCCGATGACATCGCTGAATCCGGTGTTCACCGTGGGCGACCAGATTGCAGAAACACTCATCGTGCATGCCGGGCTGGGGCGTGCGGCAGCGGCAGCGCGCGCAGTCGAGCTGTTGCGCGAAGTGGGTCTGCCCGAGCCCGAGAAACGGGCCCGTGCGTATCCGCATCAACTCTCCGGCGGGCAGCAGCAGCGTGTGATGATTGCGATTGCCGTGGCATGCGAACCGAAACTGCTGATTGCCGACGAGCCGACAACTGCGCTGGACGTGACAATCCAGAAACAGATCCTCGAACTGCTGGCTAATCTGCAGAAGAAGCATGGCATGTCGGTGCTCTTCATCACGCACGATCTGGGCGTGGTGGGTGAGTTTGCCGACGAGGTGATTGTCATGCGCCACGGGGTGATCCGCGAGCAGGGCAGCTCCCGGCAGGTGTTTGAAGCGCCGCAGGATGCCTATACCCGTGCGCTGATGGCCTGCCGCCCGGCCCTGGCGCATCGCCCGGAACGCCTTGCGGTGATTGATGATTTTCTGCAGCCTGAGCCTTACGTGCCGCCGCCGGATCGCGCACGCGGCTATGCGCCGGAAGATCGCACGGTGCTGGATGTGCAGGATCTGTGCGTTAACTTTGATATCCGCGAGGGCCTTTTCCGCAAGCGCAAGTTCGAGGCCGTCAAGAACGTTTCGTTCAAGCTGGCCAAGGGTCGTACGCTGGGGATTGTGGGCGAATCGGGCTCGGGCAAGACCACCGTCGGGCTGACGCTGATGCGTTTGCGCCAGGCGGCTTCGGGCAAGGCCCTGTTTGACGGCAAGGATATCCTGGCGATGAATCCGCGGGAGTTCAAGGATTACAAGCGGCGTATCCAGATCATCTTTCAGAATCCGTATGCCTCGCTGAACCCGCGCTTCACAGTGGGGTCCATTCTCACCGAACCCTTGCGTCTGCATGGCATTGGTAGCAACCAGGCGGAGCGCGAGAAAATCGTGCGTGAATTGCTGGATCGTGTAGGTCTGCCGAGTCGTGCGATGGGAAAATACGCGCACGAGTTTTCCGGCGGGCAGCGTCAGCGTATCGCCATTGCGCGCTGCCTCACGCTGAAGCCGGAAATCCTTATCTGTGATGAATCGGTTTCCGCACTCGATGTGTCGGTGCAGGCGCAGGTGCTCAATCTGCTGCAGGATCTGCAGGATGAGTTCAAGCTCTCCTATCTCTTCATCTCGCATGACCTTGCCGTGGTCAAGCACATCTCCGATCAGGTGATGGTGATGAACAAGGGAGAGGTGGTTGAGCAGGCCGATTCCGACCAGATCTATCGCGCCCCGGCGTGCGACTACACGCGCCGCCTGCTGGGTTCCATCCCGCGTGGTTGGACGCCCGCTGCAGATGCGGCGTGATCTGAAACAGACCTTCCCGGTTGCTTGCCGGGAAGGCTTTTCATGCAGTAAATGTTCCGGTTGTGCGCTCTCCGTAAATCGGTGAGGATGGTTTGCGTAGGGCGTCAATGGAGCGTGGCGGAATTGCGCCGTATGGGGAATCTTGGTGCCGGATAACGGCGCGTTGTGTGTGTGATGTCGGGTGGATTGATCGCTCCCACGGTCCTCCGTGGGCGTGTACGTCTCACCGCTCTGCGGTGAGCCCCACGTACGAGCATGGCACGACACCTGAATCGACAATGCTTGGGTGGTTGTGGTTTTTTGGCGGGGTTATCGTGAGCCGGGCAAGCATGGTGGCGCGGTCACCGCGGAGCGGTGTGACAGCATTCCCACGGGGGACCGTGGGAACGATCAGTGAGTTAGCGCCCTCCGGGCGGAGGCTTGACCGGCGCAATTCCGCGTTGCTCCATTGTTCCCTGCGGCGCCCTACGAAAAGCGGGCTCGGTGGGTAATGCTGAATGGTTTGCGTAGGGCGTCAATGGAGCGTGGCGGAATTGCCCTGCAGGAATACAATACCGAAAAAGAATAATCCAGATGAGTTGGTGAGCCGATTAGGAGTCTCGATACCTCTGGTGACAGCCCCATCGTCAGTTTGGGGAATCCCGCGCCAGAAGCCTGCTGCGTGAATGGCAAGAGCCATCTTGCTGATACATCAGCGCTGCTGTGTCTTGTATGTCAATTGAGTTAAATGTAAAGCATTGCCTGCCACTGTTTACGCTGGCACGAATGTATCCGAATCACTGCTGTAGTTTGTGGATTGAGTCATGGTATTCCCGAAAATTTCCGGGATGCCTGGGTTTGCCGTTCTCTGGTTGAGCCAGGCAAGTTCCCTTCTGGGTGGTTCGATGGCTGGATTTGCCATCACGCTGTGGATCTGTCAGCAGACCGGCAAGGCTACCCCCGTCACCATGCTGGAGTTCTATTCCGTTTTGCCCATGGTGATCTTTACGCTGTTTGCCGGCGTGCTCGTGGATCGGCATAGCCGGCGCCTGCTGCTGATTCTGGGTGATGTCGCCAGTCTGCTCATCAACATCTTTATCGCGCTGCTCTTTGTGACGGGGCACCTCGAAGTGTGGCACCTGTATGTTGCTGCCTTCGTGGTGGCGATATTTCAGACTTTCCAGTGGCCCGCCCTGTCGGCGATCGTGACGGGTATGGTGGACAAGACGCAGTACGCCCGGACGGCCTCCATGCTTAACGTGGCGGTTCAGTTCTCCGGTATCTTCGCGCCGATACTGGCAGGCACAATGATGAGTCTGGTGGGCCTCTCCGGGGTGCTGGTGCTGACTTTGCTCGCCTGTGCCTTCTCGGTACTGGGCACTTTTTGTGTCGACATCCCGGAAGTGCGGCGCGATGCGTGCGGGCCAGCGCCCTCGGTAAAGGAGGATCTGCGCGAGAGTTTCCGCTTCCTGGCAAGCCGCAAGCCGCTGCTGTATGTGCAGGGGCTGTTCCTGTTCGGCAATTTCTTTTTTGCACTCAGCTTTGCATTGCTTGGTCCCTATATTCTGGGGCGTTCCGGGAATGATGCCCTGATGTATTCCTCGGTGGTAACCGCCAGCGCCATCGGCGGAATTGCCGGTTCATGCCTGATTGCCACCACAGGCGGCATCCGCGACAGGGTTACCAGCATCAACTTCGGGTGGACCGGCGGCGCCTTGCTGGGCCTTGTGGTGATGGGGCTGGCGGATAGCCGGGTGGGGTGGATGTGCGGATCTTTCCTGGAATCATTCCTGATGAGCTTCGTTTCGTCCGCCAATCAGTCGCTCTGGCAGTCCAAAGTGCCATCACACCTGCAGGGGCGGGTATTCAGCCTGCGCCGTCTCATCGCGCAGATTGTAGTGCCCCTCTCCAGCCTGATTGCCGGCCCGCTGGTAGATCACCTGCTGGAGCCGGCAATGCTGGAAGGCGGGGTTCTCGCGGCGTGGTTCGGTGGGCTGATCCGCCCAGGCCACGGTGCAGGCATTGGTCTGCTGTTTGTCGTCAGCGGGCTCGCTGTGGGGCTGGTGAATCTGCTGACCCTGTTCGTGCCGGTGATCCGGCATGCGGATTCGCTGGTGCCGGATACTCCGGCAGGAGAACCCGGGGTGACAGTGGCTTGATGAGCTTTGCGTAATTGTTCCCGCTGATGCGGTGATCTACGCAAACCGGCGCGGTAGGCCGATGAAGCCGGGGCAACAAGAGAGTGAATTTTGCTGGATTGGCAATATGCCCATTGGGAGTGATTGGGTGTGCCAGGGCGTTAATGCAGACAAATTGGAAGAGCCCAAAAAATGGTTCATCCGACTTTGGTGTGGATTACAACGCAGGCTGACGCGCGTTTCGGGTGGCGCAGCGAACAATGAGCGCCAGCGAGTTGAACCTTCCGCGTGAATTTGCGGGTACTCACCCGTTCGGTGCAATTCACTGCGTTCATTGCACCCTACATTTGGGGCGTAGCCCTTGCAGTTGAGAGCGCGACACAGCATGCCTGATCCACAAGAAAGTCTGA
>DBTS01000156.1 GCA_002307175.1 Rhodocyclaceae bacterium UBA1310
ACATGACCTACCAGTGGTGGATCGGTGCCTGCAACGAACTGACCGCTGAAAACCTTGACCCGATCTCGAAGACGCCGGAATACAAGTACAGCGCCGTCAAGATCGAAGGTATCCAGGATCAGGTCTGGGCTGAAAACCACGTTCGTGATCTGTATAGCAGCATGAAGGCTGATCTGCGCAAGGCTGCTCTGGCCTGAGCGCAGTGAGTTGTACCGGAAACCACCGCCGCGCGGCGGTTTCCGGCGTTGTTGAGAAGGATATTGACGTTGGTGAGCTTGGGAATGACAGACACGGAATCCTGCCCGCTGCTGCCTGAAGATCAGGCACCGGGTGTGGCAAAAACCCTCCAGGTGCAGCGTCACCGTGGAGGCGAGATCACGGAATGCTCCGATACGGTAGCCGAGGAGTGGCCCGTGTCTCTGGTGTTCAATGGCATTTCCCATGCAGTCATGATGACAACCCCAGCCGATCTCGAAGAGTTCGCACTGGGGTTTGCCTTATCTGAAGGTATCGTGGCTTCGCCTGCCGAAGTCTTTGATATCGAAGTCGAACATCACGCTGACGGGGCCGAAGTCAAACTCGAAATTGCCCAGCCGGCATTCCTCAAGCTCAAGGAGCATCGGCGTTCGCTCGTAGGCCGCACCGGTTGCGGTGTCTGCGGCACGGAAAGCCTTGAAATGCTTGATCTGGTGCCTGAAAAGGTGCGGGCAGCGGCGCTGGCGATTGGTCAGCCGGAATTGCTCAAGGTGCTGACCGAATTATCCCGTTACCAGACATTGACCCAGGCCACCGGTGGTGCGCATGCGGCTGCCTGGTGCTCTGCCGGGGGGGAGATCCTGCAGGCCTTCGAAGACGTTGGTCGCCACAATGCCCTGGATAAGCTGCTGGGCTGGATGGCCCGCCAGAAAGTCGATACGGCGCAGGGTTTTGTTTTTCTCACCAGCCGTGCCAGCTATGAGCTGGTGCGCAAGGCCGCGCGTTGCAATGTGCCCCTGGTGGCAACCATCTCGGCGCCTACGGCGCTGGCAATCCGTATTGCGTGGCAATCCGGCATCCGCCTGCTGAGCTTTTGCCGGCAGAACGGTTTTGTCGAGTACCCCGCTCAGCCATAAAGCATCGTCTGGATACGATTGAAGTACGGTTTCCCGCGTCAGGAAGGCTCCCTTGCGCCTCGCTGCTGGCTATATGAGTAGGCCCTGTCACCCTGGCGGGTTCGGCGCAGGAGAGGCTGGTCAGCGTGTCCGCAGCCCAGTCTGTTGCTTATTCGTCCGTGCCCGGAAGAATCGAGATATCGCGCGAGGAAATCCCCAGGCGCTGCATGCGCGAGAGCAGGGTGGTGCGTTTGAGCCCCAGGCGTGCTGCAGCACCGCGTGGGCCGGCCACGATGCCGTTGGTTTCCTGCAGGATGCGGATGATCTTCTGGCGCTCGGCTTCTGAAGCATCTGCAAGCTGGGGGGGCTCCGGGAGCGGTGCTTTTTCTGCCGGTGCGACAGGTACCATGATGGGGGCGGCTGTCACCAGTGCCTGATGATGGCGCAGCTCTTCCGACGGCAGGTTCAGCACGTGGCCGCGCGTCAGGATTACGGCACGTTCGATCACGTTTTCCAGTTCGCGCACGTTGCCCGGCCAGGGTAGCCGTTTCAGCGCATCCAGGGTTTCTTCCGGAATCGCGTCGATCTGCCGGTTCATACGCCGCGCAAACTTGTCGACGAAATGATGCACGAGCTTCGGGATATCGTCACGCCGCTCGCGCAAGGGGGGCAGCATGATAGGGAAAACGTTGAGGCGGTAGTACAGATCACTGCGGAATTCACGATCGGCGATCATGCTGGGCAGGTCGCGATTGGTGGCCGCAATCAGGCGGATATCCACGGGGATCACGCGATGGCTGCCGACGCGTTCGATCTCCCGCTCCTGCAGCGCACGCAGCAACTTGGGCTGCAACTCCAGCGGGATGTCGCCGACTTCATCGAGGAACAGCGTGCCTTTGTCGGCCAGCTCAAAGCGCCCGACACGCTGTGAGGTTGCCCCCGTGAAAGCACCTTTTTCATGCCCGAAGAGATCGCTTTCGAGCAGATTGGCCGGGATCGCCGCGCAGTTGACCTTGACCATCGTGGCGTTCTTGCGATCGCTTATGTTGTGGATGGTGCGCGCGAAAACTTCCTTGCCGGTGCCGGTTTCACCCAGGATCAGCACGGTACAGTCACTGTTGGCGACCATCTCCACCTGTTCCATCACTTCGCGGATAGCCGGGCTATCGCCGATGATCTCGCCGAAGGAGCCGAAGTTCTTGATTTCCTCGGTCAGATAGAGGTTTTCGTTTGCCAGGCGGTCCTTGAGGCGGGAAATCTCCTCGTAGGCCATGGAGTTTTCCATCCCGATGGCGATGCGGGCGGATATCTCCTGCAGGATCGCCAGGTGATAAGCCGAAAAAGCCTCGCGCTCAAGATGCCCCAGATTCAGTGCCCCCAGCATGCGTTGCCCCGCGATCAGCGGCAATGCACAGGCCGATTGGGCGCCACGATTGGCGAGAATGCGGGCCTGCGGGCAGACCTGTGCCAGAAGTTCGATCTCGTGGCGATTGGCCAGCCGTGTGGTGCGGCTGACGAAAGCGTTGGCGGCAATGGATTGTTCCCGCGCCACCAGACTGCGCGAGAACACACAGCTGCCATCTGCCTGATAGCAGGCAGCATGGATGCGCAGGGTTTGCCCCTCGGCATCGAACAGATCCAGGCTCAGGTACTCGGTGCCGAAAAAATGGCGGACGGTCCCGGAAATGTCTTCGATCAATTCCCCGGGGTTTTGGCGCGAAATAACGGCATTCGTGACCTCAACCAGAATCCGGTAGTGATCACGTTCATGCTGTAGCCGTTCGGTTTCGGTCAACCCCGGCTCGATGTTTAACTGCTTGTTCAATGCGGTTCCCGGTTTACCGATGTTCTCCGAAAGGTGCGGGAGAGGCTTTTTGTAATTGTTTTCCTTCGGATTGAACACGATTCCGGTACCGCCCGTCAATTCAATGATTTTTACAGGGGAATTGTCCGCAAGGTTTGTCAGTGTGTTACACGCCGCAGCAATTTTTAGCCGGCGCCTAAAGTTTGTTTCGAAAACGCCGAAAAAGGCTCTATCGCCGCCCCAATACCGTCAGCAGGATGGAGGATAGAAGTGAGCCGAGGCAGTGTCTACGGAATCAGTCGTGTCGATAATGAGGTTAGCCGAACGCATGGCTGGCTTGTTACCGTGCAGCGACGCGGCACAATCTTCCGCAAGCATTTCAGCGATGGCGTTCACGGCGGCAAGCAGAAGTCTTTTCTTGCTGCCAAGTCCTTCCGGGACGAGGTGATCGCCAAATATCCACCCTTTTCGATGCGGGAATATTCCAACATCGTGAAGAAGAATAATCGCTCGGGTGTCGTCGGAGTGTGCCGCTATTGCGCATCGGAGACGCGCGACTTACCTGAGGAAAAGCAACGCTGGTTCTGGGTGGCTTCATGGCCGCTGCCAGACGGGCGTCGCAAACGCGTGAAGTTTTCCGTGAAGAAGTATGGTGAAGAAGGTGCGTTCAAAATGGCGCTGAAGGCCCGCAAGGATGCCCTCAAGCAACTGGATGGAGAATTCGATCCGGGTGCCGTGCGCCGCAAACAGGCAAGACGCCGTAGAAGTACCGCCACGGCAGCCACCGCATAGTCTTCCCGCGCAGTCAGCTGCAAAGCCCGCCAGGTGCAAGTCTGGCGGGCTTGTTGTTGGGCGCCTCCTGCATTGGCGCTACACTACACACTTTGTCGTAGATGGGTAGCCTTGCTGTGGATGATGATCAACTCCTTCGCTATTCCCGCCATATTCTGCTGCCGGAACTCGGCATAGAGGGGCAGGAGGCGATTTCAAACGGCCGTGTGCTGGTCGTTGGGGCCGGGGGGCTGGGCTCTCCCGCGAGCATGTATCTCGCAGCAGCCGGTGTGGGTGAAATCATTCTGTGCGATGGCGATGAAGTGGATCTGACCAACCTGCAGCGCCAGATTCTGCACAGCCTTGAAACTGTCGGCCATAACAAGGCGCTCTCAGGCAAGGGCACCTTAGCGCGCGTGAATCCGCTGTGCAAGGTGACCACCATCGAGCGTCGGCTTGATGATGCGGCGCTCCTTGAACTGGCCGGGCAGGTCGATGTGGTGCTCGACTGCACCGACAATTTTGGCACGCGGCATGCCATCAACCGCGCCTGTGTGGCCCAGCGCAAACCGTTGGTCTCGGGGGCTGCGGTGCGCTTTGACGGGCAAGTGACGGTGTTTGATATGCGCCAGGCAGAAGCACCGTGCTATCACTGCCTGTTTCCGGAAGGTGAGGATGTCTGCGAGATGCGCTGCGCTGTCACCGGGATCTTTGCACCACTCACCGGTATTGTCGGCAGCATGCAGGCCGCCGAGGCCCTCAAGGTGCTGGCCGGGTGTGGCGAGCCCCTGGTGGGGCGCCTGCTGATTCTCGATGGTCTGACGATGCGCTGGCGTGAAATGCGCTATGGGCGCGATCCGCAGTGCGCGGTGTGCACCCACTGAAGTTTCGCTGTGCTGCCTGCCGGTTAAAGCGGGAAAGCGGCAAGGGAGAGGATCAGTCCCCTCTGGGCTGCCACTCCGGGCCATGCAGTTTAAAGGTGATGGCAGCCAGTCGCAGCCCGGCGGCCACCAGAAAGCCGATTGTGGCGGCAAGCTGATGGCTGAACTCTGCCGCATGCATCACCACCACCGCCGCCGCACCCGCTGCCGCGGCAATCGCGTAAAGCTGCCCGGGCAGGAAGATCAACGGGATATCGTTGCACAGGATATCGCGCAGCACGCCGCCCGCCACCCCTGTGATCAGCCCCATGAAGCCTGCCACCAGCCACGGCGTACCAGCGGCGAGCGCCAGTTGGGTGCCTGAAACAGTAAATAGTGCCAGCCCCAGCGCATCCAGGATCAGAAACAGGCGTGGAGGCAACTGAATCACGCGATGCAGAAAAAACGCCAGAATTGCCGTGCCAAGCGACACCAGCAGATAGCTCTGGTCCGTGATCCAGAACACCGGGCGATCCATCAGCAGATCACGGATGGTGCCACCGCCTGCAGCAGTTGCCATTCCGATAGCGCACGCGCCAACGATGTCCATGCCTTTGCGGCCGGCATCAAGCACGCCGGTCATGGCGTACAGTGCCACTCCGGCAAGCATGATCCAGTAGAAGAGGGCCGCCGTGCCCAAGATCAGCGGGCCTTGTCGCGCATCAGGCGCTGTTTTTCGCGATCCCAGTCGCGCTGTTTCTCGGTATCGCGCTTATCGAAGAGCTTCTTGCCCTTGGCCAGCCCGACTTCCATCTTGATCCGGCCCTTGGTGTAATGCAGATCCAGCGGCACCAGCGTGAAACCGGCGCGCTCGACCTTGCCGATCAGTTTGTCGATTTCGGAGGCGTGCAGCAGCAGCTTGCGCGTGCGCACAGGATCGGGCTGAACATGCGTGGAGGCGGACAGAAGGGCGCTGATATGCATGCCGATGACGAAGATTTCGCCATTGCGGATCAGTACATAAGCCTCCTTGATATGGCTGCGCCCAGCCCGGATAGCCTTGACTTCCCAGCCCTCCAGAGCCAATCCGGCCTCGAAACGCTCTTCGATGAAGTAATCGTGAAATGCCTTGCGGTTATCGATGATGCTCATGTTTTGTCTGTAGAAAAGGCTCGCTGTCGTGCAGGGTTCCGCTAGAATTACACATTTTACCAGTGCCGCAGCTGGCAGCTTCATTGCATGGCAGAAATTCGTAAGTCCGTTCTGATCGAACACTCGGCCACCGAGATGTACACCCTGGTTGAGCGCGTGGAAGACTATCCGGCGTTCCTGCCATGGTGCGGGGGGGGCGAAGTGCTTGAGCGTTCAGATGCCGGCACGCTGGCCACTCTGCACGTGCATTATCACGGCATTCGCACCAAATTCACCACGGCCAACACCAATCAACCCGGGCGCAGCATCATGATGCGCCTGCATGATGGCCCTTTCCGCCGTCTCGAAGGGGAGTGGCGATTTACGCCCTTGGCCGAGAGGGCCTGCAAGATCGAGTTTCAGCTGCATTATGAGTTCTCCAATTCCCTGTTGGAGAAAATGCTGGGGCCGGTGTTCAACCATATCATCAACACGTTCGTCGAAGCCTTCGTCAAACGCGCTGACCAAACGGGCAGAGAGAAACAGCCATGAGCGAACAGATCAATATTCAAGTGTGCTACGCATTGCCGGAGCAGCAGCATATCATCCGCCTCAAGCTGGCAGAAGGTGCTGTGCTCAAGGAAGCGCTGGAACAGTCCGGGCTGCTCGAAAAATATCCGGAAATCAATCCGGAACAGGGCAAGTTCGGCATTTTCGGCAAGCTCTCCAAGCTTGATGCTGTGCTGCACGAGGGGGATCGGGTGGAAATCTACCGTCCGCTGATTGCCGATCCGAAGGAGTCCCGTCGCAAGCGTAGTGAAGAGGTCAAGGCGGAAAAGCAGGCCTGAGCCTTTCTTGAAAAGGCAAACGAAAAGGGTGAGTAAAAAGGGCTTGCATAACTGGTTGTAAATACAGTACTGTGTGCACATACAGTACTGTAAAGGTTGTGCCATGGCCAAAGCGCTCACAGGTCGGCAGCAGGAAATCTTCGATTTCATTTGCGACCGCATTGCGGTGGACGGAATTCCCCCCACGCGTGCGGAAATCGCCCAGTCTTTCGGCTTTGCCTCTGCCAATGCAGCGGAAAGCCATTTGCGCGCACTCGTACAAAAAGGCTTCATCAGCCTGGAAGCAGGTGCTGCACGCGGCATCCGCCTGATTTCAGAATCTACCGTCATGACCGTGGCTGGCCTGCCCCTGGTGGGGCGGGTGGCTGCAGGCTCTCCAATTCTTGCGCAGGAACACATCGAGCGGCACTTCCCGGTGGACCCGCTGATGTTCAAGCCCCGCGCCGACTTTCTGCTGACCGTGCGTGGTCTCTCAATGATCAATGCCGGTATTTTTGAAGGTGATCTGCTGGCCGTGCATCGCTGCTCCGAAGCGCGTGATGGGCAGATCGTGGTGGCCCGTGTTGACGACGACGTCACCGTCAAGCGCCTGCAGCGCAAGCCCGGTGGGCTGGTCGAGCTGCTTCCCGAAAATCCTGATTTCAAACCCATCGTGGTCGATCCACGACAGTCTTCCCTGAGTATTGAAGGGATAGCCGTCGGTTTGATCCGCAATGGGTTTGCGCATTCCTGATGCACTGTTGAGTTTCTCGCGGGTTTTTTTGCATTCCCTTTGTTCCCCTGTTGCCACCCCTGTCTTGCGGAGTCCTGTCATGCACAACAAGCCTTCTTCGCCTTTCCCCGACAATTCGACGCTTGCCGCGCCAAGCTCATCCACGCGGGTTGTGATCAAACCCATGGCGCTGCTCGATGTGGTGCGTCGCCGTGGCCGCAGCTGGGGTTTGCTGGCGCAGTACGAGGAGTCGCGCCTGGGCCTGCCGCGCTGAAATGCGGCTTGTGATACAGAGCCGATACCGCTGCGCATGGTGGTCGCTCGCCCTCTCCAGGCAGTGAACAGCTTCTAAAAAGGGCGGGGCACCGTATGCAGTGCCCCTAGTGTGTTACTGCAGGCTCGAATTGATGATGCTCGGCGTGCTGCTGCCCTGGAAGAAGATGCCGGGGTAGCCACTGGTTTCAAACCCGCTGCTGACATTGCCGCTCAGTGTCGAATTGGTGATAGACAGCGTGCCGGTATTGTCATTGCTCACAAAGAAGATTGCGCCACCGCCTTCGTTGGCTGTGTTGCTGGTGATCTTTGTGCCGCAGATGCTGAGATTGAAGGTGTTGCCATCGTTGTAGATGGCCCCGCCCGAACCCCCGCCTGGCGTGCCGCTTCGTGCAGGGTTGGCGCCGCTGCCAATGGCCTTGTTGTACGAGAACAGGCTGTTGATCACGCTGTATGACAAACCAATACTCGACAAACCGCCGCCATTCGAGCAGCTGTTACCCAGATCACTGCGGCCACCGAAGGTGCTGTTGGTCACATACAGTGGCAGATCATTGTATTGATCGTAGGCGCGCACCGCAGCTCCGCCCACATCCGGGCCGCTGGCATCGCAGCTGTTGCTGAAGAAACGGCCGTTGACGATCTTGAGCCGGCCACCCCGCGCAAAGATCGCACCGCCGCTGCCTTCCGGGCTGGCGCCAGCGGCGTTGCCGTTGATGAAGGTGAGGTTCTGCACCGTCAGTTGCGGGGTTTCCTGATTGTCGCAATGCGAGGTGGTCCACACCAGGGAAGAATCACAGGTGTTCATGTAGAGAATGCGTCGCGCACCGCCACCACTCAGGGTGACTTTGCCGCCGCCATCAATCACCACCTTTGCACTGGCGTTGTTGTAGATCTTCGCAGTTTCCGCCAGCGTGATCGTCACTGGCGCACTGCCGCAATTGAAAGTTACCACGCCGCCTTTGGCGATTGCCGCCACCACGCCTGCCGAGGTGCAGCTGGCCGGTGTGCCGGTGCCTACCACCGTGGTGGGGGTGGATACATCTTCGGCAGCCGCTTCGCCGGGAATGGCGCAGTTGCCATCGGAATTGCCGGCGGCAGGGTAGGCGTCGGTCGTGACGGTGGCAGCCGATGTCGAACTGCCAGAACTGCTTGAACGACTTGAGCTGCTTGAAGTGCCTGAACCGCTGGAACTGGCACTGGAAGCCGAACCAGTGCTGGCCGTGGAAGTGCTGTCGCCCTGGCTGCCCCCGCCACAGGCGGTCAGCAACAGGCTAAACAAAACAGAGAGGGAGAAGACCGGAGCTTTCATTTTTCAGGAGCCAGTTGATTATCTTGCCGCGAGGGTGCGATCAGGGCTATGCGCTGCTCCCCAGTCTGGCGACGCCCTGGTGCGACAGAATCTCGGTGCTTGCGAAAACCCTTATATTTTTCATTGGCTTATACGGGGTCTCCGGTTTTCTCACAAGTCTTTTTCCGGTTGTCTGCGATGAACGCATTGGTGCCATGTGCAAAAGTGCCGGATGGCACTGGTTTTCTGTGTCTGCTGTTTTATACTGTATAAAAAACCAGTGTAATTTTATCCATGTCTTCTGCTGCCCAGCCTCTCCCAACCCTGCAGTCCGTACTCCAGCGTCCCGATGTGTGGCGCGGTGATCGCCTGGCCCAGACTTCTGATGTGCTGGCCAGCGGCTATGCTGCGCTGGATGCCGAGTTGCCCGGTGGCGGCTGGCCGCGTGGCGCAGTGACAGAACTCCTGGCAGATGGCGCCGGGCTGGGCGAACTCTCCCTGCTTCTGCCGGTTTTGCAGACCTGCGTGAAGGAAGGGCCGCTGGCCCTGCTGGCGCCGCCGTTTGCTCCCCATGCCCCGGCCTGGGCGATGGCCTTGCCGCTAAGCTCGCTTTTGTGGGTGCAGGCTGATGGCGCCGAGATCGCCTGGGCGGCAGAAAATCTGCTCGCCAGTGGTGCATTGGGCGCTTTGCTGGCGTGGCTGCCGGCGCAGACGGATGCGCGTACCTTGCGGCGCCTGCAACTGGCGGCGGAGGCCCATGGCGCGCCGGCATTCATCTTCCGGCAGGCTGCAGCGGCGCGTAGTGCCTCTGCAGCCCCCTTGCGTCTGGAACTTGGCGGAAATTCAGCTGGATTGACTGTGCGCATCCTCAAACGGCGCGGCCCGCCCCTCGCACAGGTCCTGCATTTGCAGGTGCCACGCCCATGCCTGCGGATGCGTCCGCAGATACGCCAGGCAGAGCTTAAACCGCTGCCAAGATTTTCTGCTGTCTAGGGGGGGCCATGCTGTGGCTGTGCCTGCAGTTTCCGTTTCTCCCTCTGGATGTCTTTCCCCATGAAGAGGGCGCTGCTGTTGCCGTGGAGCGCCAGCAGGTGGTCTCCGCCAATGCCGCTGCAATGCGCGCCGGGGTGCGTCAGGGGCTTGGCCTGTCAGGCGTGCTGGGGTTGGTTCCGGGTATTCGCGTGCATGAACGCCAGTCTGAACGGGAAGCGGAACTGCTGCGCACCCTGGCGTGCTGGGCTGAAGGCTTCACGCCGACTGTCTGCATCGCCTCGGCAGATGAATTGCTGCTGGAAATTGGTGGTTGCCTGCGTCTCTTTGGTGGGCTGGAGGCACTGCGAGGCATGGTGCGGGCCGGGCTGGAAGCGCAGGGGTTCGAGGCGCTCCAGGGGATTGCCCCGACTCCGTTGGCGGCGCAGTGGCTGGCGCGCGCTGGGGATGAGGAGGCCTGCGAAGACTCCGCACTTTTGCGCCAGCGCCTCGGCCATCTGCCTGTTGAGGTGATGGGATTCATGAATGCTAAAGACATGAAGACACTTGCCGCACTTGGGGCGCAGGTTCTTGGCGATCTGCTGGCCTTGCCAGCCACCGGGCTGCGGCGGCGTTTTGGCGCCGAACTGCCGCTGCGCCTGGCGCAGGCGCTTGGCGAGGTGCCGGATCTGCGCGAAGCATTTGTGTTCCCTGAACGCTTTGCGCAAAGCCTTGAATTGCCCGCCAAAGTCGAGCATGCAGGCATGCTGCTGTTCGCCGCCCGGCGCCTGCTGGCGGCATTGTGTGGCTGGCTGGGAGCGCGTGCGGCGGGGGTGGTGGAATGCAATCTGCTGCTGGAGCACGAAGATGGCATGCCCCCCAGTGTCATGACGCTGGCGTTGGCTGAGGCCAGCGCCGATCTGCAGCGCCTGGAGCGGGTGCTGCGTGAGCGCCTGGAGCATTTCCGCCTGGAAGCGCCGGTCTGGCGTATCCAGTTGCGGGTGGAATCCCCCCAGACGCTTTCCGGGCGCAGCCTGGGGCTGTTCGGCCAGGAGGCTGCACTGGCGCTTGCCCCTGTGATCGAGCGCCTGCGCGCACGCTTGGGCAAGGATGCCGTGCAGGCGCTGTCGCTGGTGGAGGATCATCGGCCCGAGTGCGCCAGCGCATACGTCTCGCGGGATCAGGCGGCAGGGCGGCAGGCTGGAAAGAATGCAGGAAAGAAGGTTGTTGCGGGCCGCAAGTCCCGCCCTCTCTGGCTGCTGCCTAAGCCCAAGTTGTTGCCAGAGTGCAATGGCGTGCCGCAGCGTGGTGGAGACCTGCTCCGGCTGGCTGGGCCGGAACGCATCGAGAGTGGCTGGTGGGGCCAGGATGAGGATGCCACCGGTGATGTGCGCCGCGATTATTATGTCGCCTGCACGGCACGCCACGAATGGCTGTGGATCTTCCGCGATGCCGATGGCTGGTGGTTGCACGGATTCTTCGCGTGAAGCCATGAACAGAACCCTGCCTGCCTATGCCGAGCTGCATTGCCTGAGCAACTTCAGCTTCCTGCGGGGTGCTTCGCACCCGGCAGAACTGATGGCCCAGGCACGCCATCGCGGCTATGGCGCGCTGGCCATCACCGATGAGTGCTCGGTGGCCGGGGTGGTGCAGGCCTGGCAGGCGCTGCGCGACATGCAGGGCGAAGATGTGGCCGGGCAGGCCCGCGCTATTGCCGAGGGGCGTACTCCGCCCGTGCTGCCAGCCTATCCCAGGCTGATCGTCGGCTCCGAGTTCCGTCTGGAATGCGGGCTGCGTCTGGTGTTGCTGGCGCGCAGCCGCGATGGTTATGGCAATCTGTGCGCGCTGATTACCCTGGCGCGGCGGCGGGCAGAAAAAGGCGAGTATCGGCTCATGCGCGGCGATCTTGCGAGCATCATGCCCGGCGGCGCCGTGCCGGATTGCCTGGCTTTGTGGCTGCCCGGCGAGGAGCCTGCCGAAGCCGATGCGCGATGGCTTGCCGAGCGCTTTCCGAACCGTCTGTGGATTGCCGCCGAGCTGCTCTGCGGGGCAGATGATGCTGCGTATCTCGAATCCCTGCAGAAAATAGGTAATGCTGTTGGTATTCCGCTGGTGGCGGCTGGGGATGTGCACATGCATGCGCGCAACCGGCGCCCCCTGCAGGATGTGCTGACTGCCGTGCGTCTGCATCAGACGGTGTTTGCTGCCGGGCAGGCACTGTTTCCGAACGCCGAGCGCCACCTGCGTACCCGCTTGCGGCTGGCGCGTCTGTATCCGCCGGAACTGCTCGCCGAGACGATGCGGATTGCCGCACAGTGCAACTTTGATCTGGCCTCTCTCAGATATGAGTATCCGCAGGAGATCGTGCCCGCCGGGCACACGCTGAGCAGCTATCTGCGTCAGGAGACCGAGGCGGGCCTTCTTTGGCGCTACCCTGCGGGGGTGCCGGAAAAAGTTCGCCAGAGCATCGAGAAGGAACTGGCCCTGATTACGGAGAAGGCATACGAAGCTTTCTTTCTCACGGTTTATGATATTGTCAATTTTGCAAAAGATCAGAAAATCCTTTGCCAGGGCCGTGGCTCTGCCGCCAATTCTGCCGTGTGTTATGCCCTGGGAATTACAGCGGTAGACCCCGAGCGTGCCACTCTGCTGTTTGAGCGTTTTCTCTCGCGCGAGCGTGATGAGCCGCCGGATATCGATGTCGATTTCGAGCACGAGCGCCGCGAAGAAGTCATCCAGTACATCTACAAAAAATACGGGCGCGATCGTGCAGCACTCGCTGCCTCGGTGATCCGCTATCGCACCAAGAGCTCCATGCGTGATGTCGGCGTGGCGCTGGGCTTTGGCCAGGCCGAGATTGGCGCGCTCACGCAATCACTGGCATGGTGGGACAAGCGCGAGGAGTTGCCCGAGCGCCTCGCCGCCATCGGCCTGAACCCCGAGAGTCCGCGTGTTGCCAAGTGGCTCGCACTCACCGAGATGCTGCGCCTGTTTCCGCGCCACCTCTCGCAGCACGTTGGTGGCTTCGTCATCTCGCAGGGGCCGCTGGCGCGTCTGGTGCCGGTGGAGAATGCCGCGATGGCTGAGCGCTCGGTGATTCAGTGGGACAAGGATGATCTTGAATCCCTCGGGCTCCTCAAGGTGGATGTGCTCGCCCTGGGCATGCTCACGGTGATCCGCAAGACGCTTGCCCTGCTCTCGCAGCGGCAGGGCAGGGTGCTCACGATGGATGATATTCCGCCCAAGGATACGGCGACTTTCGACATGATCTGCAAGGCCGACACGATTGGCGTGTTCCAGGTCGAATCGCGCGCGCAGATGTCCATGCTGCCACGCCTCAGGCCGCGCGAGTACTACGATCTGGTGGTGCAGGTGGCCATTGTGCGGCCCGGCCCGATTCAGGGCGGCATGGTGCATCCCTATCTGCAGGGGCGTGCGGAAAAGCGCATGGTGCAGGATATCAGTCCTGAGGTGAATGCCGTGCTGGCACGCACCTGGGGGGTGCCGATCTTTCAGGAGCAGGTGATGCAGTTGGCTGTGGTGGCGGCTGATTTCACGCCGGGCGAGGCAGATCAGCTGCGCCGTGCCATGGCCTCATGGAAACAGAAGGGGCATCTGGAGAAATTCAAGGGCAAGCTGCGTGCCGGCATGGCGCGCAAGGGTCTCGCAGAGTTTGCCGAAGCTTTGTGCCGACAGATCGAGGGTTTTGGCGAATACGGTTTTCCTGAGTCTCATGCGGCAAGCTTTGCGCTGCTGGCGTATGTGTCGGCCTGGCTTAAGTGCCATGAGCCCGAAGCCTTCCTGTGCGCACTGCTCGACAGTCAGCCCATGGGCTTCTATCTGCCCGCCCAGCTTGTCCAGGATGCGCGGCGTCATGGCGTCGAGGTGCTGCCCGTCGATATCGGCGCCAGCGCCGTGGATTGCCTGTTGTTGCCGCGGGGCCGGGGGCGGCCTGCTGTGCGCCTGGGGCTGAGCCAGGTGACTGGCCTTTCTTTGGCTGCGGTTGCCCGCATCGTGGAAGCGCGCCGTGGCGGAGCCTTTCGTGATGTTCAGGATCTGGCTGTACGTGCCGGGCTGGATACCGGTAGCCTGCGTCAGCTGGCAGAAGCCGATGTACTTGGTTCGCTGGCAGGGCATCGGCGCCAGGCGACCTGGCAGGTTGCCGCCGTACGTGTCCAAGGTGATATGTTCGATGCTGTGCCGGTGCAGGAAACCGAAGAGGTACGCCTGACCGCCCCGCAGGTTGGCGAGAGCCTGGTGGCCGATTACGCCAGCCTCGGTTACAGCCTGCGCGCGCATCCGCTCAGCCTGTTGCGCAGCCGCCTGCAGGAACGCCGCTTTCTGCCTTCAAGTGGTGTGCTGTGCGCGGGTGATCGTGCTCTGGCCCGTGCCGCCGGCATCGTTACCTGCCGGCAGAAGCCGTGTACGGCCAAAAGCGTGTTCGTCACCCTCGAAGATGAAACCGGTTGTGTGAATGTGATTGTGCATCCCCGGCTGGCCGAGCGGCAGCGGCGCGAACTGCTCGGTGCCCGCCTGCTCGGTGTGTATGGGCAGGTGCAGGCCGCTGATGGCGTGGTCTGCCTGATTGCGCAACGGCTCGTCGATCTTTCTGACTGGCTGGGAGACTTGCAGACGAGCAGCCACGATTTTCACTGATTGAGGCGTTCGTTGGTCTGCGTCAAAAATACGCAATCCATGCTGTGTCATTATCGAATGGATATTCGTGGAACCCGGTTTTTGGCAGATTTCGACCGTCGCTTGATCGGTTTGCCTTGATAGTTCGGCACTATTGCGCGAAAATCACTTGTTTTCGAACAGCGCACCGCGATCCCTCTGTGGTGCTTCCATTATTTTTCAGGAGATTTGCAATGGCTGCAAAAGACCGTATGGCCGTTTTGGCTGCAATGATGGATCAAGCCGTGATCCCGGTTTTCTACGATCCGGATATCGAAGTCTGCAAGAATGTGATCCAGGCCTGTGCCAACGGTGGCGCCAAGTGCATCGAGTTCACCAACCGCGGCGATTTCGCTTCGCACGTCTTCTACGAAGTCACGAAGTATTTCACCAAGGCTGACCCGTCCGTGATCATGGGCGTGGGCTCCATCGTTGACGCCCCGACGGCTGGCATCTATATCGCCAATGGCGCCAAGTTCATCGTTGGACCGCTGCTCAACGCTGAAGTTGGCAAGGTCTGTAACCGTCGCGGTATCCCCTATAGCCCCGGCTGCGGTTCCGCCACCGAAATCGGTGACGCACAGGAACTGGGCTGCGAAATCGTCAAGGTGTTCCCGGGTTCGTCCGTGGGTGGCCCCGATTTCGTCAAGAGCGTCATGGGCCCGATGCCCTGGACGCGCATCATGCCCACCGGCGGTGTTGAACCGACGGAAGAATCCCTGCGCAAGTGGTACGGCGCCGGCATCGTAGCCTGCGGCATCGGTAGCAACCTGATCACCAAGGAACTGCTGAAGGCCAAGGATTACAAGGGTATCGAAGAAAACGTCCGTCGCGTTGTGCAGATGGTCAAGGATATCAAGGCCGAACTGGCCGCCAAGAAGTAACCCAGACGTGAATCATTGGAAGCCGTCCGGCCTGTGCCGGGCGGCTTTTGGTTCATGGATTCCATCCATTCATTAAGGATATAGAAGAAATGGCTGAACTGATCGTCAAATCCGCCGCCGAGTGCAAGTGGGACTGCGCTTCCTTCGGCGAAGTCATGCTGCGTTTCGACCCGGGATTCGGTCGCGTGCGCAATGCCCGCAGCTTCCAGGTCTGGGAAGGCGGCGGCGAATACAATGTGGCCCGCGCCATGCGCAAGTGTTGGGGCAAGCGTGCCATGGCCGTCACGGCCCTGCCCAAGAACGATCTGGGCTGGCTGGTTGAAGATTTCATCATGCAGGGTGGCGTGGACATGTCCCACGTCATCTGGCGTGATTTCGACGGTCTGGGCAAGAACACCCGCGTCGGTCTGAACTTCACGGAAAAGGGCTTCGGCGTGCGTCCGGCTCTGGGTTGCTCCGACCGTGGCAACTCTGCTGCTTCGCAGATCCGCCCGGGTGAAGTGAACTGGGAAAAGATCTTCGGTGAAGAAGGCGTGCGCTGGTTCCACACCGGCGGTATCTTCGCCGCTCTGGCCTCCAACACCGCTGAAGCCGTGATCGAAGCCGTTGAAGTTGCCAAGAAGTACGGCACCGTCGTGGCCTATGACCTGAACTACCGCGCTTCTCTGTGGAAGAGCCAGGGTGGCAAGGAAGCCGCTCAGCGCGTTAACCGCACCATCGCCAAGCACGTTGACGTGATGATCGGTAACGAAGAAGACTTCACGGCCTGCCTGGGCTTCGAAGTTGAAGGCGCCGACGAACACCTGACCAACATCCAGACGGATTCTTTCGCCAAGATGATTGAAAAGGCCGTGGCCGCATTCCCTAACTTCAAGGCTGCCGCCACCACGCTGCGCAATGCCAAGACCGCTTCGATCAATGACTGGTCCGCCATCGTCTGGTACGAAGGCAAGATCTATGAATCGATGAAGCGCGAAAACCTGGAAATCTATGACCGCGTCGGCGGTGGTGACGGTTTCGCTTCCGGTCTGGCTTATGGCTTCATGGAAGGCAAGGGCGCACAGGCTGCCGTCGAATACGGCGCAGCTCACGGCGCACTGGCCATGACCACCCCGGGCGATACCTCCATGGTTCGCGTGGAAGAAGTCGAAGCCGCAATGAAGGGCAAGGGCGCTCGCGTTATCCGCTAATAGAATTCCTGCTGGAATATCTGTTGCAAAAAGCCCGAAGGCGAAAGTCTTCGGGCTTTTTATTGCGTCAGCGCAAGCGCGCCTGGCCCATGAATACATCAGACCGGGCTTTCATTTTTCATAAGCAGGTAGCTTGTCATGAAAGCCAAGATCTTCGCGTTGATTTTTATGTTGGGCCTGTGTGGTGCTGCACATGCCGGTCAGTATGCTAATTAGATGGCGAAGTGTCTGGCCGACAATATTTCCGCTGAAGAAAGCCGTGTGCTTGCCGGGCTGGCAGCCAATCCCGCCGTCAAGAGCATGAGTAACATCTCTGCCCAGCAAGGTGCTGTACTCAACAGGAAGGTTGCCGCACTGTTCATGGACCTCAAGGATAGGCGCTGCCAGAAAAAAACCTGACAGACCGAACAGTTCGAAGGGCGCAAGGGGACTTTGTCGGTTTATGGCGCGCTGATGCAAACCGTGATCAATGGGCTTTCTTCTGACCCCGCCGTGGGGCAATTTCCGGGCGGCATTGATCAGTACGTGAATCAGCCCAAAGCAGGGGAGTAAATCTGATAGTGGTGCGCTCGGGGATGCATTTTTCAACTATTCCAGACGTAACATGTTTTATGACATTCCCGTTCGTCGGATGGGCGATGAGTTTCGGACATGACGGCTGTTTTATGTTTCTTTCAAATATTTGCAAATACCATGCACCAGAACGCGTCTGAATCTGATAAATGCGCAATGGTGCGGTGCCTGGGAGCCTGATCCTGCCTTTCGGCAGCTGGGCAGATTTTTAACCCGTATTTACCTGGCAATGCAGGCGGGGTTGTCATCCCAGGGCCTTATAATGCAGGCGCTTTTTACCCGGCCCTGCTTCATGACCCGTATCCTGTTTGCTTTTTTGTGGCTGTTTCATTGGCTTCCTTTGCCGGTTCAAGCAGGTATCGGCTGGTTGTTAGGCCATCTTCTGTATGTGGCCGTAATTCCCCGGCGCCGCGTGATTCGTACCAACCTGAGGCTATGCTTTCCGGAACTCTCTGAGGCAGAGCGTCGCCGTCTTGCCCTGCGGATAGCCGTCGCCGTAACACGCTCCATTCTTGAGCGCGGCATTGTCTGGTGGGCGCCCGAGGCACGTATCCGGCGGCTTGCCGAACTGCGCGGCTTCGAGAAAGTGCGCAAGCTGCATGAAGAAGGTGTCCCCATTATTTTTCTCGTGCCACATTTCTCCAATCTGGATGTGGGTAACCGCATAGCACTGGAACTGGACTGTGTGAGTGTCTACTCTGCACAACGCGACAAGGTTGTCGAAGAAATGCTCCTCAAGGGTCGCATGCGCTTTGGCAAGCAGACCCTTTGGTCGCGCCAGGAAGGTATCCGCTCCGCCGTGCAGGCGATCAAGGCAGGCAAACCGTTTTACTATCTCCCCGACATGGACTTCGGTCTGCGGGATTCGATCTTCGTGCCTTTCTTTGGGGTGGATGCAGCCACCATTCCGGGCCTGTCACGCATCGCCAGATTATCCAATGCCGTGGTGGTTCCCTTTATCATGCGCACCAAACCCTGGGGGCAGGGCTACACCTGCGAGTTCGGAGATGTCTGGGAAGATTTTCCGACCAAGGATGTTGTGGCCGACACCATCCGCATGAATGCCTTCCTTGAGCATGAAATCCGCAAGACCCCCGAGCAGTATTACTGGGTGCACAAACGCTTCAAGACCCGCCCGGCGGGCGTAGCAAAGGTATACTGAACGAGGCGTCATGCCCGATTCCAGGTGTTTTTCCGGCGTCGGGATGCTTTTGCCACAGCCTTGACCCGGCGCATGGACAGAGCAGAGCGCGAGTCCATATAATCAGTCTTTCGTACAAACAGGGATATCAACCCGTGCTGTGTTGATGTGCCTTGTCACTACTCTGCGGGAACCGCCTGCACCGCCTTTGCGACGTTTCCGCATCACTGCTCACCTTGAAACCCGACTCATCCCAATCTTCCGTTTGCGGAAAAGATCGTCTGCTTCTGCTTACCCTCTTGGCACTGCTGGCACTGGCGATGAATCTGCGCAGTCCGATCACTGCCGTGCCCACCGTGATTGGCACCATACGCGCCGATCTGGGGCTGAGTCCGACGGTAGTGGCGCTGCTGACAAGCATTCCGGTGCTCTGCTTCGGCCTGCTGACGCCGCTGGCGTCCCTCCTGATTGCACGTACCGGTGTGCAGCGGGCAATTCTCGCAACCCTGGCAGGCGCCATGCTCGGTACGCTGCTGCGTCCGCTGGACGGTGCCCCCGGTATGCTGCTGGGCACCTTGCTGCTGGGTGCTTCACTGACCATCGGGAATATCGTGAGCCTGCAGGTGATCGCTCGCGATTTCCCCAAACGCATGGGGATGGTGACGGGCCTGTACACCGCTGCGATGGGAGTTGGCACCATGTTCACAAGCTCGCTGACTGCGCCGCTCGCGGAACTCACCAGCTGGCGCCTGTCATTGGCCAGCTGGGTGTGGATGCCACTCGTGACCTTCTTTCTGTGGCTGGCCGTGAATCGGCTGCGGCGCAGCTTATACCCTGCGCAGACAGCCTCAGGCTGTGCGCCTGTAGCGCACACGGCACCGGATAAACCGCTTCACAGAATGCCAATGGTATGGCTGTTGTCGATTGCGCTGCTGGTGCATCTGTTCAATTACTACGGCATCACCGCCTGGCTGCCCACCTACCTGATGGAGCGCAATGCGATGACGGCTACCCAGGCAGGTTTGGCGGCAACGGTCTTTCAGGTGATGGGAATGCTGGGTTCGTTTTGTGTGCCGGTGCTGGTGCGCTACTGGTCCTTGGGCCGAATGCTATCCCTCATGGGCGTGCTGTGGATGGCAACGCCCCTGTGGATTCTGCTGGGCCCCTCACACTGGCTTGTATGGTCTATTCTGGCCGGCATTCCGCAGGGCGGGTCTTTCGTGACGATCTTCATGCTGATCATGAATAGCGCCCGCAATATCGACGAGAACCGGCGCCTGTCGACCGTCATCCAGGGCGTGGGTTACGCCTTCGCGTCACTCGGGCCTGTCGTGATTGGCTACCTGCGCGAGCGCAGCGCAGACTGGAACGCCTCGTTTCTCCTGATGAGCGCGCTGCCTGTCTGCCTGATCGTGATCGGGTTTGCCATCTCTGCACTCCACAAGCCCGCTCAGGCCCAGGTTTAGAATCCAGGCTTACGCTGCAGCTTATTGCCCCGTAGCGAGCAATATGGAAAACCAAGCCGCACTCATGCCCGCCTGTAACGCCCTGCAGGCATTGATCGCCAGAAAACGGCAAAAACTCGCTCGTGTGAGGTAAAAACCACGCGGAAGGTGCAATTCGCTCCCGCTCATTGTTCGCTTCGCCACCCTACGAAAGGCGGCTGGGTATGCCAAAAGAGTAATACGGATTTGCGTAGCAATCCACCAAACGAAACGTGAAATGGCTGCGGAGATGGTAATAGGTAATGGTGGGTCGCCGCCGCGCTCCAGACACCACTTTACGAAAAACATCTGCTCATACCCAGAGCGCAAGGGCGGGAGCGCTGGAAAATCGGGCACGAATTGGCGTCTGGCTGTTCATTTACCGCTGGCCTTGCGCAGTCGTGGATCTCTCCCGCCACGCCTGCAGAAATGCCATCGTCACTTTGGCCTCGTTGGTCTCAGCCAGCCCGCTGCCAAAGAATGCGCCAACATCCTTGAAGTCGTTGCCGCCGGCAAGATCCGACACGCTGCGGAAGGCGATGAAAGGGATCTTGTTGGCATAGGCCACCTGGGCGAAAGCGGCGGTTTCCATGTCCATCAGCTCGGCGGCAATGGTCTCATGCAGATATTGGCGATAATCGGGGTTGGCGAGAAAGGCATTGCTGGAGACGCCGCGCCCGCCTACGCGCAGTTGAGGCTGGGTGGAGACGCATTGCGGCGGCGTGCGTGGGCCGCATTTTTCGAGGCCGGGCTGTAGCGTTCGGGCGATTGCCAGCATGTGTGGATCTGCCGTGAAATCGAAACGGAATTCGCCGTGTGGGCTGTTGTCCGCATTCATCACAAAGTTCTCGCGCAGGTATTGTCCGGTAGGGGAGTTGCCCAGGCGCACCGGCGGTAACGGTCTGGTGTCTTCGCCACGGGCAAGCTTGAGGCCCAGGCATTCAACATCCCCCGGTTTGCCGCAGGCTGCGGGAACGGATTCATCTCCGTTCCAGTAAACCTCCATAGGGGCTGCCCATTTTTCCGGCACGACCACATCGCCGACATTGTTCGCCGGATTGATGCCACCTGCGATGCCGCTGAGCACGAGGCGCTCGATGCGGAAATGATCAAGCATCAGCTGGGTGGTCATCGCCGCATTGACCATGCCGACGCCACTGAGCACGATGACCACCCGGTTGCCTTGCAGTGTGCCGGTGGTAAAGCGATTGCCATTGATTTTCCAGACGCGCCTGTCGGTCGTCCGGGCGATCAGCAGATCAGCTTCTGCACCGAAAGCGGAAACAATGCCGATGCGAGGCTTACAGTCGCTGAGGCAGTGTGGCGATCTGTCGGCTGCCCGGGCTGGGCCGGACAACGCCAACAGACCAATGGACAGGGTGATGATGAAACGCAGGGCGGACATAGCACGCATAATTTTCCTTCCGGGGCTGGCGGTGACTCGGGCGGTGAGAAAGTATAGATCCTGGTGACTGTGTAGAGATCCTGAATAGCCTCTTGTCGAAGCAGAATGTCGTAACCATGTGTGCATGAATTGGCTGGATAATGATTTATTCTTCTGCTTGAACGAATTTTCCACCTGGATTCCCGATTTTCTTTCATGGCCGACAGGATCGAAACCGCCAAAGCCCTTTTTTTCAGGGGCCTGGAAAATTTGCAGCAAGAGCATTTTGAGCAGGCGGAAGAGGATTTTCGCGCCTGCCTGAGCTTGATGCCTGGCAGGCCCTCGGCGCTGACCAATCTAGCGGTGGTGCTTCTGCGCCGAGGCAAGATTGAGGAATCTGCCGAACTGAGCCGCCGCGTGCTGGCGCAGGATGAGCAGTCTGCCCCAGCGTGGCTGAATCTGGGAATGGCAGAGAAAAAGCTGCGCCACCACGCGCAGGCAATCAGCTGCTTCGAACGCACATTGGTGCTGGCGCCACAGAATGTTGCCGCAGGAATGTATCTTGGAGAAGTACTGCATTCCGTGGGACAGAATGTCGAGGCACTGGCCTGTTATGACAAGGCGCTTGCCTTGACCCCCGAACATGCCGGGCTCTGGTGTGGTCGCGCGGTTGCCCTTCAGGCACTGAAGCGCTTTCGGGAAGCCCAGGCTTCCTGTGAGCGCGCCCTGCAGATTGTTCCTGACATGGCCGGTGCCTGGGGTAATCTGGGTAACGTGCTGCACGAACTGAAGCAGTTTGAAGAGGCCCTGCATGCTTATGACCGGGCCGAGCAACTGGCCGGGGAGTCTGCACAGATCTGGTCTTGCCGGGGGAATACGCTCTACAGCCTGGGTCGGCTGAAAGAATCCATGCAGGCCTGCGAGCGGGCGCTGGCGCTGGATCAGAAATTTGCGGCAGCGTGGTCAAATCTTGGCAATGCCCTAGTGGCTTCGTGCCGCCACGCAGAAGCCGTGCTGGCCTATGAGCACGCCACCGGGCTCGACCCCGCGTATGCCACCGCACGCTGGAATCTTTCCATCACGCAGTTGGCCCTGGGCAATTTTGCGCAAGGCTGGGCGAATTATGCGGCGCGCTGGCTGCGTAGTGATGCCGATATTCCCCGCCACACCAGTATGCCGCGGCTTGAACGGATTGAGGCAGCGGTGGGGCGCAGCGTGCTGGTATGGTGCGAGCAGGGCATGGGCGATGCGTTGCAGTTCTGCCGGTATATTCCGATGCTGGCTGAGCGTGGCGTGAAGGTGTATTTCGAGGTGCCTGCCACGCTGTTCCCGCTCATGCAGTCATTGCCCGGCTGTGAACTCTTGCGTGCAGAGCAGGATCGTGCACAGGGCGATTTTCAGTGCCCCCTTCTGAGTTTGCCGGGCCTTTTTGCGACTGATGCTGATAGCATTCCCTGCGCTGTGCCATATTTGCATGTTTCGCATGAGCGTGTGCAGCACTGGCGGGAAAAGCTCGCGCTGCATCCCTCCGCGCTGAATATCGGGGTGGCCTGTGCCGGAAATCCGTGCCTGAAAAACGATGCAAACCGCTCCATGCCGCTTGCCGCGCTGGCGCCTCTGCTGGCATGTGGGCAGGTATTCCTGATCCAGAAAGAGGTTCGTGAGGCGGATCAGATTTTCCTGCGGCAGCACCCAGAGCTGGTTTTCCTGGGACCGCAGATTGGGGACTTTGCCGATTCTGCAGCGATTGTGCAGAACATGGATGTCATATTGAGCGTAGATACTTCGCTGGCGCATCTGGCGGGGGCGCTGGCACGGCCACTGCATGTACTGCTGCCCTGGGCGCCGGAGTGGCGCTGGCAGCTTGGGTGCAGTGACAGCCCCTGGTATCCGCAGGCCGTACTGCATCGGCAGGGCAGTGCAGGCGATTGGGCCGGGGTGGTGGAATCCGTGCGGCTCGCCCTGCAGGCAGCAAACTGAATTCGGCTCTTCAGATGTTTTGCATGGAGCCAAGGGGAGTGGCTCAATTCCTTGCCCTGTTCAGACCAATCAATATTCAGGCATGGCTGGCGATTAAGAATCACTTAAGAAAGCGGGCGTATTCTCTGTTTCATGGACGGTGTTAACACCTTCTCCCCCCAAAACAGAAAAGGAAATCATCATGAACGCACCCAAGACTATTGCAGTGATTGCAGCTTCCCTCGGCCTGGCTCTGGCCGCACAGGCAAGCTTCGCCGCCACGAATGACCATGTGGTCACGCAGGCCCAGATTGATCAGATCCACAGCGGCGAAAGCGCTGCCGAAGCCCGCCAGATTCTCGGCGCCCCGGAAAGCACCACGAGCTGGATGTCTGGCACCAGCTCTATCGTTTATGAACTCCATACCGCCGATGATCAGCCGCAGCTGGTGTATGTGGATCTGGACAAGAGCAACAAGGTCACGAACGTTGAAGTGATTGAACGCTGATCGTATAGCGCTCTGCCTGAGGAAATAGCGGGAGCTTAGGCTCCCGTTTTCGCGTTGACCAGAAATTTTCACCCGATAAATCCATAAAGCATAACAAAGTGACGCGAAGGCGTAGCAAGGGCGTAGGTTGGGAAAGCCGCAGGCGTCTCCCAACGCTTTGCCACCTAAGGTCACGCCGTGCTTGCCAGATGCGGTCTTTTGGAACGATCAAAATCCCATGTGTAGGAGGGCGCCGTAGCTGTTTTTCAGTGCTCTCGAAAAACGCTAATGGCATTTTTGAGTGATTGCCTCAGGATGCCGCGCAACCGGAACAATGGGGTGAAGTGGGATTGCATTGCTTGCGAGATTTCGTCCGTGGGGCGCAAAGCCATGAGCGGCCTTCACTAAAGCCGGACGAACCTGATTCTTACCGGCTCCAGTCAATCTGCGCGAGCAGTGCCTGCAGGCGCGCTCCGCGTGCCGGGTTGATCTGTGCGGCATAGCTTACGCGGCCAGCCAGCCAGGCGTGAAAATTCTCCCGCTGTTCGCGGTTCTGGCTGGCCGGGCCATGCCTTACGCAATTTGTGAGGATGGCCTTGAGCTGGTCGTGTTCATGGCGTGGCAGGTTCGGGCGCGTATTGACGACGAGCCCGGTGAGGCGCTGCGGCTGTGCCTGCGTCATGATCCGGGTTTTGCGCGGATGCGCTTCAAACCCTTCTTCGAGAATGATGGTCTGCAGCATCAGGCTGATGCGGCGTGCCCTGGCAAGCGAGTTCTCCGGCAGCGAGAGTGCCAGATCATCCACGTAGCGGGTGTAGCGGCCATTGCATGCCTGTGCCGCGCCCTTGATCCTTTCATCCAGGCGCCATGCGCACAGATTGGCGAGTGCCGGTGAAGTGGGCGCGCCTTGTGGCAGATGCCGGGAGAGGAGCTTGCGCGCCTGCTGCGAGCAGTCCCGGCGTTGCGCGGCTGAGGCGTAGTCCGGTTGCGGCCAGTTGCGCAGGATCGAAGAATGGCTGCAATGCGTGGTGAGACCGGTGAGGTAGCGCGATACCGCATGCGAATAACCCAGGGTGTGAAAGAGGGCGTGTACCCGGCCGGCAGAAATGCTGCTGAAAAAGTCACGCAGATCCAGGTGGATCAGGATGGCCGCGCCGGCGTGCACGCTGGCACCGCTGAGGGCCGAGCGGCCGCGCACGCAGCCATGTGCGGCGGCATGCATGGGCACCCGGTTGAGCAACTCGCGCAGAATCCGCTGCTGGATTTCGCGCAGCCGCTCCTTGGGGCTTTCAATCAGGCGCAGGCTGCCATCCGATTTTGGTTTCCACTGATAGTGGTAATGCTGCAGGGCTTGGGCTGAAGCCTGGCTACCCCAGCCCGCTGTATCAGCGAACCAGTCGAGCTCCTCCTCCGAGAGCTGTAGCCAGCGCGTCAGATCTGCCACGCTGTCGAATACTGGCAGGCCCAGATCGCGGAGCGGGGCCGGTGCCTCTGCCATCTTCGGCGCAAAGCTGAAATAGTGGCGGATGCGTGGCCATGGAAGGCCACTTTTGAATGCTGCCACAAAGGGGCGATAGGTTTCGAGCCACGCGACGAGCCGGTCATAATCCTCCGCGCGCAAAGGTACACCGAAATGCTGGCGCAGGGCGGATGGCAGGCGTGTGAGCCAGGGCCAGTGCCTGCCTAGCGCTTGAGTCAGGTGTGCGCGCAGATTGCCTTCACCGGCATGGATCAGCGCCGCCGCCAGGCCCTTGGCGACGCGATGAAGATCCGGATGAACAGGGTGTGAATGCGCGGCAGACTTCATGGGATGACCGATTCAGGGGCGGACGCACCAATCCAGCCTGTCGTGTCACGCGTGAGCTCGACTTGCCGGAACGGCAGCGCTGCTCACGCAAAGCGAAGCGGGTCAAACAAAACCCCGGGGTAACCCCGGAGAGGTCTGCTGTGGCAGAGCCGGCAAACCGAACCTGGACTGGCGCGCCCGCAGGCAGCTTAGGGGAGAGGTGATCCGCCGGTCAAGCCCGGATGCCAGAAGAATGGTGGTGCCGCACCCCGGTGTGGCGCGGAGCGCGACAGCTTGTTTACGCAGTGCAGATATCCAGATGAAACAATGGCAACATCTGGCGCAGCATCTGTTCGGCTGGTAACACCGTGCCATAGGTGAGGATGAACACCGGCAGGAGGATCAGCCCCAGCTTTTTGAGCTTCAGGCTGGGGTGCTTCTGACGCAGGTAGGGGATGGCAAACAGGGTCAGTGCCAGGGCGCCCACGCAGCCGCCCACGATGACTTCGGGCAGGTTATGCGCGTTGAGCAGAAGACGGGAGACCGCGATGGCGCACACCAGCAGTGCCAGCGCGGAGCTGGCCAGAATACCCTGGATGCCGGGCCGCTTGACCCAGAACAGAATGGCCACCGTGCCGTAGAAAAATACCCCCAGGCTGGTGTGCCCGCTGGGTGAATTGATGCTCGACCCCATGGCATGCCCGCAAGAGATGAAAATCACCTTGAGCACGGCCATGGTGATGAGGCAGGCGAGCAGGGCGCGCCCAAACAGCCAGGCGGAATGGGCGGATTCGAGATACCACAGCAGGCCGACCAGCAGTGCGGATAACGGGAGAACAACGCCGGTGTCGGCCAGATCCGTGATCCAGACGATGAAATGCGGATTCATTGGGGGGGATCATGTAAGGATGGATGCCTGATTCTAACAACTTGCACCCATTGCTGCGATGGTATACCGGGCAGGCGACGATGTATGTCGCAGCCAGCCCGGTTGATTCGTCTGGAGCGTTTGGCACACCTCTTCAGGCCGCTGGTGTGCCCTCGTGCATCAGCAGATTGGGGACACCACGTGCATAGTCGCGCTCGCCGACGAGTACGTCGAGGGCGAGGGTGGCGAGATCATCGGCGACCGGATCGACGCGGATATCGCCGGTCTGCAGGAAAACTTTCTGATAACCATGACAATCCCCGCAGGTTTCCGCCTGTACCACCTTGTTATGGCCTTCCAGCCCCAGGTAGTCGATGGTCTTGTCAGAGTCACACAGGCTGCAATGCGCGCGCACTGCATGCCAGCGCGTGGCACACAGGCTGCATTCGAGATAACGTACGCCAGCTTTGCCGTCACCCGCCATGATGATGCTGCCTACCGGCAGACTGCCACAGCACGGGCAGGCTTCAGGGGTAACAGGGGGTTCGCTTTCGGCAGCCAGGCCCAACTGGCGCACTGCATGGTGCCATACGGTCTGGGCAGCCGCAGCCGCGAGAAGTGCGGTGATATCCCAGTCTTCGATGGGCGTCATATCACGGGCGTGGAGCAGGATGGCCTGCAGCCTCTCATCCAGCGCGGCATCACTGAGCGGCGTCTGCAGCAGGGCGGCCTGGGCTTCACTGAGCCCGAAACGCTGCGCTGCGCTGGCTGCCATGGCACGGTAAACGGATCTTGCCGATGCCATGAGCGAGGAAGTATGCGCAGTCAGCAAGGGGAAATCTTCACTCGCGGTGAGTGGAGTTCTGGCGAGTGCGTCGGCCTGTTCCTGCTGGAGATCACAGAGCGTACCCAGCAGTGTCAGCCAGGGCGCCAGACTGTGAGACTTGGCCAGATGGCGGAAACGTGCGGAGCGCGATTCGAACAGGGTACCTGCGGGGAGCAGCAGGGTGGGTTGGGTGATTTGCGAGAGCAAGGTGGACTCGGGAGAAAGAAGCGGGGGGAAGCAGAGGAAGCGCCCGGATCCGTCGAAAGATGAAAAAATCTCCCGACAGACCTGGGCGCTGAGGCGTTGTTACTTGCCGGTGACCTGACGATACCAGCCACGGTGATGCTGCTTGGCCCAGGCGCGGGTCACGGTGCCATACCACATGGCGCGGATCGTGCCCTTCACCCAGATGGCGGCATACACATGCACGGTGATCATCCCGATCATCACGGAAGCCACCGCAGCATGCACCAGCACGCCCAGACGTACTGCCGTGATGTCGAAGTGGAAATAGGCACGCCAGATCAGGATGCCAGACACTGTCATCAGAAACATGCAGATGCCTAGTGCCCAGAAGAGTGCTTTCTGCCCGCCGTTGTACTTGCCCTGTTCAGGCATGTTGTGGTCATTACCGTTAACCATCTCGTGAGCACGCTTGAGCCAGTCGATGTCACGCTTGGTCATGACATTGAGCTTGAAAAAGCGCAGGAAGATGATCAGGAAGGAGACGGCCATCAACACGCCTACATATGGGTGCAGGATGCGTGCCCACACCGGCCCGCCAAACAGCTGGTTGAGCGGGAAAAACGCCGGATGAAAGAACGACAGCCCGGAGAGCGCGAGCAGAATGAAACTCATGCCAACCACCCAGTGATTGGCGCGTTCCGAGGCCGTGTAACGCTTGAGGTCTTTTGGATCGCGGATCATTGTGCGTCCTCCTTCTCGATTTCTTCTTCAACCTTGCGGGAAACTTCGTTCGGGCCCTTGGTCACATAGTGGAACAGGCTGCCCAGCACCACGCTAGCCATGGCCAGGGTGGCGAGCGGCTTGGTGACGCCCTTCCACAGCGAAACCATCGGACTGATCGAAGGATCCTTGCGCAAACCACTGTAGAGCTCGGGCTTGTCTGCATGGTGCAGCACATACATCACGTGCGTGCCACCCACGCCTGCCGGATCGTACAGCCCGGCGTTCTCATAGCCACGGCTCTTCAGATCTTCCACGCGGCGGGCTGCCAGCTCGGTCATGTCTTCCTTGCTGCCGAAGCTGATCGCACCGGTCGGGCAGGTCTTCACGCAGGCGGGTTCCTGGCCCACGGCCACGCGATCCGAACACAGCGAGCACTTGTAGGCCTTGCCGTCTTCCTTGGAGATGCGCGGGATATTGAACGGGCAGCCGGTGACGCAGTAACCGCAGCCGATGCAGAACTCCTCATTGAAGTCCACGATGCCGTTCTTGTACTGAATGATCGCACCCGGCGACGGACACGATTTCAGGCAGCCCGGGTCTGCACAGTGCATGCAGCCATCCTTGCGGATCAGCCATTCGAGCTTGCCCGCGGTTTCCACCTCGGAGAAGCGCATCACGGTCCAGGCCTGCGCCGAGAGGTCCGTGGGGTTGTCATACACACCGATGTTTTCGCCCACTTCCTCGCGCAGCTCGTTCCATTCGGAACAGGCTACCTGGCAGGCCTTGCAGCCGATGCAGGTGCTCACGTCGATGAGTTTGGCAACCTCGATGGGGGTGCGTGCCTGCGTGCTTTCGGTGGTCGTGGCAGAGCGGCGCTTAATATCAAGTGATTGCAATGGCATGATCAGACTCCCGAAATTTTCTCAACGTTAACAAGGAAGGCCTTGTATTCGGGTGTCTGCGTGTTGCAATCCCCAACGGATGCGGTCAGTCGGTTTGCCAGATAGCCCTTCTTCGCCACGCCGATCCAGCCCCAGTGCAGCGGGATGCCGATCTGATGCAGCGGCTGCTTGTTGACTGTCAGCGCCATGATGCGCTTGGTCACCACCGCCTTGGCCTTGATGAAGCCACGGTTGGAGCTGACCTTCACCCAGTCGCCCTGGCTGATACCCTTTTCCTTGGCCAGTACTTCGCCGATTTCGACGAACTGCTGGGGTTGAGCGATGGCATTCAGGCGCACCGATTTTGTCCAGAACTGGAAGTGCTCGGTGAGGCGATAGGTGGTGCCGACGTACGGGAAGTCCTTGTGGTTACCGAACTTTTCGCGGTCGCCCTTGAAGACACGCGCAGCAGGCGAAGAGACGACCTTCGGATGCAGCGGGTTGGTACCCAGCGGGGACTCCATCGGCTCGTAGTGCTCGGGGAAGGGGCCGTCGACGAGTTTGTCGCAGCTGAACAGACGCCCCACACCTTCCGGGTTCATGATAAATGGATTCATGCCGGTGGCAGGTGCAGCATCTACCTTGAAATCCGGCACATCAATGCCCGCCCACTTTTCACCGTTCCAGGCGATCAGTTTGCGTTTGGCATCCCAGGGCTTGCCATTCACATCGCAGGAGGCGCGGTTATACAGAATGCGCCGGTTGGCCGGCCATGCCCAGGCCCAGCCCGGCGTGTTGCCCAGGCCCACATCGGTGTTGTCGCGGCGGGCCATCTGGTTGCCTGCCTGCGTCCAGCTTCCCGAGAAGATCCAGGTAGCGCATGCCGTGCTGCCGTCGTCCTGCAGCAGGGCAAAGCCGGGCAGCAGTTCTCCCTTGCGGGCGAGGAACTTGGTTTTGTCGTTGGGGTCTGGAATATCCGCGAGCGCCTTGCCGTTGCTTTCCTTGGCCAGCTCTTCCGGTGTCGGTGCTTTCGGATCGGCGTATGCCCAGGAGACGTTGAGGATAGGGTCGGCAACCTTGCCGCCTTCCTTGCGATACAGGTCGCGCAGGGCGACGAACAGCTCGCCGAGGATTTCCTGGTCGGATTTTGCTTCTCCGGGCGGCTCGGCACCCTTCCAGTGCCATTGCAGCCAGCGCGAGGAGTTGACGATGGAGCCATCTTCCTCGGCGAAGCAGGTGCTGGGCAGACGGAACACTTCAGTCTGAATCTTGGAAGGATCCACGTCGTTCGACTCGCCGTGGTTCTGCCAGAAGGTTGAGGTCTCGGTTGCCAGCGGGTCAATGATGACCATGTACTTGAGCTTGGAGAACGCGGCATTGACCTTGTTGGAATCCGGGAACGAAGCGGCTGCATTGAAGCCCTGCACGATCAGCCCGTTCATCTTGCCCTGGGCCATCAGCTCGGTCATGTGGATGACGTCGTACATCTTGTCCCACTTGGGCATCCAGTTGTAGCCCCAGTCGTTTTCCTTGGTGGCCTTGTCGCCCCAGAACCACTTCATCAGGCTCACGAAAAACTTCGGTGTGTTGCCCCAGTAGTTGAGCTGCCCATCGGCGAGCGTTTTCGGCGTGGTGGCGGTGAGGTAAGCCTGCAGGGTCGGGTGGCTCTTCTCGTTGGGCAGCACCAGATAGCCCGGCAGCGAGGTGGCGAGCAGGCCCAGATCGGAGAGGCCCTGAATGTTCGAGTGGCCACGCAGCGCATTTACGCCGCCACCAGGCATACCGATATTGCCCAGCAGCAGTTGGATCATCGCCATGGTGCGGATGTTCTGGGTGCCCACGGTGTGCTGCGTCCAGCCCAGCGCGTAGAGAATGGTGCCTACCTTGGTCGGCACAGACGTTTCACCCAGTGCCTTGCAGACGGCGAGGAAGCCTTCCACCGGGCTGCCGGTGAGGTCATTGACCACTTCCGGCGTGTAGCGTGCATAGTGGGCCTTGAGCAGGTTCCACACGCAGCGCGGGTGAGCAAGCGAGGGATCGGTCTTGATGTGGCCCTTGTCATCGAGCTCGTAGTTCCAGGTGCTCTGGTCGTACTTGCTGGTCTCGGCGTTAAAGCCGGAGAAGAGCCCTTCGTCGAAGCTGTAGCCTTCCTTGATGATGGAGGTGGCGTTGGTGAAGGCCTTGACGTAATCCCACTGGATCTTGTCGTTCTTGATCAGCCAGTTGATCACCCCACCGAGGAAGACGATATCGGAGCCGGCACGGATCGGCACGTATTGGTCGGCGACCGAAGCGGTGCGGTTGAAGCGCGGGTCCACCACGATCAGGCGTGCGCCACGCTTCTTGGCTTCAATGGCCCAGCGGAAGCCAACCGGGTGGGCTTCGGCAGCATTGCCACCCATCACCAGAATGAAGTCGGCATTGCGGATGTCGACCCAGCTGTTGGTCATTGCACCGCGCCCGAAACTTGAGGCCAGTGCGGATACTGTTGGGCCGTGGCAGACACGGGCCTGCGCATCAATGGCCACCAGCCCCATGCCGCGCGAAAACTTCTGCGTCAGGATACCGGTTTCGTTCGACGATGCAGATGCTGCCAGCATGCCTGTGGAGAGCCAGCGGTTGACCGGCACGCCGTCGGCGTTCTTTTCAATTACATTGGCATCACGGTCGTTTTTCATGTGGCGCGCAACGCGGGAGATTGCTTCTTCCCAGGAGATGCGTTTCCACTCCGAGCTGCCCGGTTCGCGCACCTCGGGGTATTTCAGACGGCTGGTGCTGTGCACGAAGTCAAGCAGACCAGCGCCCTTCGGGCAGAGCGCACCACGACTCACCGGATGGTCCGGGTCGCCTTCGATGTGCATGATTTCGGATTTGGCGTTAAACGCGCCATCGCCGATGCTGTACATCAGCACGCCGCAGCCTACCGAACAATAGGTACAGGTGTTGCGTGTTTCTTTCGCATGCAACAGCTTGTACTGGCGAACTTCCGCATGGGCATCTTTAGGGGAAAACCCTAGCAGGGCAACTCCGGTACCACCGAGGCCTGCTGCGGATATCTTGAAGAACTGCCGGCGAGTGACGACAGGCGGACAGGCCGCATCCTTGTTCTGGGACATTCTATTCTCCACATGCTTCCGACAGGCAGGCAGGAAGAACCGGCACGCCCACAAGGGAGCGACAGTCTGGCCTGTTTAGCCATTTGGAATTTTTTGTGTCTCTCTGTTTCCGCGAAAATCTACGGCGTCGGGCTTGAACCGTAATCCGAACCTGCGGGCAAATCCGGAATTACTCTAAAGATTAATCCGTTTTTCCCCAAAGTGCCAAATTTTCCGAGGGTTATGTCTATCTGGAAATAACGCTCTGGTGCGGCTTGCAGCTCAGTTCTGGTTCTTCTGGTGCTGCAGGATGACCTGCAGGAACGGCATGCCATAGGCATCCAGTTTGCGGTCGCCGACGCCATGCAGCTCGTGCATGGCCTCCAGGCTGGTGGGGCGCACGTCAAGCATCTGCTTGAGTGTAGCGTCGCCGAAGATCATGTAGGCCGGCACATTCTGTTCTTCGGCCAGATCGCGGCGACACTGTCGCAAGGCTGCCCACAAGGCCCGTGCTTCATCAGAAGCAATCTCGATTTCGCGTCGCACGCTCGCCGCAGCCCGGGTGGCTTCGCGCACCCGGCGGGCGGCAAAACTGGTTTCACCGCGCAGCAGAGGGCGGCAGGTATCGAGCAGCATGAGTCCGCCGAATTCATTCACCCCGAGCATTCCCTGGGCGACCAGCTGGCGCAGCAGTGAACCCCATTGTGGAGAGCTCAGGGCTTTGCCGATGCCAAAAGTGGAGAGCTTTTCGTGGCCGCGTTCGGTGATCTTGGCCGTGGCCTTGCCCAGAACGATGTCGATGATATGGGCGGCACCGTAGCGTTGCCCGCTGCGGTAGATGGCCGAGAGCACCTGGCGTGCGGGATCTGTGGCGTCAAAGGTGTCTGGCGGCGAAAGGCACATGTCGCAATTGCCGCAGGGGGTGCTTTCCTCACCGAAATAGCGCAGCAGCACCTCGCGCCGGCAGGCCGGGGCCTCGCAGTAGCCGAGCAGGGAATCGAGCTTGCGCCGCTCGATACGTTTGATTTCTTCGGGCGCCTGCGATTGCTCGATCATTTCGCGCTGCATCACCAGATCCTGCAGGCCATAGGCCATCCAGGCATTCGAGGGCAGGCCGTCACGACCGGCGCGGCCGGTTTCCTGGTAGTAGGCTTCGAGGCTTTTGGGCAGATCCAGATGTGCCACAAACCGTACATCGGGCTTGTCGATGCCCATGCCGAAAGCCACTGTTGCTACCATGACAATGCCATCGCCACGCACGAAACGGTCCTGGTTTTCTGCACGTACATCGGGGCCCAGGCCGGCGTGATAGGGCAGGGCCTGGATGCCTTCGGTGCGCAGGAAATTCGCCGTTTCCTCCACGCGTTTGCGGGAGAGGCAATAGACGATGCCGGCATCCCCATCGTGGTGGGTGCGGATGAATTTCAGCAACTGTTTGCGCGGGTTATCCTTTTCCACCACGGTGTAGCGGATATTCGGGCGGTCAAAGCTGGCGATGAAGATCCGGGCTTCCTGCAGTGCCAGACGTTCGACGATTTCGGCGCGCGTGCTGGCATCCGCCGTGGCGGTCAGGGCGATGCGCGGAATCCCCGGAAAACGTTCGTGGAGTACCGAGAGCTGGATGTATTCAGGGCGGAAATCGTGCCCCCACTGCGAGACACAATGCGCTTCATCAATTGCGAACAGGGCGATACGCACCTGTTCCAGCATGGCCTGGAAGCGCCCGGTGAGCAGGCGTTCCGGCGCTACATACAGTAGATCCAGTTCATCCTGGCGCAGTTTGCGCTCCACCTCGAAGGCCTCTTCCTGTGTCAGCGTGGAGTTCAGGAAGGCGGCACGCAGCCCCAACTGGCGGAGCGATTGCACCTGATCCTGCATCAGCGCGATGAGCGGCGAGACGACAATGGCGCAGCCTTCCCGCAGCAGAGCCGGAATCTGGAAGCAGAGGGATTTGCCACCCCCTGTGGGCATCAGCACCAGAGCGTCACCGCCACCGAGCACATGCTCGACTACGGCGGCCTGCTCGCCGCGAAAACTGGGATAACCAAAGGTGTGGCGTAAGACGCGGAGCGCCGGTTCAAGGGCTTCGGCTGGCTCGGGGGAGTTCATCGCAGGATCGGGAAGGCTGAAGGGGGCATCGTCGGGAGTGCCGACCCGTGAAGGGCCGGCCATGATGAATTGCCTAGCCAATATGGCTGACGATGAAGTCCTTGATGGCCTGGGTGTTGATGTCCATCACTTCGACGTGTTGCGGCAGGCTTTCGATGTTCTGCATCGCGGCCGGACGCCAGGGTTTTTCTCCCAACGCTTCAATGATGGTTTCTTCAAACTTGGCGGGCAGGGCTGTTTCCAGCACGATGGTCGGAATATCCGCATCCAGGTTTTCGAGAGCCACCTTGAGGCCGTCAGCGGTATGCGTGTCGATCATCAGGCCATAGTGCTTGTAAGTCTTGCGGATCGTCGCGAGGCGGTCGGCGTGGCTGCTGCGCCCGGAAACGAAACCGAAGCGTTCGATGTCTGCCCAGTACGGTGTGACCGACAGATCGAAGGAACCGCCGCTATCCACGGCACGCCACAATTCAGCAACCACCGCGGGGTTGCGGCCAACCAGGTCGAAGATGAAGCGTTCGAAGTTCGATGCCTTGGAGATGTCCATCGACGGGCTGGAGGTGACCTTCACATCCGCTGTCTTGCGCGGGCGGTAGATGCCGGTGCGGAAGAACTCGTCGAGCACGTCGTTTTCATTGGTGGCGAGGATCAGTTTGCGGATCGGCAGGCCCATCATGCGGGCGATATGGCCGGCGCAGATGTTGCCGAAGTTGCCTGAAGGCACGGCGAAGTTGACCTGCTCCTCGTTCGAGGTGGTTGCAGCCAGATAGCCCTTGAAGTAGTAGACGATCTGTGCGGCCACACGGCCCCAGTTGATCGAATTCACGGCGCCGATCTTGTTGTGGGCCTTGAAGTCCAGGTCGTTGGCAACGGCCTTCACGATGTCCTGCGCATCATCGAACATGCCGCGCACGGCGATGTTGAAGATGTTCGCATCCTGCAGCGAATACATCTGGGCACGCTGGAAGGCGCTCATGTTTTCGCGCGGCGAGAGCATGAAGACGCGCACGCCCCTCTTGCCGCGCATCGCGTATTCGGCTGCCGAGCCGGTGTCACCAGAAGTGGCACCAAGGATGTTGATGCTGTCGCCGCGTTTGGTCAGCACATACTCGAACAGATTGCCGAGCAGTTGCATCGCCATATCCTTGAAGGCCAGCGTCGGGCCGTTCGAGAGCTCTTGCAGGTACAGATTGTTTTCGAGCTTGCGCAGCGGCGTGATCTGGCGGGCATCCGAGCCGGGGCGGGTGTTGCAGTACACCTCTGCGGTGTAGGTCTTCGCGGTAAGTTCCCGCAGATCGTCAGCCGGAATGTCGGTGGCGAACTTCGAGAGGATCGTGAAGGCCAGCTCGGCGTAGCTCATGCCGCGCATGGCGGTGAGTTCGGCGTCCGAAATCTGCGGGTATTCGGCAGGCAGCGAGAGGCCGCCGTCTTCCATCAGGCCACCGAGCAGAATGTCGGAAAAGCCGGGTTCGGCTGCCTGACCGCGGGTCGAGAGATATTTCATGATGTGTGCAGTCCTGGCGTGGCAGGGCAGGCCCTGCCACGGGGGTTCATTGGCGTCAGTTAAGGTCTTCGAGGCGGATCCGGGTCACCTTGCCGACAATTGTCTTGAGGTTTTCGATGCTCTGGATGGCCTTGTTGACCTGGCCTTCGATGGCCGTATGCGTGAGCAGGATGATGTCGGTCTGCGATTCGCCATCGCCCGGCTCGCGCTGCAGCATGGCATCAATCGAGATCTTGCCGTCGGCGAGGATGCGCGTGATGTCGGCGAGTACGCCGGTCTTGTCCTCCACGCGCATGCGCAGGTAGTACGCAGACTGCACTTCCTCGATCGGCAGGATCGGCAGATCGACGAGCTGATCCGCCTGGAAAGCCAGATGCGGCACGCGGTTTTCCACCGGGGCCGAGTGCAGGCGCGCTACATCGACGAGGTCGGCAATCACTGCCGAAGCGGTCGGCTCGGCTCCGGCGCCCTTGCCGTAATACAGTGTGGCGCCAACAGCGTCACCCTGCACGAGCACGGCGTTCATGGCGCCTTCCACGTTGGCGATGAGGCGGCGGGTCGGGATCAGCGTGGGATGCACGCGCAGTTCCACCCCCTGTTCGCGGCGGCGGGCAATGCCCAGCAGCTTGATGCGGTAGCCCAGGCGTTCGGCATATTTGATATCCACTGCATCGAGTTTGGTGATGCCCTCGATGTAAGCCTTGTCGAACTGTACGGGAATGCCGAAGGCAATCGCCGACATGATCGTGATCTTGTGCGCAGCGTCTATCCCCTCGATGTCGAAGGTGGGGTCGGCTTCCGCGTAGCCCAGCGCCTGGGCTTCCTTGAGCACGTCGGCAAAGGACAGGCCCTTGTCACGCATCTCCGTGAGGATGAAGTTGGTGGTGCCGTTGATGATGCCCGCCACCCACTGGATGCGGTTGGCCGAAAGCCCTTCGCGCAGTGCCTTGATGATGGGAATGCCGCCAGCCACAGCAGCTTCGAAAGCCACAGTGACGCCCTTGGCCTGCGCTGCGGCAAAGATTTCCTTGCCATGCACGGCGAGCAGGGCTTTGTTGGCCGTCACCACGTGCTTGCCGTTCTCGATGGCGGCGAGCACCAGCTCACGGGCAATGCCGTAGCCACCGATAAGTTCGACGATGATGTCGATGTCCGGATCACGCACCAGCTCGAAGGCATCTGCGGTGACGCGCGCAGCGTCACCGACAATAGTCCTGGCCCTCTCCGTATTGCGATCCGCCACAGCGGTAATACGGATGGGGTGGCCGGCACGGCGCGTGATCTCCTCGGCGTTGCGGGTGAGAACGGTCCAGGTGCCACTGCCAACAGTGCCAATACCAAGCAGGCCTACGTTGATCGGTTTCATACGAACATTTTCTTGAAGTTGAACGAATTAATCACAAAATCTTATCGGGAATACGCGCCGAATGCATGTTTGGGTGGGCCAGTTACGCCGAATATCAGGCGTTCTGTGGCGAACTTGCCGGTTTTTGACTGCATTGGCCCCATATGGACTTGCTGCACAGGGCAGAAATCCCTGCCTTTAGCGCAACAGCGCGTGAAATGCAGGGCCAAAGCCGGTTGCCGCAGACACTTTCCGCATCTTCCCAGCGTAATGATACGGTAGTTGGGGAGATAACTGGCGTTTATCCGCCGGTTTTGTGCCTGCCGGGCTACCGGTCTTGGGTATCCTGCCCGCGATATCGGGGCTCAGAAGCTGTTCATGATCTTACTGCGAAGGCGTGATTGGGCCTCCTCATTTGACCCATCGGTTGCTCGAAATCCTCATTTATACGCGCAGTGATTCCAAACACTCCGGTTTCTGTGCTCTC
>DBTS01000046.1:0-21038 GCA_002307175.1 Rhodocyclaceae bacterium UBA1310
AATGAAGGCTCAGGACACGCAAAAACAGGTAGCATAAACACTCCCTGCTGGAAGACGAAAAACAGAGGGAACCTCAGAAAGCATGAGTACCCCGCATCATTCGCTCCATAGAAATAAGCGAAAGCCTACGAACTACGCACACAAAAACTCGGGAAGAAAGGAAGGAGGGGAAAACAGAAAGGAATACAGAAAGAAAAGCAGGCCGGCGTCGTCGCAACAGTCGCAAACCGAAAATCACCGCATTCACGCGCAGGCACATGAACACCCCGGCGCTTGTCAGAGCAGGTCACCGAGCACAAAAGGCAAACCCCATCCGCCCAGCCACACCCCGCGACAAGACAAACAGCCGAGGCAACATCAGGCGGAGATCAAATCGCAACGCTCAAGAACGAAGCCCCAGAACACCCATCCGCTCTGCCACCGCGCAGCAATCCCCAAAATTGGTCGGTTTTAGGTCGGCCCCAAACCCAAGCCCACCCAAGCCCCACAAATCCCCCCAAACCCAAGCCCACAAGCCATCCACCCCAACAAACCACCCCAAACCCCAACAAACCAAAACTCTCAGGCAGCAGAAGATTTGAAGTCTTGCGCGATCAGTTGTTTCGCACTAATACCCGGCCAAGGGCTAGGGCGTGACGGGTTAGGCGTGCGCGTAGGCAGAGCTTGTGCTGGAAGATGTGGAGGCTCCATAGCAGGGTACAGATGCCCAGGGCGCCAGCGGTGTAGCCGAGATTTTGCATGCCCAGATGGAGGCTGACGAGGTTGCCGAGCAGGGCACCTCCGCCGATGCCGATGTTGTAGATACCGGAGAAGATCGACATGGCCATGTCTGTGGCGTCGGGGGCGAGCTCGAGCACGATGGCCTGCATTGCCAGGCCGATTACCATGATGGCGCCGCCCCAGACGATGCCCGTGAGTGCCAGAGAAACTTCCGATAGGGCTATGCCGCTAAGCAGCAGGCAGCAGATGGTGAGGGTCAGGGTGCCGAGTGTTGCGGGCAGAGCAGGTTGGCGGTTGCCGTAGCGGCCGAAAAGGATGCTGCCGAGAATGCCGGCACCGCCAAACAGCAGCAGAAAGGTGGTGGTGAACGTGTTGTCCATGTGCAGCACGTCGCGCAGGAATGGCTCAATGTAGCTGTAGGCCACGAAATGTGTGGTGACGATCAGAATCGTGAACAGATAGAGCTGCATCAACGCTGGCCGGCGCAGCAGGATTGGCAGGCTTTTGAGCGAGCCGGTGCGTTGGCTGGGCAGCTTGGGTAGCAGGCTGGCGAGCGAGAGCAGTACGAGGATGGCCACGATGGCGATGGAGAGAAATGTGATGCGCCACCCCAGATGCAGACCCAGCACTCGCCCCAGTGGCACGCCGGCAACCATTGCGAGTACGGTGCCGGTGGACAGCAGGCCCAGCGCCTGAGCCTGTTTGCCGTTGGGGGCCACGCGTACGGCGAGTGGCACGGTGATAGACCAGAAGACGGCATGGGCAAGTGCAATCCCCAGGCGGGATACCACCAGGATCGGGAAATTCCACGCAATGGAGGAGAGCAGATGGCTGGCGATGAATACCACGAAGGTACCAGTCAGCAGGCCTTTGCGTTCCATCTTGCGGGTTGCCAGCATGGCCGGCAGAGAGCAAAGCGACACAGCCCAGGCATAGATGGTGATGATCAGCCCGGTCTGCGCGGTTGACATCGAGAAGTCCCTGGCGATGTCTGATAGCAGGGCAACCGGGACAAATTCTGTGGTGTTGAAAATGAAGGCAGCAAGCGCAAGGCCAAAAACACGTAACCAAGCGGTCAGATCAGAGGAGGCTGGAGCGGAGGACATCGCAAAACTCGGGGAAGAGGAAAGGCCGGATCAATCCCGGCGAAGGTGCTTGAATGGTGTTTGCACGCTTGGTGAAACACTCTGATGGTGTCCCGGATTTTAAGTCAGGGCCTTGGCAATGGCTATCCGATAATACTGATTCTTCAATAACTTTTTCTGTTTTCCGGCCGCGAGCGTGTCCGCTCGACATCCCGTGGCCGGTGCCTCTGGCAGCAGATTAGCGGGGAGTTTCCTGGCGGGTGGTTTGGCTGATTCTGTCAAGTGTTGCCAGTGCCTGCGGGGGAAGCGCCAGTTGGGTGGCAGCAAAATTTTCACGCAGATGCGTGAGTGAAGAAGTTCCTGGGATCAGCAGGATGTTTGGTGCGCGTTGCAGCAGCCAAGCAATGGCAACCTGCATGGGCGTTACCCCAAGCTCCAGAGCAACGGAGGAGAGTGCTTCGGATTGCAGTGGCGTAAAGCCGCCCAGTGGAAAGAATGGCACATAGGCGATTCCGTCCTGGGCGAGGCTGTCGATCAGGGCGTCGTCGTCACGATGGGCAAGGTTGTAGAGGTTCTGTACGCAGGTAATGGGAACGATCCGCCGGGCTGCCTGGATCTGCGTTGGTGTTACATTGGACAACCCAATATGGAGGATCAGGCCTTGTTGCCGTAGGTCTGCCAGTACGCCAATGGCGTCCTCAAGCGGGCCTTCCTCAGGCTGATGAATGCCGTGCATGCTGCGCAGATTAACGACGTCCAGTGAATCCAGACCAAGATTGTGGAGATTGTCATGCACCGCTGCAGTCAACTCCCCGCGTGAGAATGCCGGATTCCAGGAAGCGTCCTTGCCACGCCTGGCGCCGATTTTGGTGACGATGACAAGATCCTCGGGGTAAGGGGCCAGGGCTTCGCGGATCAACTGGTTGGTGATGTGCGGGCCGTAAAAATCGCTGGTATCAATATGATTTACACCGAGAGCGAGGGCTTCCCGCAATACCGCCAGGGCAGTGGCAGGCTCTCGGGGTGGGCCAAACACACCGGGGCCGGCCAGTTGCATCGCACCATAGCCAAAGCGCCGCACCAAGCGCCCACCGAGTGGATAGGCAAAGTTCTGTAGGGATGACATGAGATTCTCCGCAAGATCAGGATCTGAACGATAGTGCTGCTTGAAGTGTTCGACAATAAGCTATAGTAAGAACAGCTTGTACGGAATGACGGACAATGAAAGTTGATCTTGGCGATCTCGATGCATTCATCACGGTGGCGCGTGCGGGAGGGTTCCGCGATGGTGCTCGTCTGTCCGGCGCGAGCGCATCGGGTTTGTCGGATGCGGTGAAACGGCTGGAAGAGCGTTTGGGTGTTCGGCTGCTGAATCGGACAACACGCAGCGTGGTGCCCACGGAAGCTGGACAGAGTCTGCTCGAGCGCCTGGGGCCGGTTTTTGGCGAAGTGGAATCAGCGCTGGATGTGATCAATGGCTTCCGCGACCGGCCGATGGGAACCCTCAGACTGAATGTGCCGATCAGCGCTGCGCGCCTGGTGTTGCCAGGTATCCTGCCCGGTTTTCTTGCCGCGTATCCTGAAATTTCGGTGGAAGTTATGGCTGACGACCGTTTTGTGGATGTTCTCGCAGCAGGTTGCGATGCTGGCATCCGCTATGAGGAGCGTCTTGAGCAGGACATGATTGCGATTCCTATCGGTCCCAGGGTGCAGCGATTCGCCGCTGCTGCTGCCCCAGCCTATCTGGATCGTTGTGGGCGGCCCCAGCATCCGCGGGAACTGCTTGGGCATACTTGCCTGCGGGGACGTTTTGCGAGCGGTGCCCAGCCCGCCTGGGACTTTCAATGCAATGGGGAACGCCTGAGTATTGATCCGCCAGGGCCTCTGCTGGTAAGTATTGGGACAGCGGTTGATCTGGCCGTAGAGGTGGCTGTGGCGGGCAGTGGCATTGTCTACCTGTTTGAGGACTGGTTGCGACCCTACTGCAGGCGAGGGGAACTGGAGCCCGTACTGGAGTCATGGTGGCCCAGTTTTTCCGGACCTTATCTGTATTATCCCGGGCGGCGTTTTGTGCCGGCTCCGTTACGGGCTTTTATCGAGTTTGTCAAAAATCTGAAGTCAGATTCGTCTGACAGCACTAGCTAATTCAAGGGTTTGTATCGTGCGTGATCTGAAATCCGTAGACTTCAATCTGCTCAAGGCACTCGATGCCTTGCTTGACGAACGCAACGTGACGCGTGCTGCCGAGCGGCTGGATGTTACCCAGCCTGCCATGAGTGGCATGCTGACACGCCTGCGCGACAGTTTTGGTGATCCGCTGTTCGTGCGCACCCAGCGAGGCGTTGTGCCGACCCAGCGAGCACTGGATATTGCCCGCCCCCTCAAGCAGGTGCTCAGCGAAATTGGAGAATTGTTGCAGTCTCCTGGATTTGATCCGCAGAGTGCTGATTTCACCTTGTCGATCGCCGCCACGGATTATGCGCAGAGCGCGATTGCCGTTCCCTTTCTTTCCGCATTGAAGCAGCGTGCCCCGCATCTCAAGGTGGCGCTGCTTCCTGTGCAGGATCAGAATGTTCAGGCTCAGCTTGAACGGGGGGAACTGGATCTGGCCTTGGTGACACCTGAAAGCACTCCGCCGGATTTGCACGCACGCCGGCTGTTTGATGAGACATACGTATGCGTCATGCGAGAGGGGCATCCTGTGGCACGGGAAGGGAGGCTTGATCTGGAGGTGTTCTGTTCTCTTGATCATGCCCTGGTGTCATATTCTGGGGGTGGTTTCCGGGGCGTGACAGATGACGCACTGGCCAGCCTTGGGCGGAGCCGTCGGGTCAGCCTGTCGGTGAAAAGTTTTCTTGTTCTCCCTGAAATCCTGCGGGGCAGTGACATGGTTTCCGTCGTGCCACGGCGCTTGGTGGCCGGATTGCCCGGTCTTGTCCTGATGCCTCCTCCACTCGACATCCCTGGCTTTACCAAGGTTGTTGCATGGCACGAGCGGACTCATCGCGATGTGGGGCATCGCTGGTTGCGTGAGCTGCTGTTTGAAACGTGCAGCGAGACAGGCGGCTGAAGGCCCGTCTATAAACTGGCAAAAAAGTACGCAGAGAGCAGCCCGATGGCAAGCAGCAGAAACCTTGCGAGGTGGCCGGCACGAACGGCCAGGACAATCGCAGGCAGCAGGATGGGAACGATGTAGCGGAAATCGTTGCTGCAGGCATACGGGGCCTGGATGCGCAGTGCGATCAGACTGGCCAGCCAGAAAAAGCCAAGCAGCAGGATGGGGCGCAGGCGGTAGGCGGTGCTGGCACCGGCCTGTTGTGCGAGTGTGCGGCACACCTCACGCACCACCAGTACGCTCAGAGCAAGAAGGGCGATACCCCAGATCATAGAGATCAGATACTGTGCCTTGCCATTGAACGAAAATTCCCCGCTCAGGCTGTTGCGCAGCAGATAGTTCCAGAAATTTCCTCTGCCGGAAGCATCTTCCCAGGGATTGATCCAGGGCGTGACGAGGAAAGTGGGAATATCCAGCGGCAGGAAAGCCTTCAGATTGGCCGGAACGCGCAGCCCATCGGTGAGGCTGCCTACATTGCCGATCAGCCAGTGGCTGACTTCGCCGCGCCAGTAATGGTAAATATTTCCTGCCAGCCCCAAGGTGAGGCCGGCAACAATACCCATAGCGAATACCATCGTATGGCCGAAAGCCCGTAACCTTCCTTGGCGGCCCGGCAGCACCAGTTTCCAGCCAAGAAGCACGCAGCCCGTAGCAACAAGGGCGATGGAGCTTGTTTTGCAGGCGAGCGCGAGAGCCGTCCAGATTGCCATGCCAAAAAGGGCGCGCAGGTAACGTGTCTTCCACCAGCGCAACATGCATAGCGCTGCCAGAGCGCTGCAGGCGTAGGTTGGCACGTCGTTGCCGATACGGATGCTGTGGATGATGCCAGAGGGCCATAAGACCAGTGCAGTGGTGGCCACCAGCAACCAGGATTCTTTGCCGCGCAGGCACATGCGCAGGCTTGCCGCCGAGGCGCTAAGGAATACCAGCCATAGCGAGAGGGAGAAAATCTGCAGGGCTTCCGGGCGGCTGATCGAGAACAGGTCAGCACCACGCAGGAGGGCTGCAGAAATGATGTAATACAGTGGTGGATGATAATAAGTCCAGCCATCCGTCGGTCTGGGCAGGCTTAAACGATCTGCAATCCATGTGGCATAGCCGAAGTGGCCGCCATCCAGCCCCACATCATGTGTGCGCAGTTGCCAGGGAGTGATGCTCCAGTAGGCCAGCAGCACCACCAGCCCCAGCAGCATGATGCAGCGCTGGCCCCCACTGAGCGGCATGATCTGCTGCAACGCAGATAGCAGCAATAGAAAACCAAGGAAGTACGGCAGCATGCGGATGCCGGATATTTCCGGGCGCATGTTGATTCCCCCCTGACCACCATGGTTTTCAACTTGGATGACGATGTCGTTGTCGCCGTTTTTGAGCCAGTGCCCAAGATCAATCAGAACGCCATTGCTCCAGTCACTGAGCTGTTGCCCGGAAAACTGGTTCAGCGGAACCACCTGCCCGTTCACAATCACACTGAGCAAGCGGTCATCCGGGATGATATGCCAGCTTTTGTTCGTCCCTATCCGGTCGTGCAGATGAACATGAATCTCACGCAGGTCTGGCTGCCCTTCAAACGACCACGGCAGGGATACCTGCGAAGCGTGGCCGCTTGCGTCGGTCACTGACGCCTGCAGCGCAGGCTGGGTCAGCCAAAGGCTTGCTGCCAGACAGATGCCTGCCAGCAAGCTCAGCAACAGAAAACGCCCGACGCGGTTCATGTGCATGTCCCTGATCAGGCGCTTTTCTTCGTCTCGTGATACTCGCCTTCGGAGTTGACCAGCCACAGCGCCTGGCGTGAGCCCCCGGTGCCGGTGATGCAGGAGACGGCTTCCATGGCGGTGAGCATGGAGTGATCCTGGTTGTTGTAGCGGTGCTGCCCGTTGCGGCCAACGCAGTACAGATTGCCCAGCTTGTCGAGCCAGTTGCGCACAGTGTCGAATTCGGCGTACGTGCCGAAATAGGCCGGGTAGGCTTTCTGGATCTTGAAGCGGCAGGTATCAATGACTTCTGCCTCGTCAATCACGCCGATGCTCGCCAGTTCGTGCACGGCAAACTTGCAGAAATCCTCGTCGCTCTGGTTCCACAGTGCATCGCCTTCCGCGCACATGTATTCCAGGCCGATCCACACGGTGTTCTCCGGGTCGCGCAGCATGTAGGGGGACCAGTTGTTGAAGATCTGCAGGCGGCACAGGCGTACGTCGCGTTCCTGGATGTAGATCCAGGTATCCGGCACGATGTTGCCCAGCGTCGGGATGTTCGTCTCGTTCTTGATCGCCATCTTGTTGACGAGTACGCCCACGGTCATGAAATCGCGGTAAGGCAGGCCTTCGGCAACACGCTTCACATCCGCCGGCACCTCCGGCGCATCCATGGATTCGATAAGATCCTTGATCGGCATCGTGGAGATGCATACATCGCAGTCAATGCGGCGCTGTTCGCCATTGCATTCAGTGGTGACGGCGACGACCCGATCATTTTCTACATGCACCTTGACGACCTTGTGCTGCATGAGGATTTCGCCGCCCTTGGCGCGCACATCATCCGCCACACATTCCCACAGATGGCCGGGGCCGAATTTGGGATAGAAAAACTGCTCGATCAGCGAGGTTTCAGTGCTTTTCTGGCGTAGATCCTGCGGTTTTTTGCCCGGCAGCAGCTTGGCGAGTGCCGCAAGCACAGCTTTCGAGAGCGACAACCCCTTGATGCGCTGGGCGCCCCAGTCCGCCGAGATCTTGCTTGGATGCGCGCCCCAGACCTTCTCCGTGTAGTCCTCGAAGAACATCCGGTAGAGCGGCACACCGAAGCGGTTGATCATGAAGTCTTCGAGCGTCTTTTCCTCGGGGCGCTTGATGGCCTGTGCCTTCATGTAACCCAGGCCGGCCACGAAGGTGCGCCACAGGCCGAGGTTGAGCACTGTCTGCGGCTTCATCGAGATGGGGTAGTCGAAGAACTTGCGCAGATAGTAGATCCGCGAGATGCGTTCGCGGATCAGCATCATCCGGTCAGACTTCTCCGGGTCCGGGCCATCCTTGGCCCACGGCTTGGTTTTGCCGAGGATCTTGTCGTCTTTTGCCGGCGCGCCCTGCAGCGGCATGCGCGCGGCCCACCAGTCCATCACCGTGTCGCTCTTCGAGAAGAAGCGGTGGCCGCCGATATCGATGCGGTTGCCGTTGTGGTTGATGGTGCAGGAGATTCCGCCAATGCGGTCGGTGGCTTCCAGCACGATGGGGTGGAAATCGCTGTTGCGTTCGAGCAGTTCGAAGGCAGCAGTGAGCCCGGCAGGGCCTGCCCCGATGATGAGTACGTTCTTTGTCATTATGTTCTCAGCGGCTAAAGACGAGGAATTTGCGCAGAATGAAGTTCCAGAACAGCACTACGCCGGCAACGGCTATCTTGACTGGGGATGCCCCAAAGCCGGCGAGTCCGACCCCGATCCACATGCCCAGCTCTGTGATACCCAGACCTGCCAAGCCGATGGCGGTAAAGAGGAAGAAGTCCTTGGCGGTCTGTTTGTGCGCGCCGCGCCAGACCCACAGGATGCAGAGCATGTAATTGGTGATCAGCCCGGCACAGAAGCCCAGCGCCGTTGCCACCGGGTAGCTCAGGTGCCCCCAGCTGATACCGCGGGTGAGAAGGAACCAGTCGACCAGAAAGGCCAGCCCGCCAACCACCACATACTGGATGAATTCCTGTGCCAGCTTGAGCCAGCGCTTGCCTGGTGCTGCCATTGCAATACTTACCCCCGGTAAGTTTTCCACATTCTGTCTCCGAATGACATTGATACCGCGATGTTGTTGTGACTATTTTTGTATCCGTGAATCAGGACTTCTGCTGCCGGAAAGCATTCCCTTCCAGGCGATCTACGTGAAAGCGCGGCCTGTCCTTGGTTTCGGTGTAAATCTTGGCAACGTATTCGCCAATCACGCCGAGGCTGAGCAACTGCACCCCCCCCAGGAAATACATCGGGATGACAGTTGAGGCCCAACCCGGCAAGGCTTCGCTTGTGAATAATCGCATGAACATTGCCCAGGTAGCCAGTCCGATGCTGACAGCCGAGATGATGAACCCGATCGTCGTGATCAGGCGTAGCGGCGAGGTTGAAAACGAGGTGATTCCCTGCCAGGCGAGTGAGAGCATCTTTCCCAGCGGATACTTTGATTCCCCGGCGAAGCGCTCGGCACGGTCGTACTCGACGATGGAGTTGCGGAAGCCAAGCAGGGGCACCATGCCGCGCAGGAACAGATTGACCTCGCGATATTCCCCCAGGGCTTCAATCGCACGGCGGCTCATCAGCCGGTAGTCAGCATGATTGAAGACGATCTGCACTTTCATTAGCGCCAGCAGCTTGTAATACCCCTCAGCGGTGAAGCGCTTGAAGAAGGTGTCGGTGGTGCGCTTGCGGCGCACGCCGTAAACGATATCGTCACCATCAATGAGTGCCCGCACCATTTTCGGGATCACATCGAGGTCATCCTGCAGATCAGCGTCTACGCTGATCAGGGCATCCCCCGGTGCTGTCAGCAGGCCACACAGCAAGGCGTTCTGGTGGCCACGGTTGCGGCTCAGCCGGATGCCACAGACTTCGGAATGAGCTGCCGAGAGTTCCTGAATCAGTGCCCAGGTTTTATCCCGGCTGCCATCATCGACATAAAAAATCGAACTTTGCGGGCTGACCAGATTGTCTGCCCGCATCTTTGCAAGTAGTTCCAGCAGGCGTGAGGTGGTTTCACGCAGGACTTCTTCCTCGTTGTAACAAGGGATCACCAGACCGATAGTGGGTGTCATGAAGGGCGTCTCGAACGAAAAGACCAGATGGCGTTGATGAGATAGTTCCAGACCAGCACACAGCCCGTCGCCACGATCTGGGCCGGGGCAACCGGGAGCGCCACGAGGCGCGTCAGACTGAGCAGGACGAACTGGTTGATAGCCAGGCCGGCCAGCGCAGTGGCCAGAAAACGGGGCAGGCTGCGCAGATGATTGTGTTTGCCCTGAAAGGTGAAACGGGCGTTGGCGCCGTAATTGTAAAAAGTGCTCAGCACGTAGCCGCTTGCCGACGCATATCCTTCAGACCAATGGCCAAAGTGCATCAGCATGAACATGATGAAGTACTGCAGCAGGGTCGCCGACCCTCCGACCAGAAGAAAGCTGCCAAAACTGCGGGTGTTGATGTGCTCCATAATGGCGGCGGCGTATTTCGGGTCAGGGGCTGAGGTTGAAAATAAAAATCCGGGCCTTGCTGAACGTGCCTGCGGCAGGCGCGGGCTGCATCCTCGCAAGGTACCTGTCATCACATTCAGTGTGCTTATTCAGGGTGTTTATCCGGCATGATCATCGAAGCACCAATCATAACGATGCTTTCTCGTGTATTCACCAGAAATTGGTAGCGAAGGCAGAAGTTTTACCCTGATCGGTTGTTTCTGGGGTGAATCTCCCCGTTCGATCTGGGTAAAGCGTGTTACCGGGATGACAGGAACACACCCGGGAAGAGCGCACGCCAGCGCAGAAGCTGTTCATGATCCTGCCGCACGGAATGGTCATGGGTGTCTCCGGCGAATGTTCTGATTATTGTGTGCCGCTGTTGTAACAAAAATTACCGCAGAAATGGCGGTACTACCATCAAACTTCCGGCAAAGCTTTTCAAGATCTTGCTGCGTGCCTGAGGTCAGGATTCAAGCGCTGCGGCTTGTGTCCGTTCTGTCCCGGCAATTCATATTTTTGCGTGCTTTTCAGCACAAGCATCGCCGCAGGCCCCCGATAAAGTGCCGCGCAGCCTGCGCAAACCCGTACGAAGGGGCGGCCTGAGTCCGCTATGGCACTGCACGTGCCGTAAGTTACGGCGCCGTGCGTCGTTTCTGCTGCTTTGGCTGGTTTTGCCACGCACTTGCAGCGGGCCTTTAAACGTGGATTGCCACTTTATTGGCGGGTTTGCTTTTTTTCCGGCTGTGCTGCCTGTCCTGCAGGCTTTTTTTCTAGGAATTTCGATGTCCAATCCATTATCCCGAGTTTTTGTGGCAGCCTCTCTCATCATGGGGGGAGTGCCACCCGCAATGTGCGCACAGACCCTGATGGTGTCTGATCAAATGAGCGCCACTCACCCTGGTGTGCGCTCTGTTGAGTTCATGGGGCAGCTGGTTGCGCAGCGCACCAGTGGGGCATTGCAAGTTGCGGTCAAGCCAAACGGGGCACTTGGCAACGAGAATGACTCTCTGAAGGCCGTAGGAAGCGGCAAGCTGGCCATGGTGCGAACCAGCCTGACGCTGCTCGGAGACCGTTCCGCGGCTGCCGCAATCCTCAGCCTGCCGTACCTTCTGCGCTCCCGCGACCATCTCTGGAAGGTGCTTAATGGAGATCTTGGCAAGCGGCTGGATGCCGAGCTGGCGCAGGCAGGGTTCATCCGCCTGATGTATCTCGATACGGGGACGCGCAATTTTTATTGCCGAAAACCGGTGAAAACTCTGGCGGATTTCTCCAAGCTGAAGATCCGTATCCCAGCCTCCAATGTATTTACCGATGTGGTGCGTGATCTGGGGGCACAGCCGACTTCGATGCCCATCAATCAGGTTGACGCTGCATTGAAATCAGGCGCCATTGATTGCGCCGAGGGGACAGCGGTGAATTTCGTCGAGACCGGCCATTACAAAAGCGTCACCTACTTCATGCAGGACGGCCACTGGCTGACTCCCGATGTGCTGCTGATCTCCAAGGTCATCTGGGATAAATTACCCCCTGCACAGCAGAATGCGCTGCGGAGTTCAGCCGCCGAGGCGACGAACTATATGATCAAACTATCCCAGGAGCAGGAGAACAGCGCTATGGCTTCACTCAAAAAGTCTGGCGTGACGGTCATCCCGAACTCCCAGATGTCCATGACAGGCATTGAGTCCAGTGCCATGAAGTCTTACAGCAAGTACGTCAAGACAACGAAAGACCTGCAGACGATCGCCCAGATATCCCTGATCAAATAGGGGCTGTTTCAGCGCGGCGGGCGGGGCTTGGATAGCCGTCTGTCACGTGTCTGAGCCGGCTGCCGGGCTTGTCCCTTAGCCGGTTGGTGCTGGGCGCCTGTATGCATGGGGGCATTCCCCCAGGGGACCAGATGCCTGGGGCTGCTGCCAATGAGGTCGCGGCGCCCGCTGCTGAGCAGAAAATCGCGGATGATCTCGAAATTTTCTGGATCGTGATAGCGCAGCAAAGCCTTGTGCAGGCGCCTTTGGCGCGCTGTACGCGGCGTTTCCACGGTTTCCGAATCCTGGCTGACACGGCGCAGGGGATTCTTGCGCGTGTGATACATCGTCGTGGCCATGGCCAGCGGTGTGGGTGTGAATGTCTGCACCTGATCCGGGCGGAAATTGTTGGCCTTGAGCCAGAGTGCCAGCGCCAGCATGTCGGCATCTGTTGTGCCGGGGTGGGCAGCGATGAAGTAGGGCACCAGATGCTGTTTTTTGCCAGCTTCCGCCGAATACTTCTCAAACAGTGCGCGGAAACGCTCGAAACTGGCAATTCCGGGCTTCATCATCTTCGAAAGTGGCCCTTCCTCGGTATGTTCCGGGGCGATCTTGAGGAGGCCGCTGACGTGATGCGTCGCAAGCTCGCGGACATATTCCGGAGAGCGTACTGCCAGATCGTAGCGCACGCCCGAACCGATAGTGATCTTCTTGACGCCTGGCAGCGCACGGGCCTTGCGGTAGAGTTCGATCAGCGAAGAGTGGTCGGTGTTGAGGTTCTCGCAGACATCCGGGTACACGCAGGAAAGCTTGCGGCAGGCCGATTCGATTTTCGGGTCCTTGCAGGCCATGCGATACATATTCGCCGTCGGCCCACCCAGATCCGAGACATGTCCGCGGAATTCCGGAACATTGTCGCGGATGGCTTCGATTTCGCGCAGGATCGAGCCGTGCGAGCGGCTCTGGATAATGCGGCCTTCATGTTCTGTGATCGAACAAAAGGTGCATCCGCCAAAGCAGCCGCGCATGATGTTGACCGAAAAACGGATCATCTCCCAGGCTGGGATGCGGGCGCCCTGGTACGACGGGTGCGGGCCTCGTGCATAGGGTAGATCAAAGACAAAATCCATCTCCTCGGTGGAGAGCGGAATCGGCGGGGGATTCAGCCACACATCCCGCGTGCCATGCGTCTGGCGGAGCGCACGGGCGTTGCCGGGATTCGATTCGAGATGGAAGACGCGGGAATTGTGTGCATAGAGCACCGCATCATTCACAATGTCTTCGTAGGACTGCAGACGGATCACCGTGCGTGCGCGCTGTGCACGGCGTTCCGCCACCCGGGCGGCGGCCGGTACGACCCGCAGCGGCGTGGCGCCGGAGGCTTCCGGGGTGCTTGCCGCGGGGCTGTCGTTCATTTCATAGGGATTGGTGTGCGGCTTGATGTGCCCCGGCCGGTCCAGCTCCAGCGAATCAATCTCCGTCCAGTCCTCTCCTGGCAGCCAGTCCCGTTTGGTCATGAAGGCCGTTCCGCGCAGATCGCGGATCGATTCAATCGGCTCGCCCGCATCCAGGCGCAGGGCCAGATCAATCAGGGCACGTTCGGCATTGCCGAAAATGAGCATGTCCGCTTTCGAATCCGGCAGCACCGAGCGGCGCACCTTCTCGCTCCAGTAATCGTACTGGGCGATGCGGCGCAGGCTCGCTTCGATGCTGCCGAGGATCACGTTGGCCTGCGGATAGGCTTCGCGAGCACGCTGCGCGTACACCGTCACGGCGCGGTCCGGGCGTTTTCCGGCGCTACCTCCGGCGGTGTAAGCATCATCCGAGCGGGGTTTGCGGTCCGCCGTGTAGTGATTGATCATCGAATCCATGTTGCCCGCCGTGACGCCGAAGAAAAGGCGCGGGCAGCCCAGCTCGCGGAAAGGTTCGGCCGAGCGCCAGTCGGGCTGGCTGATGATACCCACGCGCAGGCCATGGGCTTCGAGCAGGCGGCCGATGATGGCCATGCCGAAACTGGGGTGATCAATATAGGCATCCCCGGTCACGATGATCACATCACAGGCATCCCAGCCGAGTACGTTCATTTCCGCCCGGGTCATGGGCAGGAATGGAGCAGGTTTGTGCTTGGAAGACAGGGGGATGACAGCGGACATGGGGCGTACGGTGGAGCGTGACAGGAGTGCAATTCTAAGGGGAGAAACGTGACTTCTGGCAAAACCAATTGAATCTTTTTGTTTTTTCCGCTTTTCGATTTTTTTAGGCTCGGGCGAAAACGTTTATTTTTTACTGCTGGCGGAAATTTTATTTAATGCAGAGTGGGTGAAGTTAATAGGGATTTCACGGATGGAAGGAACTGTATTTAATTGTGGAAAATGAGCCCCGAATTTGCGGCACCAGATTTTTCAGCTGCGCTCAGGATAACTTCGGCAAATGAACCAAATAACAGTATCGGTTGTCGAACCCGGATCCCGAAATCCGTTTGTGTGAGGGGATGGGTTTTTAAAGATGCTGATTTTTAAACACTAAATGCAGTAATTGGCGTACTGACCACCCTTTTAGACATGTGCGAATGAAATATGCCGGCTTGTTTAAGCGTACATTTTATTTAACAATGCGGGTTTGTTGTGCGTTCGCCGAAAAGTTCTGATTGTGGAATTCAGTGAGTTGAGGCTGCGTGCTGTTGGCGCTCAGCTATGAGCGGAGGAATTTTTGAAGTGGTGAGCATGGCAGACAAGAGAGTCACCCTGGCCGATGTGGCCAAGCTGGCGGGCGTGTCCAAACAGACCGTTTCCCGCGTTATCAACGATAGTGAGCACGTTACGCCTGAAACACGTGAGCGTGTGCTGCAGTGCATTAACGTGCTCGGCTTCAGGCCTAGTGCCCTGGCCCGGCAATTGAGCACAGGGCGCAGCTACACCCTGGGGGTGGTCAGCTGTGGTGGCTTCGGATATCTCGCCACCGGCGTTGCCTATCTCGGCATGGTGCGGCAGGCCGACAAGATGGGTTACGCCCTGCTGTCCAAAGAACTGACAGAATTTGGCCCGAACGCGATCCAGGCGATGCTCGATTTCATGATGGAGCGCCAGGTCGATGGCTTGATCTGGGCCGGCCCGGAAATTGGGGATAGCCACGTGTGGCTCAATGAATTTGACCCCTCCACGCTGCCGATGCCGATGATCGTGGTAAACGCCTCGCAGCGCGGGCTGATCGATACAGTGGCGTTTGACAACTGTGAGTCCGGCCGGATTGCCACCGAGCATCTGCTGAGTCTGGGGCGGCGCAAAATCGGCCATATCTCAGGCCCGATGAGTCGTTGGGTGGCACGTCAGCGCGTCATTGGCTGGCAACAGGCGCTTGATGCTGCGGGGCTGCCGGAGTGCAAGGAATACTTCTTTGAGGGCGACTGGGAACCTGCCACGGGTGGTCGGGGCTTGCGGCGCCTGCGCGAGATATGCCCGGAGCTGGATGCGGTTTTCGTCAGCAGTGATCGCATGGCGCTGGGTGTGCTGCATGAAGCGCATCGCATCGGCCTGCGCATTCCCGAAGACATTGCAGTCATCGGGATCGACAATGCGCCGGAAAGCGAATTCATGATTCCGCCACTGTCGACCATGACCCAGGATACGCCGGCGATGGCCGAGTGTGCCTTGCGGCTCCTGATCCGGCGTATCTGCGAACGTCGTGGTGATCCGTATCCGCCCCTGTGTGCCGAAGCCGAAGATCCTATCCTGCACCATGAGCTGGTGCTGCGTGAGAGCACACTGGGCGTGAAGCGCTAAATAAAATCAGCTTATTGTGTTTGCCTGCTGAGCCCGGATGCCCTCCGGGCTCAGTCGTTTCCGGATTGTGCCAAGTTTGCCCAGTCGATCATCGTTCTCGGGGTGGTGCGTTACGGCGGCGGACGAACACGACCAAACCCCCCAGCAGAAGGATGACTGCGCTACCCAGGCCCGCAAAGACTGCAGTTTTGTGTGGCCTCAACTGGCTCCGCAAGCCATGCCAGAAGGCATTGTCAGTCAAATTGTCAGTCATGTGGCGCAGGCTGAAAAAGCGGGCATTCCAGAAATTCGGAGTGGCCGGGCGGAATGCTCCGGCAGCACCGTGCTGCAGATAGTGCTGATAGATTTTTCGCGCTGCATCAGGATCGCGATTGATCAGCCATGAAAAGGCATTGGCATGAATCTGGGCGTAGGTAAGCGAGCGGGGAGGGAGGCTCTCCGCTGCCTGCATGGCCAACTGCGCGGCACGATAGCGATAATGGAAGCGTTTCTCGATAACAGGTGTGGAGCTTGCAAAGCGCCCAATTTCAGGGCTCAGGGCAAGCTTGCCGGCTTTGGGCGGGAGGATCACGTCTTCAGCGCTGCCACCATACACGTACCAGTCTGGCGTCAACTCGTAGCCCATGATTTCCATGCCGTTCCAGCGTGCAATGTGGGCCGCCTCATACAGCGATTCGGCGCGCCCTGTGGCGGTCCATGCGTGGTCAGCACGGCGCAGTGCAAGGATGTAGGCATGAGCCTGTTCGCGCACATCGATGCGTGGCTCGAAATGTTCGTCGCTGGCAGAGTGGAAGTAGCCTAATGCCTCGTCATAGCGGCCTTCGCGCATGAGACGGCGGGCGAGCAGATCGCGCAGCTGGATGGCCGGGCTGAAGGCGGGCCATTCCGCTCCGGGGTCCGGGCGGGGAATATAGCCCTTGGTTGCCGTGCCATGCGCGAGCAGGGTGACAGAGGGGCGGGGAACCCTGGCATCCACAAACGCTTTGAGTTCGTCTGTCGTCAGAATGCGCTCGGCAAGATAAGCCGTGTCGTTCCAGTACTTTCCCGCCACGGCATAGAACTGTTCAAATGCCAGATGAATGTCGCCGCGTGCCAGCAGGAGCGTGCCGTTTTCCGCCCGCAGGCGCGTCTGGCTGGCGTTATCCGTGAGGGCCGCCGGGTTTGTGAGTGCCTCGGCAAAAAGCCGGCGGGCATCCTCCGGATGGCCGTTGCGGAGTGCCAGTTTGGCCTCAATCCAGTGCGCCAGTGCCGTGTCACTGCGGCGTGCAAATTTGCCGGCCGCCTCAAAGTTACCCTGCGCATAGGCTGCTGCTGCGAGCCTGTCTCCATCCGCCGGAGCCTTGATGCCGGCACGCTCCAGGGCTGCGATAAAGCTTTGCAGGCGGCGTGGCGCGGCTGTGGCAGCCTGACTGGTGACTGACGAGGCCTGAAAGTTGGCAAGGGCATTGTCTGCAGCGGTGTCGTCAGCCCCGTAGGCGAGCAGATAGCGGATCAGCAGGCGCTGCACGAGCGGGGTCGAGATGTTGCGCTCCAGCAGGGCAGGGTCGTGCAGCAGTGTCTGTGCCATCATTCTCAGCGAGGCGGTTGCGCCAAGCGAACCGTAGCTTGCCTGCTCAGCATAGAGTGCGACGGCGCCCACGTGGTCTTTCCTTTCCAGATGAGCTGCAGCTTGGGCGCCGTAGCTATCCAGGCCGAGGAAGAGTGGGTCAGGCGCGCCCGTCAGGGCAAGCTGGCGCGCCAGCTCGAAGTGCCCGTCGATGGTCGCCAATGAGGTGTCGGGAAGGTTTTCATTTTCGCTTCTGGCCAGGGAATAGGCCGCCCATACTCCGCGCAGCTGACGTTGGCGTGCCGGCAATGCCAGCACCGCCTTGAAGCGTTGCACCGATTGGCGTGCTGCGCGCGCCGAGGCCTCCTTACGTTGCTGCAGACAGACGCCCCGTTTTGGTGGTGGCAAGCTGGCCTCGCAGCCTTCTGCCCGGCCGTGATTGAGGCCGAAGTCTACCGCCGCTGCGGTGTACAGGCGGACGTCTTCGGGCAAGTCCTGACCGAGCGCATAGGCGCTGTTACCGTCAGCAGCCTGGCGCATGCGCAGGATCAGCGCAGCCTGCGCCTTGCTGAGGCCCTGGTTTTCCGCCTTGCTGCGCAAGCTTTCCAGGCTTGCCTGATCCTGGTCGTCGGTATAACCGTCCCCAGGTGCATGCGGCAGTATCTGGCCCGGTGTCGCCAGCAGATGCTGCATGTCATACTGGAAATTGCCTTCCACCGGATGTTGCAGGGCCGCTTGGCGATCCTGGGTGAGCATGGCGGGAAAGTCGAAACCACAGGCAATCACCAGCCCTGCCCCGAGGGCCAGAACCAGGGATGCGGCGATGATGCGAAGTTTAGTTGCGGGCATGGAGTTCGGGTCCGGGGGAGTGGCTGCAGCGTGCCCAGCCGATGATGAATTGGCGGCCTGGCGGAATCAGCCCCATTTGCCTTGCCTGCAGGCTGGGGCCGGGAATAACGGCGGCAGCAGAGTTGGCAGTAAGGGTGTCGGTAGCAATAGTGCCGGTCGCGATGAAGTCGTAGCCATTCAGCCCATCTGCCACTGTGCAGTTCTTGGGAAGTGCAATCGCCTGTGGTTTTTCAAGGTCAATGTCTGAGGGATTGGCCAGGATGATGTCAAACAGGAGTCCATCATTATGTTGGCGAGCCGATACTCGCAGAGTGCCGTTCAGCGGGGCTCCCGTCACGACAGTACGCCAGGTGCGGGGACTCCACGTGCGCCGGTCTCCGGCTACCGGCAGGCGGAACCAGGCAATGCCGGCCAGATTGGGCGGGCGACTGCGTTCGAGCTCCCGGATAAAGATCTGGATGAGTCTGGGAGGGACGATCACCTCACGCGTCCGGGCAGCATCCCCCAGTAGCGGCATTTCGCTTTGCACGCCGGCAAGATTGCCATACGCGTCGAAGCGCAGCTGCGCGCCGTAAGCGGGTAAGGCGACGCGGAAGGCATGGCGGCTGACTTTGGCATAGCGTTGGATCCAGGCTGCCGCGTGTAGCGGGTCAAAAAGTCCGCGCCTGGGGTTTTCGACGGCATGCACTTGCAGCACGCTTTCATCGGTTTGCGCCAGCACCTCGGCAAGCTGTTCAGACTCCAGCCAGTCAGGCAGTGCCGTGATGGATAGAGGCAGCGAGGTGGGTAATGTCTTGCGCAGATTCTGCAGAAAGGCGGCGTAGCGGGCGAGTTGGCTGCGCGCACAATCATGATCGATTTCCACGCCGGCAGGCTCAAGATGTGCAGCCCGCAGGCGTTCGAGTTCATGCAGTACCTGCTGGCGCAGGATGTTTTCATCGAAGTGGCTGATCTGCCCCTCAATGCGGATCACTGCAATGACAGGTCGTTGGCTCGCCTGCAGCGCTGCGATATCGGGGCTGACAGACTGCAGTTCGCCAGCCGCACTGATCTGGGCAAGCAGAATGCGCCAGGCGCGGACGAGATCGCGATTCTGGTGTATCGCCGCGCCGACTTCCGGCCGCCACTGTCGCTGCCAGACATAGGCATCATGATCGAGTGGCGCATGGAGCTGCAGGGGAATGCAGAGTGAAGCCGCCAACGACAGAGCCACCAGGCTGCACAGATATGCGGCTGCTTTCATCTTCCCTGCTTGCGTTGAAACGAGACCTGATCTTAACAGGCTGGGGAAGCGGAGAGTTTCCAGTGCCCCTTGTGTCTGCTATCGGTCAGAAACGGGGTTGCGTCACAATGAGACAGAGTGCGTCGATGTGGTGATTTTCTGGTGAGCCTTGTCAGGCTATTCGTGAAGCTTGGCGATGCCGCTGGCGGGGAGGTGTAGCAGCACGCGTTCGCCCTTGCCTTTGGTCTTGCGCTTGTCAATGCGCAGAAAACCCAGCCGGCTGCAGTAGAACGCGGCTTGCCGGCGCGGGCATTCCGCCACGATATCTGTGGCGCCCCACTCCGACACCGCGCCAGAAAGTGCATGAATCATTGGCGAGAGCAGTGAATCCAGCGGTACGCGTGTGGAGAAGGCGCTTTGCTCCACTTCCACAAGAATGCCGCCCTGTTCCCGTATCCTGCCTAAGGCTTCGCTGTGTGCGGCATCCAGTGCCAGCCCTTGCGGACCATCCTTACGCAGGATGACGACAGCATTGGCGCGTGAGTCGCTTTTCGGTGTCAGCCCGGCATGCATGGAGAGTGCCACCACGCGTTCGTGTGATTCATGGGGCGTGAGAGGCGGATTCTGATGGATGTGCGAGAGGAAGATTCGTGCCTGTTCGAGCTGCCACTGGGTGACGGCAAGCCCGATCCGCAGGCTTTGCCCGGCAATTTCCAGGCAGTTCTCGAACGCCATTTCGCGCAGAACTTCAAACAGATAGGTCTGTGTTGGGCCAACCCCTGATGCAGACTGCGCCGTCAGGCGCCGCCGGTGCTGTGGGGGGGTAATCGAAGCAGGTCGATCCGAGGCCACGATGGAATGGGTATGAGGTGAATGATTGAACTATTGGATTGTTACTAATATGACAAAAGTACTAAGCTTCACGGTTCGCTCATTATAGGGTGAAGGTTTTGATTTGCCACACATTTTTTATCATATTTAAATAGTCTTTGTGGCACTGCAACAGGGGCTTCCGTCTAACGGCGGCGCAAGCCCCCTGCGCGGTCAAACCGCTGCTGCAGGCGGCAGCCTGTGGGGCCGTGATGTGTCCGGATAAATCTCCGGTTTGCCACTCCAGACAAGCTGCACCGCAATCATGATTATAAACCATGAAGTCAGCAAGGTATTTCAAAGAAGTTTTTGAAATTGCATGGCATGCGGATGCCGGTGCAGATGCATTGGCTGGAAGAAGACTGTGCCGCAGAAGGATTGCAGTTTGTGCGGGAGTGCGTGGAGATGCCGCGGGAACCGGGGTATCGTCCTGTCTGCAGTCCGGCTGGACGCAGACAGGAGGCCGGGCTTACAGAGTTACAGAACGTGATGCCCAACCCACCACGCGACGGCGGCGATGAGTGCGCTGCAGGGGATGGTGAGAATCCACGCCCAGATGATGCTGCTGGCCAGCCCCCAGCGCACTGCGGAGAAGCGCTGTGCGGCGCCAACGCCGACAATGGCGCCGGTGATGGTGTGGGTTGTGGAGACCGGGATACCCAGCGCGGAAGCCAGGAACAGCGTGATCGCACCGCCGGTTTCAGCGCAGAAACCGCCAACCGGTTTGAGCTTGGTGATGCCCTGACCAAGCGTCTTGACGATACGCCAGCCACCAAACAGGGTGCCCATGCCGATGGCCGAGTAGCACGAAGCAATCACCCACATCGGCGGTCTGTCGGTATCCACAGGCAGGTAGCCGCTAGTCATCAGCAGCAGCCAGATGATCCCGATGGTTTTCTGCGCATCGTTGCCGC
>DBTS01000046.1:21286-25631 GCA_002307175.1 Rhodocyclaceae bacterium UBA1310
TTCTGCGCATCGTTGCCGCCGTGCCCTAGGCTATACGCACTGGCTGAGACCAGCTGCAGGCGGCGGAACCAGCGGTCCACCCGGGTTGGCGTGGAATGGAAGAACGCACGCGAGACGAACAGCATCGTCAGTGAGCCCAGAATCATCCCAAGCAGAGGCGAAATAATGATGAACGCCACTGTCTGCCCGATCCCCGACCACATCAGCGGTGCTGTACCGGCCTTCATGATGGTGGCGCCGACGATACCGCCGATCAGAGCATGTGAGGAACTGGAGGGAATCCCGAAATACCACGTGATGATGTTCCAGCACACAGCACCGATCAGCGCACCAAACACCACGTAGTGGTCCACGATATGCGGATCAACAATGCCCTTGCCGATGGTAGCGGCCACATGCGTGCCGAAGACCCAGATGGCGATGAAATTGAACATCGCCGCCAGGGCGACAGCCTGATTGGGTTTGAGTACACCCGTGGAAACAACGGTGGCGATCGCGTTGGCCGCGTCGTGGAAACCGTTGAGAAAGTCAAAAACCAGTGCAAGCGCTACCAGCGCAACGACTGCGAACAGACTCAGATGCAGGGTATCCATGGCGCGTCAGGCGTTTTCCAGCACGATGCCTTCAACGACCTTGCTGACATCCTCGCAATAGTCGGAGATCTTTTCCAGGCCTTCGTAGATGGCTTTCATTTTGATGACCTGCAGCGGTTCGCGCTCATCGCGGAACACCCGCGAGAGGGCGCTGCGCATCACGCGGTCCACATCGCTTTCGAGCTGCTCGATTTCGCGGCAGGTGCGCAGGATATCGCTGGCGTGTTCCATGCTGTCGAGCAGGGAAACGATCTGCTTGACGCGCACGGTACAGGAGTGGGTCAGTTCGGCCATCTGCACTGCGTCGGGGGTGAGCCGGCGGATGTTGTAGAGGCTGATACCTTCGGCAACGTCCTGAATCGAATCGACGATGTCGTCGAGGGTATTGATCAGTGAATGGATAGCATCCCGGTCAAACGGCGTGATGAACGTCGTGTGGAGGAGGGCCACCGTATCATGGGTGATCTTGTCAGCGCGCGTTTCGATCTCGTCGATGGTGGCCACGATGGCAGGCATGTCATCAAGGCTCGCCGACATCAGGGCGACAAGTTGTTCAGATGCAAGCGCGACCTGCTCTGCGTGGGCGTTGAAGTAATCGAAGAATCGACCCTCGCGGGGCATGAATCGTCCAAACATGGTCGGCTGTCTAAAATTAAAAGCGCAATGATATCAGGCGGCAACGGTCCGCGTCAGATTAATCACGCATTTCCCATTGCCGGTTTTGGCATTTTTGGCGATTGCACTGTGGAACCGGGCTCACGCCCCGTTCTGCAGCTCCCTGGGAATCGGGAAAGTCACATTTTCTGTCGCCCCATCCAGCGAGCGGACGCTCTGCGCACCCAGTTCCTTGAGATGTGCGATGACTTCGGATACCAGAATCTCGGGAGCGGAAGCTCCTGCCGTCACGCCGATACTACGCTTGCCTTCGAACCAGGCCGGATCCAGCTTGCCAGCGTTATCCACCAGATAGGCCGGAATGTTTCGCAGGGCCGCCACTTCGCGCAGGCGGTTGGAGTTTGAGCTGTTCTGCGAGCCCACCACGATCACCACGTCCACATGCGGTGCCATTGCCTTCACCGCATCCTGGCGGTTTTGCGTGGCGTAGCAGATATCGTCTTTCTTTGGCCCGATGATGGCCGGGAAACGCGCCTTGAGGGCGTCTACGATCACCTGTGCGTCGTCCACCGAGAGGGTGGTCTGTGTCACATACGCGAGCATGTTCTCGTCGCGCACCTGCAGTGCCGCCACATCTTCCACCGTTTCCACCAGATACATGCCGGAGGTGAGCTGGCCCATCGTGCCTTCCACTTCCGGGTGGCCGCGATGGCCGATCATCACGATTTCGCGGCCAGCCTCAAACATGCGCGCCACTTCGATGTGCACCTTGGTCACCAGCGGACAGGTCGCGTCGAAAATCCGCAGATTGCGCTTTTCGGCTTCACGGCGCACATCCAGCGGCACCCCATGAGCGGAAAACACCAGCGTGCTGCCTGAGGGAACCTCTTCGAGTTCCTCGATGAAGATGGCGCCCTTGGCGTGCAGATCTTCGACTACAAACTTGTTGTGGACCACTTCATGGCGCACGTAAATCGGCGCGCCGTAGATCTGGATGGCGCGTTCAACGATTTCGATGGCACGTTCCACGCCGGCACAGAAGCCGCGGGGGTTGGCAAGCAGGATTTCGATGGTCTGGCTCATTGGCTTGGGGCTGGGGTCAGAATGTCAGATTACAGGATGCCGATGATTTCCACTTCAACCGTCACCGCCTTGCCGGCCAAGGGGTGGTTGAAGTCGATCACGGCGTGTTCTTCGGTAAGTTCGCGCACCAGCCCCGGATAGCTGCTGCCATCAGGTGCCGGAAAGGAAAAAACGGTGTCGGGGGCGAGTTCAAGCCCGGCCGGAATATCGCGGCGGGCCACGCGCTCGACGAGATCTTCCTTGTAGGTGCCAAACGCCTCGCCAGGGGCGAGGTGCACGGTTTCATGTGCGCCTGCCGGCATGCCGAGCAGGCGTTGTTCCAGTGCCGGCATCAATTCGCCGCTGCCGAGCTTGAGCGTCATCGGCGTGGCTTCGAAACTCGAATACATCACCGTGTCACTGGCTGCATCCATGATGCGCAGATTCAGGGTGACGAGACTTTCAGGGCCGACACTGGGGGCGTTCATGATGGTGTGTGTTCCTTGTTGGCTTTGTCCTTGCCAGCCTTGCCATTTTCCCGATAGACCGCAATGATCAGCAGGAAAACGCCCAGGCAGATGGCGGAATCGGCAAGATTGAACGATGGGTAGTGGTGCTGCAGGTAGTGAAAGTCCAGAAAATCCACCACCCGGCCGCGCACCAGGCGATCAATCACGTTGCCGATGGCGCCGCCAATGATCAGCGCACACGCTGCCGGCTGCAGGATCGTGGTGCGCTGCTGCCACAGGGTTCTCGCCAAAAAGCTGCAGATCACGGCTGCCAGCGCCACGAAAAACCAGCGACCCCAGGAGGGGTGGTCTGCCAGGAAGCTGAACGCCGCGCCCGGGTTGTAGACCAGCACCAGATTGAAGAAGCCCGTCATCGGCATGGATTCCCACTCCTGGAAGTGGGCGACAATGGCGACCTTGCTCCACTGATCCAGGCCGATCACCACCAGAATCAGCACAATCCAGCCGACGAGTCTCTTCATGCGTGGCTCCGCACTTCGCCATCACCGTGCAGATTGTCATCGCAGCGGCCACACAGTTCCGGGTGTTCCGGGTTGCGGCCCACGTCGGCACGGTAATGCCAGCAGCGGGCGCACTTCTGCTGCGCGCTCGGCGTCACTTCGATGGCTTCTGCGGCTTCATCGGCCACCTTTTCAACTGTTGCGGCAGAAGTGATGAACACAAAGCGCAGATCGTCGCCCAGCGAAGCCAGGGCAGCGTACTTTGCGCCAGCTGCCTTGACTGTAACTTCCGCCTGCAGCGAGGCGCCGATCTTGCCTTCGGTGCGCACTGCCTCGATTTCCTTCATGACCACCGCGCGCACGTCGCGGATGATCTGCCAGCGCGCCAGCATGTCATTGTCGACGTGCTGCGTGGGCAGCTTGTGGAAGGTGTGCAGCATCACGCTGTCGTCGGCCTTGCCGCTCATCACCGCCCAGGCTTCTTCAGCCGTGAAGGAAAGGATAGGCGCCATCAGCTTCACCAGCGTCTGCGTGATGTGCCACAGGGCGGTCTGCGCCGAGCGGCGTGCCACCGATTTGGCGCCGCTGGTGTAGAGGCGGTCCTTGAGGATATCCAGATAGAAGCTGCCCAGATCATCCGAGCAGAACAGCTGCAGTGCCTGCACCACGTAGTGGAACTCGTACTTGCCGTAGTTCTCCTCCACCGAATCACTCAGCGCCTGCGTCAGGGCCAGCGCGTAATGGTCGATTTCGTACCATTCCTCGACGGGCAGGGCATCCTTTTCGATGTCGAAGTCAGAGGTGTTGGCCAGCAGGAAGCGCAGCGTGTTGCGTACGCGGCGATAGATTTCCACCACGCGCTTGAGGATTTCCTCGCTGACAGCCAGATCACCCGAGTAATCGGTGTTGGCCACCCACAGACGGAGGATCTCCGCGCCCTTCTTGTCGTTGATCTCTTCCGGTGCAATCGTGTTGCCCAGCGATTTGCTCATCTTGCGGCCCTTCTCATCCACCGTGAAGCCGTGGGTGAGTAGTGCCTTGTACGGCGCGTGGCCGTCGATGGCTGCACCGGTGAGCAGTGAGGAGTGGAACCAGCCGCGATGCT
>DBTS01000095.1:0-55496 GCA_002307175.1 Rhodocyclaceae bacterium UBA1310
TGAGGTTCCCTCTGTTTTTCGTCTTCCAGCAGGGAGTGTTTATGCTACCTGTTTTTGCGTGTTCTGAGCGTTCATCCATTCGTCCAGATACTGCGCGGGGGACTTGTATTTGAGCGTTGAATGCTGGCGCTTGCGGTTGTAGAAGACTTCGATGTACTCGAAGCTCTCTGCCTCCATCTGACGGTGGCTGGTAAAGTGAGCTTCCCCCGAAATTTCGTCTTCCAGAGGTAACGTAGAATTGCACCGAACGAGCATTCCTGATGATTGCATCGTGATGCTGGTTTGTGAGACGCGGAAGGTGCAAACCGCCCGTCTCTCATGGTTCGTTTTATCACCCCAGGTCAGTGATTTTTCGTTGTGCCAGAGGGCAATTCATGCTTCCGGCTTTCAATCCTGAATGGCTTCGAGGTGGTAGAAGTTGACCTGGATGCGCTCGGCTGGAACAAAGTTGGTGAAGTGGTATTCCAGGGAGCCGTCGGTTTTTCGCGTGGGGGTGCCGGGGAAGCACACTGAGACGATGCCGCCGGGGTGCGCAGCGCGGATGTTGAGGGTGAAGTCGCTGATCGGGCCTTTCCAGTTGCGGGCGGTGCCGAGGATGTATTCCACATCGTTGAGGTAGACCATGACGCCCTGGGCGCCGCTGGCGAACAGGGCCTTTGTGCGGGCCAGGATATTGGTGCGTGCGCCTTCGGCGAGCCCTTCGTTGACGCAGGCATGATCGGTGTGCTCCTCGCCGTCCTGCGAGGACAGGGGGAGTGCGGCGAAGCCATTGGCTTCGTCGTCAGGGTAGAGCGCAGCGTAGATGGTGCCGGAGAAGGGCTTGTAGCGGTGGGTGACGTCGAGGCGCTGATGGCCGGGGAAGGTCTGCTGCCAGTAGGCGGTTTCTTCGACACGCCAGACTGGGGTGTCTTTCCGGAGGGCGCCGAGGTATTGCAGGCTTGATATCTGGGCCGGTGTGAAATCGAAACTGATGTCGTCGGGATTGGCAGGGTTTTTCTTCTGCCCAAAGGTGGTGAAGATCTGGCGCTCGCTGAGCCCGGCGCGGCGCAGGTCGGTGGTGATGTCTCGCACGCCGAGCAGGGCGCGGCGCTGCATGTTGGTGTCTACCGGCATCCCATCGACGAAGACCACGAAGGTATCGAGCGGGCGGTTGTTGAGATCCATTTCGCTGAAGCCGGGGTTCCAGCCAAAGGCTGGCATGGGGAAGGCGACAGTGGCGTCAATCGGCGCCGGGGCGTCGTTTTCGAAGAGGTAGCGGACTTCGATGCGCTCGGGTGTGATGGCAAGGCGTTCGCTGGCCATGCGGATGTCCTGCGATTTGACAAAGCTGAGTCCGCCGGCGCCGACGCGTGCGATGGAGTCATTGGCATCTGCCTGTAGTGGAAACAGGGCGGTGCAAAGCGTGGTGGCGAGAAGCGCGCTGAGGCTTGAGGACTGCATGGCGGAGTGAATTGAAAAGGCGCGAAGAGTTAATGGTACTCCGTCGTCACGAGTCGCAAAACCGGCCAGACGGTCAGCAGGGTGCGTCTTGGCAGTGAAAGCGGATACGCACTTCATCACGGAAGCTTCACGGCCGGACGGTATACTGTGCGCCTTGCAATGGATGCGATAGAGAGGCTTGGCGATGAAACGGGTATGGCAGGGGGTGTTGGGGGCTTTGCTGGTTGTGGCCAGTATTCAGGCGCGGGCAGATTCGGATGCGTTGTGGCGCATCATCGACACCCGGTGCGTGCCGCATCAGGAGCAGCAGGGTACCCCGGCGCCCTGCGCACAGGTGGATCTCTCGCAGGGGCGCGAGCGTGGCTATGTGGTGCTCAAGGATATTAACGGGCCACTGCAGTATCTGGTGATGCCCACTGCCAGGATTACCGGTATCGAAAGCCCGGCGTTCATTGCCCCGAATGCGCCGGATTACTGGGGGGAGGCCTGGGAGGCGCGGCGTTTCATGGCGGAGAAACTGGGCCGGGAAATTCCTCGCGAACGGGTGTCGCTGGCAGTGAATTCAAAGTATGGCCGCTCGCAGAATCAGGCGCATATCCATGTTTCGTGCGTCGATCCGGTAGTGCATCAGCAGGTGGAGGTGCTCAAGGATCTGGTGCCCGTCGGCCAGTGGAAGACGCTGCCGGTGAAGCTTTCCGGCAACCGCTATCTGGCGAGGCGCGTGAATGCGGCAACGGGCGATCGTGTGGGTGTGAATCCCTTCCGCCTGATCGCCGAGGGCATTCCCGGTGCGCGTAGCGAGATGGAGCGTTACTCGCTGGGGATGCTTGTCACACGCTTCGGTGATGGCAGAGACGGATTCATCCTGCTGGCAACGCGGGCGGATCTCCTCAGTGCCAATCGGGGGCACGCGGAGGAACTGCAGGATCACGATTGCAGGATTCTGGAAAACAGGTGATTGGCAACTGGAGATGTCTTTGAGGAGCGAGCATCGGGGGGCGTGAATCGGCGCCAGTTGTTTTGCGTGGATAGCGTTTCGTCTATCAAGCCATGAGACTGCCGAATTGGCTTGTGCGATGAGAAGCGCACGCGGAAGGTGCAATTCGCTGCGCTCATTGACACCCTTGGAAAACGCGGTGCGAAGGCATGCAAATGGCGTAGCCTGGGAAAGCCGCAGGCGTCTCCCAACGCTTTGTTGCGTAGCGCCGCGTACTCCCTCATCCAAAGTCCGCTATCACCCTAACAATCACACGCCACAGCACGCCCACCATTCACAACGCCGGGTGGCGTCCCACCCTTGCCAATGCCAATTCCCCGCGTGGTGGTTTGGGTGGAAAATGTTTGCGCCTCCAGGCGGAGGCTTGATCGGCGCAATTCCGCTGCGCTCCATTGTTCCCGCTGCGAGGCGCCCTACGCAAACCGGTGCGGGCGTGGAATGCCAATGAAGTAGGGTGGGTTTGCGCAGCAACCCACCATTCAGGAAGGCAGGCGGGTGCTGTATTGGGTGCCCGGAGAATGGTGGGTCGTCGCTTTGCTCCAGACCTACCCTACACCAATGGCCATCGCCTGCCCGGCGATTCAGGAGGGAAATATTTGTGCCCAATAAGTCGGCCTGATCCCGCCTTCGCAGCAAGATCATGAGCCACTTCTAAAAACCCGATTCCCACCGATCGGTGCGTGGCTCAGGCTGCCTTGTTCCAACCCTGTTCGTTTATCGCTGCCTGGCACTTGGGGCAGCCTTCCCAGGGCAGGCAGTCGCAATCCAGTTCGAAGAAGCGCGTGCCGCGCTGGGCGAGGCCCGAGCTGGATCCGGATACCGCAGCGGGTTTGCGGGCGGCTGCAGGGCGCGCCGGGGCGGCGGTTTCGCCTGGGGCGGGGAGCCAGCGTTCGAAAGCGCTGAGGTCGGCACTCTGGGTGTACCACAGTCGCTTGGCCGGGTCCCAACGGGCGCCGAGGGCCTTGGCTTCGTCCTTTTCGGCGAAGGGTACCTTCAAATCTGTGCGTGCCATGGTTCGAATCCTGCGGGAAAAACGCTGAGCGGGCGGCAAGTATACGCGAGAAATGCGCAGGTGGGCAGCCGCCGCCTCAAGGGCGGGTTCTGCGCAGCCTACGCGAGTGTGGCGGATATGCAATAAGGTCTGCCCGGGGTGCAGAGTTGGCAGTATGATGGAGCCATCGGATTATGCGGAATATATTGTGTGGATCTTGGCGGGCTCGCCTGGCTGACTGCACGGGATATTATGCGTACAGATGCCGTGCGATGGATCAGGGTTGGCCTGAACATGCAGGGCATGGCGCGGTGCCTGGATTTTGCCGGGTAAGCGGCTTTGGGTGTTCTCGAAGAAATGAATCTATCCGTGAATGAAAACAGCGGGGCAAGCCCGCAGGAACTTCCCCAGTTGCCGATCCGGGGCGTCTGCAGCCGTTGGGATCTGGTGCTGGCGAGCTATGCGTACATGGGCGTACGCCCGGTGTTCGGGCTGCTTGGTGTGATGCTTCTGGCTGTGTTCGGGTGGGTTGGGTGGATCACGCTGCAGGATGGTGATGCCCCTGCAGGTCTGTTATTCATGGCTGTCCCTGTCTTTGCGCTGCTCTGGGTGCTGCTCATCCAGCCGAGTCGAGGCCTGTCGGCCCATGTAGGCAATCGTGTCATAGAGGGTGAGAGTACGGTACATCTTCTCGCCAATGTGCTGGCGATCGAGACGCTGGCGGCGCGCCGGTCTTTCGCCTGGGAGAATTTCATCAAATGGCGCGAAGGCAGCTTCTGCTTCGTGCTGCTGTTACCGCGCGGGCGCTTCGAGTTCATTCCCAAGCGTTTCTTCGGCTCGCGGCAGGATGAGAAGGCGTTTGCTGAATTATTGCGCGCGCGCATCAAAATCCGTCATTCAGGTGAGGGCAGCAGGGGAGCTGGCGAAGGAGCCGATAATGATTCAAGCCTTCCTGATCTGAATGATGTAGATCTGCGCCTTTTCCTCGGTTCTGCGCTTATTGTGCCGTTGCTGCTGTTGTTGCTACTGCTGGTGGCTGGCGCGAGAGCACTGTGATGCTGTTTTGGTGGCAAGGCCGCATCGCAGTGAAATACCCGTTTTCAATGTTTCAGCCCAGGGCTTTCATTGGGATTTTTATGCAATGAGTACAGGGAAACTTGAAATGATGAAACCGCCTTCGCCTCTGTCGGAAACCGGGCGGGCCGCTTTTGAGATGGTGTTGTGCGGCGCGTACGATCGCCAGAGCCTGTTTGCGGCCAGCGGTCTGTATTTCGGGATGTCGATAGCTGGCTGGTTTGGTGAAGCCGCGGCGCTGATGGTGCTTGCCCTTGTCGTGCTGATGGCTTTGTCGGCGCACGACTATCTGACTCTGTTGTTCTGCTTCGCGTTCAGTGTGCCATTCCTCTGGGCGCAATTCTGGTGGGTGCCCCGCAAATGGAATTCCTCTTTCCAGCGAGATCCTGCATGGCGCGGCGTACGCGAAGTGAGGGTGACCTACCAGAGCCTCTTCTTTTCGACGCAGACACGGCAATGCGAATGGAACTGGCGCCATTTCATCCACTGGAAGGAGAACGAATCCAGTTTCATGATGGTCTTGCCTGACTGCACTTTCGAGTTCGTCCCCAAGTATCTGTTCCGCTCGCGTGCCGAGCTTGATGCCTTTCGCGATGTACTGATCAGCAGAATCGAAATACGTGGCTACGATGTTTACCCCGAAAGTGTACTAAACAAATTCCGGCGAAAAGTTTTTGGCCCGAATTGGCGTGAGGGAGACTGAGGGGTGTGAGGATACATATGATTAACCGGTGTGGTGCACATCAGAGATTTGCCTGATCAATCTACGTCTGCCAAAAGGTGTATCGCGATATTTGTTGCAGATTAAAAATCGCTTTTTACCTTTGAGGTTTCCTGCTCTGCAAAAAACTTCAATCTTTGTCAGGCTGAGAGATGTGTGAGATGAAGGCTGTTCTTGTGGCTTTCACACAACACTCAGTTAATGCCTAAGTCATTGCTTTGTATTGTTTCCTGTTTTTTTGCGACGTAATATGCCGTTAAAATTCATTGAGCAAAAATGTTCGTTAAAGTTTATGCAATATTTTGCCGATAATACGTTCTCTGCATTCTGTCTTGATGTTGAATGCATGGAACATGTCAAAAATACAATCGGGAGGATTCTGTGAAGAAGTCTGTTTTTTTCGTGCTTGTCACTCTGTTTAGTAGCTGTGCCTTGGCCAATGATATTGATGCGCACTGCAAGCGCGTGGCTGCCAGAATGAATGGCAATCCGAATATCGAGGCGAGCTGTCACCGCCTGGAGGAAAAAGCGCGTGACGAGATGGCGGACCAGACGGTGGCGCCGGATATTGATGCTCATTGCAAGCGTGTAGGCAAGATGGGGGATGACAGCTATCAGATTGAGTCGGCCTGCCGGCGCATGGAGCAGGTGGCCAAGGAGGAGATAGCGGATCATCAGGTGACACCGCGTATCGAGAAATATTGTCAGAAGCTCTTCAAACTTTCGAATGGCAGCTATCAGATGGAGGCTTCGTGCCGCCGGCTGGAGGAAAACGCACGTGATGATCTGGCCGCGCTGACGATTCCTCCTGCTGTGGACAAGCATTGCCAGCGCCTGACCTCTTCTGCCGGTGGGTATCAGGTGATGGATGCCTGTGTGAGGCGCGAGATGGCGCAAAAGGCTTCGCTGAAGTAATCCCCTGTCACTGTTCTGCATTGCAGGCGTGTTGGTTTCGCGGCGGTTTGCGTGGGGGTGTTGGGGGCCGCATCCCACACCGCCGTCTGCGGGCCAGGCGCCTCTTTCAGTTGTGGGTTTGAGTGGCATATATCGGCCCTGGCGGCAGCCCGTCTGGCCGCTGGGGGCTGGTGGGCCAAAGCCGGTTAGAATCCCGCCATTCTCAATCGGGAGTCTCCATGCATACTGGCGCGATGCTCAAGGGCGGGTTTCGGGTGGTACTGCTGCTGGGCGTGCTGCAGGCGCTTGCGGGCTGCATGGCGAATGCGCTTTATGAGCGCGTGGTGGAGCATCCCTACAGGGAAGCCTACGAATTCAATGGCGACTGGCTGCGCGTACTGCGCTTTGATGATGGCCCGATATTGCCGCTGGAGTTGTCGTATCGCGTGCGTACGTCGGAAGGTGACAAAGCCATCGAGCGTTTTGCGCTGCTGCCGATGCAGATGGATTTTGGCAGTGGCAAATTGACTGTCGGCAAGGCCGTACGCGTCGCAGAGGCGCCTGAGTCTGACCAGCCGGAGGCTTGCCCTCGGCTGGTTATGGCGCCAGTGCGGGGTAGCCGGCAGGCGGATCAGCTGGAACTGGTGCAGTTCCGCGATATTGCGCAATATCTTGCGCCGTGCAAATCGGGCTATGTAGTGTACGCCCCGTATTCTCCTACGGCTGAGAAATACCGCCTGGCGGTCTTCCGGGTGGTGGATTCCGGCATTGTGCAGCGGCGCCTGGTGGATGTGCCGGCACAGGCAGTGGTGGTGGATGGCGGCAATCTGGCGATCAACGCCGGCTGCGTGATCTTGATCCCGGTGGCACTGGCGGCGGATATCGTGCTCTTCAACCCCTTTGAACTGATGCTTTCGGCGGCGCGCGAGGATTGGCGCTCGTCGCCGAATTCGCACTAAACAGGATTTCCGGGCTGTTGCGCCCGGGTTTATCATGCCGCCTGATAGCCTGCAGTGATCGGCTGTTACCGTGTGTCGGGGTATTTCTGGCGCTGATCCGGTCTTGAGCCCGTCTTGCGTCAAATTAACAAATTTAGAACCTGAGCCAAAGGGACTTGCCTATCATTCGGCGATTCATGGCCGATGTCATGATGACGGGCCAGGCTCTTGTGCAGAATGGCTCCGGGGCAGCTGGCAGCGTGAAAGCGTTGCCGGGCAGACAACTTGGCGGAACGGCGTTCCGGGACTGTAGATCATGCGTATGAATTCCGTGACAAGAGGCTTGGGGTGGGGTGTGTTGGGCTTTTGCGTGCTGCAGGGCCTCTCGGGATGTATGGCGTCCAAACTGTACAACTCGATCCAGGAGCACCCCTACAACGAGTCTTACGATTACAACACCCGCACGATCCGCCTGCCGAAATTCGATGATGCCAGCACGCAGCCGATCGAGATTTCCTATCACAATACCCAGATTGATCACAATGGTGCGCACGTGGAGCATTTTGCGCGTGCCGATGCGGTGGTTGATTTCTCTGTGAGCAAACAGACTCTTGTGCTGCCGAAGATTCAGGCAGTGGAAGATATCCCCGATCAGGATCTGGGGAGCGAGGGCTGCCCGCGCCAGACCTTGCGACAGGTGGTTACGATGGAACTGCCCGCGCTTGACATGGTTAGCTATCAGGAGCTGCAGAAGAATCTCGCCCCCTGCAAGTCCGGCTATGTGGCCTATACCACTTACACCGCCCCAGGGTCGAAATACCGCTTTGCCCTCTTCAAGGTCGATGAAGCCGGTGGTGTGCAGCGCAGCTACGTGAGTGTGCCCACGTCGATGACGATCACCCGCTCTGGCAACCTCTGGCACAATGTTGGCGCCGGGGCACTGTATCCCGTCGCGCTGGCTGCCGATATCTGCCTGTACTTCCCGCTTGAGTGGATGTACGCGCTCGAACACGATGATCCCAACGCCTATTGAGCGTAAGCTTCCCCCGCCGCGATGCGATGGGGTGCCCCGGCCTGGGTGGATGCGCGGCCCCTGATTCGGGAGTATCTTCTGTATTTTGCAGGAGATCACGATGGCCAGGGTTCGTGCAGGGAAGCGCGCAGTGCTGATGGTGGTGGATGTGCAGGTCGGCGTGATCAACCAGAATTTCAACGGCCCCGGCGTGATTGCCACCATTGCCGGTTTGGTTGAACGTGCCCGTGCACAAGGCGTGCCGGTGATCTGGGTGCAGCACGACGACGAGGAACTCATCCGCGGCACGCCCGCGTGGCAATGGGTACCAGAATTGCAACCCGCTGCGGGTGACATCCGCATCTACAAGCACTACAACTCCGGCTTCGAAGATACCCCTCTGGAATCTGAACTTGCTGCACTGGGCGCCACCCATATCGTGCTGGCCGGCGCGGTGACCAACTGGTGCATCCGCGCCACCGCCTACGGCGCCCTTACACTCGGCTACGATCTCACCCTCGCGGCAGATGCCCATTGGGCGCACGACCTCGAATTGGAGGATGGCTACCGCATCCCCGCAGAAAGCCTTGTTCGCGATCTCAATCTTGCAGTGCAATATCTGGGCTATCCGGGATGCCGGAACGCTGCCGTGCCTGCGGATAAAATCGATTTTGCCGGATAAATGAATGCAGTCCGTACGGCGTTTATGGCTGTGAGAAACATGGCGCCATGGGGATCGTTTTGAGCCAGCGCCCTCCGCAAACGGGTGCGGGCGTGGAATGCCAATGAAGTTGGGTGGGTTTGCGCAGCAACCCATCATTGAGGAAGACAAACCGGCGCTGCGTTGGGTGTCTGGGGAATGGTGGGTCGTTGCTTCGCTCCAGACGCCACCCGCACCATTGACACACCCCGTGCGGCGATTCGGGTGGGAAATGTTTGATCGCTCCCACGGTCCTCCGTGGGAGTGGTCGTCCCACCGCTCTGCGGTGGTCCCCATGTGCAGCCATGGCACGACGATGGAATAGACGATGGCGGTTTGCTGGTTTTTCTTTTTACGCGGAAAAGATCGTGAGCCGGGCAGGCATGATGGCGCGGTCACCGCGGAGCGGTGTGTCTGCATTCCCACGGGGGACCGTGGGAACGATCAGTCGGTTAGCCTCCTCCGGTCGGAGGCTTGACCGCGCACTTGTGCTGCGCTGTGGTTTTTTTGCAGGGTGGCACCAAACGCGCTAAATACTCTGGAGCAGGTCGCGGGTGAGTTTGAGCGTGTTCGGTGTGTCGGTCGACTGCGTCACGCGGTGGTTCTCAATTCTCTCGAAGTGCTGGAACTGGTTGACGATCTTATCGCTGGTGGCGCTCAATACCTTGGCGCCCTGGGTCGTAAAGCGCGTGGTGCTGGTGCTGCTGTCATTGATATGGTATCGGTCGTAATTGCCATGTTCGAGGTCTACGGCGAGCCCGTTGCGGCCTTTGAGGGTGTCTGCCACGAGGTGGCTGGTCACGGTCTGTGTGGCGGTGACCGGGTTGTTCGCCACTTCCCGGTTGCTGACGCTGGTTTGCTGGGAGACCTCGTAGCGCAGGGTGCCCATCTTGGTGGCAAGCCTTTGGTCTGTGTTGGTGCTGAATTTGCCACTCATGCTGGCGGTGAAGTCTGCCAACCCTGTGAAATAGTCGCGGCTTGCAGATTCTGTGGTGGAGCTTGCCGGGGTATTCTTCTCTGGCGTGCCGGGCAGCTTCGATTCCAGTTGGCTGAAAATGCTCTTGAACTGTTCGATGAGCTGCTTTTCGCCCTGGGCGCGTGCGTTGGCAGCATCGAACTGGGCCAGATACTTCTCGATGGATGCGGCTTGCTGTGCCTCGGTGCCAGGAATGGCTGCGCCGGTGAGGTCCACATTGAAAGACATCTCGCCGTTGATACCTTTCATCGAGAAACTGCGCTGCGCGCTATCGGCATGAAAGTTCAGTTTGTTAAGGTTCAGGTCGCTGGTTTCGGAAACCTTCAGATCAACCGAATTAATGAATTTGTCATCAAACTGCATCAGGCCGGAGAGGTCGATAGGTGTCACCACGGCGCTGACTGGTGAAACATCAGAGTTCGCACCTATTCCCTGGAGTGCATTGTCGAAACCATCGGCGAGCTTGGCGATAGCGGCAGATTCGCCCTGCGAGAGATCTCCGTCCGTATTGATGCTGACCGCAAGCCCACCTGATTTTGACTGGGTAGAGGGGTCGAAGGCAATCGAGACGGTCACCGTGCGGCCTGAAGCCAGGGTGATCTGCAGGTCTACGTGGTGATGACCAGAGACAGCTGAGCCGCTTCCAACACTGCCGGTGGCACCCGCAGTGATTTCCGAAACGCTTTGCTGGTAGCTCCCTGAGGTTTTCCCGATCCGGCCCAGCAATGTGTGCCCGAGGCCTTCCAGCATCTGCGCAATCGAACCCTGCCGTACATTGCTTTGCATGTGCTCAGAAATTGAATCTTCCGGCGGAGTGGCCCAGCTCAGGCTGCGGCGCGGGGCTGAATACGTCAGGTTTTCATTGGCGAGCGAAGAGGGGAGATAGGTGGTGGCGTCGGTAGCAGTGATGCCGGAGGCTGTGTTGGCCGCAGTACTGGTGCTGGTGGCGTTACGCAGCGTCACGCTGGCGGTGGCTACGCTCGAAATGATCATGCCAGGCTCCTGGAACAATATCACCAGTCATAACGGCCATACCACGCAGTACTGAAGAAAGAAATTAAACAAATTTAACGGCAATTAACATCTGTGCGGAGTTTCGGGCACCGCTCTCCGCATCGCAGGCCACCTCTCGCAATGGATCGTGAGTAGCTTCCAAAGCGCCAAAACAGGGGCTTGCACAATTTACTGTATATATATACAGTACACCACGAAATCGCCGTCTGTGGTGTTTGACAGGGCGGTGGATTGCAACCGGTGGATTGGATATGGGGCTTATCTGAACCCCCTCAGTACTGGAGGAGAATTGCATGGCAAGCATTCGGGCAGGTCGGCAGACGGTGTTGGTGGTGGTGGATGTACAGGTCGGCGTGATGCGCCGGGCGCACGATGCGAGCCAGGTGATCGCGAATATTGCCGGCGTGGTCGAGCGTGCCCGCGCCCAGGATGTGCCGGTGATCTGGGTACAGCATGCCGGCGATGCGCTGCCTTATGGCAGTGAGGATTGGCAGTGGGTGCCGGAGCTGACGCCCGCCGATGGTGAGGCGCGCGTGTACAAGAATTTCAATTCCGCCTTCGAGCAGACCTGGCTAGAAGAAATGCTCGCCGAGCAGGGCACCACCCACATCGTGCTGGCCGGGGCGGCCACCAACTGGTGCATCCGCGCCACCGCCTACGGCGCGCTTGATCGTGGCTACGATCTGACGCTCGTCTCCGATGCCCACTCCACCAGCACGATTCCTCTGGACGATGGCAGCAGTATCGAGGCTGAAGACGTGATCCGCGATCTCAACTTTGCCATGCAGCATTTAAGCTACCCGGATCGCGGCAATTGGGTGGTGAGTGCTGCGGAGCTGGATTTTGCGCGGCTGGCGGCGTGAATTTGATAATCTGCAAGAAACTGCTTACTGATGCGGTACCGGAAAGGTGCCGTCACCAAACGGAGCAATCATGAATTCTGGAAGCTGCTCGGCGGCGTGCGAGAAAGCCGCGAGCAGCGGGAATTTCGCTGCGGGTACTTCGGCAGGTGTCATCTGCTGCGTGAAGTGCCACATCACCGCCGTGGTGATGCCCACCTGATTGATCTGGCTGCGCTGATGTGAATACGGGTGCGCGGCGAATTCCTTCTCGATGAGTTCAAGTGCGCCAAGCAACTGCTGCCCGACGCGGTCCAGCCAGGGCTGGTGGCGTTTGTCGGTGGGGCGCAGCTTGTTCTCGTAGACAATCTGGATGCTCTTCTCGCTGGCCGCGAGTGCCAGCCCGATCACTTTCAGGGCGCGCTGCTTTTCCGGCAGGCTGGCGGGCATCAGGCTGCGGCTGCCGGCAAGAGCCTCTGCGTATTCAAGGATCAGCGTGGAATCCAGCAGGATGTCGCCATCATCACAGATCAGAGTAGGGGCTTTCACAACAGGATTGATATCGCGGAATTTCTCGTACGTGGAAAATACCGAGAGTGATTCGTGTTCGAAAGGCAGACCAAGAAACTGCAGCGAGATGGCCACGCGCCGAACATAAGGTGAATCAAGCATGCCGATGAGCTTCATGGGAACTCCTTGATGGGTGATCCGGATGGTGTCACGGGGTCGCGTCGCAGCCCTTGCCCTCAAGCATGCGCAAAAACGGCGCGGTGTGCAAGCGTGCGGGGCGTGTCCGAATTGCGTCAGATTGTGACTTAAAGTGCCCGAAATGAGACAGGATGGGCGTTTGGCGCTATCACTGCGCAGGAGGAATCGGTACGCCCAATAGCTGCTGCTTGTGTGTGATAAACGGTGGATTTCAGAGATTGCAGTTCGCGCCCTCCGGGCGGAGGTTTGACCGGCGCAATTGCGCTTCGCTCATAGACCCCCTGCGAAAAACGCAGCGTAGGGCGTTATCACTAACGTGGGTTGGGTAAACCGGAGGCGTCACCCAAGGTTTTTATCATCCCGTGCCGCCCGGCCAGTTTCCGAACGAGGCTGGTTTGGATTACGATGTCTGCATGAATTTCCTGAGATAAGTGTGAAGTGGAGGCGCCAATGGGCCTGGATTTGATTGAACTTGAACTCGAGGCGGAGCGGGAGTTCGATATCAGGATCACGAATGAAGCGGCACAGAAACTCGGCACGCCACGCCAGTTGGCGGATTACATCCAGGCTGAGTTGCTAAGGCGGCAGGTGGCTCAGGGTATCGGCAGGCGCGTGGGCTGTGCCTCGCAGGCGGCTTTTTATCGCCTGCGCACGGCACTTGTGCGGGTGGCCGGCGTGCCACGTAATGCAGTGCGGCCGGATACACGCTTGGTGGATCTGTTGCCCAATGAGCGGGTGCGGGCGCAATGGGCTGCGCTCGCTCAGGTACTCGAAATGCGGGCGCTGCCCCGTCTGCAGGTTGGGCCTCGGGAGGTGTGGGGCGCGCTGGCCGTGGGCGGCGTGATCGGCATTCCGCTGTTCTGGTATGAGTATCCGCATCGCGGAGTGGTGGTGGCAAGTGTGCTCCTGATGCTGGTGCTTACGCTTTTTATGATGCACAGGTGTGCGCGGCAGATTCCGCAAAAGCTGGGGACGGTGCGTTCTCTTTTGCCGTACATGCCGAAGTCGGCCGGTGTTCTGCCGGTGGTGCTGGCGCCCGGCGAATCCGTCGATCCCGCTATTCTTGCCTGGGTGATCTCCATGACGGCGCGGATTGTTGGCCTGCCGGCAGAGGAAATTCTGCCGGACCATGCCTTTATCGAAGATCTTGGGATGGGTTAGCAGTCAGGATGTGCGTTGAACGTGATGTATTCTTCCGGGCTCATCCGACTTTAGTGTGGGTTAATGTTTGGCATGCCGATCCTGGTTTGCGCCCTCCGGGCGGAGGCTTGACCGGCGCAATTGCGCTACGCTTCATTGTTCCGCTTCGCGCGCCCTACGCAAACCGGCACGATAGGCCAATGGTGTAGGTTGGGAAAGCCACAGGCGTCTCCCAACGCTTTGTTGCGCCGCATTGCGCCCTTTCACGCGTGGGTTTTCCATTTCGTTCGCTACGCTGTGATACGCGAGAGCGTACTACCCACCCACATGAAAGTCTGAAGGACCTTTTTCCGTAAGGCGCAGGCGGAAGCAGTGAGCGCCGTGTTCCGGTTTGCCTTTGTGCGTGTTCTCAGGAATAGCGAATGAGTCATTCAATCCGCCGGGCGCAGGCTGTAGACGCCCAGGCATTGCTGGATCTGCGCAAGGCTTCGATCCTCGGTCTTTGTGCAAGGCACTATCCGCATGAAGATCTTGTGGCCTTTACAGCAGTGGAGGTCAATCCCGCGTTCCTCGCTATTCTTGAGGGGCATTTCTACCTTGCTGAACGGGAAGGCATCATTGTCGGTAGCGGTTTGATCAATCTGGCAGATGGGCAGGTGGATGCCATTTTCGTGCATCCCGCAGCCGCAGGTCATGGAGTGGGGCGCGCCATGATGGCCTATCTTGAAGGGCTGGCCCGTAGTTCAGGTCTTGCCGGGATGAAGCTGGAGGCTACGTTGAATGCAGCTGCCTTCTACCGGCGCCTGGGGTTTGTCGGCGACAAGCAATCGGTCTACGTGACTCGCAATGGGCTGGCATTGGCCTGTGTGCCGATGGTAAAAACATTTTCCTGAACGGCTCAGAGAGCATCACCGAAAGGGCGGGTATACAGTCGGAGCGGATGCCTTTGGTATTGAAGGAGGTTTGTTGATGTGCTTTGTTGAAATTGAGCGGGCCGGGCGCGAGCAATGCAGTGTGGTGGAAAATCTGTTCCAGCTATACATGCACGACATGTTAGCCTTCTGCCCTATCGTGATGACCGAAACGGGGCGTTTTCGTTTTGACGCGGCTTCGCTCGATGCATATTGGGATGATATCGCACACCATGCGTTCCTGATCCGGTCTGCAGGCGAGTTGTGTGGATTCCTGCTGGTCCATCCCGCCCCGGCAGATCCGGGGCGCTATGATATGGAGCAGTTCTTCGTGCTGCGCCGCTTCCGGCGTAGTGGTGTCGGGGCCGAAGCGTTCAGACAGTGCGTGCGGGCGCTTCCAGGTCAGTGGCAAGTGCGTGTGTTGCTGGAAAACCAGCCAGCGCTTGCTTTCTGGCAACGCGCAGTGGCCGGCGTAGTTGGTAGTGGCTTTACGCAGTGCATTGAACCGGATGATGATCTGAACATGCACTTCCTGCGGTTTGACTCAGCAGTGGAATGCTGAATACGTACTTTACGTGCTGCCGTGATGGCCTATCTCAGCAGCCACCGGCTTTCGTGGAGCTGGCGCATGGCATTGCGGGCGGTCCAGGCGCCGAGTGCGCCGATGCCCCAGCCGCAGAGCACATCGAGCGGGAAGTGCATGCCGAGGTTGATGCGCGAGAGGCCGACCCACAGGGCGTAAGTGGCGAGGGCGAGTTGCGCCTTGCCGCGTGCGTGGCGCCAGAAGGTGGCTACCACGAGCATGGCGAAGGCTGAGTGGCCGCTGGGGAAGCTGTAGGGCGAATCCTCGGCTTGCAGGCTGTGCACCACCTGCGGGCCATACACGGCGCCTGGGCGTAGTTCGCGTACGCCGTATTTGAGGCTGGCGACGAGTACGGCGGTAAGCGCAAAGCCGATCAGCAAGGTGGGCAGCAGTTCGATGATCTGCAGGCGGATGCGCGGGCCGAGCGGGCCACGCACGGCGCGTGAAGCGGGGTAGGTCAGCAGTGCCAGCACAACGAGCCAGACGATGTTGGAGAAGTTGCCTAGCCGTGTGCCGAGGTTCATGAAAAGATCCAGGGCGGGCGAACGGATGCTGTTGAGGGCGAGAAAGAGGGCGTGATTCACAGGTAGCAGTGCGGGCTGAAAAGATTGCCGAGCCGAAGCCAGAGGAGCCGCGTTTGACTCTTTTGCGCGTAAAAAAGTTCGAAAGCGTGCGAGGTTTTGTGCAAAACCGTTGATTATGTGATCGTTTTCGGTGGAGTGGGTTTGTTCTGGCCGTGGCACGGCTTAGAATCACCGGATTGCTGCATGTGTGCGAGGTGCTCCCGTGAAAAGAATTGCTCCGAAAATCTCATTGCTGTGCTCATTGCTGTGCTTTGGCGCGTTGTTGTGGGGCGGCTCGGGCGTTGCACTGGCGGATTTCGATTCCGGCCAATCCGCCTATCAGCATGGTGACTTTGCCACTGCTGCGCGCGAGTATCTGGATGGGGCACAGCAGGGGGATATTGCCGCGCAATACGATCTGGCGCTGATGCTGGAAGCAGGCCAGGGTGTGGCGAAAGATGATGTACAGGCCCTGCGCTGGTTTCAGGCGGCGGCGGATCAGGGGCTGGCTGATGCGCAGGCGCGCGTGGGCAGCTTTTACCTGGAGGGCCGCGTGGTAAAGCAGGATTTTTCCCCGGCCCTCAAATGGTTCCGCATGGCGGCAGATCAGGGTAACCCTCGTGGGCAGGAGCGTGTTGGTTACATGTATCAGCTTGGTTACGAGGTGCCGCGCGATGCGGCGCAGGCAGCTGAATGGTTCCGCAAGGCAGCAGACCAGAACTATGGAGACGCGCAGGCGGAACTGGCCTTCCTGTATCTGAATGGCAATGGTGTGGCCCGAGACGTGCAGCAGGCGCTGCGTCTGTACCGCACGGCTTCTGAGAACGGCAACGCGCTCGCACAGTTCAATCTGGGCATTCTGTACATGAACGGCAATGGCGTGCAGCAGGATGATGGGCAGGCTGTGCATTGGTTTGAGCTGGCCGCCCGGCATGGCTCGGCATCGGCTCAGTGCAACATGAATTTCATGATCACCAACGGGCGTGGCATCAAGGCCGATCCTCAGGAAGCGCTGCGCTGGGCACGCATGGCTGCAAACAACAATGATCGGGTGTGCCAGTACGTGATGGGCGTGCACTATATGAAGGGCGATGTCGTGCCCCAGGATATTGTGGTCGGCCGCGAGCTTTTTTATAAATCTGCCCAGCAGGGGTATGGCCCGGCTGGGGAGGGGCTTGCGTACATCTATGAGCATGGCATGGGAACGCCGGTCAACATCGTGGAGGCGGCACGCTGGTATCGCTCTGCCGTGATGGGCGATCAGATCAGTGCCGCAGTGCGCCTGGGCAAGGCCTATCAGACAGGCTTCGGCGGCTTGCCGAAAAATGTCGTTGCAGCCTATGCTCTGTTTCAGTACGCGGCAGCCCACGGGGTCGACGCCAAAAATGAACTCGCCGCGATCACGCCGCAGCTTGATGTTGCCGCCCGCGCCAAAGGCGATGCGCTGGCACAAAGTGTCAACGGAATGGATCTGGTGTTTGCGATTGATGGGTATATCAAGGATAGCCAGCAGAAGTGATGCATGCTGTGGGGTAGGAACCGAACAATGTATTTCGCCCCACATGCGGGGTTTCAAACAAGATGCAGATTATGCTAAAGGCGTTTCTTTAAAATAGGCGTAGCGGATTGCACTGAAGGCGTAATCCACTGCAATGTTTGCGCCCTCTGGGTGGAGGCTTGATCGGCGCAATTGCGCTGCGCTCCATTGTTCCCTGCGGTGCACGGAACCCGCTAGAATGTCGCCTTGGCGCTAATGGCGCTGTTTTTTTGCGCTTACGGGGTTTTGCGGTGAATATCTTTCTGCTCAAGCTGGTCGTCACGCCGACGCTGATGTTTCTTGTTTCGCGGATCGCGCGCCGTTGGGGCGGGATGCTGGGCGGGCTGGTGGCAGGGCTGCCGATCACCTCGGGCCCCATTGTGGTATTCATCGGCGTGGAGCAGGGCACAGCCTTTGCTGCGCAGACTGCAGCGGGTGCGCTCTCCGGGCTCGCGGCGGTGCTGTTTACCTATTTCTTCTATCTTTGCGTATCACGGCGGCTGGGGATTGCTGCGGCCTGCGTCACTTCGCTGCTGTTCTTTGCCGCGTGTTCGTGGGGCTTCCTGCAGATTGGCTCTCCGCTTGTGGCGCTGATTGCCGGGCTGCTGGCTATCGTTGCCGTGGTCTGTTTTCCGCAGCCTGCAAAGATACCTGCCGAGGCGGAGGAAGCCGTGCGGCGTGCGGCGCAGCCCTCGGCGTGGGATATCCCGGTACGCATGATCACAGCCACTTCCATGCTGCTCGTCATTACCGCTTCGGCGCATATCCTGGGGCCGCATCTGGCTGGTATTCTTTCGCCGATTCCCGTGATCGCATGGCCGCTCACCATCTTCACGCACGCGCAGGGCGGGCGGCGCGAGATGGTCACAGTGGCCAAAGCCAATGCGGTGAGTGCCGTCGGCGTGATGGTGTTCTACCTCATTATCCGCCATCTGGTGGAAGTGCAGGGGCTGGGTATCACCGTCACGCTGGCGCTGCTGGCTTCGGTGGTGGCGGCTGCTGGTTTGGGCGCGCTGCTGCGGCGTCGGCTGGCATAGCCGCAGGAAAGAGCCCCAGACCGGCTGCCTTGCCGCGCATGATCAGGCCATTTTTGCGGACTAGCTTTCCAGGCGTAGAACGTTTTCGCGATTGTCGGACATTCCGCGAATCATCCATTGCTGATCTGGAGTTTCTGTAATGAAACGCATATGAGACGCAAAATTCGCGAGCATGGGAAGATCTAGCTGGAGCAGTCTTTCTGTATAGGCAATAAGATCGGCTGCCATGTCGGAGAATTCAAAACCATCGTGATCGAATTCGTAGATATGGCCGCGCGTAGATCCTTCTGTAGGCATCAAAATGAAGTTGCCTGTGCCGGGGATGTTGCCCAGAACAAGCGCAGTGTCGATCCATTTCGGGAGAATTTCTTCGCGCTCATCCTCATCCATGACAAACCATTTGGAAATTTTGTTGCGTAATATTTCCCATTCATGGACTGGCGCAATGTATCTGGCGGCTTCCCCACTTTCGGGTTCAAGGTAGAAGAGAATGCCGCCGAACGTATCGTAGAAATCGGTCAGTCTTCCACAGTCTGGTAATTGGGGGGTGGTCAGTGATTTTTCCGTCAGGTGATAAAACGAAATTTTCTTTTTCTCGCCAGAAAAGGATTCACAGAGAAATTCTCCATGGTGTGACTTCAGTCTATCTATCAAGGAAGTGAGTTGCATCTGGTTTCTGGCTCAAAGACTTGGATCACAAGCTATGGGTTGCGAAGGGCTGGCAATCTCCAGCGCGTACGCAAACAGGTCGATATATCCGCCATTGCGTTTGATGGCGCGGGGGTGAAGGCCTTCGCGAACAAAACCGGCGGATTCGTAGAAAACGATACCGGCTGGGTTGTTGGTAGTCACTTCCAGTTCGAGACGCTCGATGCCCTGCGTGGCTGCCCAGGCGATGCCATGCTGCAGCAATGCCCGGCCAATGCCTTGGTGCCGCCAGGGCTGGGCTACAGACATACCGAGGCTGGCGCGGTGGCGCAATTCGCCCAGCGCCTGCCGTGTGACGGCGATATTTCCCACGACTTGGCTACCAATGATGGCGATGAAGATTGCGGAATGATCTCCGAGATGGCTGCGGATATACCCGGCTGATACTTCAGGGGCTTGTGGGCGCTCACGCGTGATCAGCGTGGGCAGGTGCTCGGCAAAGACGGCGCTGAAGTAGGCGTGTGTCGCGTCGATATCCTGCTCGGTGATCAGGCGGATGATGGGCTTCATGATTGATCCATCATACTTGTGCGCACTGTTGTGCTGCAAGTATCGGTGGTTTGTGCAGGGTGGGTTTGCGCAGCAACCCACCAATCCGCATGTTGAGTTGGGGCTGTGCAGGTAGTGTGGGCGGTGGGTCGTCGCTGTGCTCCAGACCTACCCTACGCCATTGGCAGGCGAGACAGCATCTACAACAGCCGCCTTGCTGCGGTGACCGAATATTGTGTGGCTATTGGCTATTGGCTACTGCCGCTGCAAGCTGTCGCGCTGCGTGAGCTGTGGGAAGAACCGCATCCAAATGCCGACGACGGCAAGTGTGCCGATGCCGCCGATGACTACCGAGGGCACGGCACCAAACATGGCAGCGGTGACGCCGGATTCGAATTCGCCAAGCTGGTTGGATGCGCCGATGAAGATGGAATTCACGGAGCTGACGCGGCCGCGCATCTCATCTGGGGTTTCGAGCTGCACCAGCGATTGGCGGATCACCACGCTGACCATATCCCCTGCGCCAGAGATCACCAGCATCGCCAGCGAGAACAGGAAATTGGTGGAGAGGCCGAAGAGGATGGTGGCTACGCCATACAACGCTACGGCGCCGAACATGGCCTTGCCGGTGTGGTGCTGGATGGGGCGGCGGGTAAGCCAGATTGACATTGCCAGTGCGCCCACGGCGGGGCCGGCGCGCAGGATGCCGAGGCCCCAGGTGCCAGTGTGGAGGATGTCGCGGGCGTAGATCGGCAGCAGCGCCGTGGCGCCGCCGAGCAGCACGGCGAAGAGATCAAGGCTGGTGGCGCCGAGTACGCTCTTGTTGTGCCAGATGTAGTTGAAGCCGGCAAACAGCGTGGTCCAGCTCACCGGCTCACGCGAGCGGATCGGTGCGTTGACATAGCGCACTCGTGTGAGCGCAGCGATGCCGACGATGAGCAGCAAGGCGCATACGGCATACACAACATGCGCCCCGGCCACGTAGATAAAGCCGCCAGCGGCTGGCCCGGTGATGAAGGCGAACTGCCCGCCGGCCGAATTGAAGGCCAGCGCCTGCGGCAGGATTCCGGCGGGCACCAGCAGCGGCGGCAGCGCCTGTTGTGCCGTCATCTGGAAGGCGCGGGCGGTGCCCAGCGCCACCGAGGCGATGAGAATGTGTTCGCGGCTGATCCAGCCACCCAGCGAGCCGCATACCAGCAGAATCGCCACGGCAGCCTGGGCGGTACAGCACAGGGCCAGGATGCGGCGGCGGTCGAAAGTGTCTGCCACATGCCCGACGATCAGCGTGAGCAGCAGCGCGGGGATGAACTGGAGCAGCCCGACAAGGCCGAGATCCCAGGCACTGTGTGTGATGTCGTACATCTGGTAGCCCACTGCCACCATCAGCATCTGCAGCGCCATGGTAGTGGCAACGCGACTGGCAAAATAGGCGAGGAAAGAGGGGTTCTGCAGCAGGGGATTGCGGGGCATGTCTGGGGCGGGCCTATGGCAAAAGGTGAGACCGGGCGCAACTGTGCATTCTAAGGCATTTGAGCGGTGTTGGGAGAGTGTGGCGGGCGTATCACTGTCGTAAGAGGTGCTTGCGATATTGCGGTGAGGGAGTGATCGGGGCGGATGTACAGCCTTTGGCAAGGAGTGCCGCCTGGGCAGGCGTCCATCTTTCGCTGATCCGGAATTGAGGTGCGGGGGAGTACTTGCTATTGAGGAGGTCGCTGCCTGCTCGCAGAGGTACTGCTTGAACTGTTTTCAATGGTGTCGTCGTGTTCGCGGGGCAGCCATCCCTCACGCCTGCCCCAAGAGGCGAGCGGCATGCAGCGGCCTGATGCCTCGGGTTATGGTTTCCCATGTGTGACAATGGAGAGGAAGCGCAGCAGCCCGGCTGCGTCAGAAAGGCAAAAAAACATGAGAGAACAACTCAAACTGCGGCCGCTTGAGCGCGAAGACCTGCGTTTCGTGCACGAGCTGGACAACAACGAAACGGTGATGCACTACTGGTTCGAAGAGGCGTATGAAGCGTTCGTCGAACTCGCCGATCTATACGACAAACATATCCACGACCAGACCGAGCGGCGTTTCATCGTGGAGAACGAGCACAAGCTGCGCGTGGGGCTGGTGGAACTCGTAGAGATCAACCACATTCACCGCCGTGCCGAGTTTCAGATCATCGTCGCCCCCGATCATCAGGGGCAGGGCTATGCCACCGAAGCCACGCGCATGGCCATGGACTACGCCTTCACCGTACTCAACCTCTACAAGCTCTTTCTCGTGGTAGATGTCGAAAACGAACGCGCCATCGCGGTCTACAAGAAACTCGGCTTTCAGGAGGAGGGCATGCTGCGCAACGAGTTCTTCGTTGACGGCGTGTATCGCGACGCCTACCGCATGGCCGTGTTTCAGCCTGATTACCTGCTTCGTCGGCGCGAGCTGATGGGGTGTGAGGGAAAGTCTTGATTCAACTTTTTCATATGTGCGTAGAGGAGTGCTTCAATGAGTGATGGTTCTCCGCGTTATTCACTTCGAGTTTCAGAAGATTTTGCTGTTAAGCACCCCAAACAGGTAGAGAGTATTTCTAAGCATCATCTTGTATATTCCCTAGCTGGGCTTGGTTTGGGGCTTGCGTGTGTTATTGGTGGCATTGTATTGTTTTTGAATGGAATAATGGGTTCAACTAACTGGACTTTGCGGGTGTTTGGCGCCGAAAGTACAGTTACTGATGCTGCGCCGGGCGTAATTCTGTTTGTTACTGGCGTTGTTATTATTTTTGTGACGAGGTTTGCTGTCCGGATACATAGGTAGAGTGATTGGCCATCGGAGACGCGTAGGTATTTCTGCTGTCGTTTTTTGAAGTTTGCATCCTAATGGAATGATCTGAACTCTGGTTGGCGTTTGATCGCTCCTATGCTCCGCTGCGATCCCGCGTGCAATCTTGGTACGCCGCTGGAATAGACGACAGTGGTTTTCTGGTTTTTCTTGTAACGCGGAGAAAATCGTGAGTCGGGCAAACATGGCGGAGCGGTGTGTCTGTATTTCCACGGAGGAGAGGCTGTGCAAGTATTTCGATTGAAAAATTCTGGCTAAAAATCGACCTCTTAAAACGGCCTCAGAGTGATTATTTTGAGTGAGTTTGCCTCCTGAGACCTCCGAAAATCTTCATATTCCGAAATTTTCTGAATACTTGCATAGTCTCAGGACCGTGGGAACGATCAGTTGGCTAGCCGCCCTCCAAGCGGAGGCGAGTTCTATGCAACTGAGCTGCGCGTTATTGTTCCCTGCGGCGCCCTGCGAAAACGGAGGCCGGGGGGCGTTGCGAGGTGGCTGCGGTGCTGGTTTTGTAGGGTGGCAATGAGTGCAGCGAATTGCACCTTCCGCGTGGGTTTCCTTTTTGCCTCTCAATCCAATCCGAAAGCGCCGGGGTAAAAACCGGCGAAACGGTGCTATGCGTGAGGACTGCTTTCCGAAATAACCTGCGCATTTCCCTTGATCCACCGCAATAAACCGGCCCGTCTCGGGTAAACCTTGATCGTTTTCGTGAGCTTTTTGGCTTGCAAAGAGGGGAGGAGCCCGGTGTAATATTTCTCCTATACCAGATGAGGGGCGCCCGTTGCCGGCAGCAATGCCACAGGCGGGAAGACTCCGCACGGAGGAGACCAATGAACCTGACCAGCGTGGCTGCACTGGCCTGGCTGGCTGCCGGCTTGATGACCGGCATGCTGGATCGTTGCGGGCTGCATGCGATGCAGGCGCCACGCTCTGATAGCCGGGCGAGTATCACCAATGCCTGGTATGGCGATGAGCGCAATGTGGCACCAGCGTTGATTGAGCGTGGACGCCAGCTGCGGCATGCGCTCGAAACACGTGTCGATACGCAGGCCCGGGCCAGTGTTGACGGCCTGAATGCCCAGCGTGAGCTGGTGCTGGGCTATATTCCGCAGGGCACTGTGTTTGCCGACGCCGAGGCGATTCTGCGCGCCGCCGGCCTGGATGTATCTTCGCGTGGCCCGCTCAACACCATCACCGGGAAAGGGGAACATGGGGTGCGGGCGCGTCTCGATTTCATCATGGCCATGACCAAGGAAGAAATCGAGATTGAGCTTCTGCCAGCATCCACTTCCGATTGGCATGTCGCACAGGTGCGCACGCGCAGGCGCTTTGAAGTGGGGTGAAAAACTCTCGGTATGGGTAAGGAGGGATCCTGCTATTGAAACAGCACATCCCCGCTGCGATGCTCGAAGCCCGGATGCAGATCAAAGCGCACCACCCCCACCGCAATGTTTGGTCCGACTGCACGCTGCACCGATGCCACTCCCTCATGGCCAAAACCTGCACATAGCTCGATGGCGGCCACGCCCTGAGCCACGAGCTGTTGTGCTGCCTCTGTTGCCTCGCGATAATTCTTTACACCCACTACATGCAGTTCCACCACCGGGCTGGGAACCACCGCCCGATGCTGCTGCGGATCGCAATCGGGCGCAACGAATATGAAAGCGGCCTTGAGTGCCATGATGTCTTCTCGTAATCAATGAAGGAAGCCAAAGCGTAGGGTGCGTGAAGGCGGGTTGATTGTAAAAATGCGCCATTTCGGGATCGTTCTCGCCGTTCTGAGGTGGCTATGTGTCAGGTATGATTAGATGCAAATGGGGCGTCAAGCCTCCACGTTTATGAAGTGAGTTTGTGCAGATCTTCGCGTGAGGAAAAATGGAGTTTTGCGGTATGATGGCATTCACATACTGATGGCTTTCTGTGTATGAAAAATACCCCTGAGGTAAGGCCCAGCCCGTCTCTTTTTTCGCTGTGTTATTTCCCTTGTGAAGTGGCGACTGATGGTAATCGAAAAATTGTCGGATACACGATCACCCTGCGCATAAGTTACTGGCTCAGGCCTGAATACTTGCTCAGTGCGTGCGTAGAGAACTGGCGACCGTTCAAGAGTTTCACCTTCGGCGACCACGAATATGTCCTGAATGCTGCCGAAGAGTTCTTTGGTATTTGCAAGGCTGATTGGATCGGCAGCCATCCTCCACAGGGGAGTGCGCTTTACGCGCAACCCCGCAGCAGCATTGAACGCCTGCATCGGCGCCTTTTGCGCGCCTTCGACCGGGAGCGGCGTCAGTCTGCTCCCGCCTTTTCCGGCCTTCGTCAAGCGGGGGGCGTGCCGGGAGCAAGATCGCTGCGCTGTATGCGTGTCGGCAGATTCCCTCGTTTTGGCGGTGGTGCCTATCTCTGGCATAGCGCAGAGGTGATGAAGCTGGAAAGTGGTTTTGGTCTGCCTTTGGAGAACTTCATTTGCCTGTTGTGTTGTGATGTTGTTACCGACGATGCGAAGATGGATGCTGTGATACGCCAGTTATCAGCCCTTGGCGCGGTAGGATTCTGTTGTTATGGTGAAGGTGGCGATCGGTTCTACCAACGTATCCATCTGGCTGCTGAAGGCTGTAATGGTGCTCTTATGCCCGAAGCAAGGGCGTGGTTTGTGCAGGGATCGTTGTCGGATGCTGTGGCTTTCTTTCTCGATAAGTCCAGCCCGGCAGAGCGTTATCTGGGGCGCTGCTCTGCGGCAGTAGCAGTGGTGATTACGCCTGATCAGGCGCTAGCCATGGCAGTGCGGGATGCAATGCTGGAAAAATGGCGGCAGATGCCAAAATTCTGAGCCGGCATCCACGTTTTTATAGCACTGGCTTGCAGTGTAAGATGTGCTTGCATTGTTTCTCTGTGGAGACTTCTCATGTTGCGCATCAGCACCGAAAAATCCGAACTTGATATTCCCCTGATCCATCAGTTTCTCAGCGAGCAGACGTATTGGGCGAAAGGGATTCCGCTTGCAACAGTGCAGCGCGCCATCGAGCATTCGCTGTGTTTCGGCGGTTTTGTCGGTGTGGAGCAGGTGGCTTTTGCACGGGTGATCACCGATCGGGCCACCTTCGCCAACCTCGTCGATGTGTTTGTGCTGCCCGCGCATCGCGGCAAGGGCTATGGCAAGGCGCTGGTGGCGGCCATCATGGCCTGCCCGGAACTGCAGGAACTGCGCCGCTTCACGCTGGCCACATCGGATGCCAAGGGCTTGTACGAGCGTTTCGGCTTCGCCGCGCCGGCCAAGCCGGGGTCGTTGATGGAGCGGTATTTCCCGGAAATATATGCAAAAGCGTCATCATCCGGCGGGCATTGAGGCAATAGACTCTGATATCGAATTCTAGTAGAGGCGGAGGCAATGAAAGTCGTAAATCTGGTGCTCAGTGTTCTGTTGGGCTTAGGCGTGGTCGATGCGGCGGCAGAGGTCGAGCCCATGGTCGATGGCTTGGCGCTGCATTATGCGATCGACCGCCCCGACGGCATGGTCGATACTGCTGTGAAGCGCGTGGTGGTGCTGGTGCATGGCTCCGGGCCGCAGAGTATGGATGAGGACCTCACCGCCGTGACCGTTCCGGCCGGCACACCCAATCTGTTTTTCCGCGATGTGTCAGCGGCGCTGGTGGGCAGAGGCTTTGTCACCCTGCGTTACGACAAGCGTTCCTACGAGCTTGCCAGCCGCATCAAGGCTGATGCGGCGTATGCGAAGAGCGCCGACTTTCAGCGCCAGCAGGCTCACCCTCTGCGTGATCTGGTGGAGGATCTGCGCCACTTTACCGAGCTTGTGCACAAGCGTTTTCCTGCTGCAGACATCTATCTGCTTGGGCACAGCGAAGGCACACAGGTGGCCCTGCGGGTTGCCGATCAGGTGGATTTCGTCAAGGGTGTGGCATTGATCGGTTTTACCGGAGAAACGTTAGTCTCAAGCGCATTCGAACAGACTGTCTATCGTCCGTTGGGTCTTTTTCGCGAGCTGGATCGCAATGCGGATGGTGTGCTCGATGCGACCGAACTGGCTGTAGATACGCCCATGGCGAAAGCCTTGCAGCGTCAGCTTGGCATCCTTGATCAGGATGGTGACGGACGTATCAGCGAAACCGAATTCGTGGCCGGCAATTACGTTAACCGGGTGCTCACGAATATCGTTCCGCCTGCCTATGCGGCAGACGAGGCAAGCCTGCCGAAGCCGCTCGATATCATAGCCAGGGCGCGGTTCAGGATTCTCTTCCTGCAGGGCGAGTGGGATAACCAGACGCCCGCCTATCAGACGCATGCCGTGCAGATCGCCAACCGCCTGATGTGGAAAAAAGACACACTCAACTTCGTCTATTTTCCGCATGCCGGCCATGCGCTTGATCCGCGTGACTCGTACAACGACCTGCATTACCGCAAGACGCCGGATGAAACATTGAAGCAGGTGGCGGGCGAGATGGATACAGTGTTCCCATGAAAGCCCGCCTTACCCCGCAGCAGAAGAAACAGTTGAGCTATGCGCGCGACCGGCGCAACGCCTACGGCGAGCGCGGAGCCAACTCACGTTTCGCGATTGCAGCCAACAAGCTCCATGAGCGGCGCAAGCTGCGGCGTGTGGTGAATGCGGCAGTGCACACGCTGGGCGGCTGTGCAGATGAAACAGCATTGCTGCAGGCAGAAAGCGCCGCCCGTGTCGGGCAGGCGCAGCCCGCGCATTTTGTGAAGTATGCCGATGCTCCCTTGCGTGAGGTGGTGGAATACAAGCGGCGACGGCGGGCCGTATAGCGGAAAGGCCCCGCCGCAGGCAACCCTTTTGCGAAAGGAGACTTACGATGATCGACAGGCTTTCACGCCGCAGGCTCGCGGTGGCTTTGCGCCGCTATGTGGCAGGGCGCATTAGCAATGACGCGTTTGAAGATACGGAAGTGGATCTGCGTGATCCGGCGATAGTGGCTGTTCTGGATGAGGCGTGGTTGCTCTATTCCGACATGGAGGAACACTACGCCAGGGGCCCGCATGCTGTGCGCGGAGAGTATCGCCGGCGCGTGGCACGCTGGGTGTTGTTCCTGCGCTCGGAGAGGGAGTACCTCTGGCCGGAGTATGACTTTTACCAGATTACATGGCCCCGCTGGATGGAATATGTCAGCTTCGGGTATCTCCGGCGTGCTCGTGAGCGCCGGGAGCACCTGTTACGGGAATTCTCTTCAGTTGGCGATATCGACTGCTGGCCTTTCATCTCCCGTGCGGATTTCGAGGCCGAGAATGCGCGACGAGGGTATCTGCGGGGAGAGAGCGTGTGAGTCTGCACGGGGGGATTTAGATGATGCATGTCGAGCGGACCGACCTCCCCGAGGTACGCCTCTACGTGCCACCCGTGCGCCAGGATAATCGTGGCGGCAGGTATCTGTCTTTTTCCGCGGACGAATTGCGCGCAGCAGGGGTGGAATTTTCCATTGCCGAGGAATTCGTCTATTCGATTGCGCGGCGCGATACGCTGTACGGCATTCACTTTCAGAACGCGCCGCAGCGGCAGGCCAAGCTGGTGAGCCTGCTGGCTGGCTCTGGTGTGGATTACGTGGTGGATCTGCGCCGCGATTCGCCCAGCTACTGCCGCTGGATTGCCCGCGAAATCAGCGCTGCGGGGCGCGAGCATGTGCTCGTGCCATCGGGTTTCGGGCATGTGTTCCGTTCGCTGGAAGATAATGTGATGATGCTCTTCCGCGTCGACACGCCTTTCGACCTGCAGTATTCCCGCACGATTTCGTACCGCGACCCGCAGATCGCGCTGGATATCCGCGAGCGCGAGTTTCTCCTTTCTGAATACGATGCGGCGGCGCCGGTGCTGGCGCAGAGCGATTGCAATCTGTAAATAGCCGGTTTGGGGACGGTTGTGGGAGTGATTTGCCGACTTGGCCGATGCGAACGTTTCGCTTTATCGCCCTTGCTTCTGATGTTCGCTGCGGGCGCATCAGGTATGATCGCGCCAACGGTTGGCGCAGTTGGCGTCGACGCAGACAGGAAGGGTCGGGCTGCGGCCCGGCGGAATACGTCATTTGATCAGACAGGAGCAGGGTGATGGGTGCATGGGGTTATGGCGCGTTCGATAACGATATGGCAGGAGATTGGGTCTACGCTCTCGAAGAGGCTGAAGACCTGGAAGTGATCGAGGCTGCGCTGGACGCCGTGCTGGTGGTGGGGGACGACTATCTGGAAGCCAGCGAGGCTGAAGTGGCGCTTGCCGCTGCAGCTGTGGTGGCCCTGTTGCAGGCTGGGGAGGAGGCGCCCGAGTGTGTCAACGAAACAGTGAATGAGTGGGTGGCTAAATATCCATTTGAGGTGCCCTGGAGTCTTGCCAAAAAAACTGTTGACGCACTCGACCGGATTCTCACCGATCCTTCCGAGCTGCTTGAATTGTGGAGCGATACGGAAGATTTCGATGCGTGGCAGGCCTCAGTTGTCGAGCTGAAGGTGGGCATTGTTTTGTGAGTTGCGAGGGCGTTTCTCTGGCGTCTTTTTTAGCGCCCTGCGGGCGGAGGTGCACAACCGGTGCAATTCGCTTGTCGCTCATTGTTCGCTTCGCCACCCTACGACAACCGTGGGGTGATTGGTATGCCAATGAAGTAGGGTGCCAATGAGCGTAGCGAATTGCACCTTCCACGTGCCTTTGGGGTTTGATCGCAGAGGGCGTGGGAATGATTCCAGGAACTCCCGTACAAAACGGAACGACGGATGATGGACAGGAATCCTGGTTTTTGCGAGTTCGTGCGTGGGCGACTTTTCTTGCTGATGCTGAAGGTCGTGCCGTTGGGTACGGTGCTGGGGATGGTATTGATGCTGCCCCGCCATCCGGTGACGGTGGTCGGTTGGCTCGTGTATCTGGCAGTGCTGGCCGGGCTCGTCGGCCTGGGCTGGCTGTATTACACCATCGAGATGTGGGCGCGAGAGCAGACACCTTTCCCCTTGCTCTGGAAAATCTTGCGGATACCTGCGTTTCTCCTGTTAGCAGCCTTGCCGCTGGCGCTTTGCTATTGGGCTGCCAGCGCCGGGCTTTATGCGCGGAATTTTGTGTAGTGGGGAATTGTCAGGCAGGCCATTGCGCGTGAGTTTCAGACACGGACCGTTCGCGGCTCAAGGAAGGCTCGCCGTGCCAAGTATGTACTTCGCTTATCCTGCCTTGTTTTTTGGCGCCCTGCGGGCGGAGGTGCACAACCGGTGCAATTCGCTCGTCGCTCATTGTTCGCTTTGCCACCCTACGACAACCGTGGAGTGATTGGTATGCCAATGAGGTAGGGTGTCAATGAGCGTAGCGAATTGCACCTTCCGCGTGCTTTTGGTGGTTGATCGCAGGGGGCGTGGGAATAATCCGAGGAACCTCCATGCGTCGGAAATCGTCTGCGGCTTTTTCAACCTACTTTTTTGGCATGTTCGGACGCTTTTTGTGGGGCGTCGGGCACGTGGCAAACTGCATCGCCCAGTGCGTTATGCCCCCGCCAGCCGCCCGGCTTCGCGCAGGGCGTTGAGAAACAGGCGGGCGCGCTGCGGCAGGCGGTTGCCGGCGTAGACGGCGTGCATCTGCGGGTCGGCACCGGCTGAGGAGGTGAGGCGCCAGTCGGGGCACAATTGCACGAGTTCGCCCCTGGCGACAGCCTCGATGCATAGCCAGTCGGCCAGCCGGGCGATGCCCATGCCCTGCAGCGTGGCGTGATACAGCGCGGTGCCGGAGGAGACGCGGTGGCGTGCCTGCCAGTTGAGGCGATAGCGGGTATCGGCGCGGCGCAGCGTCCAGTCGTGGAGGATGCGTGGCGCGGTGTGAATGATGAAATCGTGCCCGGTGAGGGTTTCTGGCGTGGTCGGGGTGCCGCGCCGGGCGAGATAGGCGGGGCTGGCGTAGAGGTGGCGCGTGTAGGCCCACAGGCGGAAAGCGTGCAGTTCGCTCGATTGCGGAAAGGCGCCACGGATCGCGAAATCGAGGTTTTCTGCGATCGGGTCGACGGGCACATCCACATAGCGCACGTCAAAATGGATTTCGGGGTAATCCTGCGCAAAGCGCGCCATCACTTCCGGCAGGCGGTGCTGGGCCATGCTCTCGGGCGCGGAAAAGCGGATCCAGCCCTGGGCCTGTGCCTCGCCAGTCACAAGGCGCTCCTCGGCTTCGCGGTGCAAGGCAAGGATTTCCGCCGCGTAGGTGTAGTAGGTTTCACCCGCAGCGGTGAGGCCGACGAGCTTTTGCGAGCGCCTCAGCAATTCCTGGCCCACAGCTTCTTCCAGCGCCTGCACGGCACGCGTGATAGCGCTCGGCGAGCGCCCAAGGAGCCGGGCGGCGGCCACGAAGCTCTGCTTTTCCACCACGCTGCAGAAGGCCTGCAGTTCCCACATCAGCGGTGCCATGGTTTATCCTGTGTTGCAGAATCTGCAATATGATATTGCAACACAAAGATCCTGTCAGCCCATAGGATTGGTGCTGTTATAGGTTCGCAAGAGGTCGCAAAAAGAGATCACCATGCTTGAAACCACGCTGTTGCTATGCTGCTTTGCCTTCGGGGCCGGTTTGATTGATGCTGCCGTGGGTGGCGGTGGCCTGATCCAGGTGCCCGCACTCTTCAATTTTCTGCCCGGCACCCTGCCGGCCACGCTGCTGGGCAGCAACAAGCTGACGGGCGCCTGTGGTACGGCGCTTGCCGCCAAATCGTGGACAAGCCGGGTGAGCATCCCGTGGAGTCTGGTGTTGCCGGCAGCCGGCACCGCCTTTCTGATGTCGTTCTGCGGCGCGATGGCCGTTTCCGCCGTGCCGACCGCCGTGATGCGCCCGCTGGTGCTGGTGCTGATCATTGGCATGGCGATTTACACCTTTCGCAAAAAGGATTTCGGCGCGATCCGCAAACCGCTTCATATCGGCACCCGCGAACGCATCCTGGCGCTCGTGATCGGTGGTGCCATCGGTTTCTACGACGGCCTCTTCGGGCCCGGCACAGGCAGCTTCCTGATCTTCCTCTTCATCCGCTGCTACGCGCTGGATTTTCTCCAGGCCTCGGCCAGCGCCAAGGTGGTGAACCTCGCCACCAACGTTGCCGCGCTTACCTTCTTCATCCCCACCGGCAAGGTGCTCTACGCCATCGCGCTGCCGATGGCCGTCTGCAACATGCTCGGCGCCGTCGTCGGCACCCGGCTCGCCATCCGCAACGGTACCGCCTTCGTGCGCGTGCTCTTCCTCGTGCTGCTCGTCGTGCTGATCGGCAAGCTGGGGTACGATATTGTGAAGTAGGCGCATGGCATTGCGTGCCTTCTGATCGTTACCACGGTCCTCCGTGGTAATGCCTGTCGCACCGCTCTGCGGTGACCGTGCGGAGGTGTCTGCCCGAGGTACGAGCGCCGCATGTTTTTCCGTATGAGTGAAGGTGGCGCAGTCTGTTGCCCGTAGCGGGGTCGTGCCGCAATTGCGAGTTGGGCCACCGCAGAGCGGTGGGACGTACGCTCCCACGGAGGACCGTGGGAGCGATCTGGCTCTGGACGGTGCTTCGCCTACAGAATCGTTACCACGGTCCTCCGTGGTAATGCCTGTCACACCGCTCTGCGGTGGTCGCGCGTGGCTTTCGGCACGGCGATGCTATCGTCAATGAATTCTGTTATCGTTTCACCAACATTTATTATCAATATTTACGCATGGGCCGCAGTCGCTATCAGGTAGTCGATGCACGGAGTCCGCACTTCTTTACCTGCACAGTCGTTGAGTGGCAGCCGGTGTTTGTTCGCCCGCAGTGCGTGCAGATTGTGCTCGATAGCTGGCGTTACCTGCGAGAGCACGAAGAGTTCCGACTGTATGGTTTTGTGATTATGGAAAACCACGTGCACGGTATCGCCCAGGCCGAAGATATGGCCTCCTGTCTCAGGCGGTTCAAGTCTTTTACTGCCCGCCGAATTGTGGATGAACTGCTGCTTGCTGCGGCATCCGATGTTCTTGCGCGTCTGCATTGGGGTAAGGTGGATCACAAGACTGACAGGGCTTTTCAGTTCTGGCAGGAGGGTAGTCATGCGGAAATTGTCACGTCGGAAGAGGTTATGCGACAGAAGCTTGATTACATTCATCTGAACCCTGTGCGTCGGGGATATGTGGATCAGCCGGAACATTGGCGATATTCTTCTGCGCGCAACTACGCCGGGCAGGTCGGGGTAATCGAGATTGATCACTGGATGTAAAGTGATGACCCGCCTCGTGATTCGGACTTCGGGCATTGGCGTAAGTTGGGCCACCGCAGAGCGGTGAGACGTATACTTCCACGGAGGACCGTGGGAGCGATCTGGCTCTGGACGGTGGCTCACCCACTGGATCGTTACCACGGTCCTCCGTGGTAACGCCTGTCTCACCGCTCTGCGGTGACCGCACGGACATGTCTGCCCGAGGTACGAGTGCCGCATGTTTTGCGTATCAACAGGGCTATGCTCTGTCCGTCGTCAATAGCAAGTTGTGCCGCAATTGCAAGTTAGGCCACCGCAGAGGGGTGAGAGCGATCAATCTTGTAGCGGTTTACTGCGGGAGGTGATTTTCCCCCGCCGTCGCGTTATGATCTTCCCATTTCCTGTGTTTGCCGCTGGTGGTCGGAGTGGACTGTCAGTGCGCGTATTTCGTTGGTGTGTAGCAAATGGCTTCAATTCGTTCTTTTCGTTCTTCCGATATCCCTGCCGCGCGTACCTTGTGGGAGGCCACGCCAGGCGTGGGCCTGAGTGCGGCGGATGCGCTGGAATGCCTCACGGCCTATCTGGCGCGCAATCCACGTAGCAGCTTTGTGGCGGTGGAGGGAACGGAGCTGGTCGGCACGATTCTCTGCGGGCACGATGGCCGCCGTGGCATGATCCATCATCTCATGGTGGCGCCCAAGGCACGTCGGCAGGGGCTTGCGCGGCTGTTGCTGGCTGCCGGGTTGACCGCATTGCGGGAAGAGGGGATTCACAAATGTCATCTGATGATCTTCCGTACTAACGAAGAGGGGCTGAAGTTCTGGCAGTCCGTCGGCGCGGAAGACCGGGTGACGCTGGCGCTGTATTCGATTGAGACGGGTGCTGCAGGCTGAGCTGGCTGCGCGGCTGTGGTCTGCCAGCGGCAGCGCAGCATTCGTGGGTGACGCTGCCTGTTGCAAGAAAAGGGGGTCTATCCGATGCACGAACCACCACGGCTTTACATCTTCTCGGGGCTGCCGGGTAGCGGCAAATCTACACTGGCCCAGTTCCTTGCTCGCGAGCTGCATTGCGTCTATCTGCGCATCGACACCATTGAGCAGGGCTTGCGCGATCTGTGCGACTTCAAGGTGCAGGGAGAAGGCTACCGGCTCGCCTACCGCATGGCAGCCGACAATCTGCGCCAGGGTTTGAGTGTGGTGGCCGATTCCTGCAACCCCATCGCCTTGACGCGCCGCGAGTGGGAAGGCGTGGCCCGCGGGGCGCAGGCCAGCTATGTGAATATCGAAGTGATCTGCTCAAATCCCGCCGAGCACCGTCGCCGCGTGGAAACACGGGAAAACTCCGTGGTGCCCGGATTTCACCTGCCGGATTGGCAGGCTGTCGCCCAGCGCCAATACGAACCCTGGGATGCTGAACGCATCGTCATTGACACCGCCCACCCTCTGCCCGAATGCCAGCGTGCACTGCTCGCCGAGTTGTGGGAGATGGAAGAGGTGGGGGCGGGCTAAGGCTGTGCGCGCAGAGGCGAAGCTTGCGCCCTGCGGGCGGAGGTGCACAACCGGTGCAATTCGCTCGTCGCTCATTGTTCGCTTCGCCACCCTACGACAGGCCAATCGGTGGGCTTTTGGTGCCCATGGCCGTATGCCAAAGAAGTAGGGTGTCAATGAGCGTGAGCGAATTGCACCTTCCGCGTTGATGATTCCATGCGCCAATGACTGATCTTGGTGAATGCGCGTGGCGTTTTTATTGGTGAAACAGGTCAAAAAGACAGGGCAGGGTCAGCGCAAATCCGAGGAGCCGAATTTTCCAGATGAACCATCTGGAGGTGATGTGCTCGTATTCTTTCGGTTTTATGCAATCGGTCTGGTAATCAAGCCAGATCAGACCCTTCTGGATTAACCCGGCAGAGAGCAGCAGGGCAATGCCGATGCCCAGCAGGACATAAGGGCTCATCCCGGGGCATTCTGTGGCGTCGCAATAGGTTTGGTGCCAGAAGTTTGGATTCATGTTGATGCTTGGTGTCGTTCTACGTAGCCTACGTCAATCCAGGCTGGGTACGAGATGCAATCCTGTGCCAGTTTGTTCAACGGCTTCCGATGCTTTGGCAAAGCGCACGTACATTGTTTCGATGAGCGCATGTTTGCCGATCAGATCGGGATGCTCTGGCCAGTTTGCGATGAGCACCCAAACGTAATGGTAATTCCGCTGCGAGAGCTGATCCCAGTCGAAAAAACGCACAAAGTGAAGTGTCGCCTCCTGTGTGATTTCCTTGACCGGGTGATCCCAGTAGCCGGAGTTGATTTCGCGGTTGATCAGGGCCGCACAGGGCGGGGTTTTCAGTCTGACGTGGATGGCGGGCTGGATCGCAAAATAGGGAACACGTGGCAAATCTGCCGGCGTCTGTACCATCTCCGCGAAGAGCACATGTTGTACTTGTCGGAAGCTATATTCGACATCCCATGCGTGCAGATCCTGATAAGGATCTTCGACGTGGAAATAATGGTTGAAGAGTTCCCGGTCAGCCAGCCGGTAGCGTTGCATCAGGGTGTCGAGATCCATGGTGGGGTATGCGGCAGAAAGTCCCGTATATCATACCGTAGTGGAGCTACGTTGCGCGCAGTGATACCGCAGTCTTGGGTATCACAAGTCGGGCTCGCACGTCCGCGCCATCACCGCAGAGCGGTGAGGTCTGCATTCCCACGTGGAACGTGGGAACGATCAAGATCAGCGCCCTGCGGGCGGAGGCGCACAACCGGTGCAATTCGCTCGCCGCTCATTGTTTGCTTCGCCACCCTACGACGGGCCAGCCGGTGGACTTTTGGTACCCATGGTCGTATGCCAAAGAAGTGGGGTGTCAATGAGCGTGAGCGAATTGCACCTTCTACGTGGTTTTTACGTGGTGTAATCGAACCGTTTTCTCAGGCGGGGTTTGTGGAATATTGAGCGCTGTGCGCGGATACGGTGTTTGACCGGCGTAATTGCACTTTGCTCCATTGTTACGCTGCGCGTGCCCTACGAAAAACGCGTGTGTCATTGTTGATGGGGGTGCGGGGTTTAGGCGTCAATGGAGCATAATCAAAATTGGAGCGTGGGTGTGGCAGTGGATGAAACAGTATGCGCGCTACCCACTGATATTACCTATTCTAGGTACGAGGGGTGAGGAATATAGAAGGTACCGTCAGACGAATAATGCTGGTACACGTCAATCAGATTGATGTGTGTTCCGCCATTTCTGTAATTAACCCACTGAAAATGAAGAACCCAATCCGAGGTTGAATATTTATCATGGTTCTTGCGGTAGGATGGAATGCCTATATGATAATGCCAAAGGCTGTTGTCTTGGGTGAAGGAATACCGGGGATCCGTCGATGAGAGGCCACACCATGACGGAGAAATTTTTCCCGGGAAAAATGAGAAATGAGTTAGACCATGCGTGCTAACTAACCCCCAAAAATCAAGGATTTTATCCTGTTGGTCTTTTGGGAAATTTTTGAACTCTGTCGCAAATTTCCTTCCAAAAGACAACGTAAATCCCATTCTTATGCCTCCGCGTGGGAGATTATAAACTGTCTAAGTTCCTCGCGATCCAAACCTTCCGGAACGTGAATAGTTTCAGCTCTAAGTGCATTGGCCATCCTGTTTGCATCAAAGAGCAAAGCAGGTTCGCAGCCCGAGCATTCCTCTCGTTCCGCGACGAGGGTCGAATCTTCGTCACATAAATGTAATTTATTAATAGTCATTTGGAGGAACTCAAAGCGTCCATTAGTGTTATCTACGGCAACTTTCCAAAATTGTCAACCGCCATATGGGGCGTGCTAGATGCTAGAGCAGCCCCCCTCGCCCGCAGGGCGCCAACCGAAGCCTTCGCCGCCGCTGCGAGGCGCACCCAACCTCTACCTGATCGGCTCCAGGTGCCGCAGGTACATGGTGATGCCGAAGCACAGGGCGAGTGCGATGGTGAGTACGATGATTACGGCATGCCATGCGCCAAGATGCCAGACGAGGCCGGAGGTCCAGCCCAGCAGGCTGGAGCCGGCGTAGTAGGCGGTGAGGTAGAGGGCGGAGGCGAGCGAGCGGTGTTCGCGGGCGCGGCGGCCCACCCAGCTGCTGGCAATCGAATGTGCGGCGAAGAAGCCGAAGGTGACGCCCACGGCGCCCAGTGCGAGCACGATGGCCCAGCCGGAGAAGGAGAGGAGCATGCCGACGATCATCACCGCCACCATGGCCCACATCACTTCGCGGCGGCCGAAGCGGTCGGCGAGCCGGCCGGCCCAGGCGGAGGCGAACATACCGAAAATGTAGGGCAGGAATACCAGCCCCTGCACCGAGAGCGGCAGTGAGAAAGGCGGCGCGGAGAGGCGGAAGCCGAGGTAGTTGTAATAGCTCACGAAGGCGCCCATGAGCAGGAAGCCGCAGGCGAAGAGCCAGGGCAGGCCGGCGTCGTGGAACAGCGTGGTGGCCTGCCGCATGACGCTACGCAGATCCGACTTGCGCGGGCGGAAGTGGCGCGAGGCGGGCAGCGTGCGTGCCACAGCGATGGCCGAGGCGATGCCCAGGGCGCCGATCACGCAGGTGGCAAGCCGCCACGACACGGCATCTGCGAGCAGCGGTGAGAGCAGCCGGCCGGAGAGGCCACCCAGCGCATTGCCGGCGATGTAGAGGCCCATGGCGCGGCCCAGCGAGGCGGGCTCGATCTCTTCCGAAAGATAAGCCATGCCGATGGCAGGCAGCCCGGCCAGGGCGATCCCGAATATCGCACGCACGGCGAGCAGGGCGGGGAAGTTGGGCGCCAGCGCGGCGCAGAGGGTGAGCAGGCCGGAGAGCGCCAGCGCGGTGCTCATCGCCACCTTGCGGCTCACACGGTCTGCCAGCAGGCTGGCCGGCACGAGGAACAGCGCCAGCCCGCCGGTAGCCATCGACATCGCGCCGGAAGCCTGGGCCGGGGTCAGCGCGAATTCGGTCGCCAGCTCCGGCATCAGCGGCTGCAGGCAGTAGAGCATCGCAAACGTGGCGAAGCCGCCGAAGAAGGTCGCCAGCGCGGCGCGGCGATAGCCCGGGGTGCCCAGTTGCAGATAGGGCGCGGCAGCGTCTGAAGCGGCGGGTGGCATGGTGGAAGCGTCGGCGGCAAGCGTGGTGGCGGGCATGGCAGCAGTATCGGCAGCGGCAAAACAAACACAAGTGCACGCATTGTGGACAGCGCGTTACGATAGGTCCAATATATTTTTACGGGCTTATTGATATGTGAGAAGTCTCAATGGAACTCCGCCATCTGCGTTACTTTGTCGCCGTTGCTGAGGAACTGCACTTCCGCCGTGCCGCCGAGCGCCTGTGTATCGCCCAGCCGCCGCTCTCGCAGCAGATCCAGGCGCTGGAGGAGGAACTCGGCGCCCAGCTCTTCCTGCGCAGCCGCCGCAGTGTGAGCCTTACCGATGCCGGGCAGGTCTTCCTGCAGCGCGCCCGCCGCATCCTCGCAGAAGCCGATGCGGCGGGAAAAGAGGCGCGGCGCATGGCGCTGGGCGAGATCGGCGAGCTGCGCGTGGGCTACACCGCCTCACTGCCACTCACCGAAATGTTTCCGCGTATCCTTAGCGCTTTTCACGCCGTGTGCCCGGACGTGGGCGTGCGTCTGCAGGAAATGTTCACGCCAGACCAGTTCGAAGCCCTGCGCACCGACACGCTGGATGTGGGCTTTGCGCGCTACAACGCCACCGAGGCGAGCGTCGAGGGTCTGCACTTTCGCCTGCTGCGCAATGACCCGCTGGTGATGGCCATGCCCGTGCGCCACTCGCTTGCCGACGCGCCACGCGTGAGCCTTGTGCAGTTCGCCCAGGAAGCTTTCATCATGTACCCCGAAACCGCTGGTGCCGACCTTGGCGGGCTCCTTCGCCGCCTCTGTGCCAACGCGGGTTTCACGCCCCACATCGGCCAGGAGGCCGCCGAAGCGGTCACCCAGATCGGCCTCGTCGCCGCCGGCCTGGGTGTCACCGCGATGCCTCTGCCGATGGCCTGCATTGCCATGGATCGGGTGCGCTACGTGCCCCTCACCGACAAAGGCGCCTATCACAGCATGTACCTCGTCACCCGTGAAGGGGATACGAAGCCGCAGTTGGCGCGGTTTCTGGCTTGTGTGGAGGGGGTGGGGGAGGGACCGAGGCCAGCTTGACTGTGGCGCCTTTCGGAGAGACTATGATGTAAATCGCATGGGGTATTTGGCGGCCCGTCATGCTTCCTGACTTTCAAACATGCAAACCATTCTTGTGATCCGGTTTTCCGCTGACTTCATATGACCGGCCAGTCCCGTTCGGGGGCTGGCCGTACTATGGAGAAAGTGCATGAAACAGATGAAACGCGCCGTACGGCGATATCATTGTGCGCGGTTGAAACGGCTGCGTGCTTTTCATCGGGGCCGCGATCTGCGCACCGAGCTGCGTGAATTAGGTCGGGTTGTGAATACGCTTACCCCTTGCAGTTTCTGGCTGTGTGGTAATCCTCACCGACATGATGGCGAAATCACCCGCGCAGAGCGGATTGCCCTCGAGTGGGAGCGTTTGGGGCGTGCCGAGTTGGATCGTTTGCCTTGATGCCGTGGAGTATGATGTTCGCTTTTATAGGGGGCCGTCACTCGTTGATACTGCAGGGAACAAAGGAGCTAAGCGGAATTGCACTGCATGCGCGCGTGGTGCGTGGCGGTGGATGTCGTGATATTCCCGGCCAGTGAAGTGCGCACACTGCGGGCGTGGGATTGATGAGCGGAGCAATTCTGCTTTGTTTGACGAGAAAAAAATTCAAAAATGCCTTGTTGCTTTGTCGGTATTTGTAATTTTTGGGCTTGTTATTGCTATGACAATATGTCTGTTTGGTTGTGAAAATTCAATTGATGTATTTCTATTTGTTGTTATCTATTCGGGGGTTTGCTTTTTGCTAATATTTAGCATAAATAAAATTTTAAAAATTAATTATGAATATAATTCAAAAGAATATTATTTTTTGTCATATTGCATTTTTCCTGCCTTGATTTTTTGCAGATATTTTTTCAATATAAATTTTAGGTTGGATTTGTTGGGCGTTGTTTTGGTTTTTGCCGCATCTGGCTTGGTGCGTTTATGTCTTTTTCTCAAAAACCGGAGTGATAAAGAGGGTGGGGAAGGGGCTAGCTAAGGATTCGCTGAAAAACTCTGGCTTCTTGGTGTTAGGGCAGCACGACCAAAGTGTGATCCTCTCCTGCGAGCTGCTCATTGATGATTGCTGCAATCTGGTTCCAGTCTCCACCTGCAAGGCCGGCGCCAATAAGGGGGTAGCCGATCCGTTTGCCGGCGAAGTCTTTCTTTAACGCCGCGAACAGACGGGCAATTGCGTCGTAATCAGCCTTAACGCCCACGCCACGCCAGTTGTACTGTGTGTAGCCGTTGATGACCTGAAGTGTCGCATTCTGCAGCTGGATCTGTGCCATGCTGTAAGTTCCCAGTTTTGCGCTGTCGCCCTTGGTTGTAGCAAGGTCTGCTGCATAGGCCTGGGGAAATTCCTGCCTGATCAGCTTGGCTATGCCGGCGCCCATTGTGCAGAAGCAGTTGCAGCCATGCACGATCACGTCGAATTCGCTCAGCTTGGCCAGGGCTATCAGATCACCACGGACGGTTTTCATTCTCTATCTTTTCGCTTTCATTGTTTCTGTCACTCTCGCCGATGGCAACACATCCTGGTTCGTTGATTTGCGGCGAGAATTAATCTCGGCTTCAAGCTTTGGATTCGTGTAGCCACTGGGCATAGCTCAAGCCAATCAATACTCCTTCAGGGCTCATGAATCTGGCCACCGTCTGCCCCCACGGCTCCTGCCGGGCATCATGAATAAACGCTTGGCCCTTCTCCTTCAGTTCTCGTACCGCTGCTTCCACCGCTTCAGTATCGGCCAGCTCGAATTCGATCGTTGCCGTCGGTTCGGGGATGTGTGCGGGCCACTCGGCCTGCCCGAAACAGGATTGCGCAGCCATCGCCAGCGGCCAGACACCAAAATGGTTGGCGCCCGGAAATCTGTCCATGAAGCGGTAATCATCCTGCTGCCTGAGCGGAAGGCCCAGCGCATCCTGATAGAGCGAGGCGCTTGCAGAGGGGGCTTTGGTGATGGGGGCAAAACCGGCAATACATTCGATTTTCATGCGTTCCTCCTTGGTGAGTGGAGTCTATACCTGACGGCGATTTGCGGGTACGGTATGCTACCGGGAATGATAGCGCATTGCGGAATTGCGCCGTATGGGTGTGCGATGTGCGACGGAAAATCATCAGGGTATGCGGGTCGTTTGAAGTGAAGGCTTTTTGCGGCGGACAGCGAAACATGCCGGGAGACGCCTGCGGCTTTCCCAGCCTACGAGACTTGCGCGCTGCGCGCGGAAACGGTGTTTGACCGGCGCAATTCCGCTGCGCTCCATTGTTCCGCCTGCGGCGCGCCCTACGGGGCGGCTTATTCATTCGGTATTGTGGCTCGAACGAAGTGCTCAGCTCCACAGTATCCAGCCTGTGCAGGATACTGTGGAGTGGGTCAGATCACCAGATCTTCATGCGCGAGCTTACTGCAGCTTCCACTGCTGGCAGGTGTTGTTGAGCCATGCCCATTGCTGGACATTGGTGGTGTCTGCCGTGCCGCAGTTGCTGACATCCAGCACTTTGCCGCTATTGCGGTTGGTGAGGCGGAAGTAGGGTGATGTGGTGGTGGTCTTCACCCATTGCTGGCTGCTGTCGCCGCTGCAGGTGGCCTGGATCACATTGCCGCCGTCAGCTGTTGAGGCGCCGCTGACATCCAGACACATGCCGCTGTTTTCACTGTAGACATTCACGAAGCCGGTGCCCAGATCCACCAGCATCCAGTTCTGCCAGGCGTAGCCGTTGCAGGTGTAGAGGTCCACGTTGGCGCCCGAGGCGGTGTTCGTCATCTGCACATCCAGGCACTTGCTGCTGTTCTGGTTGACAATGCGCTGGTAGGAGCCGGCAGCGCTGCCGCTGTAAGCTGCGGCGACGATATTGGCCTGCACGGCATTTTCGGTGGCATCCGAAGGCTTGCCGGAAGTCATGGCGCCTTCATAGAAATTGCCGATGGCCACTTTGCTGTTGTCGCCGCCAATTCCCAGGATGATGGCGCCCTCCTTGTGGAATGGCACGTACCCGGAGGTGGTGGGTAGTGCCCCGGCGTAGTCCGTTTTCAGGCTGCCGGATTGCGCATCGCCATCGCGGATCGAGTAGGTGGTGGCATCCTGCTTGGTCATTGCGGTCACATACGTGGTATTGCGCCCGGTGTTGTTGGAATGGCTGCCATTGCCGCCCTGAAAGAGGCCGTTTTCCAGATCGGCCATGACCCATGGGCCGGACCCCGTGCAACTGAACCAGCACAGGCGGCCAAAGTAGATTGCGTCCATGTGGCCATTACCCGTGTCGTTATTGCTCGTCTCGGCATTGCCATAGTCGAAGCAGCAGCCGTCATTCACGCGGGTGGCGCTGGTGACCATGTAAATGCCTTCGGATGCGCTTCCGGTAGGAATGCCGTTCGTGGCGTTGTTGCGATACCCCACGCCTGCGGAAACGTAGACCCCATAGGCAGATTGACCACCCACAGTCACCTTCAGCGCGGCTGCATTCGTCTCGATATCGGCAGTGCCGTTGCCGCCTGCGGGAGCCACCGTCAGATGGTTGCCCTTGCCGGACTGGTCATAGATGACGGAGATCGTGCACACCGTGCCGGCGCAGAAGGTATCGTGTGCCGCAGCATTGGCGACGCCGCCTGCCGAGAGCGCCTTGATATCCTTCGTATCCCCGTTGGCAGCGCGCCTGACCTGATACAGTTTGCCAGAATAGGCGCCATACAGCGCACGCACCGTGCTATGCGCCGCCACACAGGGTGTGCCACCGGAAGCGTAAATGTCGCAAGGGCCTGTTACCGCCAGGGCTTGCGGGCCGAACAGGCCGAGGGACACGCCGAGCAGAAGCAGGGCAATCAGGCGAAAACGCTTCAGAATATCTGATAGTGTTTGAATACCGAACGCTGCATGCGCAGGTGAGGAGGATGGGCAGCGCTCACCCATTACCAATCTTGATTGATGGGAATTCATGTCAGTCTCCTTGTGTATTGAACTTATGCTTTTGTTATGCCCGCGTGATGTCGCGCAGACATTGGCATCATACCTAGCAGCATGAGTTAGAAAAGGAGAAAGGCGGCTATGCCATATGAACAAAACGGCTGCCGGACGATTGGGCAGATATGGGAGAATGCGCGTGAGGGGGGGCTACACCGTGCAGGGTGTTTCTATTGCTTTGTGGGATATCGAAAAGATCAAGGCATTGGATTGGCCCCTGATCCTGCCCCGCAAGGATCGTAACAGGCTGGGGGTGTCAGAGGAGGTGCTACTGCGCACGCAAAGGTATTCCGAATTGCTGCAGGAAGGCCCACCGGAAACCGACTCATACAGGTTGCTATACAAATTCAGGAACGTCGGTGGGTGCTGGTTTCTGGAAGAGCTGCATGATCGATCGCTGTGATGGACTGTTTGATCGTTACCACTGCCCTGCGTGGTAATTCCTGTCTCACCGCTCTACAGTGACGCGAGGTGGTGGCCGGCACGGGGCATTGTTCGCTGATGTTGCGGCATCCTCCACTGGCCGGGATGCACGATCAGTTTGCGCGCTGTGCGCGGAAACGGTGTTTGACCGGTGCAATTCGCTTCGCTCATTGTTCGCTACGCCACCCTACGACAGGCACACGTGTGGTGGGGTGATGGGCGAACCGTAGACGTGCGCAGTCAATGCAGAGCAGCGCCAGTCTGTTCGACGCAACAAGGCTCAGCAGACAAGCGCCGAACCCGGTAGGCTGGCGGCAGGTAATTCTTTCGAGGTGGTCATGGCGCAGCGTTTCAGTTGGCGGGCAATGGTGGTCTGCATGGTGTGCCTGGGGCTGCTGGTGCAGGCACGGGCGGATGAGCCTGCGCTGCATCGGGATATTAACGAGCACATCATTACCCTGCATGTGGAAGCGAAAGATTTCAAGGGTGTGGTGACGGCAGGTGATATTCCGGTGACCACGTTCCGGCCTGATGGCAATGGGCCGTTCCCGTTGGTTGTTATCAGCCACGGACGCAGCGCCAGCAAGCGTGCCGAGATGGGGCGTGTGCGATTTGAGGCGGCTGCCAGATACTTTGTGCGCAAGGGCTTTGCGGTGGCCGTGCCGACGCGCCTTGGCTACAGCGGCACAGCAGCTCTTGGTGATCCGGAGAATGATGGTGCCTGCCGTGCCGCTCGGTATGATGCCGCCTTGCAGGCGGCGTCTCAGCAGATCGCGGCAACTGTGGCCCGCCTGCAGCAGGAGCCCTGGGCGGCTAAAAACCGGGTGCTGCTGGTGGGGCAATCGGTGGGTGGAATCAGCACTGTGGCTGCGGCGGCGCTGGGCATTCCCGGTGTGGTGGCCGCCATCAATTTTGCGGGAGGGCATGGCGGCAATCCTGATCAGCGTCCGGGCGTACCGTGCAACGACAGTGCGTTGCTGAAGCTCTATGCCGGGTTTGGCAAGGTATCCACGTTGCCGATGCTTTGGGTGTATACCCAGAATGACAAATACTTCGATGCCGCGCATTCGAAAGCCTGGGCGGATGCCTATAACGCCGCCGGCGGGCGTGCCGAATATCGCCTGATGGGAGCGTTTGGGGAAAACGGCCATCTCTTGTTTTCTGCGGGGAATGATATCTGGCAACCCGTGTTGGATGCGTGGCTGGCGCGGTTTGGGTTCACAACGCCAGGGGCTTTAAAGGCGCCGCCGGAATCAGGTTATGCAGCGATTGGGGAAGTGGCCAAGCTGCCGTATCTGGACGCCCCGTCCATCGCGGCAGGTTACCTCAAGTTTCTGGACGCGCGTGGCGAGCATCGGGCTTTCGCACTGAACGCCAGCGGGAATTGGGGCTGGGCATTCGGAGCCGACGACGTGCTGTCACGTGCGCTCGCCAACTGCCAGAAAGCCTCCGGGAAGCCTTGTATGCTCTACGCAGCGGATGGTGCTGTTGTGTGGAGGCATTGACGTCGGCAGGCGGAAGGAACGCGCGTGGGCACTGTGATGTGAGATTAGGTGTTCAGACCCGCTTGGTTATAGACACGTTTAACAAACAATTCAGCTTTTTGTGTGGGCATTTGTACGCCTTTGCTTATCAGCTCAGAGCGGGCGAAGTGGCCAGTTATGCTGTACTCACCCCATCCAGTTGCGCCGTGCCGGCATTCATCGCCAGCAGACGGCAAAAGTTTGCGCTCTCACAGGCCTAGGCTTACAACCGGTGCAATTCGCTCTCGCTCATTGTTCGCTGTGCCACCCTACGAAAACCGGGGGCGGTAGACTCGCCATGTACCCCAGTTTATGGCAAGGTACACAGCCGTTTTTTGGAGCTGTGTTGCCATGAGTACCATTCCTGATCTGCTGGAGACGCCGCGCCTCGTGTTGCGGCCGGTTGCGGAGCGGCATGCTGCGGCGGTGCTGGCGTATTGTGAAAACAATCGGGAGCATCTTGCGCCGTGGGAGCCTTTGCGGGCGCCGTCTTATTACACGTTGGAAGCCGTTGCGCAGCGCCTGCGCGATGGGAGGGAGCAGATGGCGGCGGGGCAGGCATTGCATTGGCTGGTGTTTGAGCGTGAGACGGATGCGCTGATTGCGCAAGCCAGCTTTACGGCTATTGCACGTGGGGTGTTTCAGGCCTGTTATCTGGGCTTTTCGATTGCCCGTTCGCATGAGGGCAGGGGGCTGATGCAGGAGTGTCTGGAGTGTGCCATTGAGGATGTGTTTGCCCGCGAGGGGCTGCACCGTGTGATGGCCAGCCACCGCCCGGAGAATCTGCGCAGTGCCGCGTTGCTCGCGCGCCTGGGCTTTGAGCACGAAGGGTTTGCACGGGCCTATCTGAAGATCGCTGGCGAGTGGGCTGATCATGTGCTGCTGGCGAAGATCAATCCGGTGGAAGGCTGATTGCTGTGGAGTGATGAGTCATTTGCGCGCTTTGCGCCGAGGCTTTACGACCGGCGCAAAGCGTTTCGCTCGCTGCGCCCTGCGGGGCGTGCGAGCGCGTTGCAGCCGTATCCTGGCGTGGCACATGCCGGAATATCATATATGACAAAGGTTTTGTGTCGGCATCTGTCAGGTAGGCAGTGACTGCGTCGTGAAGCTTCCTTTGCCATTGGGGTGCGACGCAGAGCAATTGGCGCGCTTTGCGCGGAGGTTTTACGACCGGCGCAAATCGCTTCGCTCCCTGCGCCCTACGGAGCGTGCACGTGAGTTGCGGGCGTATCCTGGCGTTGCGTATGCCGGATATACCGCAGTCAGCGGTCGGGGCCGTTAGTCATCGTAGTTCAATCGGTTGCCACGATGGAGCTGCCAGCTCCACGATGGTGGGTAGACGCCACCAGACACGAGGCGATGGTAGGTGGAATAGGGCCAGTCCGCCACGTTTTCCACATATCCGTGTTTAACCGGATTGAAATGCACATAGTCCATATGGGCGAAGTAGTCTTCATCGTTGCGGATGACGTGCTCCCAGTAGCGGCGTTGCCAGATTCCCCTCTCTTGTCTTGCCTGTTGCGTTGGGTTACGAAATTCCAATTCGGGAATTGTTCGTGAGAATGTGCTTTTGATCAGCCACCAGCGCTTTGCATAATTTGAGTCTCCAGGTGGGAGTTCAATGATGCAATGCATGTGTTCGGGCAATACGACCCAGGCGTGAATATGAAAGGGATGCCGGTGCCGGACTGATGAAACAGCATGTCGGAGTGCTTCGACATGCCGCGTCAAGAGGTCGTTCCCATACCTTTTTTGCAGGGTGACGGTGAAGAAGTAGGTGCTGCCGGGCAGCCACACGCGCCGATAGTCCATGTGAGAATCATGTCATCGGACTGTCTGTTTGGCAAACAGATTCTGATTCGGGCAAATGCCTGGCTGGGCGGCGTATTTCAGCCGGAATCACTGCTGCCGGCAACTCACAACGCACCCCCCGCCTTGCCGGTTGCACGATGTGCTGGCTGGGGCGGAGAGGTTGTGGCTGGCTTACCTGGCCTTGATGGCGGCTGTGAGAGCGAGCATCTGGGTTGAGATGAGTTTGATGAGTTCGGTGTCTTTGACGGAGCCATCCAGGTCGAAGCCGCCAGCGTAGGCGTTGGCGAAGACTTCAGGTTTGTTGATCGGATGCACGTCGAGGAACACACAGACCTGGCGCAGGTGGTATTGCGCACGCGACGTGCCCATACCGCCGCCAGCGCCCATGATGGCGGCGCGTTTGCCGCCGAGGAGGGCGTTTTCGGGTTCGCGTGAGGCCCAGTCGAGGATGTTCTTCAGCGCAGGAGCGAGGGAGTAGTTGTATTCCGTGGCTGCGAATACGAAGGCGTCAGCGGCGGCCATCTGTTCGAGCACCTTGATCACAGCGGCAGGCTTTTCCGGGCGATCAAGATTGTAGAAGGGCACGTCGGTAAGATCGGCAATCTCCATTGTTACGCCAGCCGGCAGGTTGGCCTGGGCTGCACGCAGCATGCCGCGGTTGGTGGAGACTTTGCGCAGGCTGCCTGCGATGCCGAGGAGTTTGATGTCAGCCATGGAGGGTTCCTTTTCTTGTTGGCTTGTTGAAATACCCGTTCACGACTTTGCCACGAAGCTGCTATCCGTGACCACGCTGTGCCGAAAATCCGGAATCAGGCGACAAATTCAGTTTTTTGCACTGAACATCATCCAGCTGACAGCTTTCTATCAGAAATCGTGAACATTTTTTTAGACGAACGTGCAGTATTTTAACGCCTGTACCCATTGGGCGCAGGCTATTTCCCCAATAGCCACATAATGGCAAGAGAAGAATATTTTTTTGGCATCGGGGTGGGCTTGCCAAAATGCGCTACGCTGAAGGTCTGTTGATGATCTTGCTGCGAGGCCGTGATCAGGGTTCTTGGGTTGCGTGAAAGCCTCATTTCCGCCGGCAAGGTCGGAGTCTTGTGTTGCTCTTTCGCCTGCCGGGGCCCTTGCGGAATCCTTGGCGCAGACATCCGACTGTACAGGTTTGCAGTGGATGAACAGGTTTTGACTGATTTTGGCTGGTTGACCGGGCAGGGGGAGATTGCGCATGACGCAGCGGATTGGTATCTACGTTTATGATCAGGTCGAAGTGCTTGATTTTGCAGGTCCATATGAGGTTTTTACGACAGCTTCGCGTGTGTATGCCCGCGAACATCTGTCTGAAGCCCAGCTCTTTGAAGTGGTTACGATAGGGCCGACTTCGGCTCCTGTACATGCGCGGGCCGGGCTGAAGATCGAGCCGGACTGCACGCTCGTCAACCACCCTCCGCTTGATTGCGTGGTGTTGCCCGGAGGCGTGGTGACTGCCGAGCTGGAGCGTGGCGAACTGACATCGTGGATTCGCCAGCATCTGGCGCGGGGTGTGCTGACCACATCGGTGTGTACCGGTGCCTTCTTGCTTGCGCGCGCTGGCGTGCTCGACGGCCACGAGGTGACGACACATTGGGATGATGTGGCTGCGCTACGCGAGGGCTATCCGCGCGTGAAGGTGCGTGAGGATGTGCGCTGGGTGGATCTTGGCCAGATCGTGACTTCCGCCGGGATTTCGGCAGGCATCGACATGAGTCTGCATCTGGTGGAGCGCCTGCATAACCGCCAGCTTGCCGAGCGTACGGCGCGGCAGCTCGATTTTGCGTGGACCCAGGTGGCGGCATAAGAGCGTTGCGGCGGACACTCCTACGGAGGGCCGTGGGAGCGATCAAACCACCCGACCTCACGCACAACTCGCCGTTATCGGGTGTCGCGATTCCCCATGCGGCGCAATTCCGCTTGCGCTTCATTGTCGCCCTACGCAAACCATCTGGCATTGCCCACCGCGCCCGCTTTTCACATCGCCCAGCGCGCCAGTTTTTCGTAGGGCGCCGCAGGGAACAATGGAGCGTAGCGGAATTGCGCCGATCCACCCTCCGCCCGGAGGGCGCAATATTTTGGGAAGGCCAAAAGAAAATGGTTCTTCAGACTTTCGTGTGGGTAAGTAGTACGCTCTCGCGCAACACACCGCAGCGAACGAAGTAGAGTGAAAGGCGGCGTAACAAAGCGTTGGGAGACGCCTACGGCTTTCCCAACCTACGCCATTGGCCTACCGTGCCGGTTTGCGTAGGGCGCCGACAGGGAACAATGGAGCGTAGCCCAATTGCGCCGGTCAAGCCTCCGGCCCGGAGGGCGCAAACCAGGATCGGCATGCCCACACTAAAGTCGGATGAACCAAGAAAATAAGCTCAGCGTGGTGAAGTGCACATTCGCGCAGAAGTATATTAATTTTGATTAATGTCGATAACATTCAGTGGCTGCGATTTTTGACCTGCATGACGGATTGGAGCGCATTTTTCAATTTGGGCGATCTGTCTGTTGTTTCTGCCAGATTTTCACCGTTTCCATATATACAGATGCCATTATTAAGGCGTCGATTGGGTGTTGCAACCTGTAGTGTTGCGAAACGCACCGTTCGGCAGATGCGAGGTGGCTGGGGCTGCCTCAATTGCTATCGTCCCCTCCTTATTTTCTCCTAAAAATCTGGAGTTGTGATGATCAAGAGTTCCCTTTGCAAGGGGTTGGTTGCTCTGGCTGCGCTTGCTGCACTGAGTTATGGCGCTGTGGCACAGGCGGCTGATACTGGCGGGTTTTCCAATACCACCGGGGGCGACAGCTATACTGCCACCACGGTGGCTACGCTGGCCCAGCTCAAGGCGGCAGTGGCTGCAGGTTCGCATCACATCATCGTGAGCGGCACGATATACGGTGGTGCCACACTCACCACGCTGACATTTGCCAGTACGGCGAACAATAACACCACCATTGAAGGTGCGTCGGGCGGCAAGGCCGTGCTCGAAAACATCCAGCTGAAGTTCGATGGCGAGCTGCTTTCCAGCGGCACCAACATTCAGAACATCAAGATCTCGAACATCACGTTCTACGGCAAGATTGCCGATCTGCAGGCGCTGCCAACCCAGGTGTATGGTTCGTCAGATTCGAAGAAGACGGTGGGCATCAACTACGAAGGTATCTCGCTGCGCCGCGTGAGCAATGCACTGATCACGCACTGCACGATCTACAACGCTTCGGATGATCTGATGAGCGTGACGCTGTCATCGGATTACGTCACCCTCTCGTACAATCACCTCTATTTCACCAGCGGCTGGGTGAGTATGAATCCGGACCCTGTGTGGAACTGGGTGGGCAGCTACACCGATCTCGCGGGTGAGCGGTTGGCCATGGTGATCGGTGCTAACTCTGCCGATTCCTATACTGCCACCAAGAAGCTGCATGTGACGCTGCATCACAACTGGTTCGGCCCCTACCTGCGCGGGCGCCCGCTGTTCCGTGGCTGGGTGCATCTGTACAGCAACTATTTCGACAACACTGGCGCTCCGAGTGGTACAAACACCGGCAGCGATGGCAAGAGCTACACCAGGCAGCAGTATGAAGCACTCCAGGTCAACCCCGGCAGCGTGGTGGTCTCGGAATCGAACTACTTCTACTACACCAACAACAGCAATGTGATCGGCACCGATTCCAGCGGCTACAGTTACAAATTCTACGAGCGCAACAACGTGTACTCGAAGACCACTGGCAGCTCGGTGACTGGCACCACATTCAGTACCTCGCCCGTGAGCTACACCTATGCCGTCACCAGTGCCGCCCAGGTGCCCAGTTTTGTGCAGGCGGGGGCCGGGCCGAAGTAATTGCAGTTCCCTTCAAAGTAGTGTGGCAAGCCTTGAAGACTGTTCCTGATGTGCGGACAGTCTCTTAAAGACTTGGTTTCCCCCGTGGCGCGAGCCCGGGGGATTTTTTTCCCTGATTTTCGCCCTGGTTTTTACCCCGTGCGGCCCTCTGCTAGCCAATGCGCGGCAATTGCGGGAGGGTTGGCAGGAGCGTATCTTAATGCTCACGCAATACACCGAAAGCGACAGGCATGCTGCGACACATTTTGTGCAGCTTTGCCCTTGTGGCACTACTGCCCGAGGCGCAAGCGCTGGATTTCTATCATTCTGATGACACACTGGTGGCACGTGGACGTATCAATGCCGGGGATGCCGCGCGGTTTGAGGCAGGGCTGACGGACGACGTTCACCGCCTGCAGATCCGCTCGGAAGGTGGCGAAGTGATGGAGGGCCTGGCGATTGCCGAACTCGTGGCCGCGCATGGTTTGCGGGTAACGGTGGATGGCTATTGTGCGTCGGCCTGTGCGCAGTATATTTTTCCCGCAGGAGTGCAGCATGAGGTGCTTCCCGGCGGTGCATTGATTTGGACTGGGGCCGGGCCGGCCATGGTCGATGCCTGGCTTGAACAGGTTGAGCGTGTGCGGCAGCATGGTGCGCCTTATCAGCGGCTGTATTCCAGACTCTATACGCGTGTTGCCGAGGCGGAGCAATTTCGCCAGCGGATCGGGGCTTTCAATCTGTTGCATAACATGTCTCCGCAGGGGATTCGGAATCTGGACGCTGTGCTGGCGGTCAAGCCCGACAATATCCTGATTGTGCCTGACGAAGGAGATAGAAGCTTCAGTATGGATTATGTGCACCCTCCGCGTTGTCAGGTGTGGCTGCCAGATGCCTCTGGGTTGGCGGAAATCGGCGTATCGGTACCGGGTTATGTTCCGCCGGACGTTGAGGCTGTGGCGGCGCGCATGGGAGTTGCCGAGTCTGAAATTTATCAGGGCAGTCTTTTTAACACAAGGCGCATAAAGACACAGTGTGATGCCAGCATTAAGGCAAGCGCACGTGATGCAGGTGCTTCGACTGTAAAAGAAGGGCGCACATGAAGACGTTCTTTTTAGGCCTGGCAGTGTTCGCCACCGTCGTACTGACCGGCACCTCTACGGTGTGGGCAGCGCAGATCGAGCGGAGAAACAGCGAAGTGCATATCACTGGTTACATTGAAGCCGGTGATGACAAGCTGTTTGAGAAGACTCTCGAAGAGACGACAAAACAGGTGGAGATCAAATCGCATGGTGGGGCCCGTAGTGCAGCACTGCGAATTGCTTTCATGATACAGCAGCGGGATCTGGCGGTGCGGGTGCGTGAGGTATGCACCGATGAGTGTGCTGATCTCATATTTTCTGCTTCCCGGCATCGCAGTACCGGCCCCGATGCTGTATTGGGGTTTACGGGTGCCAGCGTGGCGGCTGCGACAGCAGAGTATATCGCGGCATGGCGGCGCTTCTGTGACACGTATGACACGCCAGAATGCATGAAGATGGCGAGTTCGATGGAAAAATATCTCTTGTCTTTCGATTCGCTCACCGTTCAGCTTCACCAGGCACTGGGGAGTGACAGGTTATTCATGGACAGAGAGATTGCCCTGATCACCAGACCGCCGCGTGAAGGGCTCCGGATGTATGTAAACGTGGCTGATGGGGAGCCCGGAATCATCATGCGAACCAAACTGCTAGCGAAATGCCACTACTGGGTGCCCGATAATGCCGGGCTGGTGAGCTTTGGCGTGGCACTGGAGAACGGCCAGCGCTACGAGTTACCCCAGTCGGCTGGCCTGATCCGCGAACAACTCGGGCTGAGTGGTGATGACTATTATGCCGGGGATCTCTTCGATCTTGCGGCGATTCAAAGGAAGTGCGGAATAAGCCTGAGGATTACGCCTGAGGGAGCAGAGGAGGTGGAGTGAGGGGTGTGCTCCTGGATGGAATGGCTGTTGAATCAGTGCGCACTTGCCATTCCGGAAAATCAATCAAGGCGGGGTAGTCTGGCGTGCATGCCGGTTTGCTTGAGGTACTCTCCGGGTGGAGACTATCAATCTCGTAATGCCAATGGGATAAGTGCCGTCTCGCCTGGCAATGTCATGAAACTTCCGGCTTGGCTTGTGCTTTCTGAAAGCACGCGGAAGGTGCAATTCGCACGTCGCTCTTGGTTTGCTTCGCCACCCTGCGACAATGAGAAACCGCTGCCTGCGAAAATCGCTCCGTTCCCTGCGCCTAGCCGGCGGTGTGGGGTGCGCGCCGCCTCAGTCCAGCGCGCCCTGTTGTGCGGCAGCAACGAGCGCATCCACCACGTGGCGGATCTTCGGGGGCATCTGGCGGCTGGCGGGCCAGAGGGCGCTGATGGGGATTTCGGCACCGGAGTGCGCCGTGAGTACGGTGCGCAGGGTGCCGCATTGCAACGCCTCGCATACCAGCCAGAGCGGGAGCTGGGAGAGGCCGCAGCCGGCGATGGCAGCGCCGAGCATGGCGTCGCCATCGGCGAATTCGTGCGTGGCGGGCGGGATGTAGCGCGTCAGGCGGCCATCGGCTTCCCTGAGCAGCCAGGAGACGGGTTGGCCGCGCCGCAGCCCGACGATGCAGCGGTGCGCTTCGAGATCCTGCGGCGTTTGCGGCGTGCCGTGGCGGGCCAGATAAGCCGGAGCAGCACAGATGACGAGCTTCTGGGTAGTCAGCCGGCGCGCGGCGAGCCCGCTGCTGTCGGCCAGTTCGCCGATGCGCACGACAAGGTCGATGCCCTCTTCGATGAGATCCACGAAGCGTTCGCTGAAGGTGACGGTGAGGGTGAGTGCCGGGCAGGCTTCGGCGAGTTTGAGCAGATACGGCAGCACGCGCTTGCGCCCGAAGGCGGCGGGCAGGTCGATGCGCAGGCGCCCGGCGGGCAGGGCTGCGTGGGAGCTGAGTTCGGCCTCGGCCTGGTCGAGCACTTCGAGTGCGCTCTGGCAGCTTTGCAGGTAGCGCTGGCCGTCTGGCGTGAGGCTGAGGCGGCGCGTTGAGCGCTGGATGAGCTTGAGGCCGAGGCGCTCTTCGAGGCGCGCCACACTCTTGCCGACGGCGGATTTTGTCAGACCCAGGCGTTCGGCTGCAGCCGTGAAGCTGCCGGATTGGGCTGTGGTGACAAAGGCGGTGATACTGCCAAGGTGATCAGGGCTGCGCATGGGTTGTGGTTCGAGCTGCCAGAGCGGCTCAGTGTAGGCACGGGATTGTAGAAAATAAAGATACTTTGAATCGAACGATAGACTGTTTATCGCCAATATGTTTTTCTGAATAATAGATAGACACTCCGGCCTGCTGGAGCCATTCCCCACAGAACACAGAGGACACGACGATGAACAAAAACCATATTCCTCTCTCCATGCTCGATCTGGTGCCTATCGGCGAGGGCTTTTCGCCAGGCGATGCGATTGCGCAGGGCACCCGTCTGGCGCAGGCGGCAGAAGCGGCGGGCTATCTGCGTTACTGGGTGGCCGAGCATCACAGCATGGTGGATATCGCCAGTGCGGCCACTGCCGTGGTACTCAGCCACATTGGCGCGCACACGCAGCACATCCGCCTGGGCTCGGGCGGCATCATGCTGCCCAACCATGCACCGCTGGTGGTGGCCGAGCAGTTTGGCACGCTGGAGGCGATGTATCCGGGCCGGATTGATCTGGGCCTGGGCCGTGCGCCGGGCTCCGATGGCGAGACGATGCGGGCGCTGCGCCGTGATGTGCGGGCCGATGGCAGCGAGTTCCCGGATCTGCTTGAGGAGTTGCAGCACTATCTGGCGCCCGCTGCGGATGGGCAGCGCGTGCGCGCCGTGCCCGGCAGCGGGCAGGATGTACCCGTGTGGCTGCTCGGCTCCAGCACCTACAGCGCGCAGCTGGCGGCGTTCAAGGGGCTGCCGTTTGCGTTTGCTGCACACTTTGCGCCGGATGCGATGCAGATGGCACTGGATCTCTATCACCGCAATTTCCGCCCTTCGGCGCAACTCTCGGCGCCTTATGCCATGGTGTGTATCAATGCTGCAGCAGCCGATACCCAGGAGGAGGCGGAGTTTCTTTTCAGCAGCGCGCTGCAGAAATTCCTCTCGATGGGGCGTGGTGGCCGCAATCTGCTGGCCCCGCCGGTACGCGACATGGCCTCGCAGTGGAGCCCGGCGGAGGAATTTCGCGTGCGCGAGCAGCTGCGTGAAGCGCTCTGCGGCACGCCGGATCAGGTGTGCGCGGGGCTGGAGGCACTGGTGGAGCGCACCGGTGTTGAGGAGCTGATGATCAGCTCCTGGATTCATGACCCGGCAGCGCGCATCCATTCCCATGAATTGATTGCCCAGGCCTGGCTATAGCGCTACGCACGCGCCTTCATCCCATGCATCAGCAGACCATTGTTTGGCATGCGCGTGCGGTGCAATTCGCGCATCGCTCATTGGAGCCCAATATCCTTGGTATCCGAAACGGCTTTTGAATGGTGCAGGAATGACGCTTTTCAGACCGTGGTGTCTTCCCGATTGTAGCGGCGCAGTATGGGCGCGGTATCGGGAGCGTCTGGCATGGGAAAGCTGTATTCTGTGCCGGGGGGTTCTTCAGGCAGGGCGAGAAAGGCATCCCAGGCGAGTATGGCGTGCCTGAGTTCGTGTAACGTGAAGATGTTGTGCCCGCCGGTGTTCCAGGTTTCAAACTGATGGCTGGTGAAGGTGACACGGGTCGGGGTGACGTGGATATGCCAGAATTTTCCACTGAAGTGGGCTTCGTGGAGCAGGCCGTGTTCGATGGCGTCGAGCTGGATCAGTGCGGCCTGGGTGCGCGCGTGGTCTGGAAGCTCGTACCAGAGTGAGAGGAAGTAGCGGCCATAGGTTTCGCCGGGACCGGGTGCGACGCGCATGCCACGCGCAGTGGCATGGATTTCCTTCCATGGATTATTGACCTGGTAGAAGAAGAAAATCAGTGGATGATTCAGCATGCTTTTTTTCACTACCCGGGAATGCGCTGCGGCTAATTGCGAAATGTTCATGCTGCCTGAGAGAATCAGGTTTCAGGCGCCGACTGGAATACCCGTACTTCCAAAATGCATTGTTTTTGTGCCTGGAACCTTGCCGATCGTACTTTGCGGGGCAGAAGACCCGCTGACTGTTCGCTATCGAACATAGCGGGGTGTTTCCGGAAAATCATGCCGAGTAAGATATTGCACTTGCTGCGCAGCATCAATCCCGGTGCGGGTTTTCCGGCGATGCAGTGGCAGCATATCATTCATATTGGGTAGTGAAGTGTGAAGAGCGACACACTTCGTGGCAGATTTGCTGCGCGTTATAGGACCTTGTTCTTTGGCGCAGGCTTGCCTTATTACTGCATGGGGCTGGCAGGGGTGGAAGGTGTACCGCCTGCAGATGGGGTGGGGCCATGCTGATCTGCATGGCCCTGTTCGGCTTCTTGGAAGCTGTTCTGGATCTGTCGCGAGAATGTGTCAGCGGGGCAAGGCCGGGGTTTC
>DBTS01000095.1:55791-60016 GCA_002307175.1 Rhodocyclaceae bacterium UBA1310
CCGGTTTGCTGTGCAAAGCAAACCGTGGGGAAAGAGCAGCGCTGAAACCGAAGTATTTGGAATAACTGAGCGTATAAATGAGGCTGTCGAGCAGCCAACAAGCCCAAATGAGGAAGCCCGATCACGCCTCCGCAGCAAGATCATGAATAGTTTCTTAGCGTATTGTCAGCGCTTCACTGTTGAGGGTGTAGTTGCCGATGATTTCCTGCATCCGGGCGGCGAGGCTGTTGAGCTGGCCGGCTACTTCGGCGGTGTTGGTGGCGGCGGCGCTGCTTTCTTCCGACATCTGGGCGATCTGTTCAACCTGCTGGGCGATGTTGTTGGTGGCGGAGCCCTGTTCGCGAATCGCCGTGGCGATCTCACTGACCATGCCGACGGCTTCGCGGCTGGAGGCGCCGATGCGGCCGATGGAGGTATTGGCATCCTGGGCGCTGGCCACACCTTCACCGACCTTGATCACCACGCCCTGCATCGCGCCCACGGCATTGCGGGCGCTGGTGCGCATGGCTTCAACAGTGTTGGTGATCTGTTGTGTTGAGGAGGAGGTGCGTTCGGCCAGCTTGCGTACTTCGTCAGCCACTACGGCGAAGCCGCGGCCCTGCTCACCGGCACGTGCCGCTTCGATGGCGGCGTTGAGAGCAAGCAGATTGGTCTGGTCGGCAACGTCCTTGATCACTTGCACCACGCTGGCGATGTCCTGGCTGTGGGTTTCGAGGGCACGGATCTGTTCCTCGGCCTCCACCACAGAGGTGGAAATGGCGTTGATCTCTTCGGTGACCTTGCCGATCACTGCTTCGCCTGCGTGCGAGAGCTCGCCTGCATCGGTGACAAGGCGACTGGTTTCGGTGGCACGGTCGGCGACGTGGTTCACGCTTACCGTCATCTCTTCAACGGTAGCAGCCATCGCCGAGGCAGATTCGCTTTGCTGGTGCGAGGCATGTGCCACCTGGCTGGAGGTGGAGGCCATCACGTTGGCCGAGCCGGAAACCGATTGGGCGGCGTCGGCAATGGTTTTGAGGTTCTCCTGCATCTTGTCGAGCAGCTTGTTGAAGGCGTCTCCCGTGCGCCCCAGCTCATCTAGGCGCGAGATGTGGATGCGTTGCGTGAAATTCAGGGTGTTGGAGACATCGCTCATGAAGCCGGCCAGGCGGCTCAGACGCGAGCTGATTTCGCGGATCACGCGCCAGCCCATGAAGGCGAGCAGCAGCGCAGCAGCAGCGAAGATGCCAAGCTGCAGCCACTTGGCGTGGGCAAACTCGCTCTGGTTGGTGCTGTAGAGGCGATCAAAGAATTTCCAGTTGTAGTCCATCTGGGTTTCGATATGGCCAAGCATTTCCTGCATTGCCACGGTGAATTCGCCGGTGGGGGCGAGCAGGGCGTGGACTTCCATGTCGTCCTTGGCACGGGCTTTTTCCATCAGTGTCTTCATGGCAGCACTGACGCGTGTCCAGGCAGCGCGGTCAGCACTGGTCATTTCCTTGTCCTGGGTATCCGAGATCAGATCTTTTTCGTATCGGGTGATGCCTTGTTCAAGCGCCTGGGAGGCATCCTCGATCTGCTTCTGGTAGCGCACACGGGCTGCGCCGTTTTCGGCCAGGGCGAAGTCGCGCCCGGCAGCGCGTACGGTTTGCGCTGCCTGATTGATCTCGTAGAGCACGCGGATGCTCGGGATCGTGTCGCCAGCCACAATTTCAAAACGCTTGTTGGCTTGGCCCAGGCCGAAGAGTGAGTTGCCGGCTACTACCAGCAGGGCGGCAAGGGCAATGGCGAGAATAAGGGTGATGCGCTTGGCGATGCTCATGATCGGCTCCGTGCAGATTCCGTGCAGTGTTACAGTTAGCAATGGCCCGGTTCAATGGGTTTTCGGCGATGTGACAAAAATTCATCCTGATGCCAGATGATGGCTACTGATAACGGCTCCAGGGGCCAAAAAGCACATGCGGGAATCCCCCATCTGTACAGAGGCGGGTATTCCGATTTCCACAGCGCGTGGAGGCGCTGGATGCGGCATTCGGGGGCCAGGAACTACGCAGATCGACATCTGTGTTGCCAGAGATTGAGGGCAGAGCCAGAAAAACAGCGGCGGGGATGTGTGAAAGAAGAGGCTGAGAGGGCGCGCAGCACGGGAGTGTTGATGTGGTGCCAGAGGTGCTGAAGCATTTCAGGCAGGGGGCGCTGATCCGCCCCCTTTCGCTGGGTTCAGTGAATGTAGTTGATGCCGTCCAGCCGATAGGCACCGATGATCTGCTGCATCTGGCTGGCAAGCCCATTGAGCTGGCGCGCTACCTCGGCCGTGTTGCCAGCGGCGGCACTGCTCTCTTCCGACATCTGGGCGATGCGCTCCACCTGCTGGGCGATGTTGTTGGTGGCCGAGCCCTGTTCGCGGATGGCGGTGGTGATCTCGCTGACCATGTCGACGGCGGTGCGGCTGGATTCGCCGATCTGGCCGATGGCGTGATTGGCCTCGGTGGCGCTGGCTACGCCATCGCTGACACGATCCACTACGCCCTGCATGGCATTCACTGCATTGCGGGCGCTCTCGCGCATGATCGCGACAGTGCTGTTGATTTCCTGCGTGGACGTGGAAGTGCGCTCGGCCAGCTTGCGCACTTCATCGGCCACCACGGCAAAACCGCGCCCCTGTTCGCCAGCACGGGCGGCTTCGATGGCAGCATTAAGGGCCAGCAGATTCGTTTGGTCGGCCACTTCCTTGATCACTTGCACCACACTGGCGATACGCGAACTATGAGTTTCAAGCGTGCGGATCTGCTCTTCGGCCTCGCTGACGGTGGCGGAAATGGTGTGGATGCCGCTGCTCACCTTGTCGATCACCGCTTCGCCAGCGTGCGAGAGCTGGCCGGCCTCGGTGACGAGGCGGTTGGTTTCGGTGGCACGGTCGGCCACGTGATTCACGCTCACTGTCATCTCTTCCACGGTGGCGGCCATGGTGGAGGCTGACTCGCTCTGCTGGTGCGCGGCAGTGGCTACCTGATGCGAGGTAGTGGCCATCTGGGTGGCGGAGCTGGCAACCGATTGCGAGGCGTCCGAAATGCTCTTGAGGTTGGCCTGCATCCTGTCGAGCAGCTTGTTGAAGGCATCCGCAGTGCGGCCCAGTTCATCCATGCGGGCGATGCGGGCACGGCTGGTGAAATCCAGCGAGGTGGAGACTTCGCCCATGAAGCGGGCCAGCCGGTTCAGGCGCATGCTGATCTCGCGGATCAGGCGGAAACCCAGCGCGCCCAGCAGTGCGGCCACGGCCAGGAAGATGCCGATCTGCAACCACTTGGAGCGGGCGTATTGAGCCATATTGTCGTCGCGCAGGTTCTCGAAGAGCTTCCAGTTGTAATCCATGTGGTCGCTGAGGTTCTTTGTCAGCTCCAGCGAGGAGCGCGTCAGATCACTGGTGGGCGAGACCATTGCGCGGGCCGGCGTGGCGTCTCCCACGCTGCGGTGCAGCAGTTTCTGCAGGCCGGTGTTCATCGTGCCCCAGGCAGCGCGGTCAGCCTGCAGCAGGGTCTTGTCGGTGTCGTCCGAGATAAGATCTTTTTCGTAGGTGGCGAACCCCTTTTCGACAACGGCGGAGAGGTCGTTGATACGCTTTTCATAGTCACTGGCGGCTTCTGCGTCGTCCGACATCACGTAATCCCGCACTGCCACGCGCAGGCCCTGAGCTGCCTGACTGACGTCGTAGAGATCTTTCACACTGGGCACGGTGTTGATGTGTACATACTCGAAACGCGTCTGGGCCTGCCCGGCGTTGCTTAGGGAATAGCCCGCAATCACGAGCAGGGAAGCCAGCGCGATGACGAGGATGACGGTGATGCGATTGGCGATGCTCATGTGCTGCTCCGTTTTCTTGTGTGAGCTTGATGCTGGCCCTGGCCCATATCCAGGGCGCCGAGGGGCATCTCGTTAAACAGGCACACAGGTGGCAAGTGGCCACCGTGCCGGTGAATGTACCTACCCCGCTGCAGGTCTCCTCCTGCGTCAGGGGGCCAAAACAAACAAGTCGGGCAATATCCTGAGGCGGCGACAACGCCATCAGAAACCCTTCTGCAGTAGCAAATATGCGCTCTCAGGCGTCTTCGGCAGGCGTGCACCAAACTTTATGGCAAAGGTCGTATATGCCGCCAAAAAAGCAGCCTTGTGGGTGGGCGGAAGAGAGGCGCGCCGAGAATTCCCGGCTCAGAAGCTGTTCATGATCTTACTGCGAAGGCGTGATTGG
>DBTS01000095.1:60292-101868 GCA_002307175.1 Rhodocyclaceae bacterium UBA1310
GCTGCTCGAAATCCTCATTTATACGAATAAACTCCGGTTTCTGTGCTGCTCTTCGGCCCACTGACGCCTTCTCGCTACAGATCGTGAACAGCTTCTTAGACGCTGCCGGCGGGCGTCTGGTGCAGATCGGCAGGGGCTGGCCGACTCTCTTCAGGCCTGAGGGGCGTTGGGGTGTCTGGGCCGGGCGTATCCAGGACAGGTGCGTTTGGCCTGCATTGCTGCAGCTTTGTCAGCCAGTGGCTTGTATTCCCGAGGCCCATGGCAATCGGGCTGAGCACATAAGTGGGCGCGGCCACTACGCCCACTGTGGTGGCCAGCAGTGGGCAACCCAGGCCGGGGTGGTGCAGGCAATAGCGGTCGACGGAATTCAGTGTTTTGAGCCGGAGTTGCTCATGCTGCACATACAGCTGGCAGTGCGCATCGTATTCCCGATAATGCGACACCTGTACCACAGCGCAGCTTGTAAGTCCCCATAGCAGGCCGGGGCTGACAAGAATCCGTATCCACGCAGGCCATGTAAACATATGCTATCCACATGATAAAGGGCTGGACACAGCGTACTCGCCATTCACGGACGGGGAAGATGTCGGGGGAGCAAAAAACCCGCATTGCGGGCATGCCACCGCGCATTTTAGCGCCGTTTTATGACGCTAGGTGGCTTATGCGTGGTGCATTGCCATGCTACCGTGCGCCAAGTGTGGAGCTTTCCACACTTTGACACAGAAAAATTGCCAGTCCAGTAATGCTTGCAGATACGCTGCAAGCTGCTGGCAACTGCATGCCCATTTGCTCTTCATAAGTGATTCACTTTCTGTCCAGGCTTCTACCCGAAAGGGTAGGTGTAGGCTAGGCTCGTAAGGGGGTCACCCCCGTCAAGGGGAAGATGTGAGTGCATTGCGCGACGGCTTGCCATACGCAGCGTTGCCCTTGGCATTGTCTGTTGTTTGTTTTGTTGTACTTCCGTGCATTGCGCGGATTTTGCGCGGGTTCTCAGAAGCTTTCATGGCCAGGTGGCAACTGCATCAAGGGCGTGGCAGGTTCTGAGAACCGGGATTGGCGGAATCACTCTGGCGGAAACACCACACTCCTTTCGCCCGGGTCTCCGTGCGGCCAGCCTCAGCAACTGGCCGATTCCCATCTCGCAGGCGCCCTGTGGCCGGAGCCGACCACAGGCGCCTTTTTTTTGCCGGCAGACAGCCTCACGGGCAGTTTTCCCGTGCTTGCCATCGCAATCCCCGTGGATTTGTTAAACGATTGAAAAACGGTGCTTTTGGGCGCTGCCGTTGATCCGACTGTCAGATTTCTGCTGTTTAAAAACGCCAAAATCGATAAACAAGCCATAAACGTACGGTGTTTTCGCGTAAAACGATGAAACCGCCGATTCCATGTTTGGGGAACGAAAGCCCTTTTGTTACAGTCAACCTTCACATCCCGGCACGACTTTGCAGGGCGTATTGCTGTTTGATTCTGGTGAATTTTGAATGAAGAAGGACTTTTTGACATCCCTGCTGTTGCTCGTGCTGGCCGCTTGTGCGTCGTTTTCGGTGAGTGACGATTCACTGAGCAGGCGCACGGCTGATGCACTGTCACTGAGCCCCGAGAATTTCGCGATCACCAGCCGCGAAGACGAAGGGGACCGCACCAGCTATCACGTCTTTACCGATAGCGGCCGCAGCTACGACTGCACCGTTTCCGGCTCCATCGGCATGACCGGGCGGACCCTTTCAGATCCCACCTGCCACGAACTCCCGCGCCCCGTCGCCAGCGCCCGTCGCAAGGCCCGCGCCTCGTCCTGATGTTCCTGCTGGCGCGGCGCCCTACGCAAACCGGCAAATAAACGTCGGTCTTCCTGTCGCGCAACGATCTGTGTCCGGCGGAAATCGCTGCGCTCACTCCGCCCTACAGGATTGGCGCCATCCTGGCGGAGGTTTGACCAGGGCAATTATGCGAGTGTGCCGGCGATCTGCTCGCGCAGCCATTGATGGGCGGGGTCGCGGTGTACGCGCTCATGCCAGAACATCGCCATTTCAAAGCCGGGCACTTCGACAGGCGCGGGCGTTACGCGCAGGCCCGCGCATTGACGGGCGAGGCGTTGTGGCAGCATCGCCACGAGATCGGTCTGCGCCACCACGCTTTGCAGAAACAGGAAGCTTGGCACTGAGAGTACCACGCGGCGCGAGAGCCCCAGCGCGCCCAGGGCGGCATCCGTGACACCCCTGAAGCCACCGCCGTCGGGCGAGACGATGACATGCTCCATCGCACAGAACTGTGCAGGCGTGGGGCGGCGTTTGAGGCGCGGGTGCCCGTCGCGGCCCACCAGCACGTAGCGTTCGGCAAACAGTGTGCGGCGATGCAGGTGGGGCGACACTTCGCTGGCGACATGAAATGCCAGATCGATCTCTGCCAGTTCCAGCTGCCGGCTGATCTGCTCGGGCGCAAAGCTGTGCACGGCCACCCGTGTGCCTGGCGCCTGGCTGCGCAGTAGCGCCAGCGCGGGCAACAGCACCGTCGCGCTGCTGTAGTCCGAGGCCGCGATGTGCCAGGTGTGCGTGGCCTGCGCCGGGTCGAATCCGGCGCTAGGGGCGATGGCCTGCTGCAGTGCGGCGAGCGCTTCGCGCAGAGGCTGGCGCAACTCATCGGCACGCGTGGTGGGGCGCATGCCGCGTGGCCCAGGCAGCAGCAGGGGGTCGTTGAAGATCTCGCGCAGATGTGCCAGATGCACGCTCACAGCAGGTTGTGAGAGGTGCAGGCGTTCTGCGGCGCGGGTCACATTGTGCTCGGCGAGCAACACATCCAGCGTGGTGAGCAGATTCAGATCGAGTCTTGAGATATCCAGCACATTAATACCTGCTATTTCAGGAATTCATTTTCACTATACATCGTGTACCGCTATCGTGAAGTGATCATTTGATCTCACGGAGCGGTTGTCATGAATGTATTGCTCGTATTTGCGCACCCCGAGCCACGCTCGCTGAATGGCGCACTGAAGGATTTCGCCTTGCAGCGGCTCAGGGCACAGGGGCATCAGGTTGAAGTCTCGGATCTTTACGCGATGGGCTGGAAGGCGGTGCTGGATGGGGCAGATTTTCCGGCGCGAGATGCGCATGCGCCTCTCGATACTGTGGGTGATTCGTTGCAGGCTTATCAGAGCGGCACCTTGACTGCCGATGTTCTCGCCGAGCATGCAAAGTTGCGTCGGGCCGATGTGCTGATCCTGCAGTTCCCGCTGTGGTGGTTCTCGCTGCCGGCTATTCTCAAGGGGTGGATTGACCGGGTGTGGGCCTGCGGGTTCGCGTATGGGGTAGGGGAACATTCCGCTACGCATTGGGGCGACCGCTATGGTGAGGGCACGTTCCGCGGCAAGCGCGCCATGCTCATGGTGACCGCCGGGGGCTGGGAGTCACACTATGCTGCGCGTGGTGTGAATGGGCCGATCGACGACATCCTCTTTCCGATCCAGCACGGCATGCTCTACTACCCAGGCTTTGCTGTGCTGTCACCGTTTGTGGTGTATCACACCAGCCGCCTTGACGCTGCGCGCTTTGCGCAAACCACTGCGACGCTCGGCGCGCGTCTGGATGCGCTGGCAAGCACCCCGCCAATTCCCTTCCGGCCACAGAATGGCGGGGACTACACCATCCCTGCGCTCGCCCTGCGTGAAGATCTCGCTGCCGGCAGGAGCGGCTTTGGGGTGCATGTTGAGGGATGATGGTTTGCCGGATGGATATATGGTTTATGCATAAAACGAGGTCCCGCAGGCCGTAGTTGCGGCTGCAAGACAGACAGGTGTGTTCGCACGCCACCAGGCAGATGAGCGTTACCACGGTCTTCCGTGGTCACACCAGTTCCACCGTGCCGCTGTGGCCGCGCCACCATGCAGGCCCGGCTCAAGATTCGCATAGCCGGCGATCTTGGTTTGCGCCCTCCGGGCGGAGGCTTGACCGGCGCAATTCCGCTACGCTCCATTGTTCCCTGTCGGCGCCCTAGGAAAACCGGCACGATAGGCCAATGGCGTAGGTTGGGAAAGCCGCAGGCGTCTCCCAACGCTTTGTTACGTTGCATTATGCCATTTCACGCGTGGGATTGCCATTTCGTTCGCTGCGCTGTGATACGCGAGAGCGTATTACTTACCCACACGAAAGTCTGAAGGATCAAGTTTTGCTTGCCGAAAATACATATCTTGAGCCCGTTTTACAGTGAGAAAAGTGCGCTGAAAAAATGTATGCCGTGAAGGTGGTGCTTTGCGCCGTTTGTCTGGAATGGCTCATTCCGGTGGGAAAGGCATTGTTATAAAAGGGGCCGGCGATCCGTGTGTGATCACCGTGTAAATTTAGTTTATGCTTTCTTCATTTTGCCGTACCGCCTTGTCAGGATTTCTGTTCATGAAAAAGCTCGCCCTTGCCTCTCTGACCCTTGTGCTTCTTTCCGCCTGTGCGTCTATCGCCGTGAATGAGGATTCGCTCGTCAAACGCACTTCGTTTGCGCTGTCGCTGGCGCCGGAGGATTTTACGATCTCCAACCGTTCGGATGAAGGTGTGCGTACTGATTATCAGGTGCAGACCAAGGCTGGGAGGCGTTATAGCTGCTATGTGACGGGCACGGTGAGTGTAATTGGGCGCACTGTGTCGGATGCGATCTGTAATGAAGTTCCGCGCCCTGCGGCAGCAGCTCCAAGCCAGCCCGCAGCAGCGCCGAAGCCTGCCTGCAATGCGTTGCTGAAGGCTGCGAAGAAGTGCTGAGTGTCTTGCTGAATGCATAGATTCGAGTTTCCCCGCCCGGCTGTCGCTTGATCGGAGCGTGGCCGGTGTCGGGGGCCTGGATTTATCTGCCAGGAAATCTCATTGGCATGCCGTTGCTGCAGTTTGTCCACGCCGGCGTGCGATGCTGACGCGCAGATAGCGTGCCTATTTCGAACAGACAGTCTGGCCGATTCCGCTTACGGTGTTGCCGCGAAAGCCGATGCTGCAGCGGCATTCCTTGCCCCAGCCATTGGCGCCGGCGCGGCCGATATCCATGCTGTTCATCTCGAACCAGCCCCGGTGAGTTTCAGCCAGCGCAGTGAGCTGCTCTTTCTGCATGCCCGGCTGAATTGCCCGGCATAGCGTTTGGGCACTGGATGCGGCGCGATGATTGAGCGCCCCACCAACAATGAGATAGCCAAGTACGCCGCCGAGCATGAATGTTGCACAGATGAGGATGACGGATTTCTGATTCATGGTGCAAAGGCGTGGGCCCATAGTGCTACGGCGTGGGCCTTGGGGCAGACCCTCGTGGATAGCAAAAACGCAACCCCGCAGCGGAAGCCTGAAGCGGAGCCAACATGTTAGCAGGCGTGTGGGGTATGTGAATCTATTCTGCATCCATCTGCGCTGAATGGTCTTGGCCGTCTGTCGTGTGGATGGGTGGGGCGTTGGTGGGCTCTGTGCAGGGCATACCAAGGTACGTGAGGCATGCTTGCGACGTAATTCGTCGTAAAGGCTCTTGCAGGCGTGCCGTTAAGTGATATGTTAGTGATGGTTGATTTAGGTGATGGGTGACATGGCGGATGTGAGCACCGCAAAAGATTTGTTGACGCAGGCGCTGGCGGCGCAACAGCTAGGCGAGTTAGGCTCTGCCGAGCGGGCGTTGCGTGAAGCACTGCGGCATACAACGGAACCCGAGCCGGTTGGGGCCTGGCTGATGGGCTTGCTGAGAGGGCAGGGCAAGTTCGTGGAGGCCCGCAGGGTTGCCCACCAGATGCTCTTCGATAAGCCCGGTTGCGTCAGCGCCTGGGCCAGCCTTGCCCTCTGCGAACTCGAATGTAGTGATCCGATGCAGGCTCTGGCGTGCGCCCAGCGCGCCTGCCAGCTCGGCCCCGCTGTGGCCGCCGCACACGGTGCCCTGGGTGGCGTATTGATGGCCCTGGGGCGCCATGAGGAAGCGCTGGCCGCTTACGACAATGCTGCACGGCTAGATCCCGCGGATGCTGAATGGCTCGCCGGGCGTGCTGCCGTGCTGTGTGTGCAGGGTTGCCTGGATGCTGCGGGTACAGCCTGCGCGCAAGCCCTGCAAATCGCACCGGATTCTGCCGCCGCGCATCGGACGGCCGCCCTTATTGATCTTACGCTGGGGCGCTTTCAGACTGGTTGGGAGCATTTTGAATGGCGCGTGTTTGTTGCGGGTGAAAGCGGGCCGTTGCGCTACACGGGTGAGGCCCAGCGCTGGCGTGGTGAAGCCGTGGCTGAAAAGCGCATCGTGCTGTGGGCCGAGCAGGGATTGGGCGATGTGCTGCAATTCTGCCGCTTCGCCCTTCTGTTACGCGAGCGTGGTGCCACGGTGATTCTCCAGGTGCCTGAAACCCTTGCTGAAATCGTGCAGACGCTGGACGCTGGCATCATGGTTGTAGCCGAAGGCAGGCCGCTGCCGCCTCATGAGTTGCAAGCGCCCTTGCTGAGCGTGCCGCATCTTTTGCGGAGCGAGCAGATTCCCAGCCTGAATGCCTACCTGCGCGTGCCGGCACGCCGCCACAAACCCTGGCATACCCATGCGGAGAGGGCCACGCAGCTGCGCGTCGGTCTCATGTGGCAGGGCGGTCAAAGCAGTGGGCGCAGCCGGCGCGGCCAGCACCGCTCCATTGCGGTCACTGATCTCGCCCCGCTGCTGCTGTTGCCCTGTGAGTTCGTCGCCCTGGCCAATGAGATCAGCGAGAGCGACCGCGCCATTCTCACCCAGTTTCACAACTTCCGAGAATATGCGCCCGAGATTCACATCCTCGCGGATACTGCCAATCTCATCGACACGCTGGACCTTGTCGTGAGCATTGACACCTCGGTCGCCCATCTCGCCGCAGCACTCGGCAAACCCACCTGGGTGCTGCTCTCGCGCAATGCTGACTGGCGTTGGGGGCGCGGCGAAAAAGTCGCCCCCTGGTACCCCACCTGCACACGCCTCTACCGCCAGCAAAGTGCCGGCAACTGGGAAAGTGTCATCGGCGACGTGATTCTCGCCCTTGGCGACATCATCCGGAATCGCGCCGGAGTGTAAGGCCAGCCCGGTTTTTGAAGGCACGGATGCGCCGCACGATTACCAATCGCATTGTATGCCAAAGACGTATGGCGGCAATGAGCGAAGCGAATTGCAGCGCACGCGCATACCAAGCGATGGCATGGTGATGGAGGGCGGTAGACGCGGAAGGTGCAATTCGCTCGACGCTCATTGTTCGCTTCGCCACCCTACGAAAGACGAGTATCCATGCCAATAAGGTGGGTTGGGATTGCTGAAAAAATCGCCCTTGGGCGCCTTCCGAAGCATGGGTTTTGATTTTTTCTGCGGAGTGCCGTGGTACCGAATTCGTCCGCAATAATGGAAATTCAATGGTGAAGGATATTCCCGCCTCAGGCGTGATTCAGGAATGGATTCTTGATATTCGGCCTGATGCGTATTTCGAGCAGTTTGTGACTTCACCGGGTTTGCTGGTGTTGCGCATCAAGCAGCCGCGATGTGATTTGCGTGGTCTGCATCTGGCACTCAGCCCGGCCCGGCAGGCTGAACTGCTATCCGCGTTGCGTGAGGTGCGTGCCGGAATGTTGGATCGGCACTACGTGCGAGCCAGCCATCCGGAGGGGCGCGGATGGTTTTCGATGTATTCGTCGCGCCTCAATGTGGGGTGCCGGGGCAGTCTATTGCTGCGCAGTGACAGGCAGGTGGTGGCCAACGAGGCCTGGATGCGCACCACCTCGCATCAAGTGAATCTGTGTCTCGGTTCCGGCGCACTGGATGTGCTGATGGCTGCGCTGGAAAGCGATCTGCGCGGTGGCCGGGAAGTGCCAGTCAGGCTCCTGCGCGACCAAAAACCCCAGTCTGAGGCGCATCACTTCTGGTTGTGGCGCTGGGCGTGATGGCGTATCAATGCCCTGATGTTTTCGATTGAATTGTGTGGTGTCGAGAAACTCCATGCCCAAGGTGTAACAAAGGCAGCTTCTTGCCACTACAAAAATCGTTGCCCGAGGCAGTGCCAATGGCGTAGTTTGGGTAAGCCGATGACGTCACCCAAGGTTTTTCGGGCGTGCCTCTGTGCCATTCGGTCAAGTGGCTGGCGCGGATGCCACGCTCCCACCACGGCAGCGTGGTGGGGCGGGCATTGCCACGGGGCGTGGCGACGATAAATGGGATCAGCCGCCGAACAGCTTCTTGAACGATTTCAGGAGGCCGCCTTGCGGTACGACACTGCGGTAGTGCTGGAGCCGTTCTTCGGCCTCACCGCTGCCACGCTGCAGGGCCTCTTCCATGATGCGGATGGCCTGCTGCTTCTGCGGCGCCTTGGGATCGTCGCCGGAGGCATGCCAGAGTACTTCGGCGTCGAGATACCAGCCATCCGGGTCGTCAAGCTGCTTGAGGATGCCGGCATAGCGCGAAACGGCTTCGAAATCCTTGTGTTCGACGGCGAGCTTGCCGGCATAGAAGGCTGCCAGAGACTGCTGGCGTGCGTCGCCATACTCCAGCACCGCCTCGTACAGCTCAATGATTTCATGCTGGTTTTCGATTCTGGCGTAGCCGTCCTGATAGGCGCGGGCGAGCCAGTAGTGGGCGGAAATGTCGCCTTGGTCCACCGCCTCCTGCAGCCACTTCACCCCGGCTTCAGGGTCGTGGGGGAAGCGTTCGGCATAGCTCTGGTCTTTGGCGTAAATCAGATGGCGCCCGAGCTGGGTTTGTGCAAAGGGGTATTCCATCTGGGCGGCGCACCAGTGCAGCCAGCGTACGCCCAGGCGGGGGTCGGTGCCCAGCACGATGCCGCAATTGTCTTCGTCCATGAAATAATGCTGGGCGATGTTGGCCATCAGGCGTGCTGCACCGCGTTTGGCGGCTTCGATGGCCGGCTGTTCTGATGCGCGGATATCCTGCGCGATGCCGTTGTAGCCAAAATAGAGGCTGGTGGCGAGGGCGAGGTAACCTTCGCTGCTGTCCATGGCGACGAGTTCGTCGAGCCACTGGCGATAGCGCTGCGGGTCGGCCAGCGGGGATTCGCTGCAGTAGAGCCAGAGGATGTTGCCCAGGGCATTGCCCCAGTGCATGCGCACGGCAGCCAGGAGGTACGGTTCGGATTCAACGACCTGTCCGATGGTGCACAAGGCCTTGCCTTTGTAGTACAGAGCCTCGGCATCGTTGTGAGCCAGGATCTCGCGATCTTCCACATCGCGGATCATGGACAGCGCGGCGGCATTCTTCTCTGGATCGCGACCAGCCACATCCATGGCATCGGTGAAGCGGCGGAGACGGGCGTCGATGGGGTCGCTCTCGGCAGTCTGCGGGAACACGGTGTCGGCCTCGGCCTTGAGACGGTCAGCACCAGCTTCATCTTCAAGGAAGACTTCCTGGTGAAAGGCGAGTTTGCGCAACATCAGCGCCTGCAGCTTGGCGCCGCGTGTGCTGTCCAGCCGGGGGAGCTGCTCGGCAACAAAGGCACGCATGGCTTCTTCGCTGCCGCCCCATTGGGGCGTAAGCTGGTAGAGGTAGCTGTCGCGCAGGATGAGCGAGTCTGGCACGGCTGCGAGCCCCAGTTCGAGCCAGCGAGCCGGATCCAGCTGTTCCGGGGTCAATTCCGGGCGTGGGTTGGCGTAGATTGCCTGCTCCGCTGCCGATAGCGGCGGGAAGGGGGCTTCATCCAGTTCAAGACTACCGTTCCACACCCGCAGCAGCTCGATCATCAGGTCATACGACATCAGGGGCTTGGCTGCAGGCAGGGCGAGTGCCTGCTGGATGGCGTCAAAACACTTCCAGCCCCATTCATACATCTTGACTTCGCGGAACGGGGTGATCGTGTTGCCGGTGCTTTCGCCACGGTACGCGTAGAGCATGGCGTGACAGAAATGGGCGTACACCTGGCGGGCAACATAGGATTGCGGGCAGGTGGAAATCCAGGCCAGAAGCAGCGGCTCCATGCGCGGATCGTCAGGGCCGATCAGCCCAGCCGTGAGATCTCCGGCGTAATCCCCCTCGCTCAGCGCACCAGAGGCGAATTGCTGGTGGATGGCCTGCAACTGGGCGTCCAGCTCCGGATAGCGGCCCTCCAGAAGGAACTGCCGGCGCTGATGAACGGGGGATTGGGTCAGGATACTGTCAAAGGGAGTGGCCACACTGGCCCACAACGGTCGGAAAGCGGCTGGCATGCGTGTACCCTATGGTGGAAATGAACTCTTGGGGATTGTCGCAGAGTTTTCTGTGCCGACGAATGGTCTGCCATGACGCGCTGATGACCGGTAGATCTGTCCAGGCAGGCCATGATTGCGTCCGGTCTGATTGCATCGCCACGTCCAGCCCGTGGTGATGTAATAACAGAATTTTTGTTTTTTCAGAAATATCAATTTGATACGAAGTGAAGATCTATATCCAAGGTTATGCATCGGCATTCAGTGGGGAGTATTCGGCAAGGTGCGGCATTAACGTGTGTCCGCAGGAAAAGTGAAGTTGCTTTCCTGGCGATGAGTGGCCCTGGGTGTTCCCTTGCCGTTCTTTTTGGGGGGTACATATTCCAGTATTTCCTGCTGTGGAAGGCGTGTGATGCTTGAGACCTTCGGGACTATCGCGGCCCTTGCGCCGGTACGCTATGCCGCCTGGCTCTGGTTTGCGCAGTAGGGCTCACGAGTACAGAGCGTGCGGGCTTTGGTGCGGGATGTCGTGCGGGTGGTGACGGGTGTCTGAGGGAACTGCTGGCGTGTTGGCGAAAATTGTTTCGATGCTCTGCTTTGGTGTGTTTCTGGGGCTGCTCGTGTACGTCACGGTCGCCCGGCGCCGTGACAAAGATTACTGGCTGAAGCGATTCTGGCGCTGGGGGCAGGATGTCATTGATCTGTTGATGGGCTTATGATTTCATCACACTCATTCACGTCCGCTCTTCATGTTTGATCCAACGATCCGCGTGATGGAGCGCTGCAGCATGCGCCATGAAGGGCTGCTGCGTCAGCACCGCAACGTGCGCGGGTAGCTGCGCGATTACCACCTGGATGCTGTGCTGGCAGACGAAGTGCTGGCAACGGGGTGGGGCTGCATGATGGAAGAGGCTCCTGCAACGCAGCCGCCGTAGTAAGATTGCCCTTTCCATCCGATAGGCAGGCATCATGCAGCATCCAGAAGCCTCGGCGATTTGCCAGGTGATACTGCCAACGTTGCCCTGCAAAGGGAGGAGAGAGGGTGAAGTCGAATATGTTTGCCATCATTCAGCGTATTGCCCGCGAAGCGCCTACGGATCTGCAGTGTTTAGCGCGACGGGGTTTGCCGTCTGCCATCGGTGCTATATGCATGGGAAATGTGCTGCGATTGGTGGCAGCGTTCGTAGAGGGCCCGGCTGTGTTTGGCCTGCTGCCGTGGCAGGTGCTGGTGCTTCTGTGTCTGCTGGGGGTGCTGCAGCTGGCGGGTGGGGTCTGTGCCATTGTCAGGCCGCCCCTTGCACTATGCTGTCTGGCAGGTGTGGTGGGCTTACAGCTGGTGCTGCAGGCCGCGGGTATTGCTGATTTGCAGGCCGCACTGCCGCATTCTTTCCGGAGTGTGATGTTCCTGTTCGGCCTTCCCTCCGGCCTGATCAATCTGGCACTGGCAGCGCTGCTGTGCTGGGCGACGCGCAGGCCGGTGTGAACCGATTCGGGCGCAGACGGAAGCGGAAGCACGCCTTTGGTCTGATAGCGATATACTGTCGCGCATCTGTCATGGGAAGACCTTGTCGTCATGAAGCACAATACCTGTCCGCATTGCGGGGCGCGCATCGCCTTTCGACAACGCTTTCTTGCGAAAAATGGCGGCAGCCACAGTGCGCAGTGCGGCACATGTCATCACGAGGTTTTCAGCGAGTGGTCTGTGCCACTTCTTTTTTTGTGGTTCCTGCTCTTGTGTGCAGATCGGGCGCAGCGCTGGTTGCTTCCCGAACCGCTGCTGAATGGCTGGCGTGAGCTGGCCTGCCTAGTGGGTGCATTGGCGGTGATAGTGTGGTGGATGCCTTTGCGCGTGCAAAAGGCTGATGCCGGCGTGGCGTGGGCGCGCTGGCTCGTGTTCGCCACGATGACCTTTGTTGTGGTGATGGTGCTGTCCAGGCTTTCTGCCGAGGCCGGAAGATGAATTGGGACGAAAAAGCATGAAGCACAATACCTGCCCGCACTGCGGGGCCCGCATTTCCCTGCGGCAACGCTTGTTTCCGAAAAAGAATGGCATCCACTGTGCGCACTGCGGTGGGGCGAGCTATCTGGTGACCGGGGCGCTCTGGCTGCCTGCTTATCTGGCGTCTTACTATATTTCCATGATGATTCAATACTGGTTCCGTCTGTCCTGGTTGCTGCCGGTAGCGGTAGTGGTGCTGACGGTCGTGGTTTTGACGCTGCTCAGCCCGCTGGGCGTGACAAAGGAAATAACGCGGCGGGAGAAAATTCAGCGGCTGGTGGTTGTGGCCAGCCTGTTTGTTGTATTCAATTTTCTGTATATATGGGTGATGGATCATCGTCCCCGTGTGGTGGCAAAGACTGTGCCCGCAGCTGTCTGTCCGCCTGCGGGTCAGTCGGCGCCATGATTCTGATGGTATTCATATCGCCAGGGTGTAGTTCTGAGGCTGGTTTAGCACTTCCGGCACCGGGTGGCCTGTCCGGGAAAGGCGCGGCAACACGGGAGGAGCATGCATGAATGAAGCACAACACCTGTCCGCACTGCGGGGCCCGCATTTCCCTGCGGCAACGGGTATTCGCCAGAAAAGGGGAAATTCATTGCGGGCAATGTGGCGGAGTTCGCCGTTTTGCGATGGTAGTGTTCCTGTTTTTCTGTCTCTTGTTCCAGGCGCTGACGAGCGCATTCTTTTGGGATCTTCCCCGGTGGGAGAGGCTGCTGCTTGCGGTGGCTGGGCCTCTGGTGCTGCTTGCCTTCAATCCTCTGCGCGTGCGCAAGCCAAGTGTTCCGCCCGGAAGCGGCAATGCACGGAAATAATCGGACTGACCAAGGATTGCAGCTTCGCGGGTGACTGGCTTCCGTGGGGTGCTCGCGCGATCATGAAATGGATGGTCCCCGCGAAACTACCTTTGGTCCGGCAGTTCTGCCGCGATGGCGCGCTGCGCGCGGAAACGGTGTTTGATCGGCGCAATTCCGCTACGCTTCATTGTTCCTGCTGACGCAGCGCCCTACAAAAACCGGTTGGTATGCCAATGATGTAGGGTGGTAATGAGCGACGGGCGAATTGCACCGAACGGGCATACCAGGCGATGGCTTGGTGATGTGGGAGCGGCCACGGAAGATGCTATGTGCTCTCGCCAAGCTGCGCGGTTGGCCGTGTGTAGTCAAGGTGCTGGTGGTGTCGGGATATCTGCCAAATAAGTCTTTCGCCGTATGAGGCTCCCCTGGAATAAAGATTGAACTGATTCTTTTCCCCGTTTTGTCGGTGATTTGCCTGTGAACGGGAATTCTTGAAATCATGTACCCAGAACGTTATTTCCTCAAAAAGCCGGTGACGCGTTGGGAGAAGTTCTATGGCTTTTTCTGGATAGGCCATGCCTCTGAAACCGGTATCCGGATCAACGGAGTGCTGTGCATTTTTTTGCGCTGGCGATGGCCGCGAAGCTGTTGGAAGAGTTGAGGATTATCAGTTGATCGTTATGGGGGAAAGCTCACAGGTTGTTTTAAAGCCTGGTGCGTTTTTCTCGGCAATTCAAGCTATTTGTATCTCTGCGGAGAGGCTTCGCGACAGAGGTGATTTGGAAGATGGGTCAGGGATGTTGTTGGGTTGATGATGGGGTTATGATGCTAAAAAGCTTATACCGCCTACGTCATCATGCTTGATTCCGCCATCCAGTTGCCCTTGTCCGATTCTTTCCATCTGCGTGCGATCCGTTTTGAGGATGCCGCCGCGTGGTACGCCTATCTGAGCCTGCCCGAGGTGTACCGGCTTACCGCATGGAATCTGGAAGGGGTGGAAGATCTGCAGGTGATGATGCGGCATTACGCATCAGAGGAATCTGGTGCCCCCATTCGTTTTGCCATCGTGCGCTGTGGCGACGATACGCTGGTGGGCACGGTGGGGTTTCATTCGCTTTCGCTGGGGAACCGTAGTGCCGAACTGGCCTATGATCTTTCCCCCGCCTTGCAGGGGCAGGGGCTGGCCACGTTGGCGGCGCGTACGGCAATCCGCTGGATGGTGACAAGCCGGGGTTTCAACCGCATCCAGGCTACCGCCTTGTCGGAAAACCTGTCTTCAATACGCGTGCTGGAACGCTGTGGGATGCGCTTTGAGGGGCTGCTGCGACAGTTTCGCAACGTACGCGGCGAACTGCGCGACTACCGGATGTTTTCGCTGCTGGCCGAAGAGGTGTTGGCGGCGCAGTGGGGCCGTTAGGGTTGCGTGGGGGTCAGTGCATGCATGGTGAAGCAGCACTTTGCGGGCGAGTGAAGACGCCGAGGAGGAAGAACAAGTGTCGGCCTGGCTTCGTGGTGGCGGCAGGGTTTGCTGCAGTCATTGCCATCTACGCTGTGTTGATCGGCGTGCAGCATATTGGCCCGTCGTCCGCAGAGTGGTGCCAGACGAAATGCAGCCACGAGCAGAAAGAGGGGCATATGGTTTCGCTGACGCCAGCCTCGCAGCGCACCCCCGGAAAGTATCAGTTGATGGAATGCCGATGCTATCAGCCGGGGGATTTCAATCCGTTCCAACCGTAGCAGAAATGGGGCAGCAGGTTGGTCAGGAGTATTTGAAAGGCCCGTCAGACTTCTGTGTGGGTATGTCTCATGCCCTCAACCGCAGCTAGGCGTAGTGACTGTTCAGGGTAGGGCGGAGAGAGCGAAGCGAATTCCGCCGCAGGCTGTCGGTGGTGATCGCGGGGGAGGGGGCGATCAAGGGGCTGGATTCCGCAGGATTCGCCGGGCGGGTATGTTTGGCGGGGAACAGATTGGAGGCTCCCTCAGGCTTTGCCTGAAGGGGTCGGTGCAAAGGCAATTTTGGCCGCCCAAAAAACCCCTTGCAAAATCCGCTACTTACGCGGATAATAGATTCAGCTTCTCAAGCTCCGCTGCATTCATCTGGTTCTGCTGCCACTTCGGTGGTGTCTGTTTTCCGATCATTCCGCTGCGTTAACGTTCGTGCCCGTGTTGGGGGATGCTTTGCATCTGCTCTGTCGGGTTCGGCTATCTGGCGACAATTCCGGTCAAGTGCTTGCTGATGGCAGTCGTTGCGGGTTTGTCTGGCCAAGTTAGCGCAGATGATCCCGTTTGCGGTGATTGATGCCCGGCAGGGGTTTTGTGCTTCTGCGTGGCACGCAGGTGGAACCTGAGAGTCGGGAGAGACCCCAATAAGGGGCTGCAGGCGGGTAATCCCCGCGTGCTGTAATTTGATTCTCTGCAGCTTGAGCCTGTTGATCCGGTCTTCTTGAACGGACTTTGCTGGCTCATCAGTGGCGCTCCGCAGCGCGGCAGTCTTTTTGACTGTGTGCTGTGCGTGACAGACGCCCTCTGCGCTTCGGGCCGCTGGCCCGTCCGGTTTCCTGCCTTGGGCACGAACATTCCGGGCATGGGCCGAGGCCCGGCATCATCTCCCTCTCCAATCGCAGGTTGATTTCATCCAGATCGCCTGATTTTCTCTGGTAGCCGCTGTGTGGTGGTTGCCTGTAACTTCCCTTGCTTCAGCAATATGCTGATGGCTTGTGGTGCCCGGCTGGATATTGTTCCGGTGGCAGGGCTGTATTTGAAAGATAAAATTATGATGAATATTGAAAAACAGAGAGCCGCAGCGCAGAAGCTGTGCACCGAGGCCGGCATTGCCGTGCTGCCCTATGGAAATGCCTGGTGGTTGCTGGGTGATAACGTCAATCGTGTGGTTGGCGAACTGGCGGGGTTGTTGCTGAGTGATCTGCATCGCCATCAGCAGCCGGCGCCGCGTGAGGCTGCCCGGGTTTGAGAATGCAGCAGGCAGTACGGTAAGCGTTGCTACCGTTTTGCCTGCCGATATTCTGGTGTGCGCGAATTGCGTTGTGCGGAGTTGGATGGGACAGTAACGATGCTGAAGCGAACAATGAGCGATAAGCGAATTGCACCGGTTGTAGGCATCCGCCTCCAGGCGCTGTCTTTGATTGAGCAAGTGGGGGCAACGATCAATTTGCGCGCTGCGCGCGTGAGGGTTGTTTGACCGGCGCAATTCCGCTTTGCTCCATTGTTCCCCTGCGGGCGCCTTACGGAAAGCGGCGCAATAGGTGAGTCATGTTGCGCGGAGAGCGCGTAGCGCACTCCACCGCAGGCACCACAAGAATGGCCGGGCGTGGAAATACCAAAAGGCAGGCGGAAGGTGCAATTCGCTGCGCGCATTGACTCCTTACGAAAAATACTTGGCGGTTGAATGCCAATGGCTTAGGTTGGGTAAGCCGAAGGCGTCACCCGACGTAGTGGGGCGGCGTGACAAAGCGTTGTGAGACGCCTGCTCTCTATGGCAACCGTCGCGCGTTTGGTGTCGGCTCCGCCAAGATGGCCTCGCCGAGGTAAGCCCGCAGTCGCTCCGACTTTGGGTTTTTCGGCGTAATGGTTTGCAGGAGATCGGCAATTTCCAGTTGCGGAAACTTTTTGACCAGCTTGCAGTAGTCTTCCAGTTCGCGCGGAGCGTATTCCAGATTGAGTAATCTGCCTGTTACGCCGAGTACCTGACGCCGTTCGGGTTCTGTGAGCTTGTTGTTCTGCTTCCTGAGCGCGCGGGCAAGATTGCTTTTCACCAGTTTGCCAAACGGAAGCTTGGGGTCTTTTTCGATTAACTCGCAGGCCAGGGAAATGGCTTGGGGGGGCTCCCGACGCGACGGCGGACTTCAAAACATCAAACACTTCCCCGGCCCAGATGGCCGGATGGTCGTGCACCGTCGCCGGGAAATAGGCCGCCAGCCCTGGACCGAACATTTCCAGAAGTTCGTGCTCAATGCGTTCGCGCGGATTCACGGTGGATGGTTTTCCCTGGGTTGGAGCGAATTCAAGGATGTGAGCATACATCAGCGTGGAGCAAGGTGTATGGCATGATCCGGCATAGCATGTCAAAAAGAGTCTGGTGGATAGGGCGCAACGAATTCCGCCGCAAGCTCTCGTGGGTGATTGCGGGTGCCTTGCGTGTGCGTTGTCGCATTGGAATCGAAACCCCAAATATCTGTTTCCCTTGTCGAACCACACTCCGTGTCCGGCGCAAATCGCTGCGCTCCCCGCGCCCTACGGGAATCGAGGATCGCCATAATGCCAATGGCGTTTGTTGGGATGCGTTGGGGCGCCAAAGCGTTGGGAGACGCCTACGGCTTTCCCAACCTACTAAAGTAGCGCCCTCCGGGCGGAGGCTTGACCGGTGCAATTCGCTCTTGCTCATTGTGCCCTGCGGCACCCTACGAAAATCCTCACGGTCTGTGGCGATAACGGCAATGGGGCGGGACGCACCGCCATCGTAAAGCAGGTGCATGGTTTGGGTGGTGAGTTTGTAGGGGTTGCCCCGGATGGTGTTGGTGGGGTTTTGCTGCAGGGTGGGGGTTTGCGGCATTAAGTGAGTTAACAACATAAACGCCACGGCAAAACATTGATTTAGTGCAAGTTTTTACGGGGTCTTGGTGCTAATTTCCTCGCATTCGTCCGGGTCGGAAATCTTTCTGCCGGGCTGACATGATAAGTATTGAACAAGTTGTGAGGAGACTATGCTGAATCTCGATTCTTCTGTTGAGCGCGCCGCACCGGCCGCTGCATCTGTTGCCCTGTCCCAAACCGCTGAGGTTGCCCGTAGTGCGGCCACTGATGTGCTGGCCCGTGCCGAGGAGGCGCGCCGCCGTTCGTCCATCGAGGCGGAGCTGGAGTACGTGGCGGTGCTGGGCTACAACTAGGCGCCTGCCTTTTCCCCGTTTCCTGTTGATCAGGACTCCTGCCTGAGCCGTGTTGTGCTGAGGCGGGAGGTGGGGTGTTTTCTCATTTTACCTGATATGCATTCTGGCATGGCGCCAGCGGGCAGGCGTCTGCACACCTGTACATCTGTGGTATGTGATTGGCGTATCGCGTTTATTGACGGGCGTTTCAGTGAAAAATTGGCGCCATTAAAACTTCGATTTAACGCCATTAAAAACGCAAGAAACGTTTGAGTGGCGAGCGGCTTTTTGGCAAATTGTTTACACGCTTTATGGCGACATCAATCCAATTGATGAGTAATGAAGAATGCCGGGTGAATGTTGCGGTTTTCCCTCCGCGCCAGTCTTCGGTTGAACGCACAGGCAGGCCGGTGGGGATTGACGGGGTGATGGATCAGCCCCGCCGGCCAGGCCCTCAGATACCAAAGGAGTGATTCGATGAATGATGCTGCAAGTGGTGTGATGACGGAGCAGGTCTCCGCGCAGGAGTCGGCGCCTGCAAAAAGGTTCTGGCCGCATGGCTGGTGGCGCCTGATGGATACCAAGATCGGGGTGATTCCGGTGCCGCTGTTCGTGTTGGCGGGCGTGCTGATTGCTTCGATGTGTGCCACCAAGGGCGGGCTTACCAATGAATTAACGGTGATGGCGGTGACGCTGGCCTTCTTCGGTTTCGCCTGTGGCGAGATCGGCAAACGCATCCCCTGGCTGGGCAAGATGGGTGCGGCGGCAATCTGCGCAACCTTCATTCCTTCTGCACTGGTGTACTACCACGTGCTGCCGGATGTGGTGGTGGACGCCACGACGAAGTTCTATAAGAGCACCGGCATTCTGTATCTGTACATCTGTTGCATCATTGTCGGCTCGATCATGAGCATGGATCGCAAAACGCTGATCCAGGGCTTCCTGAAAATCGTGGTGCCGATGGCCTGTGGCGCAATTGCCGGCATGGTGGTGGGTACGCTGACGGGTGTGATCGTGGGCAAGAGCGCCTTCGATACCTTCTTCTTCATTGTGTTGCCGAGCATGGCCGGTGGGGTGGGTGAAGGTGCTATCCCGCTGTCGATCGGCTTCTCGGAAATTCTCAAACAGGAGCAGGGGGCGATCTTTGCACGCATCATCCCGATGGTGATGATGTCCAACGTGGTGGCGATCATCCTCGCCGGTTCGTTGAACCTGCTGGGCCAGCGCAAGCCGCACCTCACCGGCAATGGCCGCCTGATTCCGGGTGCTGCTGATGACGATGAAATGCCGGCTGCTGCCAAGGAAACTGCCTCCAAGGGGGTGGATGTGATCGGCCTCGGTGGTGCTGCGTTGATGGCGATCAGCCTCTATATGGTGGGCATCATTGGCTTCCGTCTGTTCGGTCTGCCCGCTCCGGTTGGCATGCTCTTCGTGGCTGTGATCGTGAAGCTGACGCAGGCGGTGTCGCCCACGCTGACTGATGGCGCCCGCACGGTCTACAAGTTCTTCCAGACTTCTGTGACTTACCCGGTGCTGTTTGCCGTGGGCGTGGCGATCACGCCGTGGGATGCGCTGATGCACGCTTTCGCGCTCTCTAACATCATCGTGATCGTGATGACCGTGATCACCGTGGTGGGTACGGGTTTCCTGGTGGCTCGCAAGCTGGGCATGCATCCGGTGGATGCCGCCACGGTTTCCTGCACGCAGTGCGGCCAGGGCGGTACGGGTGATGTGGCGATTCTGACGGCAGGCAACCGCATGCAACTGATGCCCTTCGCCCAGATTGCCACACGCATTGGCGGCGCCATCAACGTGACGGTCTCGCTGATCGTTCTCTCACGCATGATGCACTGACTGAAAATCGAATCGACATAAATGGTGCCTGCCGCGCAATTCCTCCTCGCGGCAAGGCATCGGCAAACCAAGAAATGAGGTTAGAGATATGAAACTTCTGAGTTTTCGCACGCTGAAAGGCAAACGCAGCTACGGCATCTTCAACAATGAAGGCATCGTCGATCTGGGCAGCCGCCTGGGGGGACAGTTTGCCGACATCAAGGCGCTGCTCGCTGCCCACGACGGGTTGGCGCAGGCGCGTCGCCTGGCGGATGCACCGACGGATTATTCCATCGACGACGTGATCTTTGCTCCGGTGGTGGAACAGCCCAACAAGATCTTCTGCGTGGGCATGAACTATGCGGCCAAGCGCCAGGAGTTCAACGAAACCAATCCGGCGCCGACGCTCTTCGTGCGCTTCCCGGATTCGCAGACCGGCCACGGCTGCCCGGTATTGAAGCCCGCACAGAGCAGCGAATTCGACTATGAGGGCGAACTTGCCGTGGTGATCGGCAAGGCCGGCATGGGGATCTCCGCTGCCGATGCGCTCAACCACGTGGCGGGCTACTCCTGCTACATGGATGGTTCTGCCCGCGACTGGCAACACACGTGGTTTACCGCCGGCAAGAACTGGCGTGAAACCGGCGCCTTCGGGCCGTGGATGGTGACGTCTGATGAAGTGGGCGACCCGCAGACGCTGGGTATCCGTACTTATCTGAATGGCATGGAAGTGCAGAACGACAACACGGCCAACATGATCCACCCGATTGCTTCGCTGATCGAATACATCAGCACCTTCAGTGCCCTTTCTGCGGGCGATGTGATCATCACCGGCTCGCCCGGTGGCGTGGGCAAGAAGCGCGTGCCGCCGCTGTTCATGAAGGAAGGCGATGTGATCGAGGTGGAAATCGACCGCATTGGCCGCTTGCGCAATGTGATTGCCACCGAGGCACTGGTGGCTGCCGCAGCGTGAAGTGAGGGGCGCCAGGCGGTGGCCATGGTGGCTGCCGCGCAGCCCTGGGGAGTACCCGTGAGCGACGAACTAGAGTTTTATACCATTGATCCGCGAGAGAGCCCGGCAGAGGCTGCCGAAGTGCGCCTGCTGCTCTCTCAGTGTGATCTGGACATGGAAGCAGGCATCGAGATCTTTGTGCTCGGTCGTGTCGGGCGGGCGCTGGTGGCCTGCGCGGGGCTGGAGCACAACATCGTCAAGTGCGTGGCTACCGCGCCTGAGTATCGGGGTGAATCGCTGAGCCTCAAGCTCATGAGCGAGATCATCCATTTGGCGCAGGAACGTGGCCACCACCACCTGTTTCTCTACACGCACCCGAAGAACGTGTCGTTCTTTGAAGGCTGCGGCTTCTATGAGTTGGCCGAGGTGCCGGGCTATGTGAGCCTGATGGAGAACACCCCGGTGGGCATCAAGGGCTATTGCCGGCGCCTGGGCGCGCAGCGCCAGCTGGGGCTGAAGATCGGCTGCATCGTGATGAACGCCAACCCCTTCACGCTCGGCCACCAGTATCTGGTGCGGCTGGCGGCCTCGCAGTGCGACTGGCTGCATCTGTTTGTGGTGCGCGAGGATGTTTCGCTGTTCTCCTATCGCGACCGCTTTGCCCTGGTGCAGCGCGGCGTGGCCGATATTCCGCGCCTTACGCTGCATCACGGCTCCGAATACATGGTTTCAAGGGCCACCTTCCCGGATTACTTCTTCAAGGAGAAGGGCATGGTGGGGGAGTGCTGCACGGCTATCGATCTGCAGCTCTTCCGCAACTACATTGCCCCGGCACTCGGGGTGACGCACCGCTTTGTGGGCACCGAGCCTTTCTGCGCCACCACCCGGAAATATAACGATGACATGAAGTACTGGCTGCAGAACGCGCCATCCGATGCCGCGCCGATTGCGGTGGTGGAGGTGCCGCGCACGCAGTGCGCCGGGGTACCGATATCGGCCTCGGAAGTGCGGCGGCTTATGCGCAGCGGCAACGTGGGCCACATTGCCGAACTGGTGCCGCGTGACACGCTGGAACTGCTCAACGGGAAATATACCTTCGCCCAGCCGGCGGAGGCAGGAGGCGTCGGGGCCTGAGCCACATGGGCTGCAGGCTGCCGCAACGCCACGGAATCATTATTGTGCCTGCCTCTGCTGGGGCGGGCCGCATCAAGGAGGTTTGTCGATGAAGATTGTGAAGGAAGCATTGGCCGGCACGCTGGAATCCAGCGACCTGCTGGTCAAGGTCGCCCCGGTGACCGAGGAGCGCCTCGAAATCGTGATCGAGAGTGAAGTGATGCGCCAGTTCGGCGCACAGATCCGCAAGGTGGTCGAAGAGACCCTGGCCAAGCTTGGCGTGAGCGCCGGGCAGATCGTGGTGGAAGACAAGGGCGCGCTCGATTGCGCCATCCGCGCACGCATCCAGGCCGCCGTCCTGCGGGGCGCGGATCAGCAACAGATCGAGTGGAGCAAACTGTCATGAAACTACGTCGCAGCATGCTGTTCCTGCCAGGTGCCAACGCTGCCATGCTGAGCACCGCTTTTGTCTACAAGGCCGATTCGATCATGTTTGATCTGGAAGACGCCGTCTCCCTGCGCGAGAAGGATGCCGCACGCCTGCTGGTATACCACGCGCTGCAGAACCCTGCCTACGCTGATATCGAAACCGTGGTGCGCATCAACCCGCTCAACACGCCTTTCGGCCTCCTCGATCTGGAAGCGGCGGTGCGCGCCGGGGTGGATATCGTGCGGCTGCCCAAGACTGATACGCCTGACGATGTGCGCGAGCTGGAAACCCAGGTGGAGCGCATCGAGCGCGAATGTGGCCGAGAAGTGGGCTCCACCAAGCTGATGGCGGCCATCGAATCGGCCTCAGGCGTGATCAACGCGCTGGCGATTGCCACGGCCAGCAAGCGCATGGTGGGCATTGCGCTGGCCGGGTTTGACTATGTGATGGACATGCAGACCGAGCGTGGCGACGGCACCGAGCTGTTCTATGCGCGCTGTGCCGTGCTGCATGCCGCCCGCATGGCCGGGATCGACGCTTTCGACGTGGTGTACTCGGATGTGAACAATGAAGAGGGCTTCCTCAAGGAAGTGGACCTCATCCGGCGCCTGGGCTTCAACGGCAAATCGCTGATCAACCCGCGCCAGATCGAGCTGCTGCACAACGCCTATGCGCCCACCGAGGAAGACGTGGATTATGCGCAACGCGTCATCGCCGCCGCCGAGAAGGCCGAGCGCGAAGGGCTGGGCGTGATCGCCCTGAACGGCAAGATGATCGATGCGCCAATCGTCAACCACGCCAGGCGCGTGCTGCAAAAGGCTGAGGCCTCGGGCGTACGTCAGTGAATCCGGAGAGTTCAAACATGAATGCGATACTGAATCAAACCCTGCTTGCCGAACCGGCACTCAAGGGGCTGGAAGTGTTCCAGAATTTTGCGCAGCACACGCCGTATCTGAAGGATGCGCAGCAGAAGCTCACGCGCAAGATTGTGCCGAGTCTGGAAGAAGCCGTGCGCCGCGCCGGCCTCAAGGATGGGATGACGATTTCCTTCCACCACGCCTTCCGCGAAGGCGACAAGACCATCAACAACGTGGTGCAGCTGCTGGCCGACATGGGGTTCAGGAACCTCACGCTGGCTTCCTCCTCGCTGCTCTCATGCAATGCGCCGCTCATCGAGCATATCCGCAACGGCGTGGTGACGCGCATCTACACCTCCGGCATGCGCGGCAAGCTGGCCGAGGCGATCTCCAACGGCCTGATGGAAAACCCCGTGCACATCCACTCGCACGGTGGCCGTGTGCACCTCATTCAAAGCGGCGAGCTGAAGATCGACGTGGCCTTCCTGGGCGTATCCGCCTGTGATGAATTCGGCAACGCCAACGGTGTCAGCGGCAAATCGCGCTGCGGTTCGCTGGGCTACGCCAAGGTGGATGCGCAATTCGCCGACAAGGTGATTCTGCTCACCGAGGAATTCGTCAGCTTCCCGAACACCCCGGCGAGCATCTCGCAGGATCAGGTGGATTACATCGTGAAGGTGGAGCAGGTTGGCGACCCTTCCAAAATCAGCGTGGGTGCCGCACGCGTCACCAGCAATCCGCGCGAGCTGATGATCGCCCGCTACGCTGCCGACGTGATCGAGCATTCCGGCTACTTCAAGAATGGTTTCTCGCTGCAGACCGGTTCCGGCGCATCTTCCACGGCAGCCACGCGCTTCCTTGAACACCGCATGCGCAAGGCCGACATCAAGGCTGCGTTCGCGCTGGGTGGCATCACCGGCGGCATCGTCGATCTGCACCGCAAGGGGCTCATCGAGAAGCTGATCGATACGCAGAGCTTTGATGCGGATGCGGCTGATTCGCTGCGCGAATCGCCCAACCATATCGAAGTCTCCACCAACGAATACGCCAACCCCAGCTCCAAGGGGACCTACTGCGACCGCGTGGATGTGGTGATTCTCTCGGCGCTGGAGATCGATCTCGACTTCAATGTGAATGTCATTACCGGGTCGGATGGCGTGATGCGTGGCGCCTCCGGTGGGCACAGTGATGTGGCCGCCGCCGCGAACCTTTCTATCGTTGTCGCGCCGCTGATCCGCAGCCGCATCCCGACGGTGGTGAAGCACGTCACCACGGTGGTCACGCCCGGCGAATGCGTCGGCGTGCTCGTCACCGACCACGGCATCGCGGTGAATCCGAACCGCCCGGATGTGGCCGAGCGTCTCAAGGCCGCCGGCCTGCCGGTGATGACGATCCAGGAACTCTACGCCCGCTCGGTGTCCATTTCCGGAGAGCCCGCGCCCATCGAGTTCCTCGACAGGATCGTCGGCGTGATCCGCTATCGCGATGGGTCTGTCATCGATGTGGTGCGGCAGGTCAAACCGTGAAATGAGAGTGAGAATCAGCCGTGAGCCTGGCTTTCGGCTGATCGAGAACTGCTTTGGTGTGGTGTGTTCTGGTTCGTGTTGTTCAGTGCTTGTAACAAGGAGTCGTGGCATGCAGGCAGGCAGACAAGGCCCGGTAGTGAGTCTGGAAGCAATGCTCGCGGCGCGCGAGGCGCGTGTGGCGCGGCAGGCTGCGGCGCGGGCGAAGTTTGGTCTGCCGCTGCTCTCGCTCTCGATGGTGTCGCCCGGCCCGGTGAAGGATGGCGCGCATGCGCGGCAGGCCTTTGCGGTGGCGCTGGCGCAGCTGGATGAATTGTTTTTGCGCGAGGGCTGGCCGGTGCACTCGCGTGAATGTGTTTTCGCCGCCACCGGGCCAGAGGCGCTCTACGTGGTGGATGCCTCCCCCATTGCGATCAAGCGGGCCGCTGTCGCGCTGGAAAATATCCATCCTTTGGGGCGCCTGTGGGACATGGATGTCCTGCAGCCCGATGGCGGTGCTCTTTCCCGCTCGCAGCTTGGCGAAGCGCCGCGCCGCTGTTTTGTGTGTGGTGAGGCCGCGCATGCCTGTGCGCGTTCGCGGGCGCATCCGCTCGATGAGCTGCTGCGCGAGATTGACCGGATGATTGAGGAGTACTGCGATGCCTGCGTCTGAAATGAATCTGGTGGTGGCCGGTGGCCTCTTGCCGCGTGCCATGCTCGCCGCCGAAGGTGGGGGCGGGGCGGTGAACGCCACGCGGGTTGCCGACTGGGCGCATGCCGCGCTGCTGCGTGAAGTGGAACTGAGCCCCAAGCCGGGCTTGGTGGACCGCTTCAACAACGGTGCGCATCGCGACATGGATATTGAAACCTTCCGCGCCAGCGCGGCGGCGATAGCGCCGTGGTTTGCCACTTTCTGCATGCTCGGGCTTGCCGAGTGCCGCCTGCCTGCTGCCGAATTCCTGCCGCGTCTGCGTGCCGAGGGTGTGCGTGCCGAGTGCGAGATGTACCGCGCCACACATGGCGTGAATACGCACAAGGGCAGTATCTTCGCACTGGGCCTGCTGTGCGCTGCAGCCGGGCGCCTGGGCGGGCGTGGTGAGGCAATGACGGCAGAGGCGTTGTGTGGCGAAGTGGCGCTGCTCTGCGCGGGGCTGGTGAAACGCGAACTGGGCAGCGCGCACGAAGCCGGCACGGCGGGCGAGCTGCTGTATCAGCGCTACGGCCTGGACGGTGCGCGTGGCGAGGCGGCGAGCGGCTTCGCGACGGCGCGGCACTGGGGGCTGGCGCCGTATCTGGCGGCGCTGCGGGCGGGCCACACGGAGGAAGCGGCGCTGCATGCAGCACTGCTCAACCTGATGGCGCATAACGTGGATACCAACCTCGTGGCGCGTGGCGGGCTGAGCGGGCTGGCCTATGTGCAGCGGCGGGCGCAGGCCATGCTGGAGGGCGGGCGGATTGTCTCGGCGGATTACCTCGCCGAGCTGGCTGCGTTTGATATGGCGCTCATTGAGCGCAACCTGAGCCCCGGCGGCAGTGCCGATCTGCTCGCAGTGAGCTGGTTCCTGGCCTGCTTTGCGCAGGCCTGAGGCGATGCCTACGCGTCTTGCCGGCACGGCAGGGAGCCTGCCGGCCAAGGCCCCCGGGAACTCCACAATGGCGGGAATCCGCCTGCTCGGGTATTCTCCGCGCGTGCGTGCTGCAGAGGGCGGCAGTGCCGGTTGTACACCGATGCCTGAGGCTTTGCCGAAGGAGGTGTTGCCCAAGGCGTCGATGAGAGGAAAGATGAAAGGTTTGTTGGGCAGGCTTGTCGGGGCCGCCACGTTCGAATTGCGCCTGTTCGGCCTGCTTCTGGCCGTGTCAGCCATGCTGCTGTTCGTCGTGGGCTTCTATGTGGAGCACGCCATGCGCGAATCGCTCTATGCGCAGATGGGCCAGCACGCCGAAGTGCAGGCACGCCAGATTGCCGCCATCCCCGAACTGGTGCACGCGGTGCGCCGCCGTGATCTGGAAGAGATCGCGCATATCGCTATCACCATGAAGGATCGCACCGATGCGAGTTTCATCGTGGTGGGCGATGAAAAGGGCCGTCGCCTGTATCACCCGCAATCTCCCGTGGGCACGCCGATGCAGGGCGACGACAACACCCCGGTGCTCGTCGAGGGGCACAGTGAGGTTACGCTGCGCGAAGGCTCTCTGGGCTTTGGCATGCGTGGCAAGGCGCCGATCAAGGATGAAATGGGGCGCATTATCGGCGTCGTCTCGGTGGGCTATCTGCAGGATGTGATCCTCAGCCGCAACGTGGCGCAGCGCGGGCCGCTGGTGATGTTCCTCACCTTTGCGCTGGGCATCCTGTTTCTCTCCGCGTGGTTTTTCGCGCGCAGCATCAAGCATCAGATGCTCGATATGGAGCCCGCCGAGATCTCGCGCCTGGTGCGTCAACAGGAAGCCGTATTCGATTCGATCATGGAAGGTGTGGTGGCCGTGGATGGGCTTGATCGCGTCACCGCCATCAACCATGCCGCCCGCGAGATCATTGGTGACGAGCGCGCGAGCGGCGCCATCATCGGCCAGCGCTTTGCCGATCTGGTGGGCAATGCCGGCTTTGTCACGGGTGAGGGCAGCGGGCGTGAACTACGCGATGAGGTAGTGCTCTTCAATAACGTGCAGGTGATCGTCAACCGTCTGCCCATCGTGGTGGATGGCAAAAACCAGGGCTGGGTGATCAGCTTCCGCCGCAAGGACGATATCAGCTCGCTGAGTCGCCAGCTCTCGCAGATCAAACGCTATGCCGACAATCTGCGCGTGGTGCGCCACGAGCACATGAACTGGATCTCCACGCTCTCCGGTCTGCTCGAGATGCGCTACTATGATGAGGCGCTGCAGCTCGCCAAGATGCAGTCCGAGACGCAGCAGCGCGTGCTCGATTACATCTCCGGCACCTTTGTGAATCCGCACGTCTGCGGGCTGCTCATCGGCAAATACTACCGCGCCCGCGAACTCGGGCTGGGGCTTGTTTTCGAGCCCGGCTGCCGCCTCGCCGGACTGCCCCAGGTGCTGAAAATCTCGGAGTGGCTGTCCATCATCGGCAATCTGCTCGATAACGCCTTTGATGCGGCGCTCGCTGTGGAAGAGCGCAAGCAGTGCATCACCTTCCTGATGATGGATTCTGCTAATGATATCGTCATCGAAGTAGCCGATACCGGCTGCGGCATCGATGAGCGCCTGCGCGACAGCCTCTTTGAGCGCGGCGTGAGCAGCAAACCCGGCGGTGAGCGCGGGATCGGCCTGTATCTGGTGAAAACCTTTGTCGAGCAGACCGGCGGGGCCATCACTATCGAAGACAACGAACCACGCGGAACCGTTTTTTCCGTATTCATTCCAAAAGGTGCAAGCCATGCAGACATATGACGTGCTGATCGTCGAAGACGAGCTCCGGCAGGCCGAGCTGCACGCCGATTTCATCCGCAGGCACACACGCTTTCGCGCCGTGGGCATCGCCTCCACGCTCGCCGAAGCCCGCGAGCTGGTCGCCAGCCTCAAGCCGCGCCTGATCCTGCTGGATAACTACCTGCCCGATGGCAAGGGCATCGAGTTGCTTGAGCATCTGCTCGCCAACAAGATCGATGCCCGCGTGATCTTCATCACCGCCGCCAGCGAGATGGAAACCTGCGGCAAGGCCATTGCCCACGGCGCTTTCGACTACATCATCAAGCCCATTGCCTACGACAGGCTCAGTGCCGCCCTCAAGCGTTTCTGCCAGTTTCTCGATTCGCAGGCCGCGCACATCCTCGTCGATCAGCGCCGTGTGGACGAACTCTACAACCTGCAATCCAAGGCCGTGATGGAAGAGCGCCGCACCAAGGGCATCGAAGAGATCACCCTGGGGCGCCTCAAGGATCATTTTCTCGATTCCACCGAAGAAGAGACCACCGACGGCGTGGCGCGCACCCTGGGTATCAGCAAGACCACCGCACGGCGCTATCTGGAATACCTCGTCGAAGTGAGATTCCTACGCGCCGAGATCTCCTATGGTAAGGTAGGGCGTCCGGAGCGCATCTACCGGCGCGCCGAGACCGCTGTGAATTAGAATGCCGAGGCAGGTAGAAACCGGCACGTAGACGCCGGCAGATAAAAACAGATACGCAAAAACAGCCGCCGCCCGGCCCAATACACCGGGCGGCATGACAGAGATGTAACGGAGCAACGAGGCAGGCCGGGGCGGCTATGTGGCAATCAACGAGGGAAACGCGGATTTCCGGTGAGACAGAAGCGGCACTGCTCGCAGCAGCCCGCCGTTTTGCGTTCGTGATCGTGCCGGGGCGCTACGACTCCGGCCCCGAGCACTGGCAATCCTGCTGGGAACGCAGCCTGCCCGTGTGGCAGCGCCTCACCCAGCGCAACTGGAACGACCCCGATGTCGATCGCTGGGTCGGTTCCCTGCGCCGTCTGCTCGCCCCCGCCAACCGCCGCGCCATCCTCGTCTGCCACAGCCTCGGTGCGCTCGCCTCCTGCTGTGTGGCCGTGGAACACCCCGAACTCGTCGCCGGCCTGATGCTCGTCGCCCCCGCCGAACCCGCCAAGTTTGAAGCCGAAGAGCGCATCCCCGAGCAGCACCTCGGCGTGCCCAGCATGCTCGTCGCCAGCCGCAACGATCCCTTCATGAGCTATCGCCGCGCCGAACACTGGGCCAGGGTGTGGGGCTCCGAACTCATCGACATCGGCGAAGCCGGCCACATCAACGTCGAATCCGGCTTCGGCCCCTGGCCCTTCGGCCTCGAAGTGCTGCGCCAGCTTGCCGCCAAGGCCGAAGCGCAGTGGGGCGAAGAGATCGCCCGGTAACGCGGGCGGGTTTTCGCGGGGGGCGCCAACAGATTGCGTCACGCCAAAGCAGGGCGGAGAGCGTGCAGCGAATTCCGCCGCAGGCTCTGCATATAACAGCCGGGCGTGGAAAATACCAAAAGGCACGCGGAAGGTGCAATTCGCTGCGCTCATTGGCACCCTACGTCTTTGGCATGCCATTTTCCGTTGACTATTGTGGCCCGCCAGCCCGGCTGGTGGCGAAGCGGACAATGAGCGATGAGCGAATTGCACCGGTTGTAAGCATTCGCCCGCAGGGCGCTGGCCTTGATTGAATGAACAGGGTGGCAATCAGTTTGCGCGCTGCGCGCGGAAACGGCGTTTGACCGGCGCAATTCCGCGTTGCTCCATTGTTCCCCTGCGGGTGCCCTACGCAGACGTTCCCTGCATGGCGTGGTGGTGCGAGTTATGGGTGTGGCTGATGACTTAAATGACCCAATCCGGCAATGGGCTGTTGAGGGTGGCGACGAAGGTTTCGGTGCGTTGCTGGGAGGGGTGGGCGAAGATTTCCTGGGGGCTGCCGCGTTCGACGATGCGGCCGGCGTCGAGGAAGACGACCTGGTGGGCGATGTGGGCGGCGAGCCGCAGATCGTGGGTGGCGATGAGCATGGTGGTGCCTTCGGCGGCGAGCTGGGCGAGGACGTTGATGACGTCGCCGGCGAGTTCGGGGTCGAGCGCCGAGGTGGGTTCGTCGCAGAGGAGGATCTGGGGGGACGGGGCCATGGCGCGGGCGATGGCAACGCGCTGTTGCTGGCCGCCGGAGAGTTCGCCGGGCCAGGCGTCGGCCTTGTGCTGCATGCCGACTTTTTCGAGGAGTTCGAGGGCACGTGCGCGGGCTTTGGGCGGCGCCCAGCGGTGCACGGTGAGCAGGCTCTCCATGACGTTTTGCAGCACGGTGCGGTGGGCGAAGAGCTGGAAATCCTGGAAGATCATGCCGGTGGCGCGGCGCACGGCGAGGATGGCGTCGCGTGCGGGGCGGCTCTGCGGGGTGAAGCTGAGGGTTTGCCCGGCGACGCTGAGGGCGCCGGCCTGGGGCACTTCGAGCAGGTTCACGCAACGCAGCAGTGTGCTTTTGCCGCTGCCCGAGGGGCCGATGAGGGTGGTGACGCTGCCGGCTTCCAGCGCGAGATCCACACCGTGCAGCACGGGCTGGGCGGCGTAGGTTTTGACGATACCGCTGAGCGAGATCATTGTGCGGCCTCCAGTTTTGGCACGTGGCGCATGGAGCGGGTCTCGATGCGGGTCTGCCAGGCGGAGAGCACGGAGCTGAAGATCAGGTAGATCAGGGCGGTTTCGCAGTACAGGATGAGCGGTTCATAGGTGACGGCGGCGATCTGCTGGGCCACCTGGAACATTTCGGGCACCGTCAGCGCGGCGGCAAGCGAGGTATCCTTGACGAGCGAGATGAAGGAATTCGAGAGCGACGGAATCGCGACGCGTGTGGCCTGCGGCACGATGGTGCGGCGCATGGTCTGTGCCCAGGTCATGCCGATGGCGCTGGAAGCCTGCCATTGCCCGCGTGGCACGGAGAGGATGGCGGCACGGATGACCTCCGAGGTGTAGGCGCCTACGTTGAGCACGAAGCCGATCAGCGCGGCGGTGAAGGCGTCAAGCACGATGCCGGCATTGGGCAGGCCGTAGAAGATGATGAAGAGCTGCACGAGCAGTGGCGTGCCACGGATCAGCCAGATGTAGAAGCGCACGATGGCCACCGCCGGCGGTGGCGCGAAGAGCCGGATCAATGCCACCACAAAGCCCAGCAGCAGGCCGCCGACGAAGGAGAACAGGGTCAGCGGCACTGTCAGTGCCAGCCCGGCCTTGAGCAGCGGCCAGAAGGAATGCAGGGCAAGCGTCAGCCAGGGTGGCATCGAGGGGCTCCGGTGGGGCGATCAGTGTGAAACGTCTTCGCCGAAATACTTCTTCGAGATCGCCAGATAGGTGCCGTCGGCCTTGATCTGTGCCAGTGCGGTGTTGATCGCTTCGAGCAGCGCCGGGTTGCCCTTGCGGATGAGTACGGCATTGGCATCGGCATTCGGCAGCGTGGCAGCGATCTTCACGGGCGCATCCGGCTTGTGCTTCTTGAAGTCGAGATACGAGAGATTGTCGTTGATGGTGGCATCCGCGCGGCCGGCGATCACCAGATCGATGGACTGGTTGAAGCCATCCGTGCCAAGCAGGTCCGCGCCATACTTGCGGGCGATCTGGGCGTAGTTGCTGCTCAGCGTGTGGGCGGACTTCTTGCCCTTGAGATCGTCGAAAGTCTTGATCCCGGCGTTGTCGTTCTTGATGATCAGCACTGCCTTGGAAACGATGTAGGGCGAGGAGAAATCATACTTCTCGCGGCGCTCCGGCGTCACGGCCACCTCGTTGATGACGGCATCGTAGCGATGCGCGTCCACCCCGGCGATCAGACCATCCCATTTGCTCTCGACGAATTCCACATTCACCCCGATGCGCTTGCCGATCTCGCGGGCAATGTCCACGTCAAAGCCGGTGAGGGTGCCGTTGCTGTCATGAAAGGTGAAAGGCGCGTAAGTGCCCTCGGTGCCCACCTTGAACACCTTGGCAGTCTTGATTGTGGTGAGTGCATCATCGGCCTGCGCGGCGGCGGCCAGCGTCGAAAACAGCGCTCCCAGAAGGGCGGCGAAGAACAGTTTTTTCATGTCCACTCCTTGCATGCCGGGAACCCGGCGCGTGAGCCCGATCGATTCGGGCGAGATGAACACAGTAGCAAACGCGGGCTATGATGATAAATGCCGAATAATTGATTCGATATATGGTTTGTCGTATAAACGCAAGCCGCCGCAGGCTTCGCCTATAGCAGCCGGGCGTGGAAATACCCAAAGGCACGCGGAAGGTGCAATTCGCTGCGCTCATTGTCACCCTACTTCTTTGGCATACAATTTCCCGTTGACTATTGTGGCCCGCCAGCCCGGCTGGTGTAGGGTGGCGAAGCGGACAATGAGCGATGAGCGAATTGCACCGGTTGTGGGCATCCGCCCGCAGGGCGCTGGGCTTGATGGCGCGGGCGGGGCGGCAATCAGCTTGCGCGCTGCGCGCGGAAACGGGGTTTGACCGGCGCAATTCCGCTTCGCTGCATTGTTCCGGCTTCGCCGCGCCCTACGAAACCCGGTTGGGTTGCCAGACCGGTGTGGCCCGGGCCTTCAATACCTGAGGATCGAGACGCCCACGCCGGTGCCCTTGCAGACCTGGATCTGCACGGGGATGCGTTCTTTCATGCCTTCGACATGGCTGATGACGCCTATCATCTTGCCGCTGGCGTTGAGGTTGTCGAGGGCGTCGAGGGCGGTGTCTAGCGTTTCGGCATCCAGCGTGCCGAAGCCTTCGTCGAGGAAGAGGGAGTCGATGGAGGTTTTGGTGCTGACCAGATCGGAGAGGGCGAGCGCCAGAGCGAGGCTGACGAGGAAGGTTTCGCCGCCGGAGAGGGTGCGGGTGTCGCGTGTGGTGTCGCCCTGCCAGGTGTCGACGATTTCGACTTCGAGTTCGCCTTCGGCCTTGCGCTGCAGCACGTAGCGGCCATGCAGGCGCTGCAGATGGCGGTTGGCGAGGTGGGTGAGGTGGTCCAGGGTGAGGCTTTGGGCGAACTTGCGGAATTTGTCGCCATCGCGGGAGCCGATGAGGCTGTTGAGGTGTTGCCAGATGTCATATTCGGTCTGCTGGGTTTCGATCTGGCTGAAAAGTGCCTGCTGGCTGGTGCGCTGGCGGGTGTCGGTATCGAGCTGGTTTTGCAGGGCGCCGCGTTCGCCGGCAAGGGCTTTGAGGCGGGTGTCGAGGGCGTCGAGCTGGGTTTCGAGTTCGGGCGCGGTGAGGGGGGTGCGGGCCTGCGCCTGCAGGGTGGCGAGCTGGGTTTGCGCGGTTTCCAGCACGGCGGCGCAGCGCGTGCTGTCGTCTTCAAGCTGCTTGCGCTGTGCGCGCAGGGCGGTGAGTTCGTCGGGGCCAAGGCGTGCGGCGAGGAAGGCGGTGGTATCGGCGAAGGGGCTGGGCGCGAGGGCGTCGGCCCAGGCCTGGCTGGCGGCGGCGCTCTGGGTGCGGTGGGTGGCGAGGCTGGCTTCGAGCTGGGCGAGCTGGCCGGCGAGGCGGTCGATCTCCTGGCGCAGGGTGTCCACCTGCGCGACGCTGCGGGCGAAGGCGGCTTCGTCGGGCTGCGCGGCAGGCGTGGCGGGGTCTGTGGGGACGCCGAATGCGGCCACGCGGCTCTGCCAGTCGGCGGCGATGTGGCTGGCGGTTTCACTCGCGCTGTGCAGGCGCTGGCGTTCCAGGGTCTGCTGCTGGCGCTGGTTTTGCTGGTGCTGCCAGGCCTGGGCATCCTGCTGGCGGGCGGCGAGCCAGGCGGGCATGGCTTCGTGCATGTCCTCGTTATTGGTAGCGGTGGCGTCGGGGGTGAAACCTGCGGCGGTGATGGCGGCGAGCAGTGCGGTGTGTTGCGCGGCGTGGGCCTGCTGCACGGCTTGCAGGCGCGATTGCAGCGTGAGCTGTTCGGCGCCGAGGTGGGCTTTGTGCTGTTGCTGCAGGGTGTGCTCGCTGGTGGCGGCCTGGGCGGCGCGGATGGCGGCGTCTTCGGCACTGCGGGCCTGGGCGAATGCGGCCTCGGCGGCTTCGGCCTGGGTCAGGCTGCGGTTGAGATCAGCGGCGCTGGTTTCGGCTGTGGCCAGCCGGGCCTGCAGGGCGGCGGCATCCTGCCAGCCGGTGGCGTCGGTGAGGCTGAGGGGGGTGGCCGCTAGCAGGCCAGCCCATGCCTGCAGTGCCTGCTGTGTGGCGTCGTCGAGACGGGCGAGGCTTTTGTGCTGCTCGGCAAGTTGCCCGGCGAGGCGGGCATGTTCGCTGGTGGCAGCGCTGCAGGCGGCGTCGGCGGCCTTGTGGGCGGCTTCTTTTTCGCGCAGGGCGGCTGCGGTGGCGGAAACGTCAAGTTGCCGGTAGGTGTCGATGCCGGGGTGCTCAAGGGCGCCGCAGAGCGGGCAGGGCACGCCGGGCTGCAGGGCGGCACGATGGGCTTCGAGGCTGTGGATGCGTTGCTCCTGGAGGAGCAGGGTGCGCTTGTCTTCCACCTGCTCGGCCAGGGTCTGGCGGGCCTGTTGCAGGCTGTTGAGGGCGGTTTGCCGGGCGGCGAGCTGCGTGGTCTGTGTGTCGATCTGGCTTTGCAGGGCGGCGCGTGTGGTGGCGTGCTCGCGTAGTTGCGCTGCGAGCTTCACGGCATCGCGCCACGCCTGGGTGTGGCTCAGCGCGGCCTGGGCGCGCTGGCGCAGGGTGGCGAGGCTCTCGCCCTGCAGCAGGGTGTCGCGGGCCTCGGTGGCGCTGCGGGTGGCCTGGGTGCTGCGCGCCTGCGCCTCTTCGGCGGTCTTCAGGCGCTGGGCCAGGGCTTCGATGCGCTGGTCCTGCGCAGCGAGGGCTTTGGCTTTGGCGGCGAGTTCCTGCTGCAGGCTGCTGGCATCGCGTTGCAGGGCTTCGAGCTGGGTGTGTTCGCTGTGCCAGCCGGAGAGTTTTTCGGCGAGAGTGGCGAAGTGGGCGTGTGTGCTAAGCCAGGTTTGCGTCTCCTGCATGATTTTGTCATGCGCGCTGAGGCGTGTCTGTGCCTGGGTGGCAAGTGCTGTGGCTATCTGGCTGGCCAGCGCGTGGGCGGCGATGGATTGGGTGCGGGCCTCGCCGTGGCGTTGGCGGGTGGCCTGCAGCGTCTGGGTGGTGGTCTGCTCGCGCGCCTGGGCCTCCTGCCAGTGCTGCCAGGGTGCGTGCAGGGCTTCGGTGGGCTCGGCCAGGGCGAGTCGCTGCAAGGCGGGTGCGGCCTCGGTGTGGCGGACCTGGGCGGCCTGCAGGGCGGCGCTGGCACGGCTCTGTGCTTCGCTGGCCTGGGTGAGTTCGTGGCGCCACTGGTGGAGCTGTTGCACGGCGCTGCGTTCGCAGGTCAGGGTGGCGAGCTGCGCATCGATGCCTTTGATCTGGGCGGCCATTTCGCTGCGGCGGGCGGCGGGCAGAAGCTCCACGCCATCGGCGCGGGCGCGCAGGGCCAGGAGGGTCTGTTCCTCTTCGCGGCAGCGCTCGAACACGCGCTGCGAGATCTGGCCGTAGAGTTCGGTGCCGGTAAGCTCTTCGAGCAGCGCGGCGCGATCATTGGCGCTGGCGTTGAGGAAGGCGGCAAAGCCTCCCTGCGCAAGGAGCATGGATTTGGTGAAGCGCGCAAAATCCAGCCCGGTGATCTCGGCGATGCGGGCAAGCTTCTCGCGGCTCTGCGTGGCGAGGATGGTGCCGCGCCCCTCTGCGTCGTTGGGGTCGATCTCGGCGAGTTCCACTTCCGGATTCTGCAGCTTGCCATCGGCTTTGCCACGCGCCCGGCGCTGGCTCCAGAAGGCGCGATAGGCGTGGCCCCGCACTTCGAACTGCACCTCGGCGAGGCAGTCGGCGGTGTGGCGCGTCATGATGTCGTTGCTGCTTGCGGAGAGGGTCTTCAGGCGCGGGGTTTCGTGATACAGCGCAAGGCAGATGGCATCCAGCAGGGTGGATTTGCCGGCGCCCGTGGGGCCGGTGATGGCGAAGAGGCCGTTGTCGCGGAAGGGCGGGCGGGTGAAATCGATGCTGAATTCGCCCTTCAGCGAGTTGAGGTTCTTGAGTCGCAGGGTGAGTATCTTCATGCGGCTTCTCCTTGCGCTTTCCCTTCCGTATCGCCTTCCGCGAGATCTGTCACCACGCTGCGAAAGCGCGCCTGCAGGGCTTCGCGTAGCGGCGGCTCAAGTGCCTCGCGGGCCAGCCGGCGCTCGAACACCTCGAAGGCTGTCAGCTCATCGAGCGTTTCGCGGGTGTTACCTGCTGCCATGGCGGGGGCACTGCTGCGTTCGCGGCGGATGCGCAGGACTTCCACGGGCAGATCCCCGGTGAGTGCCTCGATGCGCGTCTGCAGATCGGCCAGGTAATCATCGCCCCGCACGCATACTTCCAGCCACACCGGGGTCTCCGGCGTGCCCTGGCGGGCCGCCTCGGCAATCGCCGCCTGCAGGGTGGCGAGATCGCCCCGCACGCTTGCCAGCGGCTGAAGGCAGGGCACCTCCAGCGGGGTGACGGCCTGCAGACCATTGTCATCCAGATCGACGAGCAGCACTTCCTTGGTGACGCCGGTTTCATCGAAGCTCAGCGGAATCGGCGAGCCGCTGTAGCGGATGTGCGGGAGCCCGCCCACCTTTTGCGGGCGGTGGATGTGCCCCAGGGCGATGTAGTCGGCGGGCGGAAAGGCGCTGGTGGGGAAGGCTTCAAGTGTGCCCACATAGATCTCGCGCACGGATTCGCTGGCCGAGGCGCCCACGGTGGTGAGATGCCCGCTGGCAACAATCGGCAGGTGCCGCCCGAGCCGCACGCGTGCCGCTTCGGCGGCCGCGTGGAGTTGCGCGTAGTGCGTGGCGATGCCGTTTTGCAGGGCCCGTAGCTTGTCTTCAGCGCTTTCCCCGGCGCGGCTCTCCGCTACATCGCGGGCACGGATGAAGGGCACCGCGCAGAGCAGCGCACCGGCCTCGCCATTGCGCTGCGGCAACACCAGAAGTTGCTCGGTGGCTGACAAGGCGGGTGTGGCCGCCACACCGGGAACCACATGGGTGCCCAGGCGTTGCAGCAGGTATTGCCCCTCGGCCAGGGTTGCCACCGAATCATGGTTGCCGCCCAGCACCACCAGCCCCGCGCCCGTGTCGTGCAGATCCGCAATGAAGCGGTTGTAAAGCTCGCGGGCATAGCTTGGCGGCGCACCGGTATCAAACACATCGCCGGCAATGATCACGGCATCCACCGCTTTTTCGCGCACAGCCTCCAGCAGCCAGCCGACAAAAGCCTGATGCTCGGCCAGACGGGTCTTGCCGAGAAAGTGCTGGCCCAGATGCCAGTCGGAAGTGTGCAGGATGCGCATGCGCGGGCGGATCAGTCAGGGGAAAGGGGCATTTTACCCGTAGAGGGAGGCGTGCGGGCTGGTGTTGCTGGTGGCGAGAGGGCTTCTTTGTGCGTTATGGCGGTACGCAGGTTTGCCTCGCAGGACGTAGGGTAGGTTTGCGCAGCAAGCCACCATTCCCGCAGTTGGAATCGGTGCGGTGTGGGTGGCGGATCGTCGCTTCGATCCAGATCCACCCTACGGGCTTGTGCGGGCAGTGTGGCGGGGCGTGGGCGAACGGCTTGAAGGTTAGCGCCCTCCGGGCGGAGGGTGGATCGGCGCAATTCCACGCTGCTCCATTGTTCCGCTGCGCGCGCCCTACGCAAACCGGCGGCTGTTGGGGCCTGGGGCGTGGATCGGTTCTTAGTGTCTGCAGGTGTTGGCGCCAGTGGCAAGGCTGCCGTCGAGGTAGGCCTTGACAAGGGTTTCGGGTTCTTCGGCGGGGGCGCCGACGATGACGCGGATGGCTTTCTCCGCGCACTCGTTGCGCGAATGTGGGCCCATGCCACCGGTGATGACGCAGCCGACGCCGTGCTCCACGAGCCATTGTTGCAGCAGGCCGGTGTCATGCGGGGGCGGGGTGAGGTCTTCACGGCTGGTGATGCGCTGGGTGATAGGGTCCGCCGCGACCAGGGCAAAGATCTTGGCGTGGCCGAAGTGGTTGCTGAGTTTGCCGTTGCGTAGCGGAATGGCGAATTTCATCGGGTGGCTCCTTGTGGTGGGACGACTGCGGACAAACGAAAAACCTTGCTGATATTGGCATAGGCCAGTAATCAGGGGTATGTGCCAGATCAATGTTTATTGGCTTATGCCAGAATCTGGCAGTGTCCATAGGGTGCGTACAACGTGGGTCGCTGTCGGTGGGTAACCATCGCAGGGCGGTGACGTCGGCGTGCCTGCGAGGGGCTGGCTCGGGTGGCGCTTTGGGGCGTGGGCTATCGGAGCAGATGTTTGCGCCCTCCGGGCGGAGGCTGGACCGGCGCAATTCCGCTTTGCTCCATTGTTCCGCTTCGCGCGCCCTACGCAAACCTGCGGGTGGCGAGGCTATGGGCGCAGTGGCGGGGCATTCGGGTTCGGGAGGAAGGCTTGCTGGCAGGCGCCAATCCTCTGCTGGCAGGGTTTGGGGCTTGGTGTGCATGGCTGTTGGTGGCGTTGCGGTGTTTGCGCGGAAGGTGCAATCCGCTTCGCTCATTGTCACCCTTTCGTTGGCTGTCGGTGGCTTGGCGCTTTGCCAAAACCAGTCTGCAACCGGTGCGGTGGTTTCCTCGTGGCATGCCGACGGCGAAGCTGGCGGCAGGCAGCGGGGTTGGGGTGTCGGCGGTGTTGGCTGCGTGAGCGGTGCGGCGAGCTTGGGCCGCGGCGTAACGGGGTAAACCATCCCTTCCTCTCCTTGATCCCCTCCTAGATCCTCTCCTAGATCCAGGGGGGAATCCTCGCGAGGATTCGCGAGAGGCAAAATTTTTTGGCTGTTTTCGGGGAAACGCGAAGCCGTGGGGTGATCGATTTTCTGATGTTTTCGCCACTGGCAGATTTCGATGTAGTGATGCCCATCCGCCTGGTAGCGGGCAATGCAGCCCTCCTGCACCAACTCGTCGAGCCAGGATTCGACATTCTCACCGGCATCGTCGTCACACGGGAACAGCAGGTTGGCGACCAGCTTGGGGTGGCCTCTGAGACGCCCGGCATCGTCGGCCATGGCCCACAGCAGGATGAAGGTGAGGCGTGCGTCGCGTGAGATGCGACCCATGCTTTCGGATTGCGGGAACTCCGGTTTGATCGTGCGTATCCGCCCCATGTGCGAGGTCTCCAGTGTGCGCACGCATGGCGTGCATCCGCCGGCCCGCACGATGGGATATCGGCAGGCGGGCGGGGTGGTCTGTACGGATGCAATTATAGAATAGTCAATAATGCGGTCAATAGAATTTTCGTTAGATTGAAAGCGCTATAGACAGATCTGTGCAGTCAGCGTGCAATGGGGGTGGAAGGGCGCAGACGGATCAGGCCGCCGTGCAGGGTAAGGTCGGGATTCTCGTCGCGAAGGTAATTCCGGTCTTGGGGGATCTGGGTGATGAGGTGCTTGATGTCGGCGCGTGGGGAGTCGTTTGAGAACTCGTCGATGTTATTGTCGTACTGCGTGAAGATGATGGCCTGGTATCCGGTTTTCCAGATTGCGATCTGATGATTCGGCACCGGTATGCCGCCTGGTACGGGAGCCCACATTCCCCAGCGACGCTTTCCTGCAAGTACAAGGTGGGCACCGGGCGAGATGCCGGAGTCGATAAAGGCGTGGGCGCAGGTGAAATCGTGCACATCGCAGACAATCCGCAGATAGTGAATGTCTTGCAGTGGCGTTCCGGTGGTGGCATCGACGACAGTGACTTCCAGCGGCTCGACTGTTTGCATGGGATAGGGGATGCAGGCGCCAAGCCCAAGTGAGAGCAAAACAGGGAGTACGCGTTTAAGCATGGTGGCAGGCTTCCATTCCCGTGCATGGCAGGCGGAGACAGGTGTGAGTTTAGGGTGATTGGAGAGGGTGGGCCCGCAATGTAGCGCCCGGCATACGGTTTTGGGGTGTGAACGGCGGCCGCGCCGTGTGTGGGCAGGCTCATGCGTGGCGGCCAAAGCGCGCAGAAATGTCGGGGGCTCCGGCATTTTCGTGGGGGTGTTGCGTGTGCTAAGGTGGCGCCTCAATTCAACCGGGGGTGGGTGATGGCGGATCTGGCGGCGGCGCGGGAATTGTTCATGCAGGCACAGGCAGCGCAGGAGGCGGGCGATCTGGCAGGCGCGGAGCGTGCCCTGCGTGCGGCGCTGGGCCATGCGCCGGGGCGTGAATCGATTCTCGTGAATCTGGCCGGTGTGCTGATCGCGCTCAACAATTTTGCCGAGGCGCTGCCGCTGTGCGAGGCGGTGCTGGCGGCGAACCCGCAGCAACCGCAGGCGTGGCTTAACCGCAGCCTGTGCGAGCTGGATGCAGGGGCGGATGAGGCGGCGCTGGCGAGTGTGATGCAGGCGCGGCAGATTGCGCCGCATGATGCGGGTGTGCTGGGCGCCCTGGGCGCGGCACTCTTCCGCCTGCAGCGCTATGCCGAGGCGCTTGCGGCCTACGAGGCGGCGTGCCGTGCGGAGCCTGCTGTGCCCGGATGGCATACCATGCGCGGTGTGGCCCTGCGGGCGCTGGGGCGTCTGGAAGAGGCGGCAGCGGCACATGCGCAGGCGCTGCGGATTGATCCAGAATTTGGCGAGGCGCGCTGGAATGCCGCGCTGGTTGATCTGGCCCTGGGGCAGTATGTGGCGGGCTGGGCGGGTTTCGAGTGGCGCTGGCGCACCGAGCGCGAAGCCCTCACCCCGGCGTATCGTGGCAGTGCACCGCGCTGGCAGGGTGAGGCGCCTGCCGGGCGACGCATCCTGCTGTGGGCCGAGCAGGGCCTGGGCGATACGCTGCAGTTTTGCCGTTTCGCGCAGATGCTGCAGGGGCGTGGCGCACACGTGCTGCTGCAGGTGCAGCCCACGCTGGTGGAATTGCTGCGCACGCTAGACCCGGCGATCACCGTGGTGGCGAAGGGCGAGGCATTGCCGGCGCATGATCTGCATGCACCGCTGCTCAGTGTGCCGCATCTGCTCCGGCTGGATACGCTGCCCGCGGCGCCGGCCTATCTGCACGCCCCGGCGCGGCCGGCTGCAGCGTGGGCAGAGGAGGCCGGTACGCGGCCGCGTATCGGCGTGATGTGGGCGGGCAATTGCGAGAATCCGCGTGGCCGTTATCGCTCCATGCCGCTTGCCGCCATGCAGCGCGTATTCGCCCTGCCGGCAGATTTTGTGTGTCTGGGCCGCGATATAAGCCCCGACGAGCGCGAGCAGCTGCGTGCCATCCCCAATGTGCGTGAATACGCGGATGTACTTGCCACCATGGCCGATACCGCTGCACTCATCAGCACGCTCGACTACGTGCTGAGCATCGACACCTCGGTCGCCCATCTCGCCGCCTCGCTGGGCAAGCCCACCTGGCTGCTCCTCGCGCAGAACGCCGATTGGCGCTGGGGCCGCGCGGATAGCGTGTCTCCCTGGTATCCGCACAGCACACGCCTGTTCCGCCAGCGTAAGGCAGGCGAGTGGCACGGCGTGGTGGCAGATGCCGTGCAGGCATTGCGGCAGGCGATTGCGGGGTAGGCGTTGGTGAATGCGGCGCGAGGGTGTGGCGATGCATGGCGGAAGATGCCGGATACGATTCACGTTAGCCAGCGATGTGCCAAAGGAGTAGGTCGGAAAAGCGTAGCGCCTTCCGACGTTGGAATTCCAGTGGGTAGGGTGGATAAGCG
>DBTS01000019.1 GCA_002307175.1 Rhodocyclaceae bacterium UBA1310
TCCTAGATCCTCTCCTAGATCCAGGGGGGAATCCTCGCGAGGATTCGCGAGAGGCAAAATTTTTTGGCTGTTTTCGGGGAAACGCGAAGCCGTGGGGTGATCGATTTTCTGATGTTTTCGCCACTGGCAGATTTCGATGTAGTGGTGCCCATCCGCCTGGTAGCGGGCGATGCAGCCCTCCTGCACCAACTCGTCGAGCCAGGCTTCGACATTCTCACCGGCGTCGTCGTCACACGGGAACAGCAGGTTGGCGACAAGCCTGGGGTGGCCTCTGAGGCGCCCGGCGTCGTCGGCCATGGTCCACAGCAGGATGAAGGTGAGGCGTGCATCGCGTGAGATGCGACCCATGCTTTCGGATTGCGGGAATTCCGGTTTGATCGTGCGGATGCGCCCCATCTCGTCTCCCCTTGTTCACCCGGCGTGCGGTGTGAACGGTACGTTGTGATTCCAGCGTGGAACCACCGGGGATGATTGATCCTATCGGGTTTGTCTGCATGCCCTACAGGGGGCGTGTTGCTTCACAAGCGTATGGTTTACTGCCGCAAGCATCAGGTTCGGGCAGCGCGGCTCATTATGCCGAAGCCCTTACAGGCGGCTTCCTGATCTATTGATCGGGGAAGGTTGATGCGGATCTTCCGGCAGTTCGACGGTCCTGACCGTATAGGCTCTTACGCCACGCTCATTCTGAATAAGCTCCGGAATCCGCAAGCCGTAATCCAGCAGGTAATAATAGGCGTTGCGGCTTTCCATCAGACTGTTTTCGATGTAAATCTCGCAGATGTACGGAATGGCTTCCCCCGTAAGTTTCGGGTGGATTTTGATGGCCGCTATCGGATCTTTCGAGGAGCACTTGAACTGTCTCTTGATCGGCACGAGAAGTGGTGAGACATTGCTGAAAAACTCGCCCAGTGTGGCGAACTGGATATCTGCATTGAACTTCGCGTTTTGTTCCGGAGGCAGCAGCATGCCATTCATGCTCCGGATATCACGAACGGTGGTCAGGTCGCCAGCCTTATGTCTGGAAGGATAGGCTTCTTCTTCAATTAGATTGAAAGGGCCATATTCCAGATTGAACTCATAGAGTACCGTGATGCCGTTCTGCCGACCGTCCACAAAGGTTTGGACCAGGCCGTTATCGCGTACATTGTAGGAATAGTTCAGATCATACCGGCCACCAAATCCGCGGTCGTTCACATTCATTTCGTAGTTGATACGTACGCTGCGAACGGTTTCCGTACTCGCCTGCAGATGCAGGTCTTTCATCACCGAGGAAGGCAGGCGGGATTCTGTCAGCGCCTGATGCGCGTAGGCGTTCGGGTCTTCCAGCATGGCCTTGACCGGGTCACCAGAGCACCCTGTCATTACTGCTGCCAAAGTAGCCAGCACCATAAATCCCAATTCACGCGGCATGTTTTTCCTCTTGCTACAGATTAAATTCGCCCCTTCAAATCCATTGAATTGGGGGTGTCAATTATATTGAATTCAGTTATTTTTACCGAGTTTATCATGTCGGCGGAAATGCAAAAAAATATCGTGTATACCGGGAATTTGATAACGCCGGAATTTTCAAAGCGGCAAGGGATTGGTTACGGCGTTGCTGTGCGTCTTTGCCGCAAATCTGCACTGTCTGTGTCGGCGCAAATTTATCAATAAAAAGCCCGGGAGATTGGCCCGGGCTTGGTACTACACGCTGTATCCGGTGAAGATCAGTACGTCCAGCTTTCCTGGATGCGGTTCACAGGTGCTGGATCAGGCCCGTTTCCTGGGGCGATGCCGGTCTTCTTGCTGCCGCCGGTCTTGTCGATGGCGGTGATATCGGTGGCGCTGACATCGCAGTTCACCGTATTCCATTCATCGCCAGCGTCGCCTGATGAGCCGTTGTGATCCACGACCCCCTTGAAGGTATGGCAAACCTCGATTTCACCGTTCCAGCGCAAGACCAGCAGATTACGCAGGGTGGCGACGTCATGTGGCGTGGCGTTGGTGTAGGAGCTGTTGACGCCGACGATGGTCTGGTGGTTGTGGATGCGCGAGTTTTCGATGATCACTGTGCGCGGCCCTTTGTTGCCTGTGCAGTCGCCGCAGGAGCGATAGAACTTGCCGCCCTTGGACTTCCAGTTGTCGGCCACGAAACGCGAGATGTGGAGCGTGCCCTGCCCGTTGTGCTGGAAGGTCTTGTCGGTGCCGAGGAAGGAGCCGCCGCAATCCACGCGCATGGTGGTACCGGAAGCGCCGAGTGCGGTGGCCGCATCTTCACCCACGTCTTCCCACCAGACGTTGTAGACCGAGCAGTTGGCGAGGCAATGCACACCGTCGGCTGCCAGATTGCCGATCACCACATTGCGCAGGCTGGCGCCGTCTTCCAGCTCGAATACCGGAGGTTGCCCTTCGGACTGGCTGCCGCCGGAAAGCTGGAAGCGCTTGCCGCCGCCATCGTAGGTAGTGCCTGCGGGGACGACGATCTTGGCTGTCAGCGGTACCGTGTCGCTTGGGGCAACGTAGCTCGGGCAGCCCGGCCATGCCGGCAGGGTGACGTTGGCACTGCCACCCGAAGAGGCTGAACTGGAGGATGTGCTGGATTTGGAGCTGCTGGAAGAAGAACTACTGGATTTTGAGCTGCTCGACGATGCGGCACTCGATGATGAAGATGCGGCGCTACTACTCGCCGTGGAGCTGCTGGAGGCACTGGAAGAGGTGCTGCTGCTCGGGATTGAGCATTCATTGACGCCGCCGGAGACGCGCGTGCCCGTGCCAAAGGTGGCTTCGCTGCAAACAAAGCTGCCACTCAGCACCAGATAGGTGAATTTGTCGGAGCGGCCAAAGGCCACCGTAGTGTTGGCCGCCACGGTACAGGTGGCGTATTCCGTGCACAGGGCGGTGTAGCCGGAAGGCCGGTTGGCGGCGCTGGCGTCATACGCCGTACTGGCTAGTAGCGCCAGCAACGCAAGGTGTTTGATTTGCATCGAGGTTTCCTCCACTGGTGTTTCAATTGAACTGCGATAAAGGCGATTGCCACCTGCAGGCTTCGAACAGGCTGCGTTGATGGCTGATGCACAACAGTTGCAATACAGGGGAAGCACTTCAGTTGCAGGGCACGACAGACATGGTGAGCTGTGCGCCGACAGCTTCTACAGGGTATCGGTATCCGGAAAGCGTAGGAACGGGCCTCTGATGTCCGATAAACGACAGGTCGCGTCGCATGTTACTCGTAGGACTGAGGCTTTCCAATGTGGACATAGGGGAAAGCCGGGTGGACAGACGCTTGATAGCAAAGATCGTCACCTGGAGGGTTTCTGGTTATTTTGGCATGTCTGATGCTTAAAAAATAAAAAATATAAACAGTGAGGGTTTCATGACAACACCAGCCATACGCACGATGCTGGAGACCGACTGGTCAGAGGTCAGTGCGATTTATTTCGAGGGCATGCAGGGTGGAAATGCCACATTCCAGCAACAGATCCCGGCCTGGGAAGACTGGAATCGCGGGCATCTGCAGGAATTGCGTTTCGTGGCCGTGGATGCTCACAATGCAGTGCTCGGCTGGGTGGCGGTGTCTCCGTATTCCAGCCGCCCGGTGTATCGTGGCGTGGTGGAACTCAGTATCTATGTCAGTTCCCGTGCCCAGCGCAGTGGTGTTGGGGATGCCCTGATGCAGCATCTGGTGGAGCAATCCGAACTGCTGGGGTTCTGGACGCTGTACACCGGAATTTTTCCCGAAAATGCGGGCAGCGTACGCCTGCACCAGAAGCACGGTTTCCAGCTGGTGGGGCGGCGTGAGCGCATCGGCCAGCTCCGGGGCGTGTGGCGAGATGTGTGCCTGTATGAGCGCCGCAGCAAGGTGGCCGGGTGCTGAAGGGGAGACGTTCGCCCCTGTTTTGGCGACAATAATTTTTGAAGAATGAGTGAAATATGCGCGGCACATGCCTGTGCGGAGCAATCGAATACGAAGCTGATCAGCTGGATTCACCCATTGAGCACTGCTCATGCCGAACCTGTCGCAAGGCGCATGCCGCCGCCTTCAATTCTGCCGCAGCGGTGTGCCACGAGCATTTCCGGTGGATACGCGGGCAGGAACTGCTGAGGGGGTATGCTTCCTCTCCGGGAAAAAACCGCTGGTTCTGCTCGCGATGTGGTTCCCATCTTGTTGCCCAGGTTGAAGGCCGGGAATATCTGATCCTGCGGGTGGCCACGCTGGATGATGATCCGGGGCAAAGCCCGGCCATGCAAATCTGGGCGTCGCACGAAGTGCCCTGGCTGAAATACGGGCCGCATGTTGCGGCCTACCCCGAATGGGAGCCGGGGCATCAGTCTGCGTATGTCTTTGTGTATGGCACGCTGAAGGAAGGTTTCCCGAATTCCACTATCAATACCGGCACGCGGCTCCCAGGCCTGTTTGTCACAGCGGAGCGCTTTCCTTTCTATCTGGTTGGCGAACGCCATTCACCGTGGCTGATTCATCAACCGGGCCAGGGTGAGCAGGTGATCGGGCAGGTGTTTGAGGTGGGCCCGGCGGTGTTTGAACGCATGGATGCGCTTGAGCGGGTGCATGAGCCCGACGGCTACCGGCGCGTGCAGGTGGAGGTCCGCCAGCAGGGCGAAGATGGTGCTGGGCCGTTGTCTGTCTTTGCTTATCTGAAAGATCCTGATGCCTTGCCGGGCGCTGATATCCGGCAAGGTCCGCTGGCCGAGTACACGCTCGAACATGCGGTGCTGTACCAGAAACGCAACTGAATCCGGGCCCAGCCAAAGCGGCAGGGCAAGCTGCTCATTCACAGCGCTCCATGCGCTTATTCTGCAGATGCTCCTAGGTAAGTTCGCCTAGTAACCGCGCTGTAGATCAATCCCCTGCAGGGCTCCGCCCTGCTCGCAAGACACGATCTTCGCCGCAATCTGTTCAGCGCTTTCAGCTATCAGCGTGCGCGCCGAGATATGCGGAGTGATTTCGATCTGCGGGTGATGCCAGAAAGGGTGTGTGGCGGGCAGTGGCTCTTCGCGGAAGACATCGAGGGCGGCGCGTTCAAGCTGGCCGGCTGCCAGTGCGGCGAGCAGATCGTCGTCCTGCACATGCGCGCCGCGTGCCAGGTTGACGATATAGCTGCCTCGCTGCATGTGGCTGAAGAATGCAGCGTTCAGGATATTTTCTGTTTCAGGGGTGTTTGGCAACAGGTTGATGACGAGATTGGCGCCCGTTGCAAATGCCGCAAGCGCATCCGTGCCGGTGAAGCTGGCGATACCCAGAATGGTTTTCGGGCTGCGGCTATAGATGCGCACTGCAAACCCCAGCGCCTGGAGGGCCAGCGCCACCGGTTGCCCGAGCTGGCCAGCACCCAGCACGCCCACCACAAAGTCTGCCGGGGCTGGCGTCTCAAATGGCTGCCACACACCCTGCCGGGCCAGGGCTTCGTACTCATGGAAGCGGCGCAGGTAGCGCAGCGCGCAGTAGACCGAGTATTCAACCATTTGCCGGGCCATGCCGGCATCTTCCAGGCGGATGACCGGCACCTGTTCAGCCAGCGAACCGGGATTGGCGCGCACCACCTTGAGCAGGGCATCAACGCCTGCACCCAGATTGAAGATGGCTTTCACCCCTGCCCTTGCCTGCAGCGCTTCGAACTGCTCTTTCCAGTAGAGCACATAGTCTGCCGGGGCGCCGTCGCCGGGGAGCCAGATACGGATCTGCGCCTGCGGCAGGTGCTGTGCCAAGGCTGTCTGCCAGGCTTTGAGATCCACGCCTTGTGCGGCCAGGAGGATTTTCATTGTGGTTTCCGCGGGAAAGACTTCATGTCACCCGATATCTTACTGAAAATCTCGATCATGGGATTTTCAGGCCCGAGGTTGGCAAGGGAAAAATAAGTTTGAAAAAGCCCTTTGGGTACTGTCACTTTTTGCGACTGCCTGCACACAGGAGATAACGAGGAGATGACTTGTCTCCTTATCTGGCTGAGCGAGGATCAAGCCCCGAATTTCGCTGGCATTCCTATCGTGAGGAACTGCCACACGCCGAAATTGCGGGATCGCCGGCGCAATACAGCTTTTCAATCATTTTCTTCGCAGGAGAGCGAAATGAATGCAGAACGGATTGCGGATGAGATTGAGCTTGAGATCGAGCCTGCAGATTTCGAGGCGCGCCTGAAGCACGGCGAGCGGCTGCTCATCAGTTTTGGGGCCACCTGGTGCGGGCCGTGCAAACAGCTGCTGCCAACGCTGCGGCAACTGGCTGCGGCGTTCACCGGGGATGTTGGCGTGGGGCGGATTGAAACGGATCTTCATCCCGGCGCGGGGGAAGCCTGGAAGATCGCTGCCTACCCTACGCTGGTGCTGTTTGCCAACGGCAAGGAACAGGCAAGGCTGACGGGTTTGCAGACCCTGGGATTTCTCAGGGATTGGGTGGCGCGCAAGCTGCCGCCGCAGGTGCCGACAGGCGGGCTTTCGAAACTCCGCCCGGATTGGGGCGCCTTCTATGGCAACACAATGCTGCACGAGAGCCTGTTTGCCGGGTTGCGCCAGCTTGCTGCCGAGGGAAAACTTGCGCGGCGCCAGCGGCCCGGCTGGTATGGCGAGGCAGGCTCAATCTCGGGGGCGCTGGTGCGCAGCTCGAATCCCATCGTATTTGAGCGCATCACCGGCCTGCCCTATAGCTTTGCTGCGGCACTCGAACTGATCGGTACGGAGAGCGCAGCCGAGTTGCAGCAACTGGCGAAGGCGCTGGAGGTAGACCTCGATGCGGCTGAAATCTACCTGCGCCTGCTGAGCGCCTGGTTGGGCGACGAGGCCGAGCGCTGGGCAGAGTTCATTCCGGTTGAGCTAGACGCGCTGCGGCAGCGCTGGCTGGCCGCCATGCAAACGCTGTTCGACGGTGGCAGCGTGGAGGAGGATGTCTGGAAGGCTATCCACGCAGAGGCCACCCTGCAAGCGAAGGCCCTCCACGAGACCCAGACTGGCCTCTGGCTGGGGCGTCTGATTGCCGATGTTTCTCCGCCGCCGGCACTGGAAGCGCCGTCGGACAGGTATGCCCGGCAGGATTACCTGGTGTTGAGGCTGCGCTACAGCCTGAGTCAGTGGCAGGCCGGGGTCACGGCAGAGTGTCTGGCGCTGGACCAGAAGGTGCATGAGTGGTTTCTCGGCCAATGGTCCCCAGAGGCCTATCAGGCCTTGCCGGAAGAGGAGAAAAGTGCCGCGCACCGCCGCCTGAACGAAGCCTTTGCCGGGCAGTTTGCGGCACGCGATGCGTTTGAAGTGTTGCGCAAGCAAGCTCATCAGGCGTGCAATGCACGCCTGCTTGCCCATCTGGTCCGGCTCCTGGGGGCTTGCCCGAAAATTCAGACCAATCCCGCAGACATCTGATCAGATCGCAGCATCCACCGTGCAGATGACAAAGTCTGCACGGTAGGGGCTTTCCTGCAGGGTACGGGAAAACTCGACGATCCAGTCCTTGTCGCCAATTGTTTCGAGAAAGCGATCCTTGTAGGGCTCGCTTACGTTGGATAGTGCGAAGGCTTCGCGGGTGACGCCTGCATCTTCATCGAGCACGTAGCAGTAACGCAGCATGCCGCCCGGCAGTTTGGTGACTTGTTCGCGTGCCATGTCAGCCCTCCCCTGTGTGAAGCCCTGTTTGCAATCTGACTGCGCAGCTGTAGTCCGGGGTTTGCATTACCCGCATGCGCCAACGGCGAGATTGGTCGGATCTCAGGCAAGTCCCCGGAATTTCTGAACCCACACAGGCAGTGTGCCGGGAAAGCGCGGGCGGTGCAATCACCCTTTCCCCTACCCGGCTATCCGGGCAGGCTGTTTTATCGCCTTGGCCTGTCGCCGCCCCTGTGACAGGGCGTGCTTGCGGGCGTGCCCAATCCGCTGCTTTGGTCGGCCAGGGCCGACGGCTGGCGGTGGCCAGCTGGCGAAGGCTGTGTGCCACGGTATCATGACGGTTTCACCTTTGTGTGCCTGTGCCCGATGGATGTTCTAGCGCCCCTGACTGTTCCGCTCTTTGTGGTGACCGGCATGCCGATGTCGGCCGGCGATATCCTCGGCTTCATCACCGGCCTGCTCTGCGTGTGGCTCACGGCGCGGGCGAATGTGTGGAATTTCCCCACCGGGATTCTGAATTCGCTGATCCTCGGGCTGGTCTTCCTGCAGCAGCGGCTGTTTGCTGACGCCTCCCTGCAGATCATCTTCATTGTGCTCTCTGCCATCGGCTGGTGGCAGTGGCTGGCTGAGCACCACGCCAGCGAATCCTCGCCGGTGTTTGCCAGCTCGCGGCGCGAGCAACTGGTGCTGATCGCCATTGCCACGGTGCTCACCCTGCTCCTCTGGCAACTCCTGATCCGCCTCAAGGGTGCCTGCCCGCCCATCGATGCGTTGATCATGGCGCTGAGCCTGGGGGCGCAGTGGCAGCTGAACCGCCGCCAGATTTCAAACTGGGCGTGGTGGATCATTGTGGACGTGATTTCCGTGCCGCTCTACTGGAGCCGTGATCTGCCGCTGATTGCCGCGCTCTACGTGATCTTCCTGGCGATCTGCGTGCGCGGCTGGTGCCACTGGCGTGCGCTGCAGCAGACACAGATGCAAACGCTGCCCACGCCACAGACAGCAGGGGGCGCCGCATGAGCCGCATTGTGTATGAACATGGGCTGGTGATCGGCAAGTTCTACCCTCCGCATCTGGGCCATGAATATCTGATCCGCACGGCGGCGGCGCATTGCCGGCATGTGACGGTGGGCGTGCTCGGTGCCAGCGTGGAGAGCATCCCGATGCAGCAGCGCGCCGCATGGCTGCGTGAATCCTTTGCCGATCAGCCGCAGGTGCGCATCGTCACCGAGCTGGATGATGTGCCCATTGATTATGATTCTCCCGCCATCTGGGAGGCGCACGTGGATGTGATGCGTGCCGCGATTGCGCGGGCCGACCGTGATTTCGGTGCGCTTGGCCCGGTGGATGCGGTGTTCACGTCCGAACCTTATGGCGCGGAACTGGCGCGGCGCTTCGGTGCCGACAATGTATGCCTGGACCAGAGCCGCTCGCTCTACCCTGTCTCCGGTACGGCAGTGCGTGCCGACCCGGTGGCGCAGTGGCCAATGCTCTCGCCCGCCGTGCAGGCCGGGCTGGCGCTGCGCGTGGCCGTGGTGGGGGCGGAATCCACGGGTACCACGACCCTTTCGCGTGATCTCGCAGTTGCCCTGCGCCAGCGCGGTGGCATCTGGCAGCGCACGGCCTGGGTGGCCGAGTATGGGCGCGAGTACAGTGCCAATCTGCTCGCCCTGGCGCGTGCCCGGGATGCGCAGGCACGTGCGGAGGATATCGCCTGGAATTCTCAGGATTTTACCATAGTGGCCACCGAGCAGTGCCGCCAGGAAGAATTCGCGGTGCGCCGTGGCAGCCCGATCCTGGTGTGCGATACGGATGCGCTGGCCACCTGCATCTGGCATGAACGCTACATCGGGGCAGCGAGCCCTGCGGTGGTGGAAATTGCGGCCAGGATGCCGCCACGCGCCCTGTACCTTCTGACCAGTGACGCTGGTGTGCCTTTCGAAGATGATGGCCTGCGCGATGGCGAGCATCTGCGCGGCTGGATGAACGGGCGCTTCCGTGAGGTGCTGGCTGCGCAGGGCGTGCCCTGGCGTGAGCTGAGCGGCTCGCCACAGGAGCGCTGCCGCACTGCCCTGGCGGCCGTTGATGAACTGCTCGCCAAAGCCTGGCAGTTCGCCCCGCCCCTTGAACAACAACCCACTGCGTGACGGAGTCTTTTGGATGTCGCCCCTGAACATTTTCCAGCGCCTGTCGAAATCGCCGACCAATCCCAAGCCCGTGGCGCGTGCCCGCCAGTTTGATGTGGCGGATCTCTACAATGGGCCGCTGCAGACCGGCGAGGCGGGCACGGGTGAAGCCGTGGCGCTCGACGAAAAGCTGCGGCAGGCTTATTTCTGGATCGTGAACACGGCGATCATCAGCCCGCACTACGATATCGAATACAACGATGGCCCGGCGCAACGCTATCAGGTGGGTGACAGCAAACGTGCCCTGACACTGCCTTCGGCGCAGAGTTATTCGAGTTTCGTGCTGCTGCCCCTGCTGACCTTTGCGACGCGGCGCAAGTGCCTCTTCGTGGGCGGGCCGGGGCGCGGCAAGACGGCCAGCGCGATTCTCATGGGCGTGCTCGCCGGATATTCGATCAAGGAAGTGCGCCGTGCCATGCAGCACGGCCACCCGCAGATGACGATTGCCGACCTGTTGGGTAATCCGCTGCCGGCAGACCTTGTTGGTGCGCAGAGCATGGATGACATTCGCATCGCGTGGCGCAACTGGCTGGGCATGCGGGTGAAGATCGTGGATGAATACAACCGCATCCCCACGCGCACGCAGAGCGCACTGCTGACCGTGATGGGCGACAACTACGCGGAAGTGCTCAACCATGTGTTCGAATGCCCGGAATCGGCGTGGTATCTCACCGCCAACGATGATCGCGGCGGTGGCACCTATGCCGTGGTGGAGGCGCTGCGCGACCGTATCGACGTGGTGGTGCAGGCGCTGGCCTTCAATCCGCGCTTCCTGGATGATCTGCTGATGCGCATCGAGGAGAACCTGCGCCCCGAGGAATGCGTGCCGCCGGAGATCATCTTCAGCGAGCAGGAAGTCGACCGCATGGTCGAGGAGATCCGCGCCATCGCGGTGCCGCAGGAAGTGCGCCGGCGCATCGAATTCTTCACCAGCCAGTTCGAACTCTTCGAGACGGCAGGCGCGCAGTTCGAATACCTCACCAAGGATACCGCCCGCCTGGCCGGCGTGGAGTGGCATGAACTCGTGGCTGCCGACAATGGCCGCGACCGCCTCAAGGATATCGGCTGCCAGACGCTCAACGGCGTCTCGGTGCGCAACCTCATGACGATCCTGCTGTACGCCAAGGCGCTGGCGTATTTTCGTGGCAATACCGAGGTGGAACTCGAAGACCTGCGCCAGACCCTGCCCTTCGTGCTGCACGACAAACTCCAGCCTGATCTCGATGCGCCCTTCTTCAGTTTGCCGGAGAACGTGCCCTTCCGCGCCGACCGGGTGAGCTGGCTGCGCCACCTCTTCGATCTGGCCTGTGACGAATACGACAGGCTCAACCTGGATCGCGAAGACCCGTTGGCCGACCTTGAAGCGGATTTCGCCAGGGGCCTGGATGGCCTCTCGGAGCGCGACACGCGAACCCGGCTGGCGAATATCGAACGCCTGATCGCCGAGCGTGTGAAGGGCCGCAAGCTCTACGGGCATCTCTATGACGACCTGCTCAAGCTCAAATATCTGCACCAGCGCTACACCAACTATCTGCATTGGATACGGGCCCAGGCATGAGTGGCCAGCCTCTCTCCACCACGCTCTCCAGTGCGCTCGCGCGTGCCCTGCAGGCCGGGCGCGGGCAGTTCAACGCCCGCGTGGCCGAAGCCTGTCGCAGCCAGCCCGGCTTCGATACGGCAGCGGTGGACGCTTTGCTTTGTGGCCCGCTGGATCAGTTGGCCATCCGGGCCGCTGCGGTGGATGCCGAGCGCGCCAACAGCATGCTGCTTGCGGCCTTTGATGTGGGCCTCACGCTGATTTTGCGCGGCAAGGCCGAGCTGCCGCTGGTGCAGGCACTGTGGGCCAATGTGCTGCCCGCCTGCCTGCCACTCGCACTGCGCCAACCACGCGACACGCTGGGGAATCTCTTCAACGCGGCGCTCTATCTGCAGAGCGTGGCGGGCGCCAGAACCGTGCAATGGGCGCAGGAGATGGCGAGCCTGGGCGGGCACTGTGCAAACCTCGCCACGCTGCGCGGGCTGGGCCAGATTCTCGCCTGGCGTGCTGGTGTGGCGCATTTCCGCAGCGGCGCGTTGCAGGTGGCACACAGCCTGCCGCTGGAACTCGCGCACGCAGCCCTCGCCGCAGCGCCGGGGCTGGATATCGCAACGGTGCTTGATCGGCTTGCCAGCGGGCCGTGGTTCGACCCGGCCCGCCCAGCAGCGCGTGGCCTGCGCGTGGTGCATGAGGTGGGCGGCTTCAGCGGTTTTGGCGGGCCGTTTGCACAGCCACCGGAAGTGCGGGCGCTGGCCGATGGCTTTGTGCTGCGATGTGCGGATCGCCACTGGTATCTGTGTGCCGATGCCTTCGGCGCGGTGCTGCATGCCGGCTCTGCCGAGGAGTTTGCGGCAGGCTCGGCAGAGGCCGGTGCGCTGACTTTTCGCGGAGGTGAAATCTGCCTTGGGGATGCGCGCTGCGCCCTTGATCTGCCCGCCGAGGGCCTGCAACTGGTGTGCGGGCCCAATACGGCGGCGGCATGCTCGCCGCATTCCCATTTCATCCGCCTGCTGGCACTGGCATGACGACACACGCGCAGGAATCTCCGCCCGCCCTGTTCTCCCTGCTGGAGCGCTGGCAGGGCGCATGGCCCGCCGCGCTGGCGATCTGGAGCCGCTACACGCGACTGCAGCCTGCCATGCTCTGCGCCACGCTGGAAGCCGCACGTGCCGAGGGGCTGGAAGGCAGCTTCGCGATGATCCGGTTTGTTGATCAGCGTGTGGTGATTGATCTGCAGAGCGTGGACCGGCTTGGCCTGCAGGATTATGCTGTAGAGATTCTGGCACACGAGATCGGCCATCATGTACTTGCCCCGGCAAACGCTACCGACAATCTGCGCCTGCTGGCACGCATGCGCCAGGCACTGCCCACGCTGACCCAGCACGCGCCGATGCTGGCGAACCTGTATACCGATCTGCTCATCAACGACCGCCTGCAGCGCCAATCCGGCCTGCGGCTGGCAGATATCTACCGCAAGCTCGCACAGGGCAGCGAGAGCCAGAAGAAAGTGGCTGCCGACAAGCCCGCCGCCACAGGCGTGTGGCCCGTGTACATGCGCATCTACGAGCAGCTCTGGCAATTGCCGGCCGGCAGCCTGACGAACGAGGCGCTGGATGCGCGGGCTGAAACGGATGCGTGGCTGGGCGCCCGCCTGATCCGCGTGTACGCGCGCGACTGGCTCGATGGCGCGGGGCGTTTCGCGGCGCTGATGCTGCCGTATATTGTGGCCGACGATGAGGCCTACAGGCGCCAGTTGCGCTGGCTGCACGACACCGCCACGGCGGGGCGAGACTGTGTGGTGGCAGGCATTGGCGAAATCGAGGCGGGCGAACTCGAAGGCGCCATCCACCCGGCTGAAGACCCGCTGATTACCGGCGAAGACGGGCTGCAACGTGTGCCCGTGAAGCGTGTGCTGAGCGCACCGGACGAAGCCCAGGCGCCTGCCGACAAGGTGGCCGGGCAGGCCCGCGAGCCTTTCGAGTACGGCGAGATTTTGCGTGCCTCGGGGGTGGAGCTGAGCGAGCATGAAATCGCCATCCGCTATTATCAGGAACGTGCCCTGCCCCATCTGATCCCGTACCCGCGCAAGAAGGCGCCCTCGGGCAGCGAGCCGCTCCCGGAAGGGCTGGAAGCCTGGGATTGTGGCGATCCGCTCGACGAGCTGGACTGGCTGCAAAGCGTACTGCAATCGCCGCAGGTGATTCCCGGCATGACGACGGTGAAACGCCTGTATGGCGAACAGCCCGGCGAGATGCCCGTGCTGCAGCCGATCGACCTCGATATTTACGTGGATAGCTCCGGCTCGATGCCGGACCCGCGCCGGCAAACCTCCTGGCTCACCCTGGCCGGCGCGATCATTGCACTCTCCGCGCTGCGGGCTGGCGCACAGGTGCAGGTCACGCTATGGAGTGGCAAGCATGAGGTGCGGCAAACGCCGGGCTTCATCCGCCAGCCGCAGCAGATTCTCGGCGTGCTGACAGATTTCTTCGGTGGTGGCACCGCCTTCCCGATTCATTGCCTGCGCGAAACCTATGCCGATGCCAGGGGGCGCGAACGGCCCACCCACATCCTGATGATTTCGGATGATGGCATCGACACCATGTTCAACGATGATGAACGCGGCAACTCCGGCTGGGATATCGCTGCGCGTGCCCTGCAGCGGGCTGGTGCAGGTGGCACGCTGGCGCTGAACCTGCCCGATGAGAGCAACGGGTATTATGCTGATTCACTTAAGACGATACGGCGCGCAGTGACAACCCAGGGCTGGGCGCTGCATCGCATCACCGACTGGGAGCAGCTCATGGCTTTTGCCCGCGACTTCAGCCGCCGCCACCGGGATGGGCAGATTGCATCGACACCGAAGAGGTCTCACTGATGAATGTACCGGCTCCTGCCCTGGAAACCCTGCTGCGCCGGCTTGCCGACACCCCGCGTGATTTTCTCGATGCGCCGCGCCTTGGCAAGGCTGGCAGCGTGCATGTGGATGCGCTGGTGTTCGACCTGAGCCATGCGATTGGCGAGGCCTGCACGCACGCCGAGCTGGCGGATTTTTCCGCCAGACCGGAGGATGCCAACTGGCTCACGCTGGCAGCCATCGGTTGCTGGCTGCTGGCGGACGAATCCCTGCGTGGCCATCTGCACAAGGCCGCGCTGCTCACCTGCACCACCCGGACGCTGCGCGAGCTGGCCGGCGAATACGCTGCCGAGCGCTATATCCTCGACCCTGAGCGGCGCGAAGAGATGGTGCGCATCGTGCTGGCAGATCTGCAACTGCGCCCGGCTGGCGAAACCGAAGCCCAGGCGCAGGATCGCCTGCAGGCCCTGAGCAGCGTGGAGCGGCGGCGCATCATCCGCGAAGCGCGGGAGGCGGAAAAACGCGCCCGCGAAATCCGCGAGGCACTGATCAAGAAAGCTGCCGCCGAGGCGGCGGACAAATACACCCGCGAGTGAGGGAGACCGCATGAGCCGCGATGGCATCCGCCCCGATCTGCGCCACTTCCCGCTGCTCGGCGAAGCTGGCCGCGCCATGCTTGATCGGCTGTGCAATCACCCCGCTGCGCCGATCTTTCGCAACCGCAGCGGCAACCGCCTGATCGCGGAAGATCTGCCGCTGGTGCAGGCACATGCCACCGAGGTACTGAGCGCCCGCCTGGGTTGGGATAGCTCTGATGGCCTGCCTGACTGGCTGCAGGATTTTGTGCGGGAGGCATATCAGCGGGTGCCCGGCTATCGTGCACGTGGGGTTTTGCCAGAACTCTCCTGGGACAGCTTTGCGGACATTCCGACAATCTCCCGGGCTGATCTTTCGCGGGATATCACACGCTTCGTGCCGGATGATCTGCCTCTGGATCGCCTGATCGAATATTCCACCAGCGCCACCACCGGCCACCCGCTCAAGCTGCCTTCGCACCCGCGTGTGTCGGCAGGCTATCTGGCATTCCACCGGCGTGCGCTGGCCCAGTTCGGCATCGAACTGCAGGCCGGGCGTGGCGAGGTCAGCGTGGTGCTGGCAGGTTTCCAGCGGCGCTGCTTCACCTATGTGTCGGTGAATCCGCTGCTGGATGAGGCCGGGCTGGTGAAACTCAATCTGCATCCGGCAGACTGGCACGATCCGGACGACCGCGCCCGCTATCTCGATGCACTCGCGCCCGAACTGATTACGGGTGATCCGCTCTCGCTCTCGGCACTGGCGCAATTGCCGTTTCAACACTCGCCGCGTGCGCTGCTCTCCACATCGATGGCGCTGGGCGATGGTCTGCGCAGGCAGCTTGAGGCGCGCTTCGCCTGCCCGGTGCTGGATATTTATTCCATGAACGAGATCGGCCCGATTGCGGTGTTTGTGCCGCGCCTGGGCGGGCATCTGCTGCTGCAGAACCACCTGTATGTAGAAACCCTGCTCCCGGATGGTAGCCCCGCCGCTCCCGGCGAACGCGGCGAGATCACGCTCTCGGGCGGCTTCAATTTCTGCCTGCCGCTGCTGCGCTACCGCACCGGAGACTGGGCAGAACGGGTGATGACGGATGCCGGCCCGCTGCTGCGCGATTTCGCGGGCCGCCCGCCCGTGCGCTTCAAAACGCTAGATGGGCAATGGCTTAACAATGTGGATGTGACGCATTGCCTGGCGGCCTTCGCCATGCCGCAGTACACCCTGCACCAGCACGCCGACCTCCGCTTGCGCCTGCGCACAGCCACGCTCGAACTGGCACCGGCCCTGGTGGACGCGCTACGCGGGCTGTTTGGTGCAAGGGCACAGATCACCATCGAGCCACTGCACAGCGAAGGCAAGGTGATCCAGTACACCAGCGATCTGTTAGTTTGATGGCTGCACGGGGCTGCCATTGAGCCCTTTCTGTCGCCAAACATTTCATCCACCTTGCTTACGCGCGAAACTTGGTTTGACAATCCGCCGGTTCACCCTGAAAGCAGCACTGGCAAGGGTTTTCGGAAAACCGCTATTACCTGTGTGGTGTTGAATTTATATAACGTTCTTCCCTATGCTTCGCCCTATGGTGCGCTGAGATGTAATGCCACCCGCCCCTCACTGCAGACTCATTGCAGAATCGCCCGGAGCATGGCATGCCGATGCCAGTTTCTCTGGTCAAGATTCCGGCAAAGAGAAATGCGGCAGAGACTCGAAATGATGAAAGGGATGTCCATGACCAACACGACGGCGGAGCTTGAACAGCTCCTCATGCAGCGCTCGCTGACTGATCCGGAGCTGATTGCTGCAGCGGAAGCGGCTTCCGATTTCCGCATCCTGCCAGATGCATCAGTGATCAAGATCGGTGGCCAGAGTGTGATCGACCGTGGCCGCGCCGCTGTCTATCCGCTGGTCGATGAAATCGTTGCCGTGCGCAAGCAGCACAAGCTGCTCATTGGCACCGGCGCCGGTACGCGTGCCCGCCACCTGTATTCGATTGCCGCCGGGCTGAACCTGCCGGCGGGTGTGTTGGCACAGCTGGGCGCCTCGGTGGCTGATCAGAATGCCGCGATGCTCGGCCAGCTGCTCGCCAAGCATGGCATCTCCTCCGTGGATGGCGCCGGGCTTTCCGCTGTGCCGCTGTATCTCGCCGAAGTGCATGCCGTGATCTTCAGTGGCATGCCTCCCTTCAAACTGTGGATTCGCCCGGCTGCCGAGGGCGTACTGCCACCATACCGCACGGATGCCGGCTGCTTCCTGATGGCCGAGCAGTTCGGCTGCAAGCAGATGATCTATGTGAAGGATGAAAACGGCCTCTACACGGCCAACCCCAAGACGGAGAAAAACCCGACTTTCATCCCGAAGATTTCGGTGGATGAAATGAAGGCCAAGGGGCTGCAGGATTCTATCCTCGAATTCCCTGTGCTGGATCTGCTCAAGTCTGCCCGCCATGTGCGCCAGGTGCAGATCGTCAACGGCCTCGTGCCGGGCAATCTGACGCGTGCGCTGGCTGGCGAACACGTTGGCACCATCATTACCGCAGATTAAGGGGAACACGTCATGGCTGAAACCACCAATACCATCAAGCACGTCGATTCTGCGCTGGCCCGCCAGACGCTTCTCGATGGCTCCCTCACCCGCCCGGTGGCAGGTGTGCGCCCGATCCGTTTGCTGCCCTGGCTGCAGGTTGTGAAAATCGGGGGCCGCGCCATCATGGATCGTGGTCACGAAGCGATCCTGCCGATTGTCGATGAACTGCGCCGTCTGCTGCCCGAGCACCGCATGCTGATCCTCACCGGTGCCGGCATCCGTGCCCGTCACCTGTACAGTGTGGGCCTCGATCTGGGCTTGCCGGTGGGCTCGCTTTCGCCGCTCGCCGCCAGCGAAGCCGGCCAGAACGGCCACATTCTCGCCTCACTGCTCTCGCCGGAAGGGGTTTCCTATGTGGAGCACCCTACCATCTCCACACAACTGGCGATTCACCTGCAGGCAGCCCGTGCCGTGGTGGGCAGTGCATTCCCCCCGTATCACCACCACGAATTTCCCGGCGCACGCATTCCGCCGCACCGCGCCGACACGGGCGCTTTCCTGCTCGCTGATGCGCTGGGCGCCGCCGGCTTGACCATCGTGGAAGATGTGGACGGCGTCTACACCACAGATCCCAACGGCCCGGATGGCAAATCTGCCGAACTGCTGCGCGAGGCGAGCTACACCGACATCGCCAAACAGGAAGGCACGCTGCCGTTTGACCGCGCACTGCTCGAAGTGATGGCCAATGCCCGCCACATCGAACGCGTGCAGGTGGTCAACGGGCTCGTGCCAGGCCGGCTCACCGCCGCGCTGCGTGGCGAACATGTGGGCACCATCATCCATACAGGCGCCAGGCCCGAGTAATACGCCGCCACAAAATTCCTGGCGAAGCGAACAATGAGCGAAAAGAGAATTGCACCTTCCACGTCAGCGTGGCTACATTACAAGGCCATCGTCTGGAATGCGCGTTCGGTGCAGTTCGCTCATCGCATCATTGATGCCATACTTCATTGGCATGCAATGTTCGGTCGGCTATTGTGGCTTGCCAGCTTGGTTGGCGTAGGGTGGCGAAGCGAACAATGAGCGATGGGCGAATTGCACCGGTTGTGAGCCTCCGCCCGCAGGGCGCTGGGCTTGATTAAGCAAGCAGGGCAACGATCAGTTTGCGCGCTGCGCACGTGAGGGTTGTTTGACCGGCGCAATTCCGCTGCGCTGCATTGTTCCGCTGTGCGCGCCCTACGCAAACCGGCGCGATAGGTAAGTAATGTTGTGCGGAGAGTGCGTCGCGAATTCCGCCGATCCCGGAGGGCGCAAACTTTTGCGCCTGGAGCCGCTCTGCTTCTAGAGCCAGATATTGCCGCGCCGACTCAGCAGTGCCTTGCCGGCCCAGCAAATCATGGCGGCAAGCAGCAGAATGTTGAGCATCACGAGCAGCCAGAATTTGCCAGGATGTTCAGCAGCCGAGGCGTAAAGCAAGGTGCCCCCGAAACGCTGCGAATAGATCAGAAAAAAGCACTCGCCCAGGCGATAGGCCATCGCCAGCGCACTTGCCGGGATCAGTGCGACGAGCCACACCAGCCACCGTGACAGGATGGTGCGCCACAGCGAGGGCGCACGATGGGAATTCGAGAGGGCGGAAAAAAGGCGACGCTGAGCCATCGGACCAATGAAGAACTGGAAAAGGGGCAATCCATTCCGGGCCGATGATTATGCCCGCCCGGAGCGGCAAGCTGAAGTGCCAGATATCCGATTTTACAAACGGTGGGCCGCAAACTCATCATCTGTACAAAAGAAGTGTCGATACACGGACCCCGGCCCAGCTGAACTGCCTTCCATCCATCAAGTGGATTCGTATAAGTTTCCTGGCTCATCCGACTTTGGCGTGGGTGAATGTTTGGCATGCCGATCCTGGTTTGTGCCCTCCGGGCGGAGGCTTGACTGGCGCAATTGCGCTACGCTCCATTGTTCCCTGGTGGCTCCCTGCGAAAACCGGAACGGTAGGCCAATGGCGTAGGTTGGGAAAGCCGCAGGCGTCTCCCAACGCTTTGTTACGCTGCATTGCGCCCTTTCACGCCACTTCGTTCGCTGCGGCGTGATACGCGGGAGCGTACTATTTACCCACATGAAAGTCTGAAGGACCCGTTTCTTTGCGTGACGTGGGTGACGCATTTTGCGCCTTCAACTTTTTGTGTCTCCCTCTGTTACGCTACACTGCAGCGCGCATCGCCGCCATGAAGAGCGACGTGTAGAGCGGCGTTTCCAGTCACCCAACAGATGGAGCAGGATGAAGGCAGTTTTCTCACTCGAGTTTAAGGTTCGCGATTACGAATGTGATATGCAGGGCATCGTCAACAATGCCGTGTATTTCAATTATCTGGAACATGCCCGCCACGAGTTTCTGCTTGATCGGGGCATCGATTTTGCCGCGCTGGCGCGCCAGAACATCAATCTTGTTGTCGTGCGTTCGGAGATGGATTACAAGGCATCCCTCACCAGTGGCGACGGCTTTGTGGTGACAGTGGCAGTCGAGCCCATTTCAAAGGTGCGCTTCGGTTTCCGCCAGCAGGTGATCCGCCTGGCTGACAGCAAGGTGGTGCTCGAAGGCCTGGTCATCGGCACTGCCATCAACGCACGCGGCCGCCCCGAAGTGCCGGCAGAGATGGTGGCCTTGCTCGAAGCCGAGTAAGAGCAAAACATTAGAAGCGTGCGCAAACCGGCGTGATATGCCAAAGACGTAGGGTGCCAATGAGCGACAAGCGAATTGCACCGAACGCGCATTCCTCACGATGGTATGGTGACGCGGGGCAGTTGATGCGGAAGGTGCAGTGTGCCCCCGTTCATTGCGGGCTTCGCCATGCTGCAAAATCCGGCACGGTATGCCAAAAAGCAGGTCGGAAAAGCGTAGCGCCTTCCGACGCAGGCCCATTGTGGTAATTGGGTGGCGCCGCATCGCGCGTTTCACGCAAAGCGCGCCTACCTGTAGGTTCAAGCCTCCGTGTTCAGCACCCACATGAAATGTTCCGGCGCCAGTTCCAGCACCTCTTCCTTGCCTGAGGCGGTTTTGCGGGCCGGCATGTCGATGGTGATGGGGTCGCCTTCCCAGGCATCATTGATGGCTTCTTCGGCGTGGTCGTAGTGGGTTTGCAGTCTCTGACGCGGTGTTTCTGCGGCAACACGGGCCACCCAGGCGTCGACGAAGGCTTTGCCGGCATCGTTGAGGATGCGGAACGGGGCGTTGTCGGTATTGGGGTCGGCGGAGATCTTGCGGGCTTCCTGCTCGGTGAGAATGCGGTACTCCATGTTTCCCTCGTGTGTGCCCATCGGTGGATGGTGTGGCTATGGCGGTCAATGATGCGGGAAAAGGAAGTGCCGAGGCAACCGGAGCACATGTCGGACGCAATCCGGGCGGTACCTTCTGTCTGAAACGTGCATCAGCTTACGATCCGGCTACGACGCAGCTGCTGCCACGCCACATCGGGAGAGCGACTGGCGATGCGCCTGTCGGGGGGCAAACAACGCGCACAGCGCATCCATCAGCGCGGCGGCACGTGCGGAGTTATCGGCGGAGTAGTTGCAGACGTAGACATCGAGCGTGACGACACCAAATTCCGGCCAGGTGTGCACGGCCACATGGGATTCGGCCAGCAGCACCACACCGGTGACGCCGCCCGGCTGCAGCGGCGTATCGGGGAATTTGTGGAAGGTTTCGCCAACAGCGGAGAGCCTTGCCGTGTGTACGGCTGCTTTGAGGTGTGAGGCAAGCAGGCCGGCATCGCAGAGCAGCGCGATGGGGCATGTACAGCTCTGCAGATCGGCGATCAGATGCGCGCCCTGTACTGGCTGTGTACACACAAGGCTTTCAGACGGGCTGATGGCAGACATCATTCGAAACGAATTTTGACATGCCGAAATGGTGGCATAAATCTGCCCGCCTGTGGCGCCGGGGCGACAGATGTAGGCGGTGGTGCAACACTGGGCACGGGTCTGGCAAGGGTTTGATAACAGAGTTCTTATATAAGACAGCACATCTTTTGCACATCACCTGCAGGGAAAACGCCCATAACAGTTTCGGTTATGGGTGGGTAAATATATTAAATGGCCCGCGGTTATGCCTCTCCATGATATGCAAATGGCAATCTGTGGGAAATGGAATTGTGACGAAGGCCTCTCTGCGCAAGGTTTGACGCAGCGCAATACGTTCTCGGAAGTGTTGTGGCGCAAAGGTTTTCGTGCGCTTTTGCGAAATTCCCGGCAGCGTGGAAACCCCTGTTTATTGGATAGAATCAGGGCTTGCGCTGCTGTACCCCAACGTTGACGCTTTTTGCAAGTCGGCGCCTGGATGGGCTCAGAGATTGCCCGCCAACGCCAGAAACTTCAGCCTCACGCACCACAGCACCGAGCGCCAGGAATTACACACACTCGGAGCCATAATTTTGGAAAAGCTTCCCCAACTCCACCTAGTCGTCGTCGGCGGTGGCTTCGCGGGCCTCTGGGCCACGCGAGAGCTCAATGATCCACGCTTTCGCGTGACGCTGATCGACCGCCGCAATCATCACCTGTTCCAGCCCCTGCTCTATCAGGTTGCCACTGCCGGGCTTTCTGCCTCGGATATCGCTGCTCCCCTGCGCCATATTCTGCGTGGGCAGCGCAATGCGGAAGTGCGCCTGGGCGAAGTGACTGCCGTGGTGCCCAACGGGCGTGCCGTGGTGCTCGCCGACGGCAGCCGCATTGAGTACGACGCGCTGCTGCTCTCCTCGGGCGCCACCCACTCGTATTTCGGCAAGGATCAATGGGCCGAATTCGCTCCCGGCCTGAAGACGCTGACCGATGCGCTGCATCTGCGCCGTCGCATGCTCGAAGCTTTTGAGCACGCCGAGGCTGAGAGCGATCCGGCAACGCGGGACGCGTGGCTTTCGTTTGTCATCGTGGGTGCCGGGCCGACAGGCGTGGAACTGGCGGGTGCGCTTGCAGAAATTGCACGCCACACCCTCAAAGACGAATTCCGCAACATTGATCCGCGCAAGACACGCGTGCGGATCATTGAGGCTGGCCCGCGCGTGCTCGCCACCTTCCCCGAATATCTCTCGGCCAAGGCCAAGCTGCAACTCGAACACCTGGGCGTAGAAGTCATCACCGGCCAGGGCGTGACGCAGATTGACGCCAGGGGCTGTACCGTGGGCGATACCTTTATCCCCGCGCGCACCGTGCTGTGGGCGGCTGGCGTGGCGGCCTCGCCACTTGGGCGCAGCCTTGGCGTGCCGGTGGATCGTGCCGGGCGCGTGCTGGTGCAGCCTGATCTCTCGGTGCCGGGCTATCCGGAGATCTTCGTGGCCGGCGATCTGGCTTCGCTGCAGCAGGATGGCAAGCCCGTACCCGGCGTAGCCCCGGCTGCCAAGCAGATGGGCAAGCACGTGGCCCGCGTGCTGCGTGCCCGCCTCAATGGCACGGCTAACACAACAGGCATGGCCTTCCGCTACAGCGACTTTGGCAACCTCGCCACCATCGGACGCATGGCAGCCATTGCACACGTAGGCCGTTTCAAGCTGTGGGGGCTGTTGGCGTGGTGGTTCTGGCTGGCTGCGCACGTGTACTTCCTGATCGGTTTCCGCAACCGCTTCGTGGTGCTGGTGAACTGGGCTGTGGCTTACTGGAGCTATCGCCGCGCAGCGCGTGTGGTGCCTGAACCACCGACAGCCGAATAACCCTGATCCGGAACAACTCGCCAGGCCCGGTGGATGACAACCGGGCCTTTTTATTGGCAGCTTTGCTTGGCATTTTGCCCTGCGGGCGCCTGAGTCCCTCGGCTGGCACCCCGATGGGTACCCCTTGACGTGATTTTCTGAAAATCGGCCCGAAAATCACATTCCCATAAAAATCCGTGATTTACGTGAAGATTTGGCGGCAGAGGCGGATACGTCTACGCAACGGATGGGCATGGTGATAGCGAACTGCCTGCAGGGTTGATGCCACTTATGTCAGACAACTGCATTCATGATTCCGATCACTTCCTTGCTGTGACTGGTGTCGCCAGATAACTGACTGATGCCTTTCAAAAATCGGATTTCGGGCGTTGCCAGAGAGCTTTCCGTGTCCCTTTTGCAACATGCAGTTTTTTGTCTGAAAAACACCTGGTTGGCGATCTAAGACCATGATTTTTGAATGGATTTTGTGGTTTTGATGGTCGTCAACAATCAGACTTAAGAGGTATCAAACTTTCCTATAACGGAAGTGATTTTTTTGAACAAAAATCCATCCTGCCCCTAAGGGCTGTCGGGGGAAAAACGAATTTATTTTTTTGCTTCAGGGTCTTAGGGGGTGTTTGCGTAATTAATAAAGTTGATAGATACATGTATAACAACTTTTTGACTAGCTTGCAGGTTGTCAAACAAACAGAGATGATTCTCCCAACAGACAAATTTATAAAGCTAACGGCTAGGCGTCGGCCTGCTCCGCGACCAAGCCACTTACGAAATTTTTAGAAGGAGCAATATTGTGAAAAAAATCAAGGGTCTTCGCTGGTACATGATCTCCATCGTTACGTTGGGGACAGTGCTGGGCTATCTGACGCGTAACACGATCTCGGTTGCCATGCCGGAACTGCAGACCACGATGCACGTCACCACGCAGCAATACGGCTACATCGTGGCCGTGTATGGCGCCTGCTATACCGTGATGCAGACGGTGGCCGGCTATGTGCTCGACTTGCTCGGCACCCGTGTTGGTTATGGCCTGTTTGCCGTGCTGTGGGCCATTTTCTGTGCCGGTACGGCGCTGGCTGGTTCCTGGCAGGGTCTGGCTATCGCCCGCGGTCTCGTGGGTGCTGCTGAAGGCGCCATGATCCCTGGCGGTCTGAAGGCCACCTCGGAATGGTTCCCGGCCAAGGAACGCCCGAAGGCTGTGGGCTGGTTCAACGTCGGTTCCTCCATCGGCGCAATGATCGCTCCCCCGCTGGTGGTGTGGGCCATCATGATGCACAGTTGGCAGGCCGCTTTCATTCTGGTCGGCATCCTGAGTGCCATCTGGGCCGCCATCTGGCTGATCTGCTATCACAAACCGTCCGAATCCAAGCGTCTGAGCCAGGAAGAACACGACTACATCGTCTCCGGCCAGGAAAAGCGCCTGCTTGCCGATGAAGGCAAGAAGGCTTCTATCGTTCATATTCTGCGCAACCGTCAGTTCTGGGGTATCGCACTGGCCCGCTTCATGGCCGAACCGGCCTGGGGTACGCTGAACGCCTGGATCCCGATGTTCATGATGAAGGTGTACGGCTTCAACCTGAAGGAAATCGCCCTGTTCGCCTGGATGCCCATGGTGTTCGCCGACCTTGGTTGCGTCATCGGTGGCTACATGCCCGCCTTCTTCCAGAAGCACTTTGGCGTGAGCCTGATCGTTTCCCGCCGTCTGGTGGTCACCATCGGTGGCTTCCTGATGATCGGCCCGGGCATCATCGGCCTCTTCACCAACCCGTACATCGCCATCGCCATGCTGTGTATCGGCGGCTTCGCTCACCAGTCCCTGTCTGGCGCCCTGATCACGCTGTCTTCCGACGTGTTCGGCAAGAACGAAGTGGCAACCGCCAACGGCCTGACCGGTACCGCCGCCTGGACCGCCTCCACGATTTTCGCTGGTCTGATCGTCGGTGCCCTGGCTGACACCATCGGCTACAGCCCGCTGTTCTTCGTGCTGGCCTGCTTCGACATCATCGCCGTCGCCTGCGTCTGGTTCATCCTGCAGGATCCGGAATCCAAGGCCAAGAAGGCAGCTGCCGCTGCTGCCAACCAGGCCGCCTGAGCAAGCCCTGCCCTGCGGGTCTTCACCGGCCCGCTCGGAAAAACAAAACCCCCGCATCTTCGGATGGCGGGGGTTTTGTTTTGGGGGCGAGCTCGAAGGACGCAGTTTAATGTGAGTGACTTTCCTCTGGAATGAGGTGAGGGAGATGACGCCAGGGTAGGATTTCGGCTGGCGGTTGCTCGGCCTTGGCGGACGTTGATGCCAAAGAACTACAATGACGGCTGTCGGCCGGGAGCTGCCCCTCAAACCAGCCATTGAGGTGGCAGCTACACCTCTAAGCCGGCTAGACAGCTACCGCTAACGTTTGAATTCAACGGCAGCCGTAGGCAGTCCGTTGGAACGATGGATTAGCCTTGGCGGCGAACATTGTTGTGCTTAATTGAGCTTCTTAAGCATTTCATCGAGAACAGCTTGGCGCTTTAGCCGATCACTGGATATCTCGCCCATTGATTGGAGGATTGTGGCTGCTTTCTTGAATGGCGCTACCGCCTTTGAGGGCCGGTGCCGGAATCCTGGACAGGCTGATAAGTGCACGCTTGCCCCTTGAATGCGCCCGAATTGGCGGTGTAAATG
>DBTS01000064.1 GCA_002307175.1 Rhodocyclaceae bacterium UBA1310
TCCAGGATTCCGGCACCGGCTCTCCTCGCTAATGAGCTCAAGTTCTGCCTCCACGCCCGCACCAATGCTTTGTGCCAGTACGTCCAGGGCATTGCAGCGCGCCAGCACCTCGCGCGCCTCCAGCAGCAGACGTGCCCCGGCTTCTGTCAGCTGTACCTGCCGGTTGCTGCGATCAAACAGCTGTACATCCAGATCCACTTCCAGATTGGCAACCGCAAAGCTCACTGTAGACTGGGTCTTGCCCAGTTTCTGCGCTGCGGCGGTAAAGCTGCCGGTTTGCGCCACCTCGGCAAAGACTTTGAGCTGTTCGAGCGAATACGGCATAGCCATTCCTTTCATCGAATAAATCGATTGTAGCCAATTATTATGATCGATTCGATATCTGCCAGAATGCATGCACTATCCGAAACCAGAGAGTTCCATGGCTATCTTGCTGCTGCACGCTGATCACGTTCTCCCCATGACGCCCGATCACCACGTAATCTGCGATGGTGCGGTTGCCGTCGATACCTCGACCGGGCGCATTCTTGGTGTCGACACATTTGCTCCCCTGCACGCAGCGTATCCGCAGGCCAGTGTGCAACGCCTGGAACGGCAACTGCTGATGCCCGGCCTGATCAACGGGCACTGCCATTCCGGCATTCTGCGTGGTACCGCTGAAGGGCTGCCAGTGTGGCAATGGCTGCAGGCCTATATCGACCCCATGCATCGTGTGATCACCCCACGCGAAGCCGAGATCGCCTCGCGCCTGTGCTATGCCGAAGCCTTGCTCTCGGGCACCACCACCATTGTCGATATGTGGCGCTACATGGAAGGCTCCGCACGCGCTGCCACCGAGCTGGGCATCCGCGCCGTGCTGGTACCCTATGTGGCCGAGCATCCGGATCACGATTACTTTGAAACTTACGCCAGTAACGAATCCCTGCTCCAGCACTGGCATGGCGGCGCCAACGGGCGCATCTCGGTGTGGGTGGGGCTGGAGCATCTCTTTTATGCTGTGCCTGCTGCATGGCAGCGTGCGGCGGCACTTGCACGCGATTACCACACCGGTTTTCACACCCACAGCAACGAGGCTTACTCAGATATTGGCGAGATGCAGCGGCGCTATGGGCTACGCCCCGTGCAGGCGCTGGAAAAATTCGGCCTGCTCGATGTGCCACGCGTGATGCTTGCCCACGGTTGCTGGCTGGATGACGCCGAAATCGCGCTGATCGCAGCACGCGGCAATATCGGGGTGGTGCACAACCCCACCAGCAACATGAAACTCGCCAGCGGCGCAGCGCCTGTCGAAAAGCTCATTGATGCCGGCGTGCCTGTTGGCCTGGGCAGCGATGGCGAGAAAGAAAACAACAACCTCGACATGTTCGAGGAAATGAAGATCGCCTCGCTCCTCGCCAAGTTTGCCGGCATGAATGCCGCTGCGCTGGATGCCTGGTGCGTGATGGACATGGCAACCCTGGGCGGCGCCCGCACCCTGGGGATGGAGCACGAAATCGGCAGCCTGGAAACCGGCAAGGCTGCCGACATCATCGCCATCCGCACCGATACACCACGCATGACGCCGCTGCTCACTGGCGAATATCTCAACCTGCATCACAACATCGTGCACGCTGTGCAGGGCGGCGATGTCGCGCTCACCATGGTGGCAGGCAAAATCGTTGTTGAGAATGGGCAGCTTCGCACCGGCGTTCTGCAGACCCTGATGCAGGATGCTACCGAAGCAATCCCCGCTCTCTTTGCGCGCCGCGCCGCATGGCTTGCCGATCACCAGCCGGTGACACGCGGGTCCGAGTGACGGCATATCTGTATTGGGTAATGCGCTGTGTCTTTGCTGCCTGCAATAACATCAAAGGCACGCGGACTTCGCCAATGTCGCCCAGCGCATTTCCCCTTCAGCCTTTACCAGCGCGCTTTGCGGAGGAGGGTGGCTGAAATTTTCTTGAGCATTATTTGCATGTTTTCCCCTCCTTTTCCACCGAATGAATCGGCCAATACACGGTAGACTTACGCCCGCACAAGATTCACAGGAAGGTGTTTGCCTGTTATGGCGGCAAAGCAGTCATTGGAGCGTGTCTGGGTTTTCATGGGGCAGCACGCACGTTTCCCCTCCGGCGTATTCAAATCATTTTATGAAGCGGAAGGCTGGATTGCAGAACACAAGCTCAGCGGATTTCTTACCGAATACCCGCTGGGCACTGGTGTGCTGGATTGGGCTATGGATACCGGGCGCTTCAGGCCGAAGGCCGACAAGGTCATAGACGCTGATTACGTCAGCAAGTTCACCTCGGCTTATCAAGCCCATCATCAGTACGAAGAAGGCTATCGGCGCCGCTGATAGATGTAGTGCCTACCTCGGGCAGGAGGCCGGCGGTATTGTGGGCACCTCGTTGTTCGCCCCAACCATAAGTTCCGCGCCATCTGGCTGCAGGCGCACAATCGTTGGCGAGCAAAGCATGCGGCGGCCCGTCTGCGGATTCGTCTGCCCGGTGCGCAGCGCATAGTTCGCACCTTTCTCCGGCACGAAGGATATCAGGTAGTGGCAGATGGCATTGCTCCCCATCTCACGCGAATACTCCACATACAGCTTTTCGCCCGGGCGCACGCGCACGCTCTTGTCGCCGGTCTCCAGGCTTGTCGCAATACACCCCCTGCGCGTGTAGGTATGAATGGAAGTGCCTTCCACGCCCTGCAGAGTCGCCGCATTTTTGCCCGGCGCCGGTTCCGCATAGCGCGGAATCTGTGAGCAGGCACACAACACCAGCACGGGGGCGAGACAGAGAATTGGCTTCATCGCAAGGCTCCCTGATGATGCAGGCAATTGCACATCTTCCTGCAAGGATGATGGGGCCTCAAGGTCTCACACCCTTGAGGGTTTCAGGAAATTGGAACCCGACCTGAGCGAATTGTTCAACCCGATGCAGTCTGCAGTGACGAACGGCCCCCTGGCTTAGCGCTGGCGGCAAGGGGAGGGGAGGTATTTGTCGGGTGCTCCCATGCACTGCCACGTCAGACCATCCGGACCGGCGAAAGGCTTCTCCAACAGCGCTGTGCCCGCTTTGGCACTGAACAGAAAGATGCTGCCATCGCTCGTCACCCAGACTTTGTCATCGGGGCTAAGCGTTTCCATGTGTACTCCCTCGCCGATATTCGTCAGCGAATGACGCGCGGCGTAACGTTCAGATATCTCCGTCTTCAGAGCGGCCGACACGGTCAGCAGTTCCGACACATCACTACGCGGCGTATAACAATCCACTGTCGGCATCGGCAGGCAAATCAAAAGGCCCGCGAGCAGAACAGCCAGCCCGAATTTCAGCAGATCGCCCAATGTCTCATACATCAGCCTGAGTGCCACCCGCCAATCGTGCAGCGGCCCGACCCGTAGATGCGCCAGCCAGCCGGCCAGGCACACCGCTGCGGTGGTGAATGCGGCATAAGCGGCTACTGGCCTGGGCTCACAAGGATCACTGAACAGCAGATATTCCGCACCTATGAACAAGGCAATGGGCAGCAGGATGTGGGCGTTGCGGAAGGGGCGGGTAAAGGTCATGCGATGACTATGTTCCTGTGCGGCCAGTCTGAAAATGCTGCACGCATGAACCGGCGCTGGCAAATTCCGAGACAGTCTTGCGTCCGGCAGACGGGCACCTGCCCCGGACATGCTCTACAGCATTGACGCCCCGCGAATAGTTAGCGATGATGCGCGGTTCGCCGTATGCAGTAACATGAAAGGGATCATGGCGGTTGTTGTCAGTGATGTGGATAGGGCCTTGCTGTGGCTGGCCGCGCGCGTGGCCGGGCATGAAACACAAGCCCAGGCGGCGGAGGCTTACCATTCGGACGACTGGCTGGCGCAGTGGAACCCGCTGCGCCACGATGCGCACGCGTACGCGCTTCTGCACACTATTGGCGAATTCGAAGCCAGCCCCATTCATCTTGAAATTGCCTGCGGACCTGCAGATGCTCCAGGCCACACGATTCTGAGGCTCACCGGCTTCGACGAGATCCGCGAAGCCCATGGCACGCATCCGGGCGACAATCCCGGTGCGGCCACCCGGCGTGCCATCACCCGCGTACTGGCTGAATATGGCCTGCGCTGCCTGCCTGCCGGGCAACGTGCCAAACTCTTCCCCGAGGGCATGCAGCCAGCCACGCTGGCGCACTTTGGCACCAGCCTGAGGGAATCCATGGAGCGCCACCAGGCCGAACTGGCCGCCGTTCGTGCGGCGGCTGAGGCCGAGCGCGCCGCGCGCATCGAGGCAGAAAGGGCGCTTGCGCGTGTACCCGGCTCCATTATCCCGCTGCAGGGCAAACGCCTCTTTGGGCGAGGTCTCAAGGGCCTGGAACCTGAAGTGGTTGAAGAGATGTTTGAAGTAGCAAAAACCCGCAGCATCCGCCTCTATCTGCTTGCGGGCAACGAGGACTGGGTGAAGCAGGATTACCTCATCATCCACCCCGAAGACATGCAGCAGCTTCCCCGCCATCTTGGTGACCCCTTTTTGCCGTTGGCGAGCGGGCAGGGCTTCTCGGTCTACCAGATCGACCAGAAGATCCTCCAGAAGCCCTTCAACGTGCTCCGCTTCTGTTAACATTGCACCATGACCCCCGCAGACAAGGTTCGAATTTTCGTTCAGCAGGCGACCCGTCACTCCGAAGTGAATCGCGACAGGCTGGTCAACGCCCTCATCGACAAAGGCATCTCGCCACTCGACGCTGAATGCCTGCTGGCTTTCGTGCCAATTGCCTTCACGCAAGGGCTGTTTGAGGGATTCGATGTCCGCTTCCAGCCGGGCTATGAGATCCGCGATCCGCAAACTGGGGGCTCTGCCAAGGGCCTGCTGCAGAAAGAACCGCTCTTCATCGCCGCCAGGCGACTCGCGGCCAAGATGGTTAAGGGCGATGAACTGGCGTGTAAGATCGTGATGCAGGTCGCCGGCCTGAGCCCCGAGCTGGATATGATCAACCAGAAGGTGCGCAAGGGCACGGCAGTGGCCGACATCGAGCTGACCGAGCCGGTGCTGTCGCGTCTCCCCGTGGAATACCTCACCAAACGCAAACCCTGGTGGAAGTTCTGGAGATAGTGGCAGTCGCCCAGGCAGAGGCGCCCGGCGGCCAGTATCTCGTAACCTCGGCCGGAGATCGCGCCGCAATACCGCAAAACAAGGCTGAGCCGATTGTGTTGTAGGTCAATGTTTGGCGCGCTGACTTTATTCCCCATCAGCCCATGCAAAGTTTGCGCCCTCTGGGCGAAGGCTGAACCGGTGCAATTCCGCTTTGCTCCATTGTTCCGGCTTCGCCGCACCCTACGAAAAGCCCGACGCCAAGGTTTGCCAATCGCGTAGGTTGGGAAAGCCGCAGGCGTCTCCCAACTTTTTTCGCGCCATAGCAGAAACGGTAAACACTCCATGTATCAGAGGATGCTGATCCCGTTTTTTCGGCACTTCTGACCTAGCCAAGTTCCCGCCGATAAAACCTTGAATCCACCGCCATCACGGGGAAGGCGGCAGGTAAGGTCTCGCGGGAGATCGCTTCAAATCCGTTTTTCTCATAAAAGCGGTGGGCGGCAAGAAACTTCTCGGTCGTGCCGAGGAAGACTTCGCGTATCCCTTGCCGGCCACACGCGTCGATCAGTGACTGCATCAATGCCTGGGCCACGCCATGTGCTGCGCCACGATAGGGGGCTGCCACAAACATCTTGCGCAGCGCTACCTGATGCCCGCCGATGTCCAGCGCCGCAATACAGCCCACCACCAGTTCCCCCTCCAGTGCCACCCAGAAATTGCCACAGCCATGCTGGTAGAAGTTGGGGATATCGAGCAGATCTGGCTGGGCTTCCAGTGTCACCGGAATACCGAACTCGGTCTGCTGGATCGGAAGGATCACCGCGATGACGCCGGCTGTGTATTCGGGCAAAAATGGCTGAATTTGGATCATATGGAGCATTCTGGCAGATCGGCGGATGAACCCGGAGAAAGTCTCCGGAGTAAGATAACTGCATACCTGTTGCCGATATTTTAGCGGCAATTTGCTGCAATACAGGTGAGATTTCCCTTGGTTGCTGACAATAATACAGGTGTCTCCAATGGCGACAGCAAGCCTCTATCAGCAGTTTCTGCGGGCAGTGTGGAAACAGTTAAAGCGCAACTATCCTTTTGTGAAGCGCTTCGACAAGGCAATCTCTTCCGCCATTCCCCAAAGCTCCAGTTTTTCCCTTGGCAAATCCCCGCTGTATGACAAATACGTCATCCTGGATTTTCAGCACAATTCAAAACCCTGGGGGCCGGGGCAATTCACGATCAATGTAAGAATCCTCAGCGATCTTTCCCAGATTGATTCCCTGAAGCACTTTCAGGATTACAGGCAGGCTGAGGATGGCAACTATCGCCTGGGCGGAGAGTATTACGGATACGACAGGTGGTGGTGCCTCAAAGATCGGGATCGCACTTTCGACGAGCAGATGAAGGGCATCCTCAAAAACTTTGATCCGCAACACGAAGATCAAAAATTCTTTGAAGGCAAATGGCGACCTTCCTCCTTTGCAGATCCTGAAACCGTGATACGGGAGGCGTTGGACGACATTTTCCCGCTCCTCGAAGACGCGCTTTTTGCACGCTTCGGCTTCCCCATACAGTCTCTGCCAAAATCAGGCGTTTAGTCTCTGGTAACGCCGCCGCCCGGTCTTAGGCTTATCCCTGATAACACCCCCTTGCTTGACCCAAGGCACCGCTCCTTACTTCTACACAACGTAGCCTCCCTTGCAAATCGCAATTTTGCTATATACCATACCCCCCTACGGTATATAAAAGAGGTGCATGGTGCCCCACACAGCTGAAGAGAAAAAACGCGCGCTCGCAAGGGTCAAGCGTATTCGTGGGCAGTGTGACGCACTTGAACGCGCACTGGAGGCAGAATCCGATTGTGCCATGGTGCTGCACCAGCTCTCTGCCATTCGTGGCGCGATCAGCAGCCTGATGACGGAAGTCATGGAATCGCACATTCGCGGCAGCTTTTCACAGACGCCAAAGGCGATGGTACAGCGCGGTGAGCAGGTGGAAGAATTGCTCGGGCTGTTCCGGTCATACATGAAATAGCACACGCATCCACCTGCGTGATTGTATTGACCCAGTGCACCAAAGGCGCCTGCCATTCCTGACAGGCAGGGCGAAGGGGGAATTTATTTCATCGAATTTCTGATGAAAATGATCCTTGCAGTCACCCCGCTACAAACTACAAACCCAACCCCAAAAATACGGAGAATTCCCATGAAGTCACGCGCTGCAGTTGCATTCGGTCCCGGCAAACCACTGGAAATTGTCGAGATCGACGTTGCTCCGCCTAAAAAAGGCGAAGTGCTGATCCATATCACCCATACCGGGGTGTGTCACACCGATGCCTTCACCCTCTCGGGCAGCGACCCGGAAGGCGTCTTCCCTGTTGTGCTGGGCCACGAAGGCGCGGGAGTCGTGGTGGAAATCGGTGAGAGCGTCACCAGCGTCAAGCCCGGCGACCATGTGATTCCGCTGTACACCGCAGAGTGCGGGGAATGCGAATTCTGCAAATCGGGCAAGACGAATCTGTGCGTGGCTGTACGCGCCACGCAGGGCAAGGGCCTGATGCCGGATGGCACCACGCGTTTCTCTTACAACGGCCAGCCGATTTACCACTATATGGGCTGTTCCACCTTCTCCGAGTACACCGTCGTAGCGGAAGTTTCGCTTGCCAAAATCAACCCGGAAGCGAATCACGAAGAGGTGTGCCTGCTCGGCTGTGGCGTCACCACCGGTATCGGCGCCGTGCACAACACGGCCAAGGTGCAGGCCGGCGATTCCGTGGCAGTGTTCGGCCTTGGCGGCATCGGGCTGGCAGTAATCCAGGGCGCCGCCATGGCCAAGGCCGGGCGCATTATCGCCATCGACACCAATCCGGCCAAGTTCGAGATGGCGCGCGATATGGGGGCTACCGAGTGCATCAACCCCAAGGATTACGACAAACCCATCCAGCAGGTCGTCATTGAAATGACTGGCTGGGGCGTAGACCACTCCTTTGAATGCATAGGTAACGTCAATGTCATGCGTTCTGCGCTTGAATGTGCGCACCGCGGCTGGGGCCAGTCGGTCATCATCGGCGTGGCAGGTGCAGGGCAGGAAATCTCCACGCGCCCGTTCCAGCTTGTCACCGGCCGTACCTGGAAGGGTTCGGCCTTCGGTGGCGTAAAGGGCCGCACGCAGCTACCCGGCATGGTGGAAGATGCCATGCACGGCAAGATCCGCCTGAAGCCGTTTGTGACCCACACCATGGGCATCGACGAGATCAACAAGGCCTTCGATCTGATGCACGAAGGCAAATCGATCCGCACAGTCATCCACTATTGATCTTCATTCCCCCGGCAGCACGTTCGGGGGGATATTGCAGGAAAGCGCAACATGGAACGTATCGAACGCCACAGCAGCCACGAAGGCTGGCAGGAAGTCTGGCAACATCAGTCAGCCAGTCTGGGCTGTTTGATGAAGCTTGCGGTCTATCTGCCGCCGCAGGCCGCCCAGGAACGTCTGCCGGTGGTGTACTGGCTCTCCGGGCTGACCTGTACCGAGCAGAACTTCATCACCAAGGCCGGGGCCCAACGCTACGCCGCCGAGCACGGCCTGATTCTCGTTGCCCCGGATACCAGCCCGCGCGGCGAGGGTGTTGCCGACGATGCTGCCTATGATCTGGGGCAGGGTGCCGGCTTCTACCTGAATGCCACGCAAGCCCCCTGGGCCGCGCATTACCGCATGTACGACTACATCGTAGAGGAACTCCCCGCGCTGATCGAAGCAAATTTCCCTGCCACCGCACAACGCAGCATCTGCGGCCACTCCATGGGTGGGCACGGTGCGCTGATGATCGCCTTGCGCAACCCTGGCCGCTATCGCAGCGTGTCAGCCTTCTCTCCCATCGTAGCGCCTGCGTCTGTCCCCTGGGGGCAGAAAGCGTTTGCCGCGTATCTTGGTGAAGACCATGAAGCGTGGCTGGCCTACGACAGCACCGCACTCATCGCTCACGCCACCGAGCATCTGCCCACGCTCATCGATCAGGGTGAAGGTGATGAATTTCTGCAGCCCCAGTTGCAACCACAGCGTCTGGTGGAAGCAGCCCAGGCTGTCGCTTACCCGATGCAGCTACGCATGCACCCGGGCTATGATCATAGCTACTACTTCATCGCCAGCTTCATCGGCGAGCATCTGGCGTATCACGCCCAGGCACTCGGACGGTAAGGCTTACCACAGCCAAGGCTAATAATTTGGTCCTTCAGGCTTTTGCGTGGGTGGCAAATCGCTTCTGCAGCCTCCAACACGAGGCCGACATTGTAGGGCGGAGGGAGCGAAGCGATTTCCGCCGCAAGCTGCCGAGCGGGGACGCCGATCCTAGTTTGAGAGTCAGCTCTGAAAAAAGCCTTCATGACAAGGGCAAGTTAACATCTTTGCCCGCCAGATTGGACGACCTGTGTCCGGCGGAATTCGCTTCGCTCTCTCCGTCCTACCCCGAACGCCCGCCACGCTGCGGCTGAGGACATACCCCCACTAAAAACTGACGGACCATAATTTATTTAGCATAGGCGGGTTTCCCGTTGCCTCGCAAAGCAATCCAGGCAGGAAGTACGGCGTCTATCCGTCTGTACCGCATACCAATGATGGAAATCGGAAAGCGTCTATCCAGCTTTCTGCTGGCCAGCCAACGCCTTGGTGCCGCCACCCAGAGACAGATTCAGCGTGATTTGTGCGCCAAGCTGATCGTAGCGGTTCTGGAGCATTGAGGCCTGGGCCGAGCGCAGGGTTTCCTGGCTATCGAGCCAGGTCTGCATGGGAATCGAACCTGAGCGGTAACGGGTTTCGTTGATTTTCTCGGCGGCCTCGGCACGATCCAGTGACAGGGCGATATGCCCGCCTTGGGTGATGTATTGCTGGCGGGCGGAGAGGGCATTTTCGACATCGCCCAGTGCGGCATACAGCGCCTGCCGGTACTGCACCACGGCAAGCTCGTATTCTGCACGGGATACGCCGGTTCTCAGGTGCATCTCGGAGTATTGCAGGAAGGGCAGGGTCAGCCCTGCTGCGAGACTGCCCACCGGGTTATCGAGCACCTTGCGCAGACGCTCGCTGGCGCTGCCCGCAGTGCCCGTCAGCGTCAGATCCGGATAGTAAGCAAGCCGGCTGTTGTCCGCCGTGGCAAGCGATTCACGCAGGCGTAGTTCTGCTGCCTGCAGATCGGGCCGGCGCGACAGCAAGCTGGCGGGCAGACCGCCCTCTACAATGGGCAGTTCGCCAGCCGGAAGAGTCTGCGCTTCGCTGATATTCTTCGATGGCGGGCCACCCAAGAGCAGTGCCAGTGTAGTGCGGGCCTGTTCAAGTTCGCCAAGATAAGCGGAATGCGCAGCCCTTTGGCTGGCAAGGCTTTGCTCGGCCTGCAGCAGATCGATCCGCGATACGGCACCCGCCTGATACCTGATGTGGGCAAGCGCCACGGTTTTCTCGGCATAAGCGATGCTGGCATCGCTGAGGCGGATGCGTTCATTCAGAAAGGCAATCTGCCAGTAGTTGCGTGCCACGTCTCCGACCAGGGCGAGTGCTGCACTCTGCCTGTCCTGCATGGTGGCCTGCAGCTCCCATTGCGCAGCATCACGCGCGGAAGCAAGTCGCCCCCACAGATCCACTTCCCAGGACAGGCTGGCAGATACCGAATGGCTGCGCGTGAGCGTGCCATCATTGCCTTTGAGTGACTTACTGGCCAAACTGCCGGCAGAGGCTGAGAGCGCCGGCATCATCGCCTCCCCCTGCAAGCCAAGATTCAGGCGGGCAATACGGATGCGGATCGCAGCAGTCGCCAGATCCGCATTGCGCGCAAGAGCCTCTGCGATCAGTGCATTGAGCTGTTCGTCGCCATAGCTCTGCCACCATGCATCCGGAGTAGCGCCAGCAGGAGATGCATGATGCCACGCCGAAGGCATGCCGGTTTGCGGTGCTACGTACTGAGTACGGGTAAAACTGGCACAGCCAGCAAGGCCGAGCAACAGTGCTGCGAGGCATGCCCGCCGGAAAGAAGTGGGGTAGGTAGGTACGCTCATTCTCTTGCCAATGCCTCAACAGGGTCCAGACGCGCTGCGTTGCGCGCCGGCATGAATCCGAAGATCAGGCCGATCAGCGTTGAGCAGCCAAATGCCACGATAATGGACGTGGTGGAGTACACCATCTTGAAATTGGGTGCCAGCTCTGTGACGAGCATGCCGATGCCACCCGCCAGCAGCACGCCGAGAATTCCCCCGGCCAGGCACACCAGTACGGCCTCGATAAGGAACTGCTGCATGATGTCGCCCTGGCGCGCGCCGACGGCCATGCGTACGCCGATCTCACGCGTGCGCTCAGTCACCGATACCAGCATGATGTTCATCACGCCAATGCCGCCTACCACCAGCGAAATCACTGCAATTGACGAGATCAGCAGCGTCATCGTGGCGGTGGTTTTTTCGATGGTCTGGCGGATCGTATCGGTGTTGAACAGATAGAAATCCTTGCGCCCACGGTGGCGCATTGTCAGCAGGCGGGTAATCCCGCTCTCTGCTGCGGCAGAGGCCACCGTGTCGTGCATGCGCACGGTGATGCTCTTCAGGCTGGTCTGGCCAAGCAGGCGGCCCTGCACCGTGGTGTAGGGCAACCACACATTGAGGCCGTTATTGTTGCCAAATCCGCTATCCTTTTTCTCGGTAACTCCGATGATGCGTGCAGGCATGGCGCCGAGGAGAATGATCTCACCCAGCACGTTGTGACGGTTCGGAAAGAGCGTCTTGAGCGTGTTGTCATCAATCACCACTTCCTGTGCCAGGCGTGGCTCACTTTCCCTGTCAAAGCCTTTGCCCTGCGCAAATTTCAGGCCGCGCACGCGAAAGTATTGCCAGCCCACGCCATTGATGCTGCCATTGGCTGAGAGGTTGCCGTAGCGCAGCACCTTGGTCGTGGAGACACCAGGGGTGACACTATCCACGTAGCTCCGCCCGGCAAGCGCCTCGGCGTCGGCAGAGGTGAGCGTCTGCACCATGCCCGAGCGGATATCGCCGAAGCCCGTGCCAGGATAGATGTCGATGGTGTTGGTGCCCAGACCGCTGATGTTGTCGAGCACGTTCTGGCGTGTTCCCTGGCCCAGCGCCACGACAGAGACCACCGAGGCAATCCCGATCACGATGCCAAGCATCGTCAGAAAAGTGCGCAGGCGGTGTGAGGCCATTGCCAGCAAGGCCATGCGTGTCGCCTCGGCAAGGCGATCACGCCACGCCCGCCACGCCATGGCATTGGCGCCGTCAGGGCGGGGATTGGTCTTGTCTCGCCAGGCTCCGGCACTGATTCCGTTTTGCCGGTCGGCGATGATTCTGCCGTCGCGGATCTCAATGATGCGGTTGGCATTCTGTGCCACCTGCATGTCGTGCGTAACGATGATGATGGTGTGTCCGTCTGCGTGCAGCTCCTTGAGGACTTTCATCATCTCCTGGCCGCTGTGGCTGTCGAGCGCGCCAGTGGGCTCATCGGCGAGGATCACCTCACCCCCATTCATCAGCGCCCGCGCAATGCTCACCCTTTGCTGCTGCCCGCCAGAGAGCTGGCCGGGGCGGTGGTGCATGCGCTCGCCAAGGCCCATGCGCTGCAGCAGGGCAAGGGCACGCTCGCGCCGGGGCTGGCGATCCCTGCCGGCGTAGATGGCCGGGATTTCCACATTACCGATGGCATTCAGATCAGGCAGCAGATGATAGCGCTGGAAGATGAACCCAAAATGCTCGCGGCGCAGGCGGGCCAGCTCATCGGGCTGGAGTTGCCCGGTTTCCCGCCCGGCCACACGGTAGCTGCCTTGCGTCGGGCGATCCAGGCAGCCCAGGATGTTCATCAGGGTGGATTTGCCCGAGCCCGAGGCCCCGACAATCGCCACCATCTCACCAGCAAAGATACTCAGATTGATGTCATCGAGCACGCGCAGCTGCTGTTCACCAGCCGGATAATCACGGCACAGCGCAGTGATTTCCAGAAGAGGAGGGGATTGGCTCATCGGCATGCTCCTCACATGCGCATCGGCGGACGCATCCGCTGATTGCCCGCAGCCGCCCCGGCACCACCCTCACTCACGATCACCTGTTCACCTTCGTGCAGCCCGCCTAGCACTTCGGCGCTCACCGTGTTGTTGATGCCGATACGCACCTTGCGGGCAACCGACCGGCCTTTGGCGTCAATCGCGCGAACCAGATAGGTCCCATCTGGAGTTTTTTCTCCAAGCGCCACCGCCGGAATGCTCAGGGCATGTCTGGCCTCCGCGAGCACAATACGAACCTGCGTGGTCATCGAAATCCGCAGTTTGCTCTCCGGGTTGGGCACATCGAGCAGGGCGTTGTAATACACCGCTGTCGAAGTGCTGGTCGTCGTCGTGCTGGTGGTGGAACCCGAGGTGATTGATTCCGGCGCGGGTTCCAGCGCACGCAGCGTGGTGGTGTAACGTTTATCCGGCTCGCCAAGAGTGGTGAAGTACACTGTCTGCCCAGGTCTGACACGCGTGATATCCGCCTCGGATACCTGCGCTTCGATGGTCACCAGATCCAGCCGCGCCAGCGTGATGATGGAGGGCGTGGTCTGATTGGCGTTCACCGTCTGCCCTTCCTTTGCCACCACAGCCACCACAGTGCCATCCATGGGCGCCACAATGCGTGTGTAACCCAGATTTACGCGGGCGTTATCAACTGTGATTCTGGCCTGCACAATCTGCGCCTTGAGCTGCTCAATCTCCGCCCGGGTGCTATTCAGGGTGGCTTCTGCCGCTTCGTAGTCGCCACGCGAGCCGGCATCCTGTTCCCACAGCAGCCTGGCACGGTTGAAGGTCAGCTCGGCCTGCTTGAGCGTGGCCTCACGAGCCTGCAGCTGGGCCTGCACATTGAGGAGTGCAGCCTCGTTGGTACGCAGCACGTTCTGCTGCGTCAGCGAATCAATCTCGGCAATCAGATCGCCTTTTTTGACCACATCGCCAAGCGCCACCTTGAGTGTCCTGATCTGCCCTGAAACCTGCGCGCCTACATTCACCTGCTTGTAGGCCTCCACCGTGCCCGCTGCAAGCACGGCATCTTCCAGATCAGCCCGTGTCACAGGGGCTGTCACAAATTCCGGGCGCGGCGGCGGGGCCGAGAAGCGCCGCACGCCATAGATCAGCACGCCAACGACGGCAAGCGCAACAATGGCGTTGCGCCATGAGATACGCGGAGTCTTTATTTTCACGTTGTAGTGTCGCTTCCTGGCAGATTCACTGCCAGACAGGGGGTGACCAGGGCGGGCTGCCCGCACATATCCTGTTCGAAGGCATCCCTGGCAAGGCTGTGCAACGAAAAGTGGAAAGTGACAGTCGCAGAAGCAAATTTTTTATCGGCCTGTGATTCTCTTGCGACGGATTCCATTTTCTGAACGCAGTGCAACGTTGCATGCGTATGAATGCCGGCCAGGGTAGCGCTGCGATATGGTATATTTTTCAGGCGCCAAGCCAAATTTCATAACCATGCTGAAGATCCGTCTGTTGCATTCCGATGATTCCATTCCCGAGATCACCAAACTCCTGCATCGTGCGTACAGCAGATTGGGCGGTATGGGCCTGAATTACACGGCGGTGGATCAGACCCCAGAGGTCACTTCCCGCCGCATCGCCGACGGGCATTGCCTGATTGCTGAATGGGCCGGGCAACTGGCGGGTACTGTCGTTGCAACGCCTACGTATGCAACAAATCAATGCGAGTATTTCACCCGGCCAGGGGTTGCCTCAGCCCATCAGTTTGCAGTTGAACCTTCACTCCAGGGCAAGGGAATTGGCCGTGCCCTGCTTGCCGCCTGTGAAGAATGGGCGGCTCAGCGGGCGTTTCGCGAGCTGGCCATTGATACGGCAGAGCAGGCAAGCCACCTGATTGCGCTCTATGCACGCCTTGGCTACAGGCATGTCGGATACGTGCAGTGGAGTGGGAAGGTGTATCGGAGTGTGGTGCTGAGCAAACTGCTATAGCAGAAAACAGCATCCAGACTTTAGTGCGGGTAAGTCTGCAGTCATCATGCGACGGGCATGCCTGGTGAGCGCGCAGGTCAGGCGTAGAGAGCATTTTCAGCCGACACAAAGCTCCAAAGATTCGCGTAAAAAAACCGCCTGGAATGGCGGTTTTCATTTGGCATTACGCAAATCGGTTTCTGTGCGTCACTTCTCGTGCTTTTTGTGGCTGGGCGTCTTGCCCTTTTTTGCAGTGGCTTTGGTCTTCACTGCATGCCCCTTCGGGCTTGCCTTTTTACCCTTGTCAGCCTTGGCATGTGCCACGGTTTTTTTCGGTTCGACCTTGGCGGCGGGGGCAGGGGTGGCGTCACTACTGATCAGATCGCGTTTTGACTCGTAGGCGAGTTTCACGGCATGCCCGAGGTCATTCACACTCATGGCGTAGAAGCTGCTGTGGTTGTAGCGCGTGATCACATAGAAATTCTGAAAACCCAGCCAGTATTCGGTCGGTGAGCCGGGGCTGACGAGATCAACGAGGGTGACCAGATCGTGCTCCTGCGGCTTCAGATCGGAATGTACGCCGGCCTGTTGCAGGATGGCGCCATCAAGCACAGGGGCAATCCCTGCATCAATGAGGGATTGGGCGCGGATGGGGTCATCCACACTCGCCGGCATCACGATGCGGCCACCACGCTGCCAGCCGTAGCTGGCAAGGTAGCTGGCCACCGAGGCGATGGCATCGTCTGCATTGCCGCGAATATCGATGTGGCCGTCGCCGTCGCCATCCATGCCCAGGCTGCGGATCTTGCTTGGCAAAAACTGGGGCAGGCCGATTGCGCCCGCGTAGGAGCCGCGATACTCACGCACATCCTGGCCCTGATCACGGGCAAGCAGGAAAAGCTCTTCAAGCTCTTTGCGGAAGAGGTCGGCACGTGGGGGGTAGTCGAACGCTAGCGTGGCAAGGGCAGACAGGGTCTGGAAATTACCGGTATTGCGCCCGTAGATGGTTTCCACCCCGATGATGCCGACGATGATTTCAGCCGGCACGCCGGTGCGGGCTTCGGCCATGGTCAGGGCACGCTCGTGCCAGTGCCAGAAATCGACACCGGCAGAAATACGGGCTGAGTTGATGAACTGGGGCCGATAGCGCTGCCAGGAGCGCACATTCGGGTCTGTGGAAGGCTTGATCAGCTTGATCACCTGCGGTACTTCGCGCGCATCGTTGAATGCAGCCTGCAGATCTTCCACACGGAAATGCTGACGCTGCGCGAGATCGCGGATGAAGGCCTGTACGTCTTCACGCTGACTGAAATCCCCTGCATGACAATTGATTGCCCATGCAAAACATGCCGTTGCGGCAAACCACCGAAAAATTGTTCTCATGGCCTGAATTGTTGCACGGCTCGGCGGAATGCCGCCAGCCCCGCAGCGCTTTCGCTGCCCGGCGGTCCATAGCGCAAGCGTGCGAATTCTTCGGCCAGAGCGAGGATTGTTGGGGCTTGCGCAGGCATTGCCAAAGCAGCACGGCGGGCAAAATCCGCAGGGCCTTCCCAGGGGGCACGCCGTACCCCACGCCGGGCCAGACGCCGGCAGAAGAGGCGCCAGCTGCGGTCCAGCGCATCGCCACGTGGCCCCCGCGGCCACAGGCGCCAGGTCAGCCATGCCAGCCACAGCGCCACAAAACTGCCGAGCAGGCTGGTGAGCGTCTGCCAGTCAGCGTTCTGCACGCCAAGCTGGCTGAGAAGCTCAGTCTGGCGTTTGGCGTTGTAGCCCAGCACCCACTGGTTCCAGGTGTTCGAGAGCGCTTCCATGCGATAGCGAAGGTTGCGCACAAAAGCGTTGTCCTGACGCAACATCAGGGGCATCTGGGTGTCGCCCACAGCGTTGGCGAGGCCATCCGCAATACGCCGTGGCGCGCTGAGTGCTGTGGGGTCTACACGCACCCAACCCTGGCCTTCGAGCCAGACTTCAGACCATGCATGGGCTTCGGACTGACGCACCACCAGCGTACCGTCAAGCGGATTGAATTCACCACCCTGATAGCCGGTGACTACGCGTGCCGGCACGCCGGCTGCGCGCATGAGAATGGTAAAGGCGCTGGAGAAGTGCTCGCAAAACCCCTTTTTGTTGTCGAACAGGAATTCATCAGCAGCATGCTGACCGGCAATCGGCGGGCTCAGCGTGTAGGCCAGGCCATCTCCGCGCATGAAACGAATGGCGGCCTGCACACGCTCTGCCGGAGTGGCGTTTTCCTCATGCAGCCTCTGACCAAGTGCCACCGTGCGCGGATTGCTGCCCTGGGGCAGGCGCAGTGCGGTAGCCCGGATGAACTTGAGTTCATCCAGCCCCACCCTTGTTTGCGGGTAGGAAGTCAGGTGGTAACGGATACGTGCCTGCACGGGATTGCGTGTCAGCAGATTGAGGTCTTCACCATACTGGGCGTTCTCTGCCTTGGGGCCCGGGTAATCCAGCGCCAGCAACCAGTTGTGCTTATGCGGCTCCAGCGTCATCGAGTAGGAATAGGCCGGCCCATCGACAGAGTAGTGCGGCTCAGGCCGCATCGGGTTATGGCGCTGGTGCCAGGTGCGCCCATCGAAATCCGTGAGCACCGGGCCACGCCAGTAGCGTAGCTGCGGTGGGGGTGGCTTCCCCTCAAACTCCACGCGAAAGGCTACCTCACCCGAGACAATCAGATTGGCGATGGAGCCTGGCTCCATATCATCCGACAGGCCGGTTGAAGAACTCAGGGAATCCAGCGGCATTCCCCACAGCGGCCCCTCGATACGCGGGAAGAGCACAAACAGCAGCACCATCAGAGGCACCGCCCCCAGCAACAGCGCGCGCGTCTGCCGCGCTGCCGTGCGCACAGATAGCATCGGCTGCTCCAGCTTGGCCGAGGTCATGATGATGAAGCCTGCACACACCAGCACGAACACTGCCACGAGCGGCGACTGCTCGTTAAGGAATTGCCCGGTAAGCATGAAGCAGCACAGCATGATCACCACGCGCGCATCGCGCCGCGTATTGGCTTCCAGCAGCTTGAGCGGCAGCAGCCAGGTGAGCAGCGCTAGTCCGGCCTCCTTGCCCACCACCGTATGATAGGTGTTGAGTACAAAAGCCACGCCGAGCACCGCTGCCAGCCCCATGATGAGCCGTGAAGGCACGGCCTTGTTGCGCCAGTTGCCCCAGGCACGCGCGGCGAGCAGCACAGGCACGGCAATCTGCATGAGCACAGGTAGCGTTGGAATGAAGGGCGCGAGCCCCAGCAGGGCGGTAGCGAGCAGGCACCACACCTGCGCGGCCTGCAAGGGCGGGCTGGGTTGTTTGCGCGCCTTAGCCATGTGGCAAGCCCTCCAGACCGTACAGCGCGAGCTGGCGCAGGCATTCCTGATAATGGGCCGGATCGTGCCCCGGCCCGATCTGCCCGCCGGGCAGGATCAAAGTGATGCGCAGCCCTGCCGTGCGCGATTCCAGCACCCACTGGGTAAGTTGCGAGAGGCGCGCCTCGGTATCCATCCCGTTTGGCAGGGAGAACCAGTCCAGCGTGCAGCCGGTGCCCATGCCGCTGGCGAACATCTTGGTGTACATCCCCTGGCCGCTGGCAAGCTGCTTCCAGGCAACGTGACGCAAGGAATCGCCGGGTTGATAGGCGCGCAGCCCGGCAAAATCATCGTGCCCCGGTGCCGTGCCGGTGACGCCTTCGGCGCTGGCACCGGTTTGCGCCGGCAGGGGTAGCTTGCCCAGCGGCGCGGGGTAGACCAGCAATGGTGCATCGGGGGCGATGTAGCTCCAGGCCCGAATCCAGCCCAGCGGCTGACGTGTCTCGATCACGCACATGCCCGGCTGCATCCAGCCCCGGTGGGGGCAGGGCAGGCTCAGGGTGAGCTGCGTCGTGGTGCGTGGCAACACGTCGGCAAGCAGTTGGGCATGCCCCTCCGTGTCCCCAATGCGCACGGCCGGACGCAACGTCTCCTGATGGTTGGCAAGGCTTACGACCCACTGTGCCCGCGTGCCGGCAAAGGTTTCGCCCCCCCCCAGCAGGCTGATCTGCAGGCCGGTGAGCGTGCGCCAGGAATGCAGGATATGCACCACACCCACGCTGCCAAGAAAGAAGGTCAGCCCGAAGCCCAGCGAGAGTGCATAGTTGATGGCCCCAATGAACATCAGCAGCAGGGTGCCGAAGATCGCAAACCCGGTGCCTGTGGGGAATACGTAGACGCGCGCCTGCCGCAGCGTGACAGGTTGCGGCTCCGGGCTTTTGCCACGCAGCGCCCACAGGCGCAGGCGTGTACGCAGGCGGGCGTAAAGGCTGGCGAAGCTCACGGCAGACGCGTGCTTTCAATGAGGGTACGCACCAGCGCCTCGCCTTGCTGCAAGCCATCGGCGGCGGCAATGCGGTGGGCTGCCACAGAAGGCAGAACGGCCTGCACATCCTCGGGGCGCACATGATCGCGCCCGGCGATCAAAGCCCAGGCACGGGCTGCGCCCAGCAAGGCCAGCCCGGCACGGGGCGACAAGCCCTGACGCACCGCCGGCTGGCTGCGGCTGGCTGCAAGCAGGGCCTGCACATAATCCAGAATGCGCTCACTCACGTGTACGGCGGCCACCTGTGCCTGCAGTTGCTCCAGGCGTTTGCTGTCGATGCACGCCCCCAGGGTAGCAAGAATGCTGCGGCGGTCGCGCCCGGTGAGCAGTTCGCGCTCGGCAGCAGCATCCGGCAACCCCAGTGACAGACGCATCAGAAAACGGTCCAGTTGCGATTCCGGGAGCGGAAAGGTGCCGATCTGCTGCGAGGGGTTCTGGGTGGCAATCACAAAGAAAGGGGAGGGCAGCGGATAAGTCTTGCCATCCACCGACACCTGCCGCTCTTCCATCGCTTCAAGCAGTGCGCTCTGGGTTTTGGGCGTGCTGCGGTTGATTTCGTCCGACAGCAGCACCTGTGTAAACAGTGGCCCTTCGTGGAAGCTGAAGCTCTGCCGGGCCGGATCGAAAATGCTCACGCCAATCAGGTCGGCAGGCAACAGGTCGCTGGTGAACTGCACGCGTTGAAAGTCTAGCCCCAGTGTAATCGCCAGGGCATGCGCGAGGGTGGTTTTGCCTACACCGGGCTGGTCCTCAATGAGCAGATGGCCACGGGCAAGCAAGCAGGTCAGCGCCAGCCGCAGGGCTTGGGGCTTGCCCAACAGAATTTCGCCAAGCTGGGCCAGAATGGCATCAGTGGTACTGCGGGATTCGGTAACTGAAGAAGCTGGAGAAACAGAGATCGCAGGCATGGACGAAGGTTCGGCTGGAAGTAGGGGGTATTTGAGGCTAGTTTACGGCAGATATACCGGAAGGCTCACAAAGTATTTGATGAGTGGGCCTCATAAGAATGTTAACCCGGAGCAAGGGACCAGATTCATGGCCCCGCTGCCCTGGGTAAACATTCACACCCGAGGAGACCCGATGAGCCGCACCGCCTTCATCACGCACCCGGACTGCCTATTGCACCGGGTAGGCAGCATTCACCCTGAATCACCCGACCGCATCACAGAAATCCTTGATCAGCTCACCGGCAGCGGCCTCGATGGCCTGCTGGACATGCGTGACGATGTACCGCAGGCGGCGCCCGAGCAGCTCTACCGCGCCCACTCCCCGGCTTATGTGGATGATCTCTTCGAGATTTCCCCGGAAACCGGCATCCGCCATCTCGACCCGGATACTGCCATGATGCCGCAGACCCTCAGGGCGGCCTTGCGGGCTGCGGGCGCCGGCATCCACGCCACCGAACTCGTGCTCGACGGCAGAATCCACAACGCCTTCTGCGCTGTGCGCCCGCCCGGCCACCATGCCGAGCGCCTGCGCGCCATGGGTTTCTGTTTCTTCAACAACGTGGCGGTTGCCGCACATCACGCATTGGCGGTCGGCGGGCTGGAGCGCGTCTCCATCATTGATTTCGATGTGCATCACGGCAATGGCACGGAAAACATCTTCATCGCCGAACCCCGTGTGCAGATGCTGGGCTTCTTCCAGCATCCCCTTTACCCTTATTGTGGTACCAAAGTTGTGGCGCCCAATATCCTCAACTCTGCATTCCCCGCAGGCACCAGAGGCGACAAGGTGCGCGAACTGCTCACGCATGTGTGGATTCCGGCGCTTGAGCGGCACGCACCCCAGATGATCTTCATTTCCGCCGGTTTCGATGCACACTATGAGGACGAGATGGCCTCCATGGGCCTTGTCGACGCCGATTACGCCTGGATCACCCGCGAACTGCGGCAGTGGGCCGATGCTCATTGCGGTGGGCGCATCGTCTCCATGCTCGAAGGCGGCTACAGCCTGCCTGCGCTGGGACGAAGCGCACTGGCCCATATCCGGGCATTGGCGGATATATGAGGGGGCTTGTGCTCAAACTCCGAATGTTCGCTGCTTCCCGTCAATATCTCACAGCGGGGATCTCACGACTGGTTCAGGTCGGCAGCCCGATTCGTGCGGTGGCAGGTTGCCTGGCGTCAGTACTATTGATTTCGTATGTATGCGTTACGTAGGCACTTCCATAGACCGTCAATTGCCAGCCGTAGCCCTGGCGCAGAAATAGACGGTTACCTTTGTGGCTGGCGTAGCGCAAGGTGCAATCTGGACGCCGCGGTACAGTGAGGCCACAGACATTGGCAAGTGCCTTGATTTTCTGCGGCGTAATGAGGCAATCACTGTCGTGTAAATGAATCCAGGCTGTCATGGCAAGCATATTTTGCGCTGGTGTCCCGCTACTATGACAAGCGGCGAAAGAGGCCAGGCCCGCCAGAGGCAGTGTTTGTTTCCCGCCAGAGAGATCACTCTCGGTGGCGTTGGCCAGCATCTGAAAGGCCAGTGGGCGGATCGATTCATCAAGTTGCCTGACGATCAAGTCGATTTTCTTGATCTTTCGTACAGCAGTATCGAATTCTATATTCATGAAGCATGCTCCGGGAGTTGTGTGTCAGGCAGCTTGAGCACCACGCGGTTGATAACCGTACAGAAAGACTTCTACTGCACCTTGTACGGCCTGTTTTACGGCTGTGTCTGTCACCTTTGTCTCGGCAGCAAGGTTCTCATTGAGAGCGATGCTGTCAAGCAGCGCCTTGAAGTGTATGGCGAGAGTCTTTGGCGCTGCATGACGGATGCTCTGATGAAAAACCAGTCCTTCGAAGGTCCAGGCCATGGTGTTGAGGGTCCGGGTGTGGCTGAGGTCATGATAGACAAGTGCCAACTCCTTCTGGCGTGGGCTTTCTGCGTGCACAAGTTGGTTCAGCCGCCTGACATCCGGGTCCCAGGCTAGCGACAGGTAGGCGGTAGCCATGTCACACAAGGTAGAATTGATGTCCTCGACATTCACCCGGGCATCGACGAGGCGTGAAAACTTTTCCTTTCCGGTTTCCAGCACAAAGGCACGGAAAACGGCCTCTTTGGAGGCGAAATAGTTGTATAACGTGGTTTTCGATCCTCCTGCAGTAGTGGCTATCATATGCATGCTGACTTTGGCATAGCCATGTGTGAAGAATAACTGGCGGGCGGTATCGATGTATTTTTGCTGGCGGTCTAGTGGCTTGATGCGCATGTTTTCTCCTTCAGATGAGTGCAGTGAGACCACTCAGGCTGCACACCATACGATTTCATTTTGGGAGGATGTCTGACCACTCCAGCCTAGCGCGAGACAAACAGGGGAAGATATTCCGTTTCAAGAATCTTCCCAACGACTGTTTCGTCCCGGCTGTCGTATTGCCCAGGGCGGTCGCTAGCTGCGTAGACGATCAGATCCGTGTTGGTTCCAACTGCATGCTCCAGCACGCTGTCGGCCAATTCTTCCGGACTTCTGCCGAGGCTGAAGGAATCAACGTGCACGCCGTGCCCACGGAGGTATTCGGTCATGTCTGAGACTGTGCCCCCCTCAGGCTGCCGGCTGAGAGCATCCGGATCAGTGATCAGCACGTCGATGGTCTGGGCCGTGATCAGGAGTGGCAAGGCATCTGCCACGGTACGCCGGGCGAAGCGTCCGGAGTTCCACACCAAAGCAATCTTCCAGCCTATCGTGCTGCCCTGCCAGGCATCCGGAATCACCAGCAGTGGCAGACCGATCTGGGCCAGCAGGTCCTGAAGCTTCCAATCCCGAGGCAAACCGACCACAGGATTGGCCACCACGACGAGGTCACAGTACACCGCGAGCAGCGCGCCTCCCTGATTGGCAGCGACCGGCGAGATCACGCGGAATTCTGTGCTCACGCTATAGCGTGTGCCCATCAGCCAAAGCGCCTCGCCAGCGTCCTGCAACTGGGTAGCCTGGCGCGGTTCCAGCTCATCGAATACTTTGTGGATCGAGTCGCCACGCACGAAGGCATTTTCCGGCATGCCGGCGTTAGGCGGCGCGACACAGATGCCGATAAGACGCGCCTCCTGTTCGCCGGCCAACCGTGCAGCACTCTCCAGCACGCGGCGACCCGCCGGCGTGGCATCAAAAAATACGGCGATGTTCTTCATGGCAGCTCCTCGAAGACGTTCAGCGGGAAGGGGATGACTGCCCTGAGTAGGCGGTAACGCTGTCCGTGCTGCCGGCGCGCGTCTGCCAACCGCCACCGAGCGTCTGGTAAAGCGTCACGATGCTGGTCTGTTGCGAGAGTTGGGTGCTGATCACTGATTGCTGGGCGGTGTTGAGCGTGCGTTGCGCATCGAGCACATCCAGATGGCTGGCAACCCCATTGTCGTAGCGGAACTTCACCAGATCGTAGGCGGCCTGGGCGGCCTGGGTGCGCCTGTCCTGAGCCTTGTACTGATCGTCGATCACCGCACGCTGGGCCAGGGCATCGGCCACTTCGCGGAAGGCTGTCTGGATAGACTTCTCGTACTGGGCGACGTAGATGTCGCGGGAGATCTTCGCCACATCGAGTTCAGCGCTCAGCTCGCCACCGTTAAAGATCGGAACGTTGATCTGCGGGGCAAAGCTCCAGGTGTTGTTGCCCCGATCAAACAGGCTGGTGAGCCCGGGGCTTTGGCGACCGATGCTGGTGGTCAGGCTGATGCTCGGGAAGAAGGCGGCACGCGCCGCGCCGATGTTGGCATTGGCAGCCTTCAGTGTGTGCTCGGCGGAGAGGATGTCCGGGCGGTTCTGTAGCAGATTCGAAGGAAGATCAGCTGGAATGTCGTGGACGGCCAGCATATTTGCGAGTGCGCCCGGCACCGGCAGGTCTTCGGCGGGCAGTTGTTTGCCAACCAGCAGTTCCAGCGCATTGCGGGCAGTGGCGACATTTGCGTCGGCAGTGAGAGCATCGGCGCGGGCTGATTCAAGCTCTTCCTCGGTCTGCTTGAGATCAACCTGCGAGGCATTCCCCACCTGGGCGCGCAAGGTCTGCAGATCGTAGGAATCCTGGCGTGTCTGCAAGGTATCGTGGGCAAGCTTCTGCAGATCCATGTCGGCAGCCAGCGTCAGATACGCGTTGGCCACCTCCGAGATCAGGCTGATATGGGTGGCGCGCCGCGTTTCCTCGGTGGCCAGATAGGTTTCCAGTGCCTGATCCTTAAGGCTGCGCACACGTCCGAAGAGATCCAGTTCGTAGGCACTGATGCCCACGCCAAGGGTGGCTTCGCGGCCTATGTACTCAGAGCCACTGGAAGACACCGACTGCGGCACGCGGGAGGCACTGTAACTGCCGGTGGCACTCACGTGCGGCACGAGCGCCGCGCGCTGGATGCGATACTGGGCACGGGCCTGTTCGATGTTGAGCACGGCCACGCGCAAGTCACGGTTGTTGTCGAGTGCAAGCTGGATCGTTTCACGCAGCTTGGCGTCGGCAAACAGGTCCTGCCACGGCGTTTGTACGGCAGATTGGCTATCTTCCGCAGCCGCTGTTTTGCTATTGGCGCTCGGGCTGGCGGGCCATTGCTGAGCCACCGGAGAGTCCGGACGCTGGTAGGTGGGCTGCAGCGTGCAGCCGGTCAGTAGCGCCAGCAGCAAGCTGCCAACGAGTGGAACAAGGCGCGGTGCCAGTACCGCACCCGAAGCGCGCGCGGTTTGCGCGGAGGAAAGAAATGTAGTCATCATCGCTTGCACCAAGGCAAAGGGTTGATTCGCGGTCGCGTCATGGCGCACCGCCGCGTGCGACGGGATATCCCCGCCGCACAGCGTGTCAGGTCCGGGGAGGGAGCTGTTGGCCCCCTCCCCGGGGTGGCAGCCGTTACCGGCCACCGGCAGGCCTGCCCCGTTCTCTCTCTGTCGGGTGTTGGAGAGAGTGGGATATAGGGCAGGTCTGTTCCCGCGACCGGGGGGATGATCGCGGGAGAGGATGTGCGGGCAGGGGGAGTTGCCCGGCACATCCAGCGGGAAGAGAAGCATCCCAGGCTTCATGCCTGGTCTCCAGAGGAGGCCGGCTGCGTGGTGGCGACCGGAACCACGGGCTTCTTGCGCCCGAAGAGGCTGGAGACCACCACAAAGAACAGAGGCACGAAGAAGATCGCCAACACCGTGGCCGTGATCATGCCGCCCACCACGCCGGTGCCGATAGCCTCCTTGGAGCCCGCACTGGCGCCGCTGGCGACCATCAGCGGAAGCACCCCGAAGGTGAAGGCCAGCGAAGTCATGATGATCGGGCGTAGACGCAGGCGGGCAGCCTCAACGGCGGCATCCACATACGATTTGCCTTCCTTCATCACCAGGTCGCGGGCAAATTCCACGATCAGGATCGCGTTCTTGGCAGAAAGGCCAATCGTGGTAAGCAGGCCCACTTGGAAGAACACATCGTTGTTAAGCCCGCGCAACAAGGTCGCCAGGATTGTGCCGAGCACGCCAAGCGGCACCACCAGCATCACCGAGAACGGGATCGACCACGATTCGTACAGGGCCGCCAGGCACAGGAACACAATCAGCAGCGAGAGCGCGTAGAGTGCCGGTGCCTGTGAGCCAGAGAGGCGTTCCTCATACGACTGGCCATACCATGAGATGCTCATGCCTTCGGGCAATTGCGCGGCCAGACGCGTGATCTCGGCCATCGCTGCACCCGAGCTGACGCCGGGGGCAGGTTGCCCCTGGATTTCCAGCGAGGGTATGCCATTGAAACGCTGCAGGCCGGGCGAGCCGTACACCCATTTGCCCGTGGCAAACGAGGCGAACGACACCATCTGGCCCGCGTTGTTGCGCACGTACCACTTGCCAAAGTCATCCTCGGCCACACGCGAACCCGGCAGGCCCTGAATGTAGACACGCTTGACGCGGCCATTGTCGATAAAGTCGTTGATATACGAAGAACCCCATGCCGTTGACATCGTGTTGTTGACGTCTGCCAGCGACAGGCCCAGCGCCTGCACCTTCTCATCGTCAATGATGATCTGGTACTGCGGCTCATCATCTACGCCATTGGGGCGCACCATCGTCAGCAGCTTGCTCTGCGCGGCCATGCCCAGCAATTGGTTGCGGGCTGCCATCAAATGCTCGTGGCCCTTGCCGGAGCGGTCCTGCAGATAGAAGTCAAAACCCGTCGCATTCCCCAGTTCCATCACGGCCGGCGGCGCAAAGGCAATCACGCGCGCCTCCTTGATAGTCATGAAGTAACCCATGGCCTGGCCCACCACATCAAACACGCTCTTGTGACGCTCTGCCCAAGGCTTCAGCTGCACAAAGGCCATGCCCGAGCCCTGACCGCGGCCCGCAAAATTGAAGCCGGTGATGGTCAGTACGTCGGAAACAGCATCGCCCTGTTTGTCCGTCATGAAGGCGGCCACCTTGTCGAGCACCTCGCGCGTGCGCTCGGCACTGCTGTTAGGTGGCATTTGCACCTGCACCATCAGCGTTCCCTGGTCTTCATCGGGCAGGAAAGAGGTAGGAATGCGCACGAACAACACGCCCAGCACCACCAGAATCACCACAAATGTGGCCATGCCGGCTTTCCGCTTGGTGAGGAAAGAAGAAACGCCGCGCACATAGCGGTTGGTGCTCTTCTCGAACCAGTTGTTGAACCAGCCAAAAAAGCCGCGCTTGGCCTCGTGATGCCCGGCAGGGATCGGCTTGAGCAGGGTGGCACACAGGGCCGGCGTGAAGACGATGGCCACCAGTACCGAGAGCGCCATCGCCGAGACAATGGTGATCGAGAACTGGCGATAGATCACACCCGTTGAGCCACCGAAGAAGGCCATCGGCAGGAACACAGCAGAGAGCACCAGGCCGATACCGACGAGTGCGCCAGAGATCTGGCCCATCGATTTGATTGCGGCTTCCTTCGGCGAGAGACCTTCGGTACTCATCAGACGCTCTACGTTCTCTACCACCACGATGGCATCATCGACAAGAAGCCCAATGGCGAGCACCAGACCGAACATGGTCAGGATGTTGATCGTGAAGCCGGCTGCCGCCATGATGCCGAAGGTACCCAACAGCACCACCGGCACGGCCAGTGTCGGAATCAGCGTGGCACGCCAGTTCTGCAGGAACAGGAACATCACAAGGAACACCAGCACGATGGCTTCACCGAGGGTATGCACCACGCCTTCAATGGAAGTGCTGATTACTGGTTCCGTGTCATACGGATACACCACTTTCAGACCGTGCGGGAAAGTCGGTTCCAGTTGCTTAATGGTTGCCCGTACGTTGTTCATGGCTTCCAGCGCATTCGCGCCGGTGGCCAGACGCAGGGCCATGGCCGAGGTCGGCTGATTCTTGCCATACATCGAGGAGATTGAATACGTTTCCGCACCGATCTCCACGCGTGCCACGTCACGCAGGCGCACCTGGCGGCCGTCGCTGTTGACCTTCAGCAGGATGTTTTCGAACTGTTCGGGTGAGGTGAAGCGTGTTTTGCCGATCACCGTGGCGTTGATCTGCACTTCCTTGGTCGTCGGCAGGCCGGCGAGCTGGCCGGAAGAAACCTGCACGTTCTGCGCCGAAATGGCATTGGAGACATCCACCGGTGTCAGCGCGAAGCTGTTGAGCTTGTCCGGGTCCAACCAGATGCGCATCGCATGCTGGCCGCCGAACACCTGGAAGTCACCGACACCGGGCGTGCGAGAAAGCGGATCCTGCAGGTTCGAAACGATGTAGTCGCTCAGATCCTGCGAACTCATGCTGCCATCAGTCGAAATCAACCCCACCACAAGCATGAAGTTGATCTGGTACTTCGCCACGCGAATCCCCTGATTCTGCACGGCGGAAGGCAGCGTCGGGGTGGCCAGCGAAAGCTTGTTCTGTACCTGCACCTGTGCGGTATCAGGGTTGGTGCCCTGATTGAAGGTGGCAGTGATTGTAAAGCTCCCGTCAGAGTTACCGGCAGAGCTGATGTAGCGCAGATTGTCGAGGCCGTTCAGCTGCTGCTCGATAACCTGTACTACGGTGTCTTGCACCGTCTGGGCCGAAGCGCCCGGATAGGTACCACTGATCTGCACGGCCGGGGCCGCAATGTTCGGATACTGATTGATCGGCAAGGTGCGGATCGCCAGTACCCCGGCGAGCATCACCACGATAGCGATGACCCACGCAAAGATGGGGCGGTTGATGAAAAAACGGGACATGGTCGGCCTCTCAGTTCTGTGCCACAGTGGCAGAGGCGGGGGCCGAGGCAGCGGGTGCCGGCACCGCATTGACCTGCATGCCCGGGCGGATGCTCTGCAGCCCGTCGACAATCACGCGGTCACCTGCTTTGAGCCCATTGCTCACAAGCCAGTTCGTGCCTACCGCGCGATCCACGGTCACGCTACGCGGCTCCACCTTGTTACCTTCGCCTAGCACCATAGCCGTCGCAGCACCCGTGGTGTCGCGCGTCACGCCGCGCTGCGGTACCAGTAGCGCCTGGCTCTTTACGCCTTCCTGCAATTGGGCGCGCACGAACATGCCCGGCAGCAGGGTGTGCTCAGGATTTGGAAACACCGCACGCAGCGTTACCGCCCCCGTGCCTTCATCCACGCTCACTTCAGAGAACTGCAGCTTGCCTGCCTGTGCGTAGACCTTGCCGTTCTCCAGAGTTAGATGCACTTCAGCCTGACCCTTGCCCGCGCTCTTGAGACGTCCGGCCGCAAGGTCATCCTTGAGCTGGAGGATCGCAGTCGAGGGCTGCACGATGTCCACATAGATCGGATCAAGCTGCTGCACGGTGGATAGCGCCGTGGTCTGGTTGGCAGTCACCAGTGCGCCTTCGGTGATGGCTGAACGTCCAATGCGTCCCGAAATGGGCGCCGTGATGCGCGTGTAGCCCACATTGATGCGGGCCGTTTCCACTGCCGCCTTGGCCTGCAGATACTGCGAGCGGGCATCATCGCGATCCTGCTGGCTGATGGCCTGGCGCTCAATGAGCTTGTCGTAGCGCTCCGAGAGCAGGCGGGCTGACTCCAGTGTGGCCTCGGCTTGATCAAGGGTGACACGGTACGTTGCCGGATCAATCTGGTAGAGCGGCTGCCCGGCCTTCACTTCAGTACCCTCCTCAAAAAGACGCTTCTGCAGGATGCCGGTGACTTGCGGCCGCACTTCGGAGACACGGAACACCGCCGTGCGGCCGGGTAGGGTGGTGGTCAGCGGCACATCTTGTGCCTGCACCGTATAGACGGCAACTTCCGGAGCCGGGCGGGCTGGTGCGCCAGCCTGGGAGTTGGCCTGATGGCAGGCACCCAATGCCAGCGAAAGGGCTGCAGCGGCGGAGAGCGTGGAAAGGGGAGTAGTGTGCATTGTATGGATACCCGTTAAGGAGTAATGGTTTCTCGAATAACCATACTAGAATAATAAAACTAGTATGTTCGTTCTAGAGTGAACATACTATAATCCGGAAATACCAAACAAGACAACCCTGAAACGATGACATCAAAAAAAATGGCTTCTGACCGTATCCCGACCGGTGCGGACAAGGGGGAGGCACGCCGTCAGCAGGTTCTCGACGCCGCCACAAAATGCTTCCGCCACGAGGGCATTCACGGCACCAGCATTGCGCGGATCTGCCAAGTCGCCGGAATGAGCCCGGGGCACATCTATCATTACTTTGAAAACAAGGAAGCCATTGTCGAAGCCATCGCGGAACGCGAACGCAACGATCTGGCGGGCCTACTGGAGAATCTGGAGGCCTACAAAGTGGGGACGCCCCTGGTTGAACGACTGGTGGGGCAATCTCATCAGATGCAACAGAAGATCATGGATGCAGATCATGTCGGGCTGATGCTGGAGCTTGCGGCCGAAGGGTCACGCAACCCGGCTGTGCGCACCATCCTGCAGCACAGCGACGAGGAGATTCGGGCCCGTTTCATGGAAACACTCGAAAATATGGGCTTCAGTGCCGAAATGGACGAGATAGACCTGGAACAACGCATGGAGTTGATCATCAGTCTGAAAATGGGATTGGCCATGCGCACGATCCAGAACGCGCGCCTTGACGTTCCGGCACTGCAGGATCTGGTCGACAGCGTTTTGCGGTTTCTATTATCTGCGCCCCGCAAGAAATGAAGACTCAGGCAATAGAATGCACCACCCAAATGCGCTTGTTGTAGGGCAGAAAAACACGCTACTCGGCACTATTAAACTGCGCCGGCTGCGCACTTTTCCTGCCTGCTGACGCGTCAAACAAACGCGCCTGAAACCCCTTTGGCCCCATTAACAGCCTAATGGTAGCCCCAGAGGTAGCTGGCTTTTTGTCGCAGATCGTCAAAGACCAGCACATAACCATCCCGGTTATAGCTGCTCTTCCAGAAAAGAAACTCGGTTTTGCCATTGCCGGCGTAATCGCCGATATCCACCAGTTCCATTTCGCTGCCGATAAAACCCACTTCACCCTGACGAATCAGAAACCAGTGGGCAGACCATTCCGCACCGGGAGGGCCATCACAGCCGTTCTTCTGAGGGTTCAGCGCGACGGCAACGAGGGTGTCGCCAGACTTTGAACGGTAGGATTTGCCGGCTGCCAGATCGCCTTCGCGGAACACGAAAGGCTCGGATTTGCTGCCCGCTGCATCCGCGCAACGTAAAACCTGGGTGCGTCCCAGCACCAGGCGCATAGGCTGATAGAGTAGACGGCGATACTCTTCGCCCGCCTCAACAGGTTTCCATCCTTCCGGATCGGCCACATGGGGTTTGGAAACGATTGCCAGCGGACGCACAGCGGGTGGTTCACACCAGCCTTCGAAGGCCTGGGCTGTATTGGCGATCTGGGGAATCTTGCCAAGCGGTCGGTAGAGTTTGTCGCGTGAGAAAAAACCGTCAGTGAGCTTTGGTACCCCTGGGTTCGGGTCTTTCAGCGTCACCCTGCCGAGGTTTTTGCCGTTCAGCCCAATAGTCCAGTTCAGGCCTTCCACCTTTGGCAGGGGCAGGCGGCTATCCGAATCTACGGCACTCCAGCCTCCATCATCTTCCACGAACATCACTCTGGCCCGCTCGGCATGCGATTCCGAGCACTGAGGCTGTTCCAGAATCCCTATCAGCACGGGTTCCGCCCGGCACTCCACGGCGAAAGCCGCAATAGTCACCGCTGCCACCACCCCGAAAGTACTCATCATTGTGTTGCCCACCCAATCACCAATTGCTATCGCAAAAACACACCGGAAGTATGATAAAGGCAATCCATCTGGAATGTCATCAGCACGGATTGACATCAAAGAAGCTCGGCCATGGGATGGAGGTGAGTGCCGTAGATGCCCTTTGTGGTAGGCCATATCGGCTTTTGCTGGGGTAGCAGGGCGGGTAAGCAGCCCACCGAACTGGCGCCGGAGCTGCAGGCCTCAGTGGTGTTTTACGGCATACAGCCAGATCGGGCAGGCGTACCCGCCATCCACGCTGCACTACGCCGGGATCGATACGCACATCAATACTGGTATCCCGGCCTTTGGGGCAGCCCTGCAAGCCGGTGGCAAGGCTTATGAAGTGCGTGTGTACGAAGGCATCAACCACGCTTTCAACAACGCCACAAATGCCACACGCTACGACGCCAAGGCCGCTGCACTGGCCTGGCAGCGCAGCCTCGCTTTTCTGCATCGCCACCTCGGCTGAACAGACCAGTCTCCCTGCAGATCGCAGTATGCGGGGAGATTTTTCCTTATATTGCAATGCAGCGTTTGTAAATATCTCAAAAATGTTTGCCAAAACGCTGGAAAGCGGGCACAGTATTGAGGATGCGAGTTTCAAGTAGTGATACGGTCTGTCAGGTGCAATATCCGGTTCGCCGGGAAGTTCTCCTTCAACACCCGCTGTCTTGAGTTTCGCAGAGCGTCTGGTCGAATTGGACGCGCTCTGGGGGCTTTCCCCTTTCTTATATATCTGGAGATTCAAGACATGGCAGCTGGTACCGTAAAGTGGTTCAACGATTCCAAGGGTTTCGGCTTCATCACCCCCGATGGCGGTGGTAAGGACCTCTTTGCTCACTTTTCCGCCATCCAGGGCAACGGTTTCAAGACCCTGAAGGAAAATCAGCGTGTAACGTTTGATGTCGTGACCGGCCCGAAGGGCGAACAGGCCTCGAACATCCGCGGCGAATGATAGAGACCCAGCTAATTGCTGGCTCTACCGGAAAAGCCCGGCTTGTGCCGGGCTTTTCCTTTTGTTTTACCCTACCTGGAGATTGATTTTGGCAAAAGAAGAACTCGTCGAGATGAATGGCGCTGTTGATGAAGTACTACCCGATTCACGTTACCGCGTTACCCTGGACAATGGCCATCAGCTGATCGCTTACGCCGCAGGCAAGATGCAGAAAAACCACATCCGTATTATCGCGGGTGACAAAGTGACACTGGAAATCTCGCCCTACGACTTTTCGAAGGGACGCATCACCTTCCGCCACATTCCGGGCCGTGTTTCCGGATCGGGGCAGCAGCACCAGCAGCGTCGCCGTTAATTCTCCGAATCGCCCGCAGCGCCTGCCACTGCCATCATCCTGCAGTCTGCATCAGGCGCAATGTGCTGTGTGGCCTTGTTCTGCCCATCAGGCAAGACTGATACTTCCGTGAAACGTTCGCGGAAATCCGCCAGCAGGCGTGCGTACACCTCATCCGGCGTTTCGTGAGGGCGTGCCCGGTTTTGCCGGCCAGCACTCGCGTTCCCGCCCTGCAAGTCATCTGCTACGCTATGGTTTTTGCCATGGCGGGGCGATGCAATGGGTGTTTCCAGTAACATGCATGTCTGCTTCAATCAGGCACTTTCCCTGCGCGAACTTGAGCGGCATCTAGTGGGGCGAGGCTGGTCTTTTGACTGGGACGGCCAGCTCATCTACTGGCAAGATGACTGGGTGGAGCTTCCGCATGCCATGCTTGGCAGCGTCCTGAGTCAGTACGAAAACCGCCGAAGCGGATTCTTCCTGGCCATGTACCACACTGGCGAAGAAGAGCGGAGCCGTATCCACCTGGGCTTCAGCAAAGGCGACAAGCACGCTATCGTGCTCGATTGCTCGACGGGGGGCGTTTGTCGCCCTGGCATCGTGCGGCAATCGATTTTTCCTGGTACCTGCAGCATCTGCTGCCCGACCCGGAATTGAGTAATCTGACAATTACCGCAATCAAGATCGATTCACACCACACCTGAGGCGCTTCCTGGCCGTTCCGGCGAGACCGCTTTCAAGCTGCAAACGCCCGCCCGAGCACCCGCGTCACGCAGCCCAGCACGGGCAGCTTGGCATACAGTTCCTCTGCCGCATCCCAGTAGTCACGGTGGTAGCAGACTTTGCCCTGGGCGTCGAAACGCAGGTGCGAGACGCCGCGTATCGTCTGCGCCTTGTGCCGGCCCAGCAGCTTCACGGCAAAGCTGAATTCCCACACCAGCATCGCTCCATTGGCATCGGCGATACGTTCAGTCACCGTAAAGCGCGGCTCGGCCACCTGCCTGAACATGTGCGTGAAGATGCGCTCAATGGCGGGGAGGCCCCGCACCTCGTTGAAGGGATCCTTGAAATAGGCGTCGGCACTATAGAATTCGCCAAACCGCGCCAGGCTGGCCGGGGCAAACCCGTTGTAGAAATCAATCAGTGCATCCAGGTTCATGTCATTCTCCTGTGAGGCGGTGAACCAGCCGGAAATACCAGGCATAGGGCAGGTGCGCGAGCAGCTTGAGTCCCAGGGTGAAACGTTTCGGAAAGTGGATGTCGAAACGCCCCTGTGCGAAGCCCTTGAGGATCGCCTGCGCGGCCTGTTCCGGGGTGAGCAGGGCAGGCATGCGGAAATCATTCTGAGCCGTCAGCGGTGTCGCCACAAAACCGGGGTTGATCACCCAGACGCCGATGCCACGCGGGGCGAGATCAAGATGCAGCACCTCGGCAAAATGGATCAGCGCCGCCTTGCCCGGCCCATAGCAGAGCGCCTTGGGCAGCCCGCGATAACCCGCCACGCTCGCCACAAAGGCAATCCCGCCACCCACCGGCAGATCCGCCAGCGCACACGCTGCCAGACGCATCGCACCGTTGAAATTCACGGCAATCACGCGCTCTGCCACGGCCAGATCAAAGCTTTCTGCGCGCATCGGCACATAGTCACCAGCCAGATACAGCACCACATCGATGCCGCCCCAGGCTCCCATCAGTTCGGCGTGGGTGCGCGCCAGCGCCTCCGCATCGGTGGCATCACAGGGCAGCAGGCGCGCTTCCGGTAGGCCCAGAGCCTGCAGTTTTCCCAGGCTGCGCGAACTCAGCGCGAGCAACGCGCCACGCTGTGCGAGGGTTTTTGCCAGCGCCGCGCCAATGCCGGTGGAAGCCCCCACCAGCCACACCCGGCGGCCCTGCCAATCGGTGATGCGCGGGTTCATGGCTTCATGAAACTCAGTGTCACTTCGCCCAGATTGAATCCCCACTTCGACATGTAGGAGCGGTTTATCATCACCTTGTCATCCATGAGGAACATCCAGTCATCGAAGTTGACGTTGTACACCTTGCCATCCACGGGCAGCGCCAGCACGTATTGCCAGCGCAGCGCATTGCCGGCCACCGTGCCGATGGCGGTACCCACCACATCGTCTGCAGTGCCGCGATAAGTACCGTCGGGCTGGCGGACGAGGGTCCAGACGCGGCGCGTGGTCGTGCCGTCAGACCAGCTGAAGTGCTCATCGAGCGTGCCGGTGCCGGCTTCCCAGTGCGCATCGATCACCACGTGGAAGCGTTTTTTCACTTCTCCCGAGCGCCCCTGGAAAATGCCCCAGGCATCCAGGCGGCCATTCAGGTACTGCTGCAGATCGAGGGGCGGCTGTTCGTTGCGGTATTGCTCGACGCCGGTGGAGGCGCAGGCACTCAATCCGAGTGAAAAGGCGATGGCGGCAAGCAGTTTCATGATGCAATCTCCAGGTGATGGCGCCAATGCCACAGCAAGCCACCCGCCAGGGCCTTGAAGGCGAGCGGCAGCAGTGCATAGGCAAGGGTCAGTTGGGAAAGCCCGGCACCGCTGCCGGGCAGATAGCCGGCAGCACCGAGCAGGGGTAACACCAGCCCGGCAGCAAGCGCCAGATTGAGCTTGGCAATGAAATTCCACACGCCGAAGCAGGCCCCGGCGCGCCCCTGGCGTTCGCCCAGATCTGCCGCCATCGCAGCGGGCAGAGCCAGATCTGCGCCCAGCGAAAAGCCGGATGCCACACAGATCGCGGCAAACGGCCAAAGATCTCCCGGCCCCAACAGGCTGGCGCTGGCAAACGCCAGAATCGCCAGGGCAATGGCGGCAAGCCATGTGCGCACCCGGCCCAGGCGTGCCGCCAGCTTCACCCACAGGGGCAGGGATAGCGCGCCGGCAAGGAAATACACCGCCAGCAGGGCGCCGCTGGCTTGCCCGAGCTGCAGTACATCCGCCACAAAAAACAGGAAGAGCGTTGCAGGCAGGGCGGCGGCCATGCCATTGGCAATGAACACGCAGAGCAGGCGGCGGAAGGCTGCATCGCCAAACACCCCGCGCAGACTCGGCCACAAGGATTCAGCCGAGCGCGTCGCCGCCGGGGCGGGCGGCGCGTAGCCCAGGCTGACGAGTGCTGCGCCGAGCAGCAGGGGGGGCAGAATCCAGGCAAGGCGCGCAATCCCCGCTTCAAGCTGCGGGGCCAGCAGGCTGGGCAGTGCAGCTGCCAGCATCACGCCAAGCAGGCCGAAGCCTTCGCGTGATGCCGTCAGGCGGGTACGGAGCTGTGGCGTGGCGCCGATATCCGCTCCCCATGCCTGATACGCCACACTTGCCGCCGAATAACCCAGATAGGTCAGCATCAAGGCACCGGCCAGCCACCAGCCCGCCTGCACAGCCGGAGGATTGAGGAGTGCCACGAAACCAGCACCGAACACCGGCAATGCCAGCATCAGCAAGCCGCGCCGGGGCAGGCGATCGGCCAGCCAGCCCAGGCAGGGATCAATGCCGGCATCAAGGAGACGGGTGACCAGAAGAATCGCGCCCAGGGCGGAGAGCGACATTCCCGCCACCGCTGCGTAGTAATGCGGGATATGCGCATAGATCGGCAGCGCCGCAAATGAGAGCGGCAGGCCCAGCACCCCATAGGCGAGAATGCGTGCGGTGCTCATCGTGGATTTCTCCAGGGTTTTCACCCTTGGCGATCATCGCGCTGCAGGAGCGCAGCGCGCAGCTCCGGCGCGCTGGTGCGCGGGTCGAGCCAGATGGCAAAGAAGTGGCGCGCAAAATCCGCTTCCGCGATCTCCCCGCGCAATTGCCCGTTGAAGTGGAAGCGCGCCGTGCCGGGCTGATATTCACCAAGGATCACATCGCCGTCGCGCACATCGGGGAAGAGTTTTGCCATCAGTACGCCCCAACGCTGCAGCGTGGCCTCATCAGCGCCGCCAAGCTTGCGCATTTCCTTCACGCTTGCGTCGGCAATCGCACGCCCTTCGATACTGCGCCGGTACGTGAGCTGCAATGCCAGGGGCGGCTTTTGCGGATCATCACCCGCCCACAGCGTGGCTTCATAAACCAGAAAGCCAAAACGCCGGTAGGCGCCACTGCCCCAACGGCGCAGGCCCTGCGGCAGCGTGAAACCGGCACGCGCGGAGAGCGCCACGAAAGGCGTGGCGAGCAGCGCCAGAAAAATCAGGCGGCGGCGTGCCGAGAATGGGGCATGCGGGAGGGAGCCTCCGCGGCCAGCCTCATGCATGGGCGAGTTCAAACTGGATGACATCGGTGTTGCCCATCAGGAATGCTGCTTCGCAGTAGCACAGATAAAAACGCCAGAGGCGGCGGAAATGCTCGTCGAAACCCAGTTCGCGGATAGCCTCCCAGCGCGCCTCAAAGACTTCCCGCCACGCATGCAGCGTGCGGGCATAATCCTGCCCGAAGGCAAACTCATCACGCACCACCAGCCCCTGGCGGGCAGCTTCACGGTGGAAGGCTTCACGCGAGGGCAGCATGCCACCTGGGAACACGTACTGCTGGATGAAATCAGTCTGCCGCCGATAGGCCTTGAACAGATCGCTGCGGATCGTGATGCTCTGAATCACGGCACGGCCACCGGGTTTGAGTGCATCCTTCACCGCACGGAAATACGCCGGCCAATAGCGCTCTCCAACTGCCTCGAACATCTCGATCGACACCACATGATCAAACTTTTCTGTGGTGTCGCGGTAATCCTGCAGACGCAGATCGGCCCGTGGCACACGCCGGGAGGCCCATTCCAACTGCGCCGGGGAAAGGGTAAGCCCCGTCACGGCCAGCCCTGCGGTATCCGCCATCTCGGCAAAGCCGCCCCAGCCACAGCCGATCTCCAGCACATGCTGGCCAGGCGTGGCGCCCAGGCGATCAAGTATCCGGCGGTATTTCGCTTCCTGTGCCGCCTCCAGGCTGCGCGCCTTTTCCCCTTCGAAGAGAGCAGAGGAATAGCTCATGCTGCCATCCAGCCAGAGCCGGTAGAAATCGTTGCCCAGATCGTAATGGGCCATGATGTTGCGGCGGCTGCCGGCACGGCTGTTGCGGTTGAGCAGATGGCGCAGGCGTGCCGCCAGGAGGCGGTGCGAAGCACCGTACACGGCCTTTTTCAGCACCTCGCGGTTGCGCACGAAGAACGTCAGCAGGGCGGCCACATCCGGGCTATCCCAGAGACCATCGAGATAGGCTTCGGCCAGCCCGATATCGCCACGCGCCAACACCATCGAGAAACACGCTTCGCTGTGCACCTGCATCGTGACACAGGCTTCCCCTGCACCAAACACTGTGCGCGAACCATCCGGCAGGCGTATTTCCAGCAGACCATCCTTGAGCTTTTCAAGCAGCGCAAAAACCACGCGGGTATCACGGGTGGGCTTGCGCTCGGCGGGAAGGGTCAGCGTATTGCTCATCGGGTCGACTCCGGTACGGATGGGGAAACATGGGCGCCGTGAAAGGGCACCCCTTTGGCCCACAACTTCAGGGCCTGCCAGTGAATACGGAAGATCACCCCGGCAGTCAGCAGGGGCATGCGCAGAAACGCGCCAAGCAATGCTGCAGGGCTCCAGCCACGTGGGCTGCCGGAAATCGCGGTGGCCAACACCTCGCCTTCCTCATCGTCATAATCGATGTGCGCATGCGGCATTTCCGCTTCAAGATGGAAGCGGAAACGGTAAGCCCCCTTGATCACGTTGAACGGTGAAACATGGAAGACTTTTACCGCGCGCAATTCCTCTCCTTCGCGAAGCGGCGCGCCCTGGCGGTGCAGCAGATAATTGTGGCGCCCACCAAAGGTATTGTTCACCTCCGCCAGCACTGCCACCAGCGAGCCCGTATGGTCATGGCAATACCAGAAACTCACCGGATTGAAGACCAGCCCGCACACCCTGGGAAATGTCTGCAGCATGATCGCACCATCGCAGGGCAGCCCCTCGTCGCGCAACAGGCCCTCGATCCACGGCAGCAGCGCACTGCCATCGCGTGCACCATGATCAGCACTGCGAAAACTCAACAGATTCGGGCGATCCACGGAAAAAATCCCGCAGCCTGAGGCGGCCAGTTCGCGCACCGGCAGGGTCAGGTAGAACACCGGATAGACGAAGGCATTCCGCGCCGGGCGCAGGCGCCTATGCATCACATGGCCCAGATACACCTGCGGTGTGGTGTGCATCATGGGCACCTCAGGCGTATTGCGTTGCGGGTTGAGGTGAAAAAGAGCGCTGCCAGGGCGCCTCAATTCCCATGGCATTGGCTACACGCAACGCGGAGTTCAGGCCATCTTCATGAAAACCATAGCTACCCCAGGCACCTGCCAGCCATATGTCATTCTCACCTTGTACGCCGGCCAGCCTTTGCTGCGCGGCAATCGCCGGGCCATCGAAGATCGGGTGGGCATACTCAAATTCGGCCAGCACACACGCCGGGTCAGGCTCACGTACCGGGTTCAGCGTCACCACCACAGGTGTTTCAAAGGGCAGGGGTTGCAGGCGGTTGATGAGATACGACACTCCCACGGCCTGATGCCCCGGTTCGCCCAGGCCGGCAAAGTAATTCCATGCCGACCAGAGCTTGCGATCGCGCGGCAGCAGTGCCGCATCGGTATGCAGCACTGCACGGTTGGGCTGGTAGCGGATTGCCGCCAGCACATCGCGCTGCCCGTCACTTGCCGTGAAACCCAGAATCGAGAGCGCCTGATCACTGTGGCAAGCCATCACCACCCGGTCGAAATGTTCGCTGCCCTGCGCATGCGTCACCCGCAGGCCCTGCGCATCGCGCGACACCGCCGCCACCGGGCAGGCCAGCCGCACATCCTTGAGTTGCTCGGCAATCCGCCGCACATACTCCCGCCCACCGCCCTGCACGGAGCGCCACTGCGGGCGGTCAAAAATCTGCAGCAGGCCATGGTTCTGGCAGAAGCGGATGAAAGTCGCGAGCGGCATTTCACGCATCTGGCCGGTGGGGCAAGACCAGATTGCCGCCGCCATGGGTAACAGATACCAGTTTGCAAAGCTTTCCGAATAGCCGCCGGCATTCAGGAAATCCTGCAGACTGCGCGGAGTCTCCGGATTGGCGGCCAGCCACGCCATGCTCTCGCGGTTAAACCGCAGGATATCCTTGAGCATCGCCCAGAAAGCAGGGCGCAGCAGATTGCGCTTCTGCCCGAAAACAGTCGCCAGACTGCTGCCCGCCCATTCCAGATCGGGGTTTTCGAGGCTCACCGCAAACGACATCTCGGTTGCCACGCTCGCCACGCCAAGCTCCCGGAACAGGCCCAGGAGATTCGGATAGGTTTTGTCGTTGAACACCAGAAAGCCGGTGTCGACAGGATGCGTGCGCCCCTCCAGGCTGACATCTACCGTATTGGTGTGCCCTCCAAGATAGCTCCCTGCCTCGAACAGGGTCACCTCATGGTGGCGGCTCAGCAGCCAGGCACTGGCCAGCCCTGAAATACCAGCACCCACCACGGCGATGCGTTGCTTGGAGAGCATGACGAATCCTTTCTATAAGGCTGATGTCTGGAAAACAGGGGCGAACAGTTTTGGGCGGCAACCCCGGTATGTTTAGCTGCAGTTATGTTTGTCCTGGACAAATCATCTGCTTGTTCATAACATAGTGATTGACGGCACGTTTGTCAATGGTCTGTTTGGTGTTTGTCCTGGACAATATGAATATTTCGCATTTCACTATTACCGCTGTCGAACGCGATACCGGCCTCTCCAAGGATGTGCTGCGCATGTGGGAACGCCGCTACGGATTCCCTGCGCCCGAGCGCGACGCCAACGGAGAGCGCCTCTATCCACCCGCCCAGGTCGAGCGCCTGCATCTGATCAAACGCCTGATGGATCAAGGGCATCGCCCCGGCAAGCTGATGGCTGCGTCAGACGCGGAATTGTCCGGGCTGGCCTCCCAGCGTATGGCCCAGGCGCGGACAGCACGCCCCGGGGAAGATACGGGGGCACTGGAGAATCTGTTGGGACTGGTGCGCGTACATGACGTCACGGGCCTTTTGCAGGCCCTGCAGCAACGCCTGATTCGAGAGGGCTTGCATCAGTTTGTCCTGGACACTATCGCACCAATGACCCGAATGGTCGGTGAAGCCTGGGAGCACGGGCAGCTTGAAGTCTTCGAAGAACACCTGTTTACCGAGCAGACCAAGCGCGTGCTGCGCCAGGCCATCGTCGGCCTTCCCGGCACATCACGTAGCCCACGCATCCTGCTCACCAGCGTACCCGAAGAACAACATGTACTCGGCCTGCTGATGGTGGAAGCGCTGTTTGCGCTCGAAGGTGCCGAATGCATCGCGCTGGGCACGCAGATGCCCTTGCTAGAGATTCAGCGCGCCGCCGAAGCGCATCAGGCAGATATTGTCGCGCTATCGTTCTCTGCAGCTTTCCCGCGCCGCCAGCTCGGCGGCCTGCTGCAACAGCTCCGCGAACTGATGCCTGCTGCCACCGAACTCTGGGTTGGTGGTGGCGGGGTTGCCGGCCACACCCCGGGCGAAGGCGTGGAAGTGCTGGGCGGGCTCAGGGAATCCCTCGCTGCGCTGGCAGCGTGGCGAGAGAGACATTCCTGAGCAGCTTGTTCAAGGTTGGCTCATCGTCGATGATTCTGCCGACGGCTCAAAAAACCGGTACAGATCGGTTTGAGCTTTCTTCAGCCCAGCCAGACAAATGGCCCTGCTGTTTTGCAGGCTGGGATTACGGAGTTTTTCCAGGGCAGCCCGGACGCGTTCCAGTTCGCGCATTGACTCGCCCAGAGTAGGTAACGGGTCAGCCCGGCCCGCGCACATAACAGCAAGCGGAAATCCGGGCTCCGCATGCCTAAGCACGCCGGCCGGATTTCTGGCCAGTGCGCTGAACATGGCATCCCGCAGGCCTGTGCTTGAACCTGCATCGGTACCGGGATACAGACCGGCTGCAACAGCCAGCCATTGCTCTTGGCCGGAAGCGATTTTTGCTGCCACCGCGTCCCACTTCGGCGGATGATCCCACAGATAGCCAACGGTCTGCCGGGCCCCCTGAAGCGCAATACGATGAAGAATATCGTGTGGGGTGACGACAACCTGTTCCACCTTCTCCCGGCCTGCGCCAGAGACCGAAACACATGCCAGGGAGGCTATCGCCAGCACCCCCTGTTTCACATTGTTTATTTTCACATCATGGCACTTTCGTGGCGGCTATTTATTCAACATTATACCGACCCAAGGCATCGGCGGCCGGGCTGTATCAAGATGGTTCATCCGACTTCGGTGTGGGTCACAACGTAGGCTGACACGCGTTTCGTAGGGTGGCAAAGCGAACAATGAGCGACAGGCGAATTGCACCTTCCGCGTGAATTTACTTGCCCCCGCTCGTTCGGCGCAATTCACATGCGTTCATTGCACCCTACTTTTTTCGCATCTCCGTGGGGCCGAGAAAGAGACAACGCGTGTCTTACCCACACTAAAGTCTGAAGGACCAAGAATTTAGGCCGGACGAAAATAGGCTGCGCATGGATTAGCGCTGGGCACTCACATCCATGTTCTTCATCTTGCGCCACAGCGTCACACGGCTGATTCCAAGACGTTTGCATAATTCTTCGGTGCTGTACTTGGTGGCCAGATTCTGGATGATCCCGGCTTCCATTTCCTTGAGGGAACCGCTCTCCGGAATGGTGATGAAACTGCTGCTTGCCATTGAACGCTCCTGTTCGCCAAGAACGGCAGAAATATGATGCGCATCAATGACCTCTTCCTCGCTATAGGCCACCACTTCGGCCACATTCCTGAGCTGGCGGATATTCCCTGGCCAGGAATGGGATTTGAGAAGTTCGCAGGCTGCCCGGGTGAGTCTTACCTCAAGCCCTTTCCGGGAGACAAAACGTCGCAGGTAATGCTCGAAGATCATCGGGATATCCTCAATGCGCGCGCGCAAAGGCGGAATCCTCAGGCCAACTACGTGGAGCCGGTAGTAAAGGTCTTGACGGAAACTGCCGTTGAGCGTTTGCTGAAACAGGTCACGATTGGTGGCGGAAATAATCCGCGCATCAATAGGAATGATTTTGTCATCCCCGATCCGCATGATCTCGCGTTCCTGAATCACCCGTAGCAGACGACTCTGGATTTCTGGCGCCAACTCGCCAATTTCATCCAGGAATATGGTGCCCTGATGTGCCATTTCAAACAGGCCCACCTTACCCCCTTTGCGTGCGCCCGTAAACGCACCTTCTACATAGCCAAACAATTCGCTCTCGAGCAGACTGGGGGGAATCGAAGCCGTGTTGACTGACACAAAGGGCCCTTTGCGACGATGGCTGTGATTGTGGATGCTTTGCGCGAGGACTTCCTTGCCAGTTCCGGTTTCCCCATAGATCAGCAGATTGGAATCATGCGCAGCATAAAGCTGGGCACGTTTGACAAGTTCTTCAACCACTGCCGATTTACCAATCAGATCTTTGAAGTGATAGCGCGCGTAGAGCCCTTTCTTGTAGAGCGATGAGCGGATCTTGCTCTCTTCGGCCTGGATGTGCGCCACTTCCTGCAGGGTGATGACCTTGCCCTGCGTGCGGTTGTCGAACTCCAGCCAGACTGCTCGCGCAATCACACTGTTGCCGTTGATAGTGGTGATCTGTTCACGATCCGTCGTCGCAAAAACTGAGAGCGCCTCACGGAAGTCTGGTTCCGCAAGGGGACTTGCTGCGCACATTCTCCTTGCATGTCGATTGAAAAAGCTGACCTTGTTGTCTGGCGTCACCGCAATCACTGCTTCATCGATATTGTCGATGATTGCAGCCAGCTGGGCCGCCTGCAGGCGCTCACGCTCCTTGGCCTGGAGGATGCTGATAGCCTCTTCCAGGGCCTTTTTGATCGATACCGGACCACTTTGCAGAAAGATTGCCGTGATACCCCGTTCCCGTGCGGTTTCAAATGCAACCCGGCAGCCGATGATGGCCTCAACACCGTCAGTCACGAATTTCCTTACCGTATCGCGAATGCCTTCCTCATCAGATTGGGGACGAAAACGCACTTCGACGTCCTGGATGTGAAAATCCCCGATAGCTCCCATGAACAGATTGGCGCGACTGACGATCCCGATGCGCCGTATCCCCTGAGCCGTCAGGGCACTCACGTTGGCCAGCAATTCGTTGGGAGACATTGCAATCTCCACCACACTAAGCTCCGGCAACTGCTGCACGATCTCGGCAAGACCACCCCGCGAAACCACGACCTCTGTTCCCGGGTAAGCGCGTACCGCATCAATTGCATCCGCGTCACCCGCAACCTTGATATGAATCTCTATCCCAAGCTGACGGGCGACCTCCCGGGCATGGTCCGCCATGCTCTGCATGGGGCTGAGAAAGAGGATTGGAAGCATAGGACAGCCTTTCGTCGTGACCGAAACGTTTTTGCCACGTTTCAATTCTGTTGTTTCGCATGTTTCAAATTTGAAACAAATAAAAAAAATATAGCCAGAAAAAACAATTACTTATAGATGGCACAGAGCTTGCGCTATTACCGATGAAGAAGCTCCGATCAAGTGGGCTCCGTTCGATAAAAAGGCCAGGTCTGAAAATGTTATATGCATATTTAGACTTTTATGAATCGTGAAGAATTACTCGATAAGTTATCAAAGTATTTTCCAAAAACAATTCGGGTGAACCACGCCATTCAAAACTGACACAAGAAAGGTAAGCACAATGAAAAGTGTACTGTTGTCCAGCCCAGGAAAAATCCAGATCTCTGAAGCACAATACCCTGTGCGCAAGCCCAACGAAGTTCTGCTCAAAGTGCGCAGTGCAGGCATCTGCGGCTCCGATATCGGCGCCTACAAAGGCGTCAATCCCTTGGTAAGCTACCCCAGAGTGATCGGGCACGAGATCGCCGGAGAAGTTCTCGAAGTGCCGGCAGAGGAAACCGATCTGCTCCCCGGCGACCGCGTCATCATTGAGCCTTACGTGTACTGTGGCGAGTGCTATCCGTGCTCGATCGGTCACACGAACTGCTGCGAAAATCTCACCGTGCGCGGCGTCCACATTGAAGGCGGCATGGCAGAGGTGATTGCGCATCCACGCCGCCTTGTTCATAAGGTCCCGAACAATATCCCCTGGAATCTCATTCCGATGGCCGAGCCATTGGTGATTTCAATGCACGCTGTACAGCAGGCGGATACCCAGGCAGGTCAGCACGTAGTGATCACCGGAGCAGGGCAAATCGGTTTGCTGGCAGCACAATATGCACTCACACTGGATGCAATTCCCGTCATCGTGGACCCCGTAGATGAACGGCTTGAGCTGGCCCGCAAGCTCGGTGTGACACATACCATCAACCCGACAGTGGTAGATGCCGTCGCCGAGATCAAGAAAATCACGCACGGACGTATGGCGGAAGTGGTCATTGAAGCTTCCGGCGCTGCCAGCGCAATCCGTGGAGCAGTGGACTATGTGTCTTACGCCGGGCACATTTCTCTGGTTGGCTGGCCGAAAAATGACATCGAGTTGCCCACGGGGCTCTTTACAAAAAAAGAACTTACGGTTCGTGGCTCGCGCAACAGCGTTGGGCAATTTCCGGAGAGCCTGCGCCTGATTTCCGAAGGCAAGGTCGACGTGGCCTCACTGCTGACCAAAACGGTCGATATGGATGAGACGCCTGCCATGGTGTCCGATATCGCCGAACACCCGGATCGTTACCTCAAGGTCACCTGCCTGTTCTGAGTGCATTGCGTTGAAACTGTTGCCGGATCAGGGACATTTGGCGTCCCTGGGCCGGGTTACGCCTGAAAAAGGATTCCGATTGTGAAGACCCTGAATCAAGATGTTCTAAAAAGTGGTGCTATCAAGGCTGCATACAGTGCAGCGAGTACGCTTGCGCCATGTGGCATTCTGCAGATAGGCGATGGCAACTTCCTGCGTGCCTTTGCCGACTGGATGATTGATATTGCCAACGGTGCCGGCGTTTTCAACGGCCGTGTCATGATGGTACAGCCTTTGGCAGCAGGTATCGCCGGGCGCATGGCGGCACAGGACAATCTGTACACTGTGCTCCTGCGCGGCGTGCAAGGCGGTAAAGCAGTGGAAGAGACACGTGTCGTCAGTTGTGTCGATCAGGTACTCAACCCCTATGAAGACTGGCACGCACTGCGCGCCGTGGCCTCCGATCCAAGCTTGCGGTTTGTGATCTCCAACACCACGGAAGCCGGTATTGCCTACGTTGACGAACCGTATATTGCGGGGCATTGCCCAAGCAGCTTTCCAGCCAAGGTCACCGCGCTGCTATACGAGCGGTTCCAGTGCATTGGGGGTGAAGCAGGGCTGGTCTTTCTGCCGTGCGAACTGATAGAGGCGAATGGCGCAAAGCTACGGGAGTTCGTGCTGCTCTATGCTCAGAAATGGCAGCTGCCAGAGGCTTTCATCGCCTGGGTGCAAACCCATAACGTGTTTTGTAACACCCTGGTGGACCGCATCGTTCCGGGTTATCCGGCAGCGGAAACAGAGGCGCTGTTTGCCAAGTGGGGTTACGAAGATACGCTGGCGGTTGCAGCAGAGCCATTTCATGTCTGGGTCATTGAAGGCTCTGAGCGGATTGCAAAGGAATTTCCACTCAGCAAGGCCGGGCTCAACCTTGTGTGGACGAACGATCTGCAACCCTACCGCACGCGCAAGGTGCGTATTCTGAACGGCGCACATACTGCCTGTTCACTGGCCGCTTACTGTGCAGGTCTGCATACCGTCAAGGAAATGACGGACGACCCGCAGATTTCAAGCTTTCTTCAAAAGGTGATGTTCGAAGAAATCGTCCCCTTTGTTCCGTTGCCTGAAGATGAACGCGTGGCATATGCGGAAACCATTCTTGAGCGTTTTTCAAATTCACACATTCGCCACGAACTGATCTCCATCGCGCTGAATTCGGTGTCCAAGTGGCAGGTACGCGTGCTGCCAACCGTGAAAGACTATGTGAAAAAGCACGGTAAGGCACCTGCACGGCTGGCGTTCTCCCTGGCGGCACTATTGCACTTCTATCACGGCGTACGCTTGCCGGATGGTTCATATCAGGGTTCGCGTCAACAGGGACATTACCCGATCCGTGATAACCCGGAGATCCTCAGTATCATCCATCAGGCATGGCAGGGTTCGGGCTCCCCCCAGCAGACGGCCATCACGCTGCTGGAAGACCCCAGCCTGTGGGGAGAAAGCCTTGCCGGACTGGCTGATTTCGTGTCGCAGGTGGCACAGTCGCTGGCGGATATTGAATCCGTCGGCATCAAGGCTGCAATGGCACGCATCTGATCTGCGGGCCGGCATGCCGGACAAACAAAAGAGTAGCCACTGATAAGTGGCTATACAGGAGTACATGATGCAGAAATCCAAGGCTATCCGCCTTCGGGAAAATGACGATGTTTTGATCGCCACGGCACAGCTTGTGCCTGGCACCTATCTGGATGATTTTGGCGTCCACGTTCGCGACCTTGTCCCCCCGGGTCACAAGCTTGCAGCGCGGGCGCTGACAAAAGGCGAAGAGGTCCGCCGTTACAATCAAATCATCGGGTTTGCCAAGCTGGACATCGACGCAGGGCAACATATCCACAGTCATAATCTGGGAATGGGCGAGTTCGCGCGAGACTACGGCATCGGGCTGGACGCCCGAGAGCCACAGCACGCCGACAGATCCGCCACCTTCATGGGCTATCGGAGAAAATCCGGGAAAGCCGGCACCCGCAATTACATTGGCGTCATTTCTTCAGTCAACTGCTCTGCCACTGTTGCACGGGCCATTGCCAGGCATTTCACGGTAGAGTACCTGAGCGCCTATCCCAACATAGATGGCGTGATTGCCCTGGCGCATCCTCTGGGCTGTGGCATGAGCCTGACGGGCGACGGGATGGACATTCTGCGCCGCACCATGTGCGGCTACGCGATGCACCCAAATTTTGCAGGCGTCCTGTTTGTTGGTCTGGGCTGCGAGCAAAACCAGATTGCACCCTTGATGGACATTATCGGCGACTACAATCCGGGCATGATCAGGCAAGTGATCATGCAGTCAGAAGGTGGCACCACGCCTGCGATTCGCAAGGGCATCGGCATGGTCGAGGCCATGCTTGATCAAGCCAATTCACATGTGCGGGAACCCATCAGCGTTGGCGAACTTATTGTCGGTTTGAACTGTGGTGGCTCGGATGGGTATTCCGGCATCACAGCGAACCCTGCATTGGGTGGAACTGTCGATATGCTCGTGGCCCAGGGCGGAACCGCGATTCTCTCGGAAACCCCTGAGATTTATGGTGCCGAGCATCTCCTGACACGCCGTGCAGCCACGCCGGAAATTGCCCAGCGCCTGATCGACCGTATCGCTTGGTGGAAAGATTACACCACCCGCACCGGGGGAGAAATGGATAACAACCCCTCGGTGGGCAACAAGGCAGGTGGCCTCACCACGATCCTTGAAAAATCGCTGGGTGCAGTGGCCAAAAGCGGAAGCACCAAGCTTAACGGGGTTTACCTGTATGCCGAGCAGGTGACTGCAAAAGGCTTTGTCTACATGGATACCCCGGGCTACGACCCTGTATCTGCCACCGGGCAGGCAGCAGGAGGGGCGCAGATCATCTGCTTTACCACAGGGCGCGGTTCCGCATTCGGCTGTGCCGGCGTTCCCACCATCAAGCTTGCCAGCAACAACGCCCTGTATGAACGCATGACAGACGATATGGATCTGAATTGCGGCGACATGCTTGACGATGTTCCGATGCAAACCGTCAGTCAGCGCATTTTTGACGCTATCGTCCGGCACGCTTCGGGTGAAAAGGTGCGCAGCGAAGTCTGCGGATACGGCAACGATGAATTCCAGCCCTGGAAGGGCGGGCCTGTCATGTAGGAAAGCCTGTATTGCGTGCACCGGTTACTCCGGCGCACGCTAATCGGGCCGAATGGTGAGATTGATGCGGCAATCCAATGTGCGTTGCGGATTGCATTGCCTGATCGATTTCTCATTAAGGAGCATCACCATGGCAGTCACGCAACTCAAGGAGCTTAACGAACTGGTAGAACGGGTCCGCAAGGCCCAACAAACCTACGCCAACTTCTCCCAGGAACAGGTCGACCGCATCTTCCGCTCCGCCGCGCTGGCGGCAGCCGATGCGAGAATCCCGCTGGCCCGTCAGGCTGTGGCCGAGACGGGGATGGGCGTATTGGAAGACAAGGTGGTCAAGAATCACTTTGCCTCGGAGTACATCTACAACAAGTACAAGGATGAACGCACCTGCGGCATTCTCTCGGAAGACGACAACTTTGGCACCATCACGATCGCCGAGCCCATCGGGCTGCTGTGCGGCATCGTGCCCACCACCAATCCGACTTCCACGGCAATCTTCAAGGCGCTGATCGCGCTGAAGACCCGCAACGGCATCATCTTCAGCCCGCACCCACGCGCCAGGCGGTCAACCTGTGCCGCCGCTAAACTCGTGCTCGATGCGGCCGTGGCCGCTGGCGCACCAGCTGACATCATCGGCTGGATTGATGAGCCTTCGGTGGAACTCTCGAACGCGCTGATGCATCACCCGGCAGTGAATCTGATTCTTGCCACAGGCGGGCCAGCGATGGTGCGCGCGGCATATTCCTCAGGCAAACCCGCCATCGGCGTGGGGGCAGGCAACACCCCGGTGGTGATCGACGAGAGCGCCGACATCAAGCGCGCGGTAGCCTCCATCCTGATGTCCAAGACTTTCGACAATGGCGTGGTGTGCGCCTCGGAACAGTCGGTGATCGTCGTCGATGCAGTATATGAAGCAGTCAAGGAGCGTTTTGGCAAGGTGGGTGGCTATCTGCTGAGCAAGAAGGAAGCCGAGGCAGTACGCAAGGTGCTGCTTGTGGATGGACATCTGAACGCGGATATCGTTGGTCAGTCCGCACAGAAGATTGCGGAACTCGCCGGACTGAAGGTGCCAACCTACACCAAGGTGCTGATCGGCGAAGTCACCTCGCTCGGTGAAGAAGAAGCCTTTGCCCACGAGAAGCTCTCGCCGACGCTGGCGATGTACCGCGCCAAGCACTTCGAGGATGCGGTGCAGAAAGCCGAGGCACTCGTGGCACTCGGCGGCATCGGCCACACCTCGGTGCTCTACACCGACCAGGATCAGCAGGCCGAGCGCATCCGGCTCTTTGGTGCGCGCATGAAGACCGCACGCATCCTCATCAACACGCCTTCTTCCTATGGTGGCATTGGCGACCTCTACAACTTCAAGCTGGCACCCTCGCTGACGCTGGGCTGCGGGTCCTGGGGCGGCAACTCGATTTCCGAGAACGTCGGTCCGCAGCACCTGATCAACAAGAAGACTGTCGCCAAGAGGGCTGAAAACATGTTGTGGCACAAACTGCCGAAATCCATCTATTTCCGTCGTGGTTCACTGCCGGTGGCACTCGGCGATCTGGCGGGCAAGAAGCGCGCGGTGATCGTCACCGACCAGTATCTGTACAACAGCGGCAGCTGCGATGAAGCGATCCGCATCCTCAAGCAGCTCGGCATGGCCGTGGAGATCTTCTACGAAGTGCAGGCCGATCCGACCCTGGAGATCGTGCGGCGTGGCGCCCACATGCTCAACGCCTTCCAGCCCGATGTGATCATCGCCATTGGCGGCGGCTCACCGATGGATGCGGCGAAGATCATGTGGGTGATGTACGAGCACCCGGATGTGCACTTCGAAGACCTGGCCCTGCGTTTCATGGACATCCGCAAGCGCATCTACACCTTCCCGAAGATGGGCGAAAAGGCCATTCTGGTCGCAGTGCCGACAACCTCGGGTACGGGCTCGGAAGTCACCCCGTTCGCGGTGGTCACCGACGAGAAGACCGGGATGAAGTATCCGATTGCCGATTACGAGTTGACGCCGAACATGGCGATCATCGACGCAAATCTCGTGATGAACCTCCCGAAGAGCCTGACGGCCTTCGGTGGCATCGATGCCATCGTGCATGCACTGGAAGCCTATGTCTCGGTGATGGCTTCCGAGTTTTCCGATCCGTCGGCGCTGCAGGCACTCCATCTGCTCAAGGAACACCTGCCCGCTGCCTATGCCGAAGGAGCACGCAACCAGAAGGCGCGCGAAGAGGTGCACAGCGCCGCCACACTCGCCGGGATGGCTTTTGCGAATGCCTTTCTCGGGGTGTGTCACTCGATGGCACACAAGCTTGGCTCGGAATTTCATCTCGCGCATGGGCTCGCCAATGCACTGCTGATCAGCAACGTGATCCGCTACAACGCCGTGGATATCCCCACCAAGCAGACGGCCTTCAGCCAGTATGACCGGCCACAGGCCAAGTGCCGCTATGCAGCCATCGCCAACTTCCTTGGCCTTGGCGGCAAGACTGATGATGAACGCGTGGCACGGCTCATCGCCTGGGTGGATGAACTCAAGCAGCAGTTGGGTATTCCACCTTCGATCCAGGCCGCAGGCGTCGCCGAGGCAGATTTCCTGGTGGCCGTGGATGAACTTGCCGAGAAGGCCTTTGATGATCAGTGCACCGGCGCCAACCCGCGCTTCCCGTTGATCTCGGAGATCCGCCAGTTGCTTCTCGACAGCTATTACGGAAGGGCTTATCAGGATATTCGCTAGACAGCACACGGTGCGGCCTGCAGTTCGATTCCGAAGATACGGAAACGGGCCTGCAGGCCCACCAAACTTCAGTGCGGTTCCAGCCCGTCATGTAGTGACTGGCGATAGGCTCGCCAGGCGGGCAGCACACCGATCAACGCTCCTGCCACGAGAGTGGCCAGGAGCAGTAGCCATTCCCCGGCACCGGGAGGCGCCAGTGGCAGGCTGAGCCCGTAGGTCTGCTGCAAGGTAGTCTGGAATCCTGCCTGCAGGCCATACAGCAGCGCCATGCCGCAAACGATTCCCGCCAGCACGAGTGCCAATGCCTCGCCGATCATCAGCGCAAACAGGCTGTGCGCGCAGAGCCCGATGGCGCGCAGGATCGCCATCTCGCGACGCCTCTCATTGAGCCCTGTGACCAGTGCAGTCAGTACGCCCAGCAGGCCGATAACGATGACAAATACCGAAATCACCCGCAGCGCTTCTTCGGCCACATGCATGAGATTCCAGAGCTCGCTGAGGGCCACTCCAGGCAGAATCGCCATGAGTGGCTCGTCGCTATACTGATTGACCTTGCGCTGGTAGCGGAAGGTAGCCGCCTTTGATTTCAGGCCAACGAGAAAAGCGGTGATGGTTTCCGGGGGAGGGATGGCCGATTCATCTGTCTGTGCAAGAATTCCTGTTGTGGCCAGCAGGGAGGGGCTGCCGTTGGACCAGCCCATGTGAATGGCGGTCATCCCCTCAAGACTGATGTGGACTGTGTTGTCGACAGGCGTGCCGGTCGGCGCCAGGATGCCGGTCACGGTAAATGGCTGGTCGCTATGCTGGTACACAGCCCCTTCACCCGATCCGTGTGTCAGCACGATATGGTCACCGAGGTGATAACCAAGCCGGTGCGCTACGGTCGCCCCGAGCACCGCGTCATGTGCATGCGCAAAAGGCACTCCGCTGGAAAAGTGCAAGGGGAGGTGATTGCCGTACTGGTAGCGGGTGAAGTACGCGGCGCTGGTGGCCAGCACCGGGTAGCCACGATGGCTGTCGCCCAGCGACAGTGGAATGCTCCAGGCCACAGCGGGGTCCCGGCTGAGGGCAAGGTAGCTGTCCCAGCCGATATTGTTGGTTGCATTTCCGATGCGGAAAACGCTGTAGAGCAGCAGTTCAACCGAGCCGGTTCGGGCACCAACGATCAGATCCGCACCGCTGACAGTGTTCTCGAATCCGTCATGAGTGGCTTCCCGCAGCCGCTCGACGCCGATCAGCATAAGAATCGACAGCGCAACCGACAGCACACCGAGCCCGACACTGAGTCGCCGGTACAGCAGGCTCCTCCAGGCGAGTTTAAGCATGCGGCACCTCCGCCGGCAGATTGATCGCCCCCAGCGCCAGACTGCAGGGAAAATACTGCGCCAACAGATGATCGTGACTCACCAGCAACACCGTGGTCTCGTGCGTATTGGCGAGCAGCAGCTCGACAAAGCGCTGGCGCATGTCCGCATCCAGCGCGCTGGTCGGTTCATCGGCGATCAGCAGTTCTGGCCGGCCGATCAGCGCACGCGCCACAGCCACACGCTGCTGCATGCCGACCGAGAGTCGGCTGGCCGGCGTGTGCAGATGCGCCTGCATGCCCAACGTTTCAAGCAGCGCCCCCGCGGCTGCCCTGGCATCACCGGCACGCTGACGGCGCAGTGCAGACACCTGGCAGGGCAGCATCACATTGTCCAGCACGCTCAGATAGGGCAACAGATTGAATTGCTGGAAAACGTAGCCGATGTGGTCCGCCCTGAAGCGATCGCGTCGGGGAGCCCGCATGCGCGAGAGATCCTCTCCGAGAATGCGCAGTGAGCCGCGCTGTGGTGCCTGGATGCCGGTCAGCAGCGAGAGCAGCGTGCTCTTGCCGCTGCCACTGGGGCCGTGGAGAAATGTATGCACCCCGGACTGCAAGGAAAATTGTGGAATGCTCAGCGTCGGGGATGCGTTGCCCGGCCAGCGGAATTCGATATCAAGCAGTTCGATCAGGGCCATGGCAGGTCTTTCAGGGAAACATCTGTCTTGTTTACCGCGACGGAATGGATCAGCAGAACTACTTCAGGATGATGGGCTGGCCGCTCTGCAGCCGGAGTTCCTTCTGTCCGGAAGGTGCTGCAATGTCCACCGTCAGGTTATGCATGCGTGGAAACATGCCCCATATCGGCAAATCAATCTGGGTGGGCAGCTTCGTGCAGTAATAACTGAACTCACCGGATACGTCGCTGTGTTCCGTCTTGCCCAGCTCGGGCAGATTCAGCGTGCGCGTCTGGAGCTGGCAGTTTCCGTTGAGCGTAAATAGATTGGCCGGATCGCGCAACGCGGCAATCGCATGGACAACCACAGCACTTTCCGCTGCATTGGTGGACGCGTGCTCGAAACCGTAAATGTTGTCGGCCGGAGAGGTGAAGGAGAGCGTCACGGTTTTTTCATCAATCGCCACATCCAGATCAGCCGTGCCGTGTACATGGGCGCCGTGTTCATGAGCGAATGCCCCGGACGCAAGCAGGGCAAGAGCCAGGGCGGAAATACCATGAAAGGGGCGAATGTCTGAAAATGCTATAAACATATAGGGTACCTTAACCAAAAGATGTTTGGAGCAAAGGAATTGGCTCATGAATTTTGGGCTGTCTCCAGCGAAATCGCCTGGGCATCCATCGAATATCCGTAATCAATATCCGAAGCACCATCTACAAGAAACAGGTTGGCTTTCGCGGCTTTCACTTTCAGACGCCCCGTGACAACCATCGTCGAGAACATCGGCGGATGCGGGTAACCCTGCGGAAAACGTACGAAGATGATCTGGTTGGGAGGAGGAGGGGGCACATGGATACAGGCTCCGACCAGCGGAACAAGCAGAAATTCGGTAACGTTGCGGCGATCCCTGGTCAGGGGCAGCACATAGCCCTGAATCTGGATGAGCTGGTTATCCAGCCCCGTCATGACTTCACCTGTACGGCGTTTCTCAAAAGCCTCCACCCTATCCACAAGTTTCGAGACGTCGCGGAAATCCTGTTTCAGGACCTGCCTTTCCCCGTCCGTGTAATCCTGCGGACTCATTTTCATTTCCGTCAGCATCTGCTGCGTGGTGCGTTGTTCGACGGCCATGGCCAAACGCTTCTGCTGCGCCTGAGCGAGCGATTTGAGCACCTGTCGCAGAGCAATATCATCGGGCTGCAGATCTGCCCAGAGCACCTTTCTTGCCGCCTGTTCCTCGGCGGCAGCATTTAGCCCCGCGAGGGCAAGCAGGCTGACGAAACCGCCAAGCAGAATAGGGCGCAGTGAAGACATCTTCATGGTGGATCACCAAAATCCGGCGGGTTTAGCTATTCAGGTTTCTGGCAGTCTGACAGAAAAAATAGCCGGGGCACAAGAATGCTTCCGTGCGACCCGAAGTACGCTGAAAAAGTTCCTGGAGAAGCATAATGCAACACTGTTGCATTTATACCGCACCCCATTATAATGCAACTCAGTTGCAACAACACCGACCCCACCCACCACGGGATGCAGGCCGGAGAAAAGGAGTCAGATGGGCGATATCTTTCATGCTGGGCTGGCCGATGGGGAGCCTGGGTTTTGTGCCATAACCGAAGTCGGAGACCTGATCCGCATCTTTGACCCCAAAATTAACGCCATCGCCCTTTCTCGCGAGCCCGTACCAGCCATCCAGCGATATTTTGACGATACTGCACAGGATGGACAGATTGCACGCGGCTTCCGTGTGCGTGTTCGGGCGGGAGCCAAAATCTCCGAATCGCTCCTGCCAGAGGATCGTGCCTGGGGGCGGCAAAGCCTTCTTGCGGACATTCGTTTCCTGACCGAAATTCTCTGTGATCTGCTCGGTGCGCCAATGGCCGGAGTCCGCATGGAAGTTCTCGATCGCCCGATGTGCCCACGTTTTCATGTCGATCACGTTGGCATTCGATTACTCTGCACCTACCGTGGAGCCAGTACGGATTACCTGCCAGGAAGGGCTGCCAATCGCGCCTGTCTGGGCACAGCCGCCGGGCCAAACGATATGTCGTCGGGGCTGATTCTCGACCCCGATGCCATCAGGACCGTAGCCCCGTTCTCGATTCTGCTGATCAAGGGCGCAGCGTGGCAGGGAAATATTGCCCACGGTGCCATCCATCGGTCCCCCCCGGTCACTCCCGAGTCCGGCCCCCGCGTTCTGCTGGCGGTCGATGCCATCTGGGATTAAGCATTTTTTTCGGAGTCATGATGAAGCAATTGCCTGTTACTGTCCTGTCCGGGTTTCTCGGTGCGGGGAAAACCACTCTTCTCAAGCACATTCTGGAAAATCGGGAAAACCGTCGTGTCGCACTGATCGTCAACGACATGTCGGAAGTCAACATCGACGCGGAGCTCGTCCGCCAGGGCGGTGCGGCACTCTCACGTACCGACGAGAAGATGATCGAGATGAGCAATGGATGCATCTGCTGCACGCTGAGGGAAGATCTGCTCATTGAAGTGCGAAGGCTGGCAGAGGAGAAAAGGTTTGATTACCTGGTGATCGAATCGACTGGCATCTCGGAGCCCATGCCAGTCGCCGAAACCTTTACCTTTACAGACGAACTCGGGCGTAGCCTGGGCGATATCGCCAGGCTCGACACCATGGTAACCGTCGTGGACGCCTGCAACTTCCTGCGTGACTACCACTCGCGTGACAGCCTGCAGGAGCGTGGCGAGTCGACGGGGAATGAGGATGACCGAACGGTTGTAGACCTGCTCGTCGAGCAGATCGAATTCTGCAATGTAGTTGTTCTCAACAAGATCGACCTGGTCACTGTTGAAGACAAAAAACATCTGCACGGCATTATCGCCAGCCTTAACCCGCAGGCACGTATCATCGAAGCAATGTTCGGCCAGATTCCCCTTGATACGGTACTGGATACCGGCCTGTTCGATTTCGACCAGGCGGCCCAGGCTCCCGGCTGGCTGCAGGAATTGCGTGGCAGCCATATCCCCGAGTCGGAAACCTACGGAATCACGAGCTTTGTCTATCGCGCCCGCAAACCGTTTCATCCGGCACGCCTGTGGCAGGCCATGCACCAGCCCTGGCACGGTGTTCTCCGTTCCAAAGGGTATTTCTGGCTCGCCACGCGCATGGAAGTAGCGGGTGAATGGGCGCTGGCGGGTTCTGTGAAGCGGCATGGACCTGCCGGCATGTGGTGGGCCTGTGTGGATCGTGAGCAATGGCCGCAGGATGATGAGGAACGCGCCAGAATAATGGAACGCTGGGATCCTACTTTTGGTGATCGCCGTCAGGAACTTGTGGTGATCGGCAGCAATATGGATGAGTCAGGTCTGCGCCGCATGCTGGATGCCTGCCTGCTCACCGATGCGGAACTGCTCGCCGGCCCCTTCGCGTGGTCGGCCATGCAGGATCCCTTTCCGCACTGGTACCGGCTGAACGAAGAGTTTGATGCCTGAGCCGGCATCATCGCGATGAATTTGAACAGCCCCTGCCATTTTCAGGACGGGGCTGAGGAATCTCACAGGATAACCGCAGGGAGTTCGTAAATGCCAATTTATCAGTATGCGCCGGAAGCGGGAAACTGCCCACAGTGCGGCGGGCATTTCGATGTCATCCAGAAGATAGACGATCCACCGCTGACGCTTTGTCCCCAATGCGACAGACCGGTTCATCGTGAAATCTGTCCTGTCGCATTGGGCGGCAGCCTGCAGTTGCAACCCTCCGATGTCGAGCGCAATGGCTTCGTGCAATATCGGCGCCTGGAGCACGGTGTTTATGAAAAAACAGCTGGCAAAGGCCCGGATCATCTTTTTGCTGACTAAACACGCATATCCAAGGTTTCCGCTGATTACGGAAGGGCTTATCAGGACTTCCAATAACCAGACAGGATAGTCATACTGCGGGGGAGCCGATGTGGCTCCCTTTTTTGTTGCTGCATTGGCGATACCAACATGCATCCAACCGAAATGATCCGCCCGTACGATCTTGAAGGGCTACTGCATCTTCTGCCGTCATCGCAAGGTGGCAGAACGGCACCCGCTTACACTGGCTATCGACCTGCGCACAAGCTCTACGACAACTATTTGAGTTCTGGCATTCACGACTATCCCGAAACAGGGCTGGCGCGGCCAGGAGAAACTACGCCCACGAGGGTGTGGCTGATTACGCCGGAAGTGTATCCAGGCAGCCTGTGGGTGGGGCGTGTGCTGGATATTTCCGAAGGGCAGCGCTGCGTGGGTTCATTCACGATCACCCTGGTATGCAAGCCCATCTTGATTGGAGAGCCCTCAGAATACTCGCCACAATGGAAGGCACCGGATCTCTGAGGTAGTAGCCGCCCGGGTTCTTTATGTTTGCAACAGCACTCACTCTCGGAAGATTGGGGCGTGAAGATGAGCGGTAGTTCCTCTGTTTTCAATCGGGCTGTCGCTCATGATGCTCCGCAAACTCCTTGCGGATGGCTTCGCTGACAAGTTGCATTGGAACGGAATAGTGGCGATTACGGCGATGAATCAGGCCGTAGCTGGTCAGATGAACTGTTAGCGGTACAGGCAGGCGTTCGAGCATGCCGATGTTGCGGTAGAAGGCGAGCAGGGATTTCGGCATCAAGGTAACCATATCCGTTTGCTGCACCATGGAAAAGGTCAGGGTTGTCGAGGCCGTCTCCACGAGATTCTGTGGTGCCGCCAACTGAGCCTCGCGGAAGATCTGGTTGAATATCTCGCGCAGCGGAGTAGGGCGGGGCTGCACCACCCATGGATATTGGCTCAGCGCGGCCAGACTGGTTTCTGCGCGGACAAGTTCTGGATGCCCCTTTCGCGCCACAACCTCAATGAACTCCTCTCCGAAAGCCTCAAACGCCAGTTCTTCGCTTTTCCACCCGAACGGAATACGCGCCGCCAGCAGATCCAGTTCGCCGCATTCAAGCGCTTTTAATAGAACGTCACTGGTATCGACAGCAACGAAGATTTCGAGTTTCGGATGACTCGCCTTGAGCCGCCCCAACGCACGCGGAATCAGGCTACCGGCCAGGGACCCCATGGCGCCGATTCTCAGTTTGCCAAGATTGCCTTCGTGCAGCGCGGCAAGTTCAGAGTGAAAAGCCTCAATGTCAGCAAACACCAGCCGGGCGTGGTGGATCGCCGCATCCCCCAGTGCATTTGGCAGAAGGCCACGAGAGGTCCGTTGAAACAGCGTTTCTCCCACCAATCCTTCCAGCTCATGCAGCGCCTTCGTTACAGCAGGTTGCGTCAAGGCCATGGCTTCGGCGCAACGCCGAAGAGAGCCGTTCTCGCCCAGCAGATACAGCAATTGCAGATGTCTCAGGCGCAACCTGCTGCGCACGTGTTCCAGCGAATGAATCATGGCAGTGAAAACCTTTGGTTATGGCTTATGAAGAAAGATTCAATTTTCGTAATCACAAGCATGACGGACACTGTTTGCCATCCGCAATTGCTGCAAGCCCCAGGATTGGGGAAACAGCCGGAAATCCAGACTCAATCGAGGAGACATCAATATGGCAACAACGATAACGAATGTGCTTGTCCGCGACATCCGCTTTCCCACCTCCCGCAACCAGGATGGCTCGGATGCCATGAATGGTTCCGGCGATCATTCCGCCACCTACGTTACGCTGCAGACGGATTCCACCGACGGACTTGTCGGCAATGGCCTCACCTTCACCATCGGGCGCGGCAACGATCTGTGCGTCGAAGCCGTCAAGGCATTGGCGAAGCTCTTCGTCACCGGCCATACGCTTGAGGAAATCACCGCAAACTTCGGCGAATTCTGGCACCGTATCGTTGCCGGAGACTGTCAGTTGCGGTGGGTGGGGCCGGAAAAGGGGGTCGTGCATCTGGCAACCTCTGCACTCGTCAACGCTATCTGGGACCTGTGGGCCAAAAAATCCGGCAAACCGGTCTGGAAGCTCCTTGTCGACATGCCGCCTGAAGAATTGGTGCGCTGTATCGACTTTACCTATATCACCGATGTGCTCACGCCCCACGAGGCGCTGGCTATCCTGCGGCGCGCCCAGAAAGGCAAGGCTGAGCGGGAAAAGGAAATGCTCGAAGAGGGATTCCCCGGCTATACCACTGCTGCCGGCTGGTTGGGCTACTCTGAAGAGAAAATGCGTCGTCTGGCCCGCGAAGCGGTTGCCGCCGGATGGACTCACCTCAAACAGAAGGTCGGTGCCGATATCGAGCAGGATATCCGCCGCGCCCGCATCCTGCGCGAAGAGCTCGGCTGGGAGCGCAAACTCATGATGGACGCCAACCAGGTATGGGGCGTCGATGAAGCGATCTGCAACATGCGCCGACTCGCCGAATTTGATCCTCTGTGGATCGAGGAGCCCACCAGCCCGGATGACATTCTCGGGCATGCCACCATCCGCAGCCGCCTCGCGCCCATTGGCGTCGCCACCGGCGAGCATGCCCATAACCGGGTGATGTTCAAGCAATTCTTCCAGGCAGGTGCGATGGACTTCTGCCAGCTTGATCCGGCACGTCTGGGAGGGCTCAACGAAGTTCTTGCCGTCGTATTGATGGCCGCGAAGTTCGGGGTGCCGGTATGCCCGCACGGGGGTGGCATTGGCCTGTGCCAGTACTCGCTGAATGTGGTGCTGTTCGACTATATTGCGGTTTCCGCCTCGCTGGAGCGGCGGGTGCTGGAATATGTCGAACATCTCCAGGAGCACTTCCTGGATCCCGTGGTGATCCGCCAGGGACGTTATATCCCCTTGCAGCAGCCCGGCTATGGGGTCAGCATGAAGACCCAGGTGCTGAGTGCTTTTGAGTACCCGCAAGGCAGTGAGTGGCGGGCAATGCAGGCAGGCAGCCAATACGCCTGATCAAAGCGGGAAGGGCACAGGAGGGCCGGAGCAATGCGGGCCACCCTCCTGTTCGGGTCTCTGGCTTCAGATACGCCCGGGGAAACGTTCGCGCAGTGCCGCCACAAATCGCTTCGTCACCGTCTTGAATCCATCCGGTGTGGGATGCAGCTCATTGGCCCACTGAGACGGTAGCAGGCACCCCTGGGTGCGCACATAGATAAAATTGTTTGATGCCTGCGCCTCAAGATCCGCCAGCAGTGCATCAAACCGCAACAGAAGCGTTTTCACAATTTTGGTACCCACACTGGCATCCTGCCAGCCGCGATCCTCCAGGCCCGGCTTGAGCCACGGGCCGATGCAGCAGACACCTTCGCCCGTGGGAATCGCGAAATCGTAGGCATGGCCAAAGACAGGTGTTCCCGGGGCAAACCTGTCACGCGCCTGGAACAGATCCGTATATGCGGCGACGACACCAAGGATATCGGCCAGCCGTGCCTCATCAATCGCTTTCGAACTATCGTTCCCAACAGCCTGGGCATCTTTCAGCCAGAGCCGAAACTGGTCACCCGCCAGATCGTTGCCACCACCTGAAAACAGGATGGCATCAAATTTCCCGTTATCCGGATTGCGCAAGGCATCGATCAGCTCATGCAGCTTCTTGACGCCAAGCATCGCCTCCGCAGCCTCGCCATAATGTGCCAGGGAAAGGATCTCAGGCGCCTGGGTGTGCAGGCCCTTCAACTGATCGATAATCCCGCTGTGGTGGGTCAGTGGCAAAGGGTAATCAAACCAGCTGTCGCCCTGCGCCAACAGATTCAGGGTCGAAGACGCAGCCAATCCCTTTTCCGCAGCAACCGTTGCAATCCTCGCCTGGTGGTTCTGGATGCGTTGTTGCTTTTCAGACTCGATAGCAGATCTGAGCTTCTGATACTCAAGCAAGTCCATGATGCCTCCTCATTGTTCGAAAGCGGGTGGTACCACACCTGAACTTATTCTCGCGCAATGACAAAGAGATTAAACGTGCCGATTGGTACATGCCGGGCAACCGAAAAAAAGCCCGCCGGCAAATTTGCACGGCGGGCCCAGGGGAGGTGAACGAATTTCTTGTGGCTTAGAGCGCGTGTTCGGCTTCCGCCTCCGCCTCCGCTTTCGTTTCCGCGATGGCGGCAGCCGGCTTCTTCTCATTACCAAGCAGGCTCAGCAGCAACACGCTGACAAAGCACAGAACGGCAACCACCAGGAACCCGATGCTTGAACTGCCAGACATCTTGTCGGCATACGCCTGGATCTGCGGAGAAACAAACCCGCCCAGATTCCCGATTGATCCGATGAAGGCAATTCCTGCCGCTGCTCCGGTGCCGCCCAGATAGCGCGTCGGCAGGCTCCAGAATACCGGCTGGCAAGCCACCAAACCAGGGATTGCAATGCAGAAGGCAATCAACGTAAAGACCGGCGAAGTGGTGACGGAAAGGGAGGCAAACGCGACAATTCCAGCGAACAACATGCCTCCCGCCACAAGCCGGTGATTATCGTGCTTGTCGGCATACTTGCTGGCCACCCGCATGGCAATGATTGTGCACAGCCAGGGCAGCATCAGCAGAAGGCCTATCATCGTATCGATCTTCCCGCCCATGGTTGAGGCCAGTTTTGAGGGGAGGTAGAAAGCGAGCGGTGCGTTGCCGATCTGGATGCAGAAATAAATGGCGATGAACATCAGCACACGGCCACTCTTGAGAACTCCGAATACGGAATTCGGTGCAGACGATGTCTTCTCTTTTTCTTCCGCTTCGATAACCGACACCAGGGTGTTCTTTTCATCCTGTGTCAGCCATTTGGCATGTTGCGGGCGGCTATCCAGATAGAAAAATGCAAAAATCCCCACGACCACCGAAGCAGACCCCTCAATCAGGAACATCCATTGCCAGTTGGCCAGCCCGAAAGGATTCGGGGTGTCGAGGATAAAGCCTGAAATAGGGCTGCCGATAAGCATCGCAATCGGTACGCCAAAGTAGAAAAGCCCAGTTGCACGGGTGCGCTGCTTTGCCGGAAACCAGTAGGTCAGGTACAGAATGATGCCTGGGAAAAATCCGGCTTCGGCAGCACCAAGCAGGAAGCGAATAGTGTAGAAGGTGGTCTCTGTATGGGCAAACATCGTCATGGCGGAGACAATGCCCCAGGTCACCATGATGCGACTCATCCAGAATTTCGCACCGACCTTATGCAGCATCAGATTGCTGGGCACTTCGAAAAAGGCGTAACCGATAAAAAATATACCGGCACCCAGGGCATAGGCTGCACTGCTCAGACCCGTGTCCGCCTGAAAGGCGATCTTTGCAAAGCCTACGTTGGCGCGATCTACAAATGCCAGTGCGTACATGAATGCAAGAAAGGGAAGCAACCTGATGGCGGCTTTCCTGACAGCGCTGTCGAGCAGGGCAGACCTAAGGTCTTTTGAGCTCATAGTTTCGTCTCCTTTATCGTTTGTCTTTCGTTGCCAGTTCATTTCAGAATGAGAACCGACAATATGCTGATAGGTTTTTGTTTTATTTCATTTCCTGAGTACTTGTATCCTCCTTGATCGTTCGGCTTCTCGGGCACTCTCGCCGGTTTGACAGGCAATGCGATGGTGTGTCGGTCACCGCATTGATCAGGCCCTGCCCACTTTTGAATCAACAGTCCGAAAAACTTGCTTGGGGACCAGCATTGCGCAAAGATCAAGTGGCTATAAGGAGGGGTTTCACCAAGGCGCTGAATCACCCAAATCATGATTTGCATGAATTTGCGTACCCCGCGTTTCCTTCACTTTTGCCACTTCATCGCCACACCTATAACGCAACGCTTATGCCAGTATCTAAGTTATTGATTTGAAAAAGCACACGCGTAATGCGTGTTTCAGAATCGGAATTCCTGTGTTGCATTTTTGAAACGCACATCGAGTTGCCTGGCGATACATATCGACACAGAGTGTGATCTCCGGAAACCTTTGGCAGTCTCTGCCAGGCCCTCTGAAATGCGTACTGCACTCTGGTGGCACACGGAACGCGGACATTCCCCGCGCACCATACGTACGCACCCACCAAGTGGCTTAATCGTTTGCCTGCCATGCCATGCTCTGAGGTGGAGCCTGTATCCACCAGGCCACTCCGGCTTCTGCCACGCATGAACAACATGCCAATCAACTATCTATGGCATTGCCAGGGCATCCTGGAAGGGGCTTGCAACAGCAAAATACATCACCCCTGCGCGGGGATGAGTGACAGAACCAGGCGCGGCTCCAGCTCCAGCTCCAATCCGGGGAGAAAGCGGGCTGAAAACAGCAGAATATTCAAATGAAATTGTTCCGCTGCTGGCAGAGAGCGAGGTGGGCAATCCGGTTCAGGCGAGCCATTCTTCTCTGTCGAAAACACCAGAATCCTGATTTGAGCCGCACTAGCGCAGGAATGGCACGCCACACGGGCAGGAAGAGGCGGGGCCACTTCCTGCCAATTCGGGCGTGATGATTGTTGTGCAGAGCGCGAAGGGGATGCTTCATGTTTTCAGCCTGTTTTGCTGAGTAACAATTCCACACCCAATAGCAAGGCGGATTAAGCCGCAACATCGCGGCCTGCCGGAAAATTTGCGACTTATCCAGGAAGTGTCTGTTGGCGCCTGAAGCAGCGACGATCCGCCTGATGAGGTAAAATCCCCCGCTGTCGGGCAAGGCATCTGCACAATCCCGACGTACCCTGGGGCTTGCGTGTCACCGGGGCACCCGTTTTTCCATCAGTCAATAATCATGATCCGCAAAAACCCGCGTGGCGATCTGCCACAGATTCACCCCAGTGCCTTTGTTGATCCGACAGCCATTCTTTGCGGGATGGTAATCGTCGAGGAGAATGTTTTTATTGGCCCTTACGCTGTGATCCGGGCCGACGAGATGAGTGCCGATGGCAGTATTGAACCCATCGTGATCGGCGCACATTCGAACATCCAGGATGGGGTGGTGATCCACTCCAAATCCGGCGCGCGCGTCACCATCGGGCAGCGCACCTCGATTGCCCACCGCGCCATCGTGCACGGACCGTGCACCGTAGGCAATGGCGTGTTCATCGGTTTCAACAGCGTGCTTTTCAACTGCATCATTGATGACGGTTGCGTGGTGCGTTACAACGCCGTGGTGGATGGCTGCCATCTTCCGCCGGGTTTTTATGTGCGCTCTACGGAGCGGATCGGCCCTGAAACCGATCTCGCCTCGCTACCACAGGTATCCGCAGACGCCAGCGAATTCTCCGAAGATGTGGCGCGCACCAACAACCAGCTGGTACTGGGGTACAAGCACATTCAGAATGAATTCTGACACTGGCAGCGTTCTGGGGGCAGCCTGCATTCAGACTGCCCCCAGAACCTTCAAGCCCTGATGTGCTGGCCGATTGCCACAACAGCGGCCACATTGCGGGCGGCCCGGCGCAGGTTGTCAGCCGCCGCAGCCAGCGCCTGCTCAACGGTACAGGCTGAATCGAGCACGCTGAATACTGCATCGATGCCATGCTCGTGTACAACAGAAACATCCGGGGTAAGGCAACCCGCAATTCCGATGACAGGCTTGCCATGGCGTTTTGCCACGGTTGCCACGCCATGTGGGGTCTTGCCACGGATCGTCTGGCTGTCGATACGCCCCTCGCCGGTGATGACGAGATCTGCATCGGCAACCGCCGCATCGAGCTTCACGGCCTCCATCACGATCTCGCTGCCAGGCCGCAAGCGTGCCGGCGTAAAGGCCACCATGGCCGCGCCCATACCACCGGCAGCACCGGAGCCGGGAATATGTTCAACATCCCGCCCCAACTGCATGCGGATGACTTCAGCATAGTGATGAAGCGCTGCATCCAGTTCCCGGACCACCTCCGCTGTGGCACCTTTCTGCGGGCCAAATATGGCCGAGGCGCCATTTTCTCCTGTCAGCGGATTATTGACGTCACAGGCCACATTGATCACGCATTGCGCCAAACGCGGATCAAGGCCGCTCACGTCAATCCTTGCCAGTTGCGACAATGCAGCGCCACCGGCCGGAAGGTCGTGTCCGGCAGCATCGAGAAAACGCACGCCAAGCGCACGCAGCATGCCACTGCCGCCGTCGTTGGTGGCACTTCCCCCAATGCCCAGGATCAAGTTGCGCGCACCGGAGCCAAGCGCTGCGCGGATCAACTCGCCGGTTCCCTCCGTGCTGGTAATGCGTGGATCACGTAACGAGGGCGGCACCAGCGCCAGTCCCGAAGCAGCTGCCATCTCGATGATGGCCAGTGAGCCGTCGCCGGAAAGGCCATATCCGGCCTGAACCTGCCTGCCCAATGGATCGGTAACCGTCACGCTGAGGCGGCGCCCCTGGAAGGCATCAACCATGGCGTCTACAGTACCTTCGCCACCATCGGCGACCGGCAACTTGACATACTCGGCAGCGGGGAAAACCTCACGCATGCCAGCCTCGATGATGTCCGCCACCTCGGCGGCTGAAAGACTTTCCTTGTAGGAATCTGGGGCGATCACGATTTTCATGGTCGGTTTCCTTATCAGAATATTTTGAAGACACCGAAGATCAGCGTAGACACCAGGGTCATGGTGATCCCGACAGCGCTTTCATAGGGGATCAGCTTGAGCCGTTCGGTGATGCTCATGTTGACCGAGCCTGCCGTAGCGTGAAAGAACGGGCCATGCGGCATGTGATCAATCACCGTGGCGCCAGAATGGATCATGGCTGCTGCGGCGAGAGCTGGAACCCCGAGCTGCAGCAGGGTGCCGCTGAACACCTGGGAGGCCACAACTGTTGCTGCCGTGGTTGAAGCGGTGGCCAGTGACATCAGCGCACCCGAAACCGGGGCCAGCACATAGGCCGGCATGCCGAACCATTCCAGCCCGCCGATGAGCACAAATTTCAGATGTGATGCCGCGATGATCCCTGCCAGCGTGCCGGTACCGAGCAGCATGATGGCTACATGAGCCATTCGCGACAGACCGGCGACGGCAAACTGGTTGCATTCACGGAAGCGTCCCATCGCGACTGCACCGACCAGGCCTCCGACCGGCAACGCGATCAGCGGATCAATCTGAATATTGGCCAGTGGCCGCAAGGCCAGCAGCACAATGGCCGCCACCGGCGCTGAAATGGCGGCCAGAAAGCTGGGGAGGCGTGCCTGATCGTGCACGATGAGTTCTGACTCGGCAACCATGCTGCCACGGTGGATCAGGCGTTTCGCAATGATGTAGGTGACAATCAGGCCGAAGATCGCCGGAATGATGCCGGCAGCCATCACGCTCGTCAGTGGTACATGGAAGGTATCAGCCGCAGCAATCGCATTGGGATTGGGGCTCATGAGATTGCCGGCCTTGCCGCCACCGATCATCGCCAGCAGGATGGCGAACTTGGAGATATTGGCCCGTTTGGCAATCGCCAATGCAATCGGCGCCACCGTAATGACCGACACGTCGATAAACACCCCCACAGCCGTCAGGATCAGCGTGGCAACAGCCAGAGCAAGCAGTGCTCGTGCTTCCCCCAGCCGGGATACGATGGTCTCCGCAATCGTCGCCGCGGCCCCCGATTCGATCAGCACACCAGCGAGAACACCGGCTGCCAGAATACGCATGACGGCAGGGATGATATCTTTGGCGCCACTGAACATCAGGCTGACCGTACCGGCGAGATTAACCCCGCCGACAAGGCCGCCCACCAACGCACCTGCCAACATCCCGTAGGCAGGCGGAACTTTTTTGAGAATAAGGCCGATGGCAACGACGAGTGCCACCAGCGCGCCGAGCGTGCTGACTTCCATGATGCTCCTCCTTGTTTATTGTGCGCACAGTTTAGGAAGCAACACCCGGAAGGCGGAATTGTGCAATTGCCCAAAAACTCCGTTTCAGCCAGAACAATTTTCGGAAATTTCTTCACAGTCCGATACTGGCCGCTTTGCAGCAACCGGCCCACCTGCCGTCTCCTGGCCGGCAAGTTGCAGCCCGCAGTAGAGCAGCAGACAGGCATCCAGCGATTCGAGATTCAGGCTGCAGAGTGAAGCAATTCGCTCAAGCCGGTAATCCAGCGTGTTCCGATGTATGCCAAGCGCCTGAGCTGTCCGTGAAGCTTGCATATTGCATGCAAACCAGGTTCGCAGCGTTTCGCGAAGCACGCCACGCGGATCGTGCACGGCCAGTTGCTGCAATGGTCGGGCCAGTTCGATGGCCCGCCAACTATCCTGCAGTTCCTCAAGCAGAACCGGCAAAATCAGATCCTGATAAAAGAAGGCATTCCCTGCGGGATTGCGGGCACGCCCTGCATGCAGGGTTGCCTGTGCCGCACGCCATGACCGCGCCAATCCTCCGGCTCCTGGAAAATATCCTCCCAGCGCAATGCGGATCGGCATGCGACTTTCGGCGCGCATGCGCTGCAGCAAATCCAGGGCGCGCCGACGATGCTCCTCCGCATTCCAGCCCTCAGCGCTCAGCTGCGCCGGCTTGAGCACTACAATTTCTCGAAGCGAGGCTGTGGCAATCAGATTGCCCCGGTCGGGATTCTGCAGCATCGTCTGAAGACGCTGAAGTTCGCCAAACGCAATATCAGCATCAAGTTGCTCGCAATCGATTTCGATCAGACAGGCCACACGCGGCTGCTGCAGATCCACTCCGAGCTGGCGCGCCCAGTCTGTCACGGTGGGTGCGGGCGCCTCATCCCGGATCAAGGCCAGAACGAGTTCTTCGCGCAGCCGTGAATCGCGGGCGAGCAGGGTGGTCAGGCGTGTCTGTTCAAGCGTCATCTCCGCACTCATGCGCACGAGTTCGCCAAACTTGATGACATCGTCGGGTTTGCCCGTCAAGCCGATCACGCCAACCATCCGACCCTCGCTGCGCAAGGGAAGATTCACTCCGGGGCGAACACCGAGCAGGCGGTTAGCCATTGCGTCGTCGATAGTCACCGTACGATTTTGCGCGATCGCCAGCAGGGCACCTTCGTGAATCTGGCCGACACGGTCAGCATCGCCACTGGCGACGATGCAGCCCTCTGCGTCAATAACGTTGATGTTGTAATCGATGATGCGCATCGTGCGTGCGACGATTTCCGCAGCGATGGCCGGATTGAGACTACTCATGCTTGGGACAGGCGGGACAGAAAGAACCACTTCATCTTATCGCAGCTTGACTGAAAAGTTGCCGACTTTACCAGGCACGGGCGCCACGTAACGCAGCCAGAGCCTGATTCGATCTCCAGGGTCATAGCCAGAGAAGCCAGACTTTTTTCTTAGAAGCTGTTCACGATCTGTAGCGAGAAGGCGTCAGTGGGCCGAAGAGCAGCACAGAAACCGGAGTTTATTCGTATAAATGAGGATTTCGAGCAGCCGATTAGTCCACTGAGGAGGCCCAATCACGCCTTCGC